>JARLHE010000015.1 GCA_031292385.1 Oligoflexia bacterium
AGCAGCACCCGTTGCGCCGGTCACACCGGCGACACCCGTGGGGCCTGTCGCGCCATTCGTTCCGTTCGAACCTGTTGGGCCAGTAACACCCGTCGCACCCGCAGCGCCCGTCGCCCCTGTAGCTCCCCCTCCGCCCATCGTGCCGAGCCCGATCCACGCTCCCGTAGGACCGATCACCGGCGTTCCGTTTTGAGAAAGGATGTTGCCCGTCGTGCTATCCATTTTCGTCAACTGTGTTTCGTCGTAGCCACCTACAGTTTCCGATTGAAGGGCGAAAAGCGATGAAGAGATCTGGAAATAAGGAAGAAGCTGCTCGTAGCCGAGCGAGCTATCATAAACTTCAAGCGCTACTTGAACCGAAGTTGCGGAAGTGACCATCGAGATCAGAGAATCCGTGATGGGAAGGTTTGTATTGGATTGTGGGGTACCGGCTCCTGCCGATCCGCAAGAAGTAACCGTTTCGGATTGCCCGCCTTGAGCAGTCGATCCCAAAACAACCGAGTACTCGCCTGAGCTCACGCTCACGGAGCTATAAGAAGCGCACCATACAACGCTGCCTGAAACGAGAAGAGAGAACCTGAGACTGTAAGTGCCGTTCAAGGGGTTGGCGGATGCATCCGTCAGGTAGCCAGAGAAATTCATCGCATGAGGAGCGTTGTTGGCGGAAGCTTGGACAAGCGCTGGCCTTACAAGCGAAAAGAAACTTATGAATACGATCAAAAGGCGAGCGATATCGGGATTCCGGACGAATCCACGCGCACCATCCATTTTGTCGGGTCTTAAGTCGCGGCTGTGACCTAAGTCGCCCCTGTTCGCTAAATTACTCATTTCAACTCTCTTCTTACGTACTTCGGTAATTCAACTAAAAGTTAATAGAGTGAAGATAGTCTAGATGTAATTTATATAATAACGATTTAAATTTGGTTTAAAATTGTGTCCGAGTCGACACAGTGATGAACTCGGATTAGTGATTGAAACAACTAAATAAAATAGTAACGAAGAAATTGTTGTTGATGATGGATGCGGCGTAAAACTCGACTTAATTGATTTTAGTTGTTCGATGAAAATAAAAATAACTGAAAATAGTCTTAATGCAGCGCGTAATTGTTTTCGGCGTCAATAACTTGATGGCTGGTCATTCTTACTCGCCCTGTTTTTGCAACAATGTTTTTAGAGCATTGAAATCGAGAATTATCGGGAGTCCGCTTATGAAGAAGATCAGAGATATTATGACCTCTCAAGTCGACGTCATTGAACCCAGCTGCACTCTTAAGGATGCGGCAAAGAGAATGCGAGACCTGAATGTCGGCGCTGTTCCCGTCGGCGAGAATGATCGGCTGAAAGGAATGGTTACGGATCGTGATATTGCGATCAACGCGATTGCTGTCGGGAAAGATCCGAACAAGACAACCGTCAGCGAAGTTATGACCGGGCCGATCGTCTATTGCTTCGATGATCAGGATATCGAGGACGCGGCTCGTTTGATGGAGACAAAGCTGATCCGGCGGCTGGCGGTTCTGAACCGGAGCAAGCGGTTCGTCGGAGTTGTCTCTTTGGGCGACTTGGCGTGCAAAGGCGGCAACGAGGCGTTAGCGGGTGAAGCGCTTGAAAAGATCTCGAGTTCCCAGGCCAAGGCTATCGCCGCGTAATTGAAACCGAAGGCGGCCTGAGATAGTATCGGCCGTCATGGATCGAAAAAAGGATTGGGCTTTCGCTGAGGAGCTTCCTCCGTTATGGAGGGAGCGCCTACAAACCGAGGTCGCCAAGAAGTATTTCAAGTCGCTTACGCGGTTTCTCGTCCAGGAATACAATTCGCATAAGCCGGTGCATCCCAAGCGGGAGTGGGTTTTGCGGGCCTTGCAGATGGTCGATTATGACCGGGTGAGGGTCGTGATTTTAGGTCAGGATCCCTACCATGGCGAAGACCAGGCGATAGGCCTGAGTTTCGCCGTGCCGAACGACCTTTTTCCCAAGCCGCCAAGTTTGTTGAACATCTTTAAGGAACTGAAATCCGACCTGGGGATCGAGGTTCCGAAGGGTCAATCGGATCTGACCGGCTGGGCCGAACAGGGAGTGCTTCTTTTAAACGCGGTACTGACCGTTCGCTCCTCCGAGGCGTTTTCTCATCGGGAGGCCGGCTGGGAGCATTTCACTGATCGAGTGATCAGCGAGATCAACCAGCGGATGGAGCCGGTGGTCTTCGTGCTTTGGGGCGCTGCCGCCCAAAAGAAAAAGGCCCTGATCACGAATCCGTGGCATTTCGTTCTGGAATCGGCACACCCTTCGCCGCTTTCCGCTTCACGCGGCTTTTTCGGAAGCCGTCCTTTCTCGAAGGTGAACGAGCTCTTGGAGAAGAAAATCGGCCAAAAGCCTATCGATTGGTCCAAAATTTCCAACGCGAAAGCGTAGATGAGGAAAAGGAAAAACAAAGCCAGCTGTCTGCTTCTTGCCGCCGCGTTTCCGCTCATTGGCTCCGTCGCCGCCGCTCAGTCGCAAACCGTTCTTCCTAATCTTTGCGGTCCGGTCGAGTGCAGCTCGTTGCCTCTTGGGTCGTCCGAACTTGGTCACGGGTTGACGACGTCGACCGCGACGACCACGTCGACCATGAATACGAGTCAAAATTCCGCGAATAATACGACCGCCAGCGGCGCGGTCACGGCCTTGAGCAGTTCGACCACTTACGGGACCGCGTCGAATGGCGCGACGATTTCGGCGAACGTCGCGGCCTTGCTCGGCTTTGAGAACGATCCTTACCTGACGCAGGGATTGAGCTCGCCTTCCGCCAGCACGGTGACTGGAGTTCCTCAGTCGCAGAGTTCGATCAATTCGGCTTTGACCTTCGCCAATCTGGGCATTTAAGGGCGCGCCAGCCACTTGCCTAATTGAATGCTCGGCTTCTCGATCCATCTCTCAACGATCGTGGATGCCGCCAGCGTAACCGCTAATGTCGCGACGAGCCCTAAAAGCCAGGCAAGATTCGCATTCCGGATTCCCGCCGAATTCATGAATGAAATAAACGCCGGCGCGAAGGCGATAATGACCGCGAAGTGGCAGAGGTAGAGACTGTAAGAAATCCGCCCTAAAAACCTGAGCGTGTCGTGATTCAATATATTCTGAATCCGATCATTGGAAACGATGCAGGCCAGGATCACGAAGGAGCCGATTCCCGTAAAATACCAAATGCGATTTTTCGGGACAAGGCTCGGGAAGTACGGCGCGACGGAAAATCTGAAGGTATAAAGCAGCAAGCCGACCCCGAGAATCGGCCAAAATCCGCGGGAAATATTTTCCCTCAGCCATTGCTTCCGCTGGCAATAGATTTTCGCGAGAAGAATGCCCAGCGCGAAATGAATCAAAAAAAGCGGGTTTTTGAGAAAATACATCACCAGAATCTCCGGAATGAATATCCATATCGCGTGAATCGACGCGATCCGGGCTCCCAGTGGAACGAATAACGAAACAATAAGCTCGACGGTGAGTGTCCATGCCTGGGGAACGACAGCGTGCCCGCCGCGCAGCACAAGGGCCGACTCCTGAAAGAGATTCAACGGGGTGCCGAAATCGTTCCAGAGATCGTGAAACCATTCCGATTGCGGAGGCAGCGTCGTCCAGCTTCGTTTGAACGCGAGCCAGATCAAAAGGCTTGAAACAAAGACGAAGAAATAAGGCAGCCAGATCCTGAAAAAACGCGCGATCGTGTATTTGCGGTAATTGAATTCGGCAAGACGGATCTTTCCCTCTCCGAAAAATCGAATGGAGAGCACGAATCCGCTGAGAACGAAAAACAGGGATACGGCGGCGAATCCGTCCCACCAAATATGAAGCGGGGTGTTCGTCATGAGCTTTTCGACGCTTTTCGGCAAACCGAAGCTCAGATTGTAATGAGAAAACAGCACGGAAAGCGCGGCCAGACCGCGGACCGAATCCAGATACTCCAATCGTCGTGTCAACGGTTGACTTATGGTCCGGACGGTCATCCTGTGAGTTTGCCCGAAGGCCGAACGGGCGGCAAGCAATCGGTGGGAAGCGCCAGGTCTCGGCCGAGGCGGATATAATCCTCCATCATGAGCCGAGTCTGATCGCCCACTTTTGTGAAATGAGCTTTCAAATAAGCTTCGAGATCGAACGGAACCAATCGCGGCGCGAGAATCGTGAGAAATTTGAGGCTCCAGGGCGAGACCATGCGCATTGACCAGGGTATCGGTAGCTGGAATTCGCGTCCGATGCATCGCGAGATTTGCCGGATCGCCAGCGCGAGCTTTTCCAAGCTTTCGCGCTGGCCCAGCTTTTTCAGGGACCAATCCGAATTTTCAAGCGCGGTCACGAAGACAATAAGCGCCGCATTCACGAACGCGATTCTTTTGGTTGTCGCGAGTTTGTCGTATTTGGCGGGAAAACCTCCTGATTTAAGAATCGATACGACCTCTTTGGCAAGCGAGGCAGGGCCGCTGACCGGCGCCACCGCGACGGGCGGAAAGTAAAAGGCGTTTCCGGCCGGTGATGCGAAAGCCATGAACGGCACCATGCTGAAGACCAGCTGCGACTCCGAAAAATACCGCAGCAAGTACTCCGCGTCGTGAATCCCCGGTTGGAGCGATACGATGATCGGCGTTTTCGTCGCCGCCGCGGCGAAAGTCTCCAGCCACGGAGCACGCAATGCCACGGAAGAAATGGTGAGATAGATCTGGTCCCATTGGTGGCTGGCCACCTCCTCCGGGCTGGTGATGGTTCTGAATTTGATGAAATGGATAGGTCTCGGCTTCGAATAACGGCTGAGCCAAGAAAGGTTGAATCCTCTCCGTGCCTCCTCTTTGTGCTCGGGCTTGAGATAAAAGTATATTTCGGCGCCGGCCCTTCGCAGCATCCAGCCGTAGACCTGACCCACTGCACCGCCACCAACGACCAGTATCTTCTTCATCGAAATCCTTTTAACATGTTTTGTATGATGCCGCTTCAATCTAAAATCGTGCTTGCCGCGACGCTTGCAATTTCTCTCCCGTCCTTTTCTGTCCACGCGGAGCCGCGGATCGATCCTCGATACGGAAAGATTGTCGCAACCTGTCCGGCGTCAGGGACGGGGCCGCGAGTGTGGATTTTCAAGCAATGGCATCTGAGCCCTTCGATTAATACGAAAGACGCTTCGCCGGTCCCGGCTCCGCCTCAGGAGAAAAACCAAACCGCGATTTACCGGCAGCTCGATCGATGGATCAGGGAACAAAGCCTGAAAGAGATCTATGCCGAAGGCTGCTCCGGTGAACTTAAGAGCGACTCAGGGGTCAGCTTCAACGGCTGGAAAATCGCGGATCTCAAAAAAGTATCCGATAAGGAGTCGTATCCAGGGATCTTGACCAGTGTGCCGCTCAAGCTCGAGGCCAAATACGGGGGCTCGCTTCATGTGAAATGCGGCGATGACGAAGCGCTGGTCCGGGAGAACAATTTGGCTTTTTCCGACGCGCGCGGCGCGATCGGCTTCATGACTCGCCTGAGCCAGTACAAAGACGATCCCGAACGAGTGAAGATTTACCTCGACGGGGCTATCGAGGCTTATAAGATGCAGCGGAATACGACGGTGAGCGAGGCGATCTCGCGGACGAAGGCCGAGCTTCGGAAAGCCATTGAGCGAGTCAGGAGCGCAATCGATCGGCGCAACAAAAGGCTCTTCGATGCGATCAGGGCATCCCATGAAAAGGACGTTGCGGTGGTCTTCGGGGGAATGCATGCGGCCGGATTGGCGAACCTTCTCAAGCAAGAGAAGCTGAGCTGCGCCGTGATCGAGCCCGTTGGCTATCAGGATGACGAGGAAAAGTTGATGGCAAGGCTCACCGAAGAACTCGATGCTCTATCGGCCGATTGATCAGACGGGACCGAGCAAAAAGATGAGGCCCACGATCACGAAGGCCGCCGTCGCGATTTGCTTGAGCGGTCTTGGATGAATCAGCTCTTTTGCCCGGCTGCCGAGCAGCGTCGCAAGCGCGGTTACGATCCAAAGTGAGAGCGTGGCGGCCGCGAAGATCGTCAGCGGTTCCTTGTATTGGGCGGAAAGAGCCGCGGTTGCGAGCTGAGTGAGGTCTCCCCATTCGGCGATGAAAATGACGAGAAACGAACTCCAGACCACTTTCAGAAAGTCGGAGCGGCCGCCTTTCTGGGATTGATTGTCTTCGGGTTCGTCTTCCCGGCGCCACATCAGCCACGCGAAGACGAAAAACATTCCCGCCGCGGTGTATTTCACAAGCGAGTGCGGAAGAAGCCCCAAGACGCTGCCAAAGCAAACGGCCACCAAACTCTGAACGACAAAAGCCGCCGAGGCGCCGAGAAAAACCGCCAAGGGGTTTTTGCGTGTCGCGAGCAGGACGGTCGCGAACGCCGTTTTGTCAGGCAGCTCCGCCAGAAAGATCAGGCTGAAGGTCGAGATGAAAAGCTTGAGGTGAGTCATGAGGGCACGATACCAGCCCTCGGTTGTGCGAGAAAGCGGAGTCTTCTTGAGTCGGAACACTGAACGGCATAAGCTGGGAAAATATGAAAAGTTGCGGCGTTTGGGCTCTTGGCATCCTGATTCTTTGTACTCAATCCTTAGCGGCGTCGCCCGAGGACAAAATCAGCCAAGCCATACGCAGCAGCGGAATCAGCGGTAACGATCTTGGCATTTGGGTCGAGGGGCTTTATGCCAAAAACGCGGAAAAGCCATTTGTGCCGGCCTCTCTGAGCAAATTGATCACTCTGGGGGCGGTGATTCATCTCCTTCCGCCCGATCGCAAGTTCCAGACCGAGTTGCTCTCGGACGGCGCGGTCGACAACGGTATCCTGAAAGGCTCGCTCTATCTGCGGGGCGGCGGCGATCCTTCCTTCACGTCCGAGAACATGTGGGTCCTGGTGGATAATTTCACCCGTCAGGGAATCACGCAGATCGCCGGTGATTTAGTGGTGGACGACAGCCTTTTCGATGCCGTCCGTTTCGGAGAAGAGCGCGAAAGCACCCGGGTCGACCGAGCCTATGATGCGCCGGTCGGCGCGATGTCGTTCAATTGGAACTCGGTGAATGTCTTTGTTCGCCCGGGGCGCAAGCCGGGAGAACCGGCCGGGGTCGTCGCGGATCCAGTCAACTCCTATATCCGCGTCCGCAACGAAGCGCGTACCGTATCGGGAAGCGGAAAGAACATCGTCGTCGAGCGCCGCGAAGAGAAGGATTTCAGTGGCGATATCATCGTCGTGAGCGGAACGATCGGGCGCGAGCACGAAGAGGCGGTGGTTTACAAAAGCATCTCAAAGCCGGATTTCTGGTCGGGCTATAGCCTCCTTGAGTTCCTTCGCCAGAGGGGCATCGGGGTCGCCGGAGGGGTGCGGGCGGCCAAGGCGCCGGAGAACGCGAACGTTTTGGCGTCGATCGATAGCAAGTCGCTGTCTTCGATCTTCGCGGACATGGCCAAGTATTCGAATAATTATATCGCCGAGATGCTGGTGAAAGATCTCGCGGCCGAAAAAGGTTCGAAGCCCGCCACGCTTGCCGCGGGGATGGGACAAATCAGGAAGTATCTTGCGGCACATCCGGCGTTTTCGAAGCAAAGTTACGCCTTTGAGAGCCCTTCGGGATTTAACCGCGATAATCGACTTACACCCGAGCAAATCGGCAACTTCCTGAAGAGCATGCGCTCTGATTTCTCGACTTTTCCCGAGTTTCTTGTCGCCCTGCCGATCGCGGGCATCGACGGAACCTTGAAAAAGCGTATGAGAAATTCCCCGGCCGAACGATGGGTGCGGGCCAAAACGGGGCTTCTCAACGGGGCCGTGGGGCTCGCAGGCTATGTCGGCCATCCGGATGGCCGCGTCCAGGCCTTCGCCTTCATCTATAACGGAAACGGGCATGAGGAAAATGCCCGCGAGCTCTTCGATAAAATAGCGGCGATTCTCGCGTCTTAAGACGTGCTTCGGGCGGGTGTGTCCGCTTTCACGCATCTACAATTAAATTCAATTTATACGACCGCCAACGTGCAGAGCACGACTTTCGTGATGGGAAGATCGCCCACCCAGGGAGGGATCTGGTTCGACGGCTCGATCGGGGAGATGATTCTTTATCCGAGCAGTCTTTCGTCGCCTGATATGTCAGCCCTTGAGTCCAATAACCGCGGTTATTATGGTTTTTGAGTTTTGCTTCGATCCAGTTCCGCGATGATCCACTGCTTGAATGCTGCGACCATCGCGGTTTTCGGATTTTTTTTCGGATACAAGAGATAGTAGCGGTAAGCGCCGGGCACGGTGACGTCGAACAATCGAATCAATCGCTTGTGCTTGAGATGATCGCTCACCAGCAGCGAGCGACCGAGCGCGATCCCTTGGCCCAAAACGGCGGCCTGGATCGCGTTCGTGTAGTCGTTGAAGTGCGAGCTTTTCTGCGGCGGTTTTGACGGGAGTCCCGCCTTTTTGAACCAGGCTTTCCAGGGCACCGCGTGGTTGAGAAAATGGTACGACTTGATGTCCTGAAGCGTAATTTCGGGATGCGCGGCGAGGAAATCGGGACTGCAAACCGCGAATGCCTCTTCTTCCATGAGCTTCAGGGCGTGGACGCCTTTCCATTTGCCGTCGCCGTAACGAAAGCTGACATCGGCATCTTCGGCATGGCCTTCGCTGAGATCGGGGATGGTCTTGATCGTGAGAATCACTTCTGGATGCTGCTTCCGGAAGCTGGGGAGGCGCGGAATCAGCCAGTTCTCGGCGATCGCGGTCGCGACCTCGAGCACCAATCGGTGATTATCGGAGTCCGCCTGGGCGTTGGGAAACGTGATCAGCAGTTGGTCGAGCGAGCGGCGGATTTGGGGCGCAAGCTTCTTTCCAAGCTTCGTCAGCAGCATTTCGTTGCCTTCCCGGTAGAATAGCTCGCCTCCGGTCAGCGATTCCAGCGCCTTGATCTGTTGGCTGATCGCGCCGTGGGTAAGCAAAAGCTCCTTGGCGGCAAGTGAAAAGCTTTTGAGCCTCGCAGCCGCCTCGAAAGAACGCAGCGCTTGGGTGGAGGGCAAATGACCGTAACTGTTGCGCACGGTAAGCGACTTTAGGCTCTGTCGGGCGAATAAACAAGCCATGTCAAAATCATATTTTTCCGCTCTCGGATGCGCCGGTGGCGAGCTCGCGCGACGCCAAGCGACTTTCGAGGCGGCCCGAAAGCGTGGAGCGGCGCAAATCGGAGTGATAGTTCATGTACTTTCTCAGCGCGATCATTGACGTAACGCCGACTCCATAAACGAGCGCGACTTCCTGGAAACAATCGTTGTACGAAAGCACGTCAATTTGCCCTTTGAACGCGAGATTACTCACCGCGATCGCCGTTTTGGCTGCTTGGCCTAAGCGGATTCCGTGGCTGGTGAGATTGTGGATGGTTTCAGCGATACGGCTGATGGCGACTGGCGATCCGAATGACATCCGCGACGCCATGATATTGCGGTAATATTCGGTTCCGTATGCGAGCCGCCAGCTGAGGGAAGCCGTCGCCAGCGAGCCGCCCAGCTGGCGGGCGAGATTGAACAATCCCGCCCCGTGCGCGACGTGCCGCGAGTTCAGCCGTGAGAACGCGACGATCAAGCTCGGAGCGGCAAGTAGGCCCAGGCCTCCGCCGCGCAGGACGAGCGGGATCATCAAATCCCCGAGGGCAACCTGATAGGTAATCACCGATAACAAAAGCATGGACGATAATAAGAAAGAGATCCCGGTCCATAAAACGATCGACGGGCTGAAGCGCTTGGATTGGACTCCGTAGCCTCCGATGAAGAGCCCGATTACCGCTGCGATGCCGCTGGGCAAAAGGGCGAGCCCGGTATCGGCCGAGTTGTATTGGAATACTGAGCGCACGAAGTTCGGAAAAAGAAAACCGCTGCCGCTCGTCGCATAGCCCGCCAACAGGCTGATTGAAAGCCCGTAAACGTATTCGGGCACGAGCAGCACGCGAAAATCGAAAAGTCGGTTGCGGTTTCGCAGCGAGCGCTGCCAGAGCGCGAACGCAAGCGTCGCCAGTCCTCCCACGATCAGGCAGGCGGTGATCAACGGTTCATCGCCCCAGTTGTAGCGCGTGCCTTGGGTCAGGGCGAATTGCAGGGTAAACGCGGCAAGGCCCAGCAACACGACTCCTTTTTGGTCGAACTTCGCGAGCGATCGCGTGGGTGTGTCCCGCCGCAATGATGCGCGTAAAAGATAGAGCGAGAGGGCCCCGATCGGGACGTTCTGGAGGAAGACCCAGTGCCACGAAGATCGGTCCGAAATCCAACCCAGGAAAAACGGAAAAACCGTCGTTCCCAGCATATTCGCGAGTGCGAAGAAGGCCTGCGTGATCCCTTGCCGTTGCAGCGGCAGCTTCAGGAAAAGCACCTGAAGCCCCGTCACGAAAAGCGGCGCGCCGCCCAGGCCCTGGACCGCGCGCCAAAAGCAAAGCCAGCCGATTTCGTCCTGCAAGGTGCATAAAACGGAGGCGATCGTGACCGTGATGATCGCGCACGCGAGAATGCGCTTGCGCCCCAGGATTTCGGAAAGCGTTGGGGCAACCATCAACCCGATCGACCGGCTCGCCAAATAGGCGATATTGATCCAGGCGCGCTCGTCGGGCGTCGCGTGCAGCCGGCCCGCCATTTCGGGCAGATCCACCGATGTGACCTGCATATTGATGGAGTCCATGCAGGTCGCCAGAACGAGGGATGCGATCAGGGAGTAGGACCTAACGCGTATTGATTTTAACATAAGCCGATAAGCCCACTTGCAACCGGTCGATATCGTTTTCGCTCAGCTGAAGCAGCTTGATCTTCACGGGAACGCGCTGGACGATCTTGATGAAATTCCCCGTGGCGTTATCGGGCGGAAGCAAGGTGAAGGTGGCTCCCGTGCTGGTCGCGATGCTTTCGACGACCCCGTTGAACTTTCGGCCGTCGATAGAGTCGACGGCGACAGTCACGGGATCGCCGAGTCGGACCCGGCCGAGCTGGGTTTCTTTTAGGTTGGCGACAATCCAGCGCTCTCTCTGTACGAATCCGATGAGCGGCTGGCCGGCGCCCGCGAACATGCCGACTTCCACGTTCCGTTTGCCGACGGTGCCGTCAGTTGGCGCCTTGACTCCCGTGTATTCAAGATCCAACTGGCCTTGCGCGACCTGCGAATGCGCCGCCATGACTTTGTTCCGAAGTTCGTGGAAGGTCGCTTCGGCCGTGTCGAATTGCTGCTGGTTGATCGCGCCGCTTCGATAAAGCGCATCGAATTGGTGGTATTTCTTTTCGGCGTCGCGCAGTTTGGCGGTGAGCGCGTCGCGCTCCGCTTCTTGGACGTGGATGGAGTTCTCGTAATCCCGTGGCTCGATCTCGATGAGGATTTGTCCGGCTTTGACCTTCTCGTCGTCATCGACGTTCATCTTCGTGACCAGGCCCGGCACGCGGGACGACAAATAGGTGAAGCGCGCCTGCACGGCCGCGTCGTCCGTGCTCACGTAGAGCCACTCATCGTAGGCGTACCAGGCGCCGGCCAGTGTCCCGGCGAGAACAAAAGCGGCGAGTCTCAGCTTTTTCCAATCCAGTCCGGTCGTCATCGGATGCGTTTTCCTAAAGCAAGTTCAAGGCGAATCAGCGCCTGTTCGGCGCTGAGCTGGGCAGCAATCACGCCGGCCCGCGAGCGGAAAAGATCCTGCTCGGCATCCAGGACATCGGTGCTGGTTTGGGTCCCGTTCTCGAGGCCGGTCGTGGCGATACGCAGGTTTTCCTCGGCGCGTTTGAGATTCACGATCCGGGCCTGAAAGAAATCGGCATTGTATCGGTAGCGGCGTTTCCATTGGTTCAAGTCGTAGTTTTTCGTCAAGAGCGCCCGATCGAGCTTCTTCTCGGATTGAAGCGTTTGTTCCTCGGAGCTTCCACGGTTGGCCACGGATTTCATTCCGTCGAAGAGGTTCCACGTCAGAAGAAATGCCGTTTGATAGCTCTGGTTGAACTCGCCGGGCGCGCTGAGCGAGGTGCTCGTATTATTGTACTCCGCCGCTTCGCCGATCAGCGAAATCGACGGCAGCCATTCCGAGAGCGTCGCGGAGCGAAGCTCGTCCTGCGCGTCGACGGACTCGCGCAGCGCCTCGATATCGGCGCGTCCGTCGCCCGCCTCGGGGTTTTCCGGAAGGCCCACGAGAACGCTCTTTGCCGGGACCGGAAGCGCGCCGTCGAGCGGGCGCCGGTCGTCGTTATAGCCCAGTGCCTGCGCCAGGCGCTGGCGGGAGAGGCGAACATTGTCCTGGCTCTGCATCAAGTTCGAGCGGGCGTCCTCGAGCTGCGCATCGATACGCAGAATGTCGAATTGCGTGGCCGCGCCTCCCTGGATCAGGTTGCGGACCTGGCGCTGGTGGTCCTCGAGCGTCTTAACGTCCTGTTCCGCGACCGCCTCGAGCAGCTGATCGGCCAGGGCCTGGCTGAACCGGTCGCGGATCTCCTGGGTCAGCTTGAAAGATTCCCAGCTCTCCGAGAGCGCGGCTTTCTCGTGCAGATGAAGCTCGGCCCGGTAGTGATGCAGATCCCGGAAACCGTCGAAGAGCGGAACCTTTACCCGAAGACCGGCTTCGGTCAGATTGAAGCGCAGAAGCGCCTTGCCGGCGGATAGATCCTCGGACACGTCCTCGGCCTCGAACTTATAGGAAAGCGTGTGGCCGGCGAATAGCTCGAGTTTGGGAAGGAATTCGGAGAAAGCGCCAAGCTTATTCCAGCCGCTTTGACGGACTTCCGAGCGCGAAGCCTGGATCTCGGGCGAATTGTTCAGCCCTTCTTGTTCGGCCTGCTCGAGCGAAAGTTTGCTCAAGTCGGGTGGCTCGAGGGCGGCGGAACTCGCCGGACCCAGCAAAACCAACACGGTAAGCCAACGCCATCCCAATTTCAGTTTTCGAGCATCCATAAGCCACGCGTTTCGTAGCTTTCATTCTCTCAAACTCCGCGGGGCGACTCGAGTCAGTTAAAATTAGAATGCTTGTTAGAAAAATTAACAACGAATCACAGCCCGCTCGCCACGAGCACCGCATTGTCGGAAAGGATGTAAAGAAGGCCGTTCACGTAAACGAGTCCGTCGACGCTCCGCAAGCCGCCGGGCAACGTCCCTAGTACCGTTCCTGGTTGGTTCGGTGTTCCCACCACCGTGGTCACGAAGCCCTCCGGGGTGATCTTGCGGACCACATTGCCGTCGCCGACGAAGAGCGTGCCGGTGGAGAGGTCAATCGCGATCGCCGTCGGATCGATAAACGTGGCGGTCGATCCGGGACCGTCTTGGCTGCCGCTGACCCCGGCGGTTCCGGCTAAAGTCGAGACCATTCCTTCGGGCGTGATCTTTCGGATTGTATAGTTGCCGCTATCGACTACGAAAACGTTGCCGGCAAGATCGACCGTCAGGTCCGCCGGAGTGCCGAACGAAGCGCTCGTGCCCAAACCGTCCGCGCTGCCGCTGGAACCGGAGCCGGCAAATGTCGTCGTGTAACCCGTTGCCGTGATTTTGCGGATCGTGTTTGAGCCGACGTCGCTGACATATAGGTTACCAGCACTGTCCGCGGCGATCCCGTAGGGAGCCGCGAAGCCTGCCGTCAATGCCATACCATCCGACGTGCCGCTATGGTGGCCGCCGGCGAACTGGGAGACGACATCGTCCGCCGTGATTTCGCGGATATCGCCGTTATTCGTATCGGTCACATAGAGATTGCCGCTGGAATCGCTCGTGACTCCCGAGGTGCCGGAAAGCAAAGCGGACGCGCCAGGTCCGTTCTGAAAACCACTATTCGTCAACGACCCCGCGATCGTCGTCACCACGCCAGCCGGGGTGACCTTCCGGACGGCGTTTTGGTCGGGGACGTAAACGTTTCCTGAGGCATCGATTGCGAGCGAAGTTCCTTGCGGGGTTCCGAATCCGGCGCCCGCGCCTGCGCCGTCGGCGCTGGTGCAGTTGCCGGAGCTTCCGGCCAGGGTCGTGACCGTCCCGCCCGGCGTCCCTTTTTGGATCAGGCAATCGTGCGTCTGCACGTAGATGTTCCCGGCTGAATCCACGCCGATCGCGTAAGGATTATTGAAGCTGGCCGGATAAGTGCTCACCACCGCCGAGGGGGTCACTTTGCGCACCAGCCCGTTCATCATGTCCGTGACGTAGAGATTATCGGAGGGGTCGATGGCCAGACCGTACATGCCTCCGAAGCTCGCCGAAGTGCCCGTGCCGTTCGAGGTGCCGGGGATCTGCGCGGTGCCGGCGAACGTCGTCACGACTCCCGAGGGCGTGATCTTGCGGATCGCGAAATTATACGTATCGGCGACGAAGAGATTGCCGTTGGAATCGACCACGATCCCGTGGGGAAATTCGAATCTCGCCGCCGCGCCCGTGCCGTCCGCGTACCCCGTGACGTTCGGGGTGCCGGCGATGGTCGTGACCTGGCCGGCGCTGGAAATCTTCCGGACCACGCCGCTAAAGGAATCGACAACGAACGTGTTTCCGTTGGAATCCATCGCGATTCCCGTGGGACCGTTGAAAAATGCCTGGGTCCCCGCCCCGCCGTCGGCATCCCCGTAAACGCCGTTCCCAGTCAGCGTCGTGACCGAGCCATCCAGGCTCGCTTCCCGGATGAGGTTATTTCCGTTGTCGGTAATGAACAAATTGCCCGAGCTTCCCACCACAATCCCTACCGGATCGTTGAACGTGGCACTCGAGCCGTATCCATTCGCGGAACCGCCGCTCCCCGCCGCTCCGGCGATCGTGCTGACGTAGCCCGAAGGAGTGATCTTTCGGATCGTATTGTTATTTTCGTCGGTGACGTATAGGTTGCCCGAGCGATCCGCCGTAATCCTCTGCGGACCATTGAAAGCGGCGGTGCTCCCTTGTCCGTCGGAAGAGCCCGAGACTTTCGCCGAGCCGGCGAGCGTGGTCACATTCCCCGAAGACGTCACCTTCCGGATGCAGGTGTTGGAGCTGTCGACGACGTAGAGGTTTCCGGAGCCATCCAATACAACGCCGTCCGGGTCCGAGAACTTGGCAGCCGAGCCTTGCCCATCCGCATAACCTGACAATCCCGTTTGACCGGCCAGCGTGCTCACCATGCCCGACGAGGAAATCACTCGGATCATATTGGTGCCGGAGTCGGTGATGTAAAACGTACCGGCACCGTCGCTGGCGATGCCGGTGGGGAAATCAAAAGTCGCGCTGGTGCCTTGTCCATCGGCCGAGCCTTGCATGCCGGCCGTGCCCGCGATCGTACTCACTTGGCCCGAGGAGATTTTGCGGACAGTGGCGTTTCCGTGATCCGCAACGTAAAGATTGCCCGACCCATCGACCGTGACTCCCCACGGATTGTTGAAGGTGGCGCCGGATGCCGCCCCGTCCGTCGACCCTGTCGTGCCGGCGGTGCCCGCGATCGTGCTGACATTGCCGAAGGATGTGATCTGCCGGATCGTGTTGTTGCGGGTATCGGCCACGTACAGGGTGCCAGAACTATCGACCGCGATTCCGCACGGAAGATAAAAGCTCGCCGCCGCGCCTTGCCCATCGGCCGCGCCGACCACGCCCGGCGAACCCGCGAGCGTATGGACGAATCCCGAAGGCGAGATCTTGCGGATCGTGCTCCCGGGGTAAACCAGGTTATGATTGCTGTCGACAGTGACGTGATCACCGTCGACGACGTAGAGATTGCCGGAGCTATCGATGGTTATGGCTCGGGGGCCGTTGAAAAGCGCGGCGTTTCCCTGCCCATCGGCCGAGCCAAAAATGCCGGGCTGGCCCGCGAACGTACTAACTTCGCCGGAAGATGTGATTTTCCGGATAACGCTGTTGTCGTCATCGGCTACATAAAGGTTTCCGGAGCTATCTCGCGCGATCCCAAAGAAGTAACTGAACTTCGCGGCGGCGCCCGTTCCATCAGTATAGCCGTAGCCTCCCGTGTTTCCGGCCAGCAGCGAAAGCAGTTGGGGCTCGGAGGGCGAAGAGGTTGGTGGATTCGGCGAAGTAGCTCCCTCTGAAGAAGGGCTGCCGATAATCGTCGGCATGCACCCGCTCAATGCCAGGAAGCAGAGCAACGAAGGCAGGAGAACAAGAAGATTATGCCTGAAAGGCATCACGTGGTGGCTCCCTCAACGTACAGCTAATTAAATCTATTATTTAATTATTGATAAAAATAGTCAATTATTAAATAAGGTGTTCACTTGCTATCGCGAGGACCACAGCGCGTGTGTCGCAATCGCCACAGGTGCCTATGTTGGGGGCGGGACATAGCTCAAGGATTGCTTACGGCTGGTCGGTGCTGAGCCAAACCTGGTTGTTCGAAGTACCGTCATGACAGGCCCAGACCTCCGCGCCGGTTCCATCCGCGGTAGAAAAGCCGAGCATGTCGACGCATTTGCTGTTCCAATCCGAAATGAGCTGTTTGCGGTTGCTGCTGCCGTCTCCGAGAAGGTTCATCTGCCAGAGCTGGTTCGCGTTTCCGGTGCAGGGCCATTGGTCGACGCCGGTGCCGTCGGTCGTTCCGTACCCCAGCACATCCAGGCACATATCGCTGAATGAGTTTCGGAACTGGACAAGCCCGCTACCGCGGGCTTCCACAATCCAATCCTGGTTAGGATTGCCGGTGCACTCCCATTGGATCATCTGGGTGCGTTCGTTCGTGCTCCAACCCGCGTCGTCCAAGCAAAGTCCGCTGTGCTCGTTCACGAGCGATTGAGAGTAAAGAGGCGTCACTGGGTTGCCGAGCTCGACGGCTGCTGCGCCGTCCACCCCCGCTAACCCGAGGAGCTGGTTCGAGCTATCGGAAAAAAGGCTGCCCCAAATCGCCGGATGCCACTTTCCGGACGAGTCGGCGCCTCCCGCGATCGTGAAGCGCGATCCGAAGGTCTTGCCCTGATCCGCGCTGAAAACCGCCTCGAAACTCGTATCGCTGGTATAGTTCGGATCGTTACCCACGGGCGCGTTCGAATTGTCGGCGGTCGTCTGAAAACCGACGAAAATGCCGACCCCCGGGACGTTCGCGATCGCAGGAGCCCCAGCGTATTTAGCGGTTTCGAAAACCGGGCCGCGGTTCGTCCACGTCTTGCCGCCATCGTAGGAGTGGATCTGATTGATCATGAACGTTCCGTTCGCGCCGGTATTGGACTCGAAAGCGACCATCAGGTGGTTGTTGCCGAGATCGGCGGCCACGGGCATACCGTCACGGTTGTATCCGGTGTCGGCGACGACGGTCTTGGCTCCCCAGCTGACGCCATCCGAAGAAGATTTCATCGCGACCCGCTGATTCAGATTAGATCCCGAAAAGTATTCCTCCGAAAAGTAGGCCTGTATCGTTCCATCAGACCGCTCGAGCAGGAATGGCTCCCAATAGCCTTCGACGGCCTCCCGATCGACGATCGTGCTGAGATAGGTGAACGTGCTTGCGCCTGGCTTGAGGATCGCGACTTGAAGCCGATGGGTCGACCAGCTTGCATAGCCCGATGCTTCACTCGCTGGCTGCCCGCATATAGCCGTCCGGTCCCGAAACGCGACGAGCACTGAGCCTTTGAGGGCCGAGTTGTATTTCATTTCCAGGGGAAACGGGTTGGCCATGTCAACACAGGTCCCGTATTGGGTGACGAGGGACTGGACCGTAGGTTCCGAGGTCGTGAAATTTCCGTTGTTCCCGTTATAAGCGCGATTCACTTCCAGGAAGCTGCCCCACGTCTGCCCTCCGTCGCTGCTGATGAGGCTGCCGAGCGCCTCGCCGTTGCTGACCGGGTTGCCGAACGTGGCCATGAGCCTGCCGTCCGAAAGGCGCGTCGTTTTACCTTCAAAGGAGGCTTTCAGGGGATTGGAAATTGGTGAGGTCAGGGTGCCCGGCTGCGAGCTCCAGCTGACATAGGTCGCTTGCCCCGCGAGCCAGGCCTGATTGTCAGGCACGCCGCCGTGGCAATCCCACATGTCGGCGCCCGAACCGCTGGCCGTGGCCCAGCCCAGAATTTCTATGCACTTTCCGTTGAGCGCGGTCGCGATCTGCACGCGATCCGGCCCCAGCGAGTTGACCTTCCATAACTGGTTGTTGTTCTGCGTGCACGGCCATTGGTCCAATATCGTGCCATTCGAGGTGCCGAAACCCAGCACGTCCAGGCACATCCCGGTGCCAATGTTACGGATCTGGTAATAGCTCGATCCGCTCGGGCTTGCGCCCAGCGCGGCCGCTTCAAACGACCATTGTTGGGCCGTCGTTCCATCGCAGGCCTTCTGGACCATCTGGGTCCGTTCGTTCGAATCGGGTGCCGTCAGGCAGAGCCCGCTATTTTCGTTGATCAGGGGCCGGACGGTCTGCGCGGGCGCCATGGAAAAAGACTGGGCCCTCGTGCTGTTGCAGGAATAGATTTGCATCAGCGCTCCCGCCGAGGTCGAAGCGTCGGGAACGTCGACGCAAAGCGGGAGAGAGGAGGATCCGAGCGAACTGACCAGGCTGAAGCCGCCGGAGGCGGAGGTGAGTACGAACTTCTGAGCTGGGGTTCCATTGCACGAGGACTGCTGAAGGGGGGTGCCGTTCGCGGTTCCCGACGCGCGGACGGCCATGCAGAGTCCGGAGTTGGAATTGATGAAGGTGGTGGTGCCATCGGCGTTGGCCTGCGCGACGAACTGTTGGGCGCGAGTCCCGTTGCAGCCGAATTGCTGGAGTTGCTGCCCCTGTTGTGTCGAGGCGTCAGGGACGTCGATGCAAAGCCCACTATTGCTGTTGGTGAGCGCGACGACGGCTCCCGCAGGCACGGAAAACGCGGCAACAGTGGAGGCTGTCGTCTGCGAGGTGGAAGTGAGAGCGACCGAAGCGGGAGCTGTGCTTGGGGAGTTGATCGCCTTCGTTGGCAAACACGACGCAAGACCAAGGCACAGGGGGGCCCCGATCAGCAAAGATCTAAAAATATGATTTAACGCCCCCATTGAAGCCCCACTTAGTCCCGATTACCGTTAATTTTATAATACCGAATCAAAAGAGTCAAGAATTGAAAATTACTCACGTTTTCGATGTGTAACGCCTGTCAGTAAAACTGATCGAGTGGCGGAGTACTATTTTGTCTTCGAGCTCTCGCTCTTAATGTGGTCAACAAACGCCCTAAGTTTTGGCAATACTTGCGACCGCTTCGGGTAATAGAGGTGAAATCCTCCGCTAATTGCCGCGTACTGGCCTAAAACGACCTCAAGTTTTCCGGATTCGATTTTGTCGCGGATGCGCTCTTCCACGCAGTAGGTGATCCCAGCTCCCTGGAGGGCCGCATTCACGACCAAGATACTATCATTGAAGATCAGGGATCCGCTGACTTGGACTTGGAAGTCCTTGCCTTTGTCTTCGAACTCCCAGCGATCATACAACTCGTTGGTTCCAACTCTCATCCGGATGCAGTTGTGGGAAAGAAGATCCTTTGGATGCTTGGGACGCCCCATCTTATTGAAGTATTTGGGCGACCCGGCAACTACGAAGCGGACTGGCCCTAAAAGTTTCAAAGTGACCATGTCCTTAGCCATCATTTCGGACAGGCGAATTCCTGCGTCAAAGCCACTGCCAACGATGTCCGAAAGATCGTCGTCGAAAAATACATCAACCGTCACTTCAGGATATTTCTTTATGAAGCTCGTAATCAACGGTTCCATGAGGTTGAGATAGGCCGCTCTCGGAAGATTCAGCCTCAATAAACCGGAGGGGTGCTCCGCGTAAGATCCCACGTTTTCCATCGCACTCAGGATCTGCTCGAGCGCTGGGCCCGCCTGGTCGAGGAATCGCGCGCCCGCTTCAGTGAGGCTGATGCTTCGAGTCGTTCGCGCAAGAAGCGCTACACCGAGTCGTGCCTCCAGCTGCTTGATCGATTGACTTACCGCGGATGTCGAGACTCCGAGCAATTCGGCACCATCCGTGAAGCTTTTCTTATCGGCCACCGCTTTGAGGGCGATGAGGCCGTTCAACTGGTCAGTTTGCATTATTAAGCGTTCCTTAAAAGCTCATCAACGTAGATGGTGTTTATCTTAAATATAAATCGGCGTAGATTATAAGGCAAACAGACGAATTTTTTAGCTCAAAAAGGAACTGACATGATCAAAGCAAAAGGTTACGCCGCCCCCTCCGCAAAGGCCCCTCTGGGACCCTTCTCGTTCGAGAGGCGCGATGCCAAAGAGCACGACGTTGTGATCGACATCAAATATTGCGGCATTTGCCATTCGGACATTCACATGGCCCGTGACGAATGGGGTGGCTTATCGCGCTTCCCCATGGTGCCGGGTCATGAGATCGCTGGCGTCGTCCGCTCGGTAGGATCGAATGTCACGAAGTACAAAGTCGGCGATCACGTCGGCGTAGGCTGCTTTGTCGACTCTTGCCGTCAGTGCGTGAACTGCAAGAAAAAGCTCGATCAATATTGTCTTGAAGGCAACACTCTCACCTACAGCGCGCTTGAGCGCGATGGAAAGTCCGTGACCCAGGGCGGTTACTCGAACGTGATCGTGGTCAACGAGGACTACGTGCTTGGGATTCCCAAGTCGTTGCCCTTGGACAAAGCCGCGCCTCTTCTTTGTGCCGGCATTACGCTGTATTCGCCGCTCATGCACTGGAAGGCGGGGCCGGGCCAGAAGGTCGCAATCATGGGGCTTGGCGGCCTCGGGCACATGGGCGTTAAGATCGCGGTTGCGCTCGGAGCCGATGTGACGGTTCTGAGTCATTCCGATAAAAAGCGCGAAGACGCCAAAAAGATGGGCGCTCACCACTTCGTATCCACTCACGATCCGAAAGTCTTCCAGGAGCACGCGAACAGTTTCGATCTCATTGTGAATACGGTTTCGGCCGAACTCAATTTGAATGACTACTTCGGGCTGCTCAAGACGGATGGAACGCTGGTTTCAGTCGGCGCGCCGGAGAAGCCATACACGGTTTCTCCGTTCCCGCTGCTCGTGCAACGTCGAAGTTACGCGGGCTCCGCGATCGGCTCGATCAAGGAAACGCAAGAGATGCTGGATTTCTGCGCTAAGTACAACGTAACTCCCGCGATCGAAGTCATCGCGCCCGAGCAAATCAACGCGGCCTACGAGCGCGTACTGAAGAGTGACGTTCGTTACCGCTTCGTCGTCGACATGGCGAAGCTTTAAAGAGAGGTCTGAAATGAAAACGAGAAAACTGGGAAAACTTGGACCGCAAGTGTCAGCAATCGGTTTCGGCTGCATGGGACTCAGCCACGCCTACGCCGAGAAGCCGAGTGCGCAAGATGCGATCAAGGTTCTTCACGCCGCTATTGAACGGGGTTATACGTTTTTCGATACGGCAGAAGTCTACGGTCCTTATACGAACGAAGAAATCGTGGGCGAAGCCCTAGCTCCGTATCGTGACAAAGTAGTGATCGCGACGAAATTCGGATTCAAGAAAGGCAATCTCGGCGAGGTCGATAGTCGCCCGGAAAACATTCGAGCCGTTTGCGAAGCCTCGCTGAAACGCCTCAGGACGGATCACATTGATCTTTTCTATCAACACCGTGTTGATCCAGGCGTTCCGATTGAAGACGTTGCGGGCGCAGTGAAAGACCTGATCCGAGAAGGCAAAGTCAAACACTTCGGTCTGTCCGAAGCGGGAATCAAGAACATCCGGAAGGCCCATGCGGTTCAACCGGTGGCGGCGCTTCAAAGTGAGTACTCGCTTTGGTGGAGAGAGCCCGAGGAGCAAATCTTCCCGGTTCTCGAAGAGCTCGGGATCGGCTTCGTTCCCTTTAGCCCGCTTGGCAAAGGGTTTTTGACCGGCAAGATCGCGCCGGGCACGAAGTTCGGGCAAGGTGATTTTCGAAACATCGTACCGCGCTTTCAAGAAGAGAACCTGAAGGCTAACCAAGCCTTCGTCGATCTTCTTGCTCGGGTAGCAGAAGAGAAAAACGCCACGACTGCCCAAGTCGCATTGGCGTGGATCTTGGCGCAGAAGCCTTGGATAGTGCCGATTCCGGGAACGACTAAGATTGACCGCATGATTGAAAACGCCGGCGGCGCGGACATTCAGCTTACGTCCAAAGACCTTCATGACATCGAGCAAGCGGCTTCAAAGATCAAAGCTCAAGGTGATCGCTACCCGGAAAATCTTCAAAAACGAATCGATCGCGAGGTTTAAAAGATGACAAGCATTCCATCGGAAAACACGAAACTTAAAATCATCAACCCCAAGGACAGCCCCTGAGTCGCGGCCCAGATGCCACATTTACCGGAGAAGTAAACTTTACGATCCTCTTTTCCGGGGAAGACCCCTCGAACATGAGCGCGGGTTATGTTTGTTTTGAATGCTCGGCTCGGTCGGCTTGGCATACCCATCCCAAGGGGCAGCTTCTCGTTGTGACTGAGGGGGCTGGGCTTATTCAGGAATGGGGCAAGCCTATTCGGCAAATCCAGAAAGGCGATGTGATCTGGACTCCGCCGGGAGTGAAGCATTGGCACGGAGCAGGTCCAGACACGAAGATGACCCATCTCGCGATTCAAGAAGCCCTCAATGGCAAATCCGTCGAGTGGATGGAAAAAGTGACTGATGACGAGTACGGGACGAACTTTAGGAGCAAGCCATGAAGAAGCAACGCGCGGTGCGACCCTATGTCATCTGCCACATGGTGACGACAGTTGACGGAAAAATTCAGTTGGAGAACTTACCAGGTCATTCTTCGGTAGGTGAGCAATATGAAAAATGCCACGAGTTATTCAAGGGCGATGCATGGATCATTGGTCGCACTTCGATGGAAGGTTACTCGAGTTCGAAGATAAAGAGTCTTGGAAAGCCTGATCCCTCAATTCCTAAAGAGGACTTCGTAGGCGACGAGAAGGCTAGAAGCTTTGCTATTGTCGTCGATCCGTCCGGAAAGTGCCGTTGGGACTCAAATTCAATCAGCGGCGACCACGTCGTTGAGGTTTTAACGGAGAAGGTTTCAACCGCTTATTTGAAACACCTTCGCGAAAAAAAGGTTTCATACATCTTTGCCGGCAAAGCAGCGATCAATCTCGCGACCGCGCTGAAAAAACTGCGACAGCTACTTGGGATCAAACGCCTGCTTCTAGAGGGCGGGGGAATCGTCAACGGCTCATTCCTCAAGGCAGGTTTGATTGATGAACTCAGTCAGCTCGTTATACCCATTGCGGACGGGTCCACCGGGACATCCACCCTTTTTGACGTCGAGGAAGGTTATACAAGACGAAGAGCAACGCGAATGCGACTCAAGTCGGTAAAAACACTGCCTGGAGGTGTGCTCTGGTTAAGATACGGCCTTCTTTGAAGGGAAGAAGCATATGAAAAACGTCACGGTTTTAATCGGATCAGGACTGATCGGGGTCGCAATTGCGCGAAGTGTGAGCTCAGGAAAACATGTTCTGCTTGCCGACTTAAAAAGAGAAAATGCGGACGCCGCGGCGAAAGTCCTAAGCGACGCCGGTTTTGATGTGAGTACCGCCGTCGTCGATGTTTCCTCACGCCCTGATGTCGAAAGGCTTGGCGATCAAGCTAAATCCATGGGTAATGTAACTCATCTCATCCATGCAGCAGGGGGTTCGCCGTCACAAGCCCCGGTTACGGCTGTTTTAAAGGTCGATCTCTATGGCACTGCTCTCGTGCTTGAAGTCTTTGGGAGCGTTATCGCAAACGGCGGTTCGGGTGTGGTCATTGCGTCGCAATCCGGTCATCGCTTGGGCGCGCTCACGAGTGATCAGAGCAAGGCGCTGGCCATGACTCCCACTGAGCAGCTTCTGTCGCTTCCATTCCTTCAACCCGATCAAGTGAAGGACACTTTGCATGCTTATCAGCTCGCAAAGCGCGGCAATGCGCTTCGCGTGATGGCTGAAGCGGTAAGGTGGGGAAAACGTGGCGCAAGAATCAATACGATCAGCCCGGGGATTATTATCACCCCATTAGCCAAAGATGAGCTCACCGGTCCCCGCGGGGAAGGCTATCGTCGTATGATCGATCTGTGCCCGGTGGGGCGCGCTGGAACTTCAGACGAGGTCGCTCATGTAGCGGCTCTCCTCATGGGGCCGGAAGGAGCGTTTATTACCGGAAGCGATTTTCTCATGGACGGCGGAGTAACGGCCTCCTACTTCTTCGGGGAACTGGCTCCGAAATAAGAGAGAGTGGCTTGGCTGGATCGGGGAGAGCTGTTATTAGCTAGGTCCTGGAAATTATTCGGTCAAAGGGATTGCAAAGCGTTCAATCGCCTCAAATACCTCAGCGGCGGTCGCGCTATTTCTTAACGTAGCTTTCAATCGCTCCGGAGTAAAAGCTTTGTCGGCTCGTTCTTTTAATTTCAGGTAAGGCTCGTAGATTTTCTTAGGAACTGAGGTTTCGTCTCCTGCTTGGACGATTTCGGAGAGACGAGCGATATCGGAGGCGTGTCGTCCAGAGTGAAAGGTCGAGGTGGCTTCGAGGTTGATGTACGCCAGGGCTTTCATCATGACAATTGGGATCACTTTTGCCAGAGGAATGGGCTCTGTGCCTTGGCCCAATACTGGTTTCAGCTCCGAGTATGTTCGAACGAATTTTAGATAGTCGGGATCGCAAACGATTGCGGACATGTCGAATTCGGTAAGGCGTTGGGCCTTTTGCTCCAGTGGTATTCCGCCTGGCGCACTTGTCGCTATTTCTATCTGTTTGGGAGCTGGGCCGTTTTTGGGATCAATAAAGCGATAAGCTTTGATGGTTCCATTCCCGCCTTGAGAGGGCCTGTAACCCATCTTTTCGACGTAGGTCTTGAAGTGCTCCAAGAACTTGGATTGCTTCTGATCGCCGCTCAGATCTAGAACGACAATGTCGAGATCCTTCGTCGCTTTGTTGTGCTGACCCGGGCGCCGTTCGTCAAGGTACATGAGCGTCGCTGTGCCGCCGATCACTGAATAGCAATCGGAGAATTCACTGAAATATTTTGCGAAGTCGGCAATTTCGTCCTTCTGGACTCCCATGAGGCTTAGTAGCTCCAAAGCGGCTCAGCCGCGAGGTCGTATTTTTTTAACATTTCGCTGATCGCGATTCGCACGCGCTCATCTCTTTCGAGCCGGAGCGAAAGCGCTAGATCAATCCGATTGACAACCATTTTCTTATCGAACCATTCACATAAGAAGACGGGGTCAGTTTTCCAGTGCTCAATCTTCAATGTATTGGGCTTTGTCTGGGCCTCGGCCTGGAATCGACGATGATGTTTGAGCTCGTTAAACTCCCAACCATTTGCCGCATACGTGGGCACCGATGGAGCCGAGAGATTCGAGTAATGGCTCAGGGCCGATTCGCCTGAAAGAAAAAGCCTATCTCTCCGAGTGATCAGGTCGACGGGTACAAGCGCCGTCTCACTGACAATCGTTTTCGTATGCCGGCAGAGGCCTGACCAAAGCTCAGACGCAGTATGAAAACGGATTCTTCGTTCCCGCCCCATGCGCGAGGTCGTCACGAGCTGAAGCTCTTCAAGCTGCGTTACGGCACGGGAGAGATGGCTCAAGACAGTAAGGAGAGCTTCCGGATGCTCCGCTCGTGCGATTGTTTCGCTGTAGATCTTGGCAAACGAGGAGAGGTTGGTCTCGGTTTGAGGGAGTTTCTTCTGTAGAAGAGCGACCAGGACCTGACGAGCGGTTTTGGAAAGTTCGATCGTGCGTTTGTCCAAGGGGGACTCGACAGGCTTTAGGCTATCCTCGAACTTAGTATTCAGCAAAATTCCAAGTTCGGGCGCGAAAAGCTGGCGGCCAGTAATTACCGTCTGGCACCGTTCGCGGGTCAGTGCCGCCCGGACCTGGGGTGGGAGAGTATCGGCCACTATGATCACAGGCAGGCGCCCTTTTTCCCTAAGTTGACGATAGATAAACAAGAGCTGGTCGGCAGCCATGGCGGCTTCGGGTGAGGGAAAGGCGAGGAGAAAGCGAAGGCCTTGTGGCGCGACTGCTTCAGTAATGGAGGTCGCTCGCCCCACCCAGAAGGGTAGAATGGATACGTCGAACGCTTTAAGTTCAAAAGCCCCCTTAGATCCGAGGAGCAGATCCTGTAAGTAGTCGACAGTGACTCGGGCGGAAAGCATAAATGCATAATATCATGTAGTTGTAAAATACTGATAGATATTTGTGAAATTGTGCAAATGTAGTGCTATTATTTGCAACATATTGATAATACATAATTTTACTGATTTAGCTTTAACTTACAGTTTGCTTCGATTGGCACGGAATCTCGCCTTCGCCTCTTCGCCTCTTCGCCTCTTCGCCTCTTCGCTTCACGCTCCGAGGCTGCGTCGGCCTCCCCTGCGATTCCGTCCTAGGGTACGCTTCGTTCCGCCGCGCAAGCGCGGCTTCACTGCGCGTCTTTGCAAAACCCACCATTCTAAAAAATCTCGCGGAGCAATGGACGCGGCTTCGCCTGCCACATTTTTCATTGGCTAAAATTTTTCTGGTTCTTGGGGATTTTTTAAAATGGTGGGTTGGGACGGAATCGAACCGCCGACACATGCCTTTTCAGGGCATTGCTCTACCGACTGAGCTACCAACCCGCGATGTCAAATATCGAGAAACCCCATTGGGTTATGCGATTCGCTCTCTTGAGTCAATGATTTCTTGCGATCATTTGCCGCGGACCCCGATGGTGGCGGGTAAGTCGGTCTTTTTTCCTTCTCGAAGGATCTCAAGCACCACCTTTTGGCCGGGGTGCAGGTTTCCGAGCGCGGCCATAAAATCCTGAAGATTATGAACCGCATAGACGATCGAGGGGTTGGGATCGTTCAGGGCGCGAATGGCTAAAAGGGTATCCTTTTCGCGAATGCCGGCAAGGTCGGCGGGGCTTCCGGGGCGCGCCCCGGCCAGGGGAACGCCGTTATCATTTTTCGTTGAGCTTGAGATCTCCGAATAATTCGGGATGGTGCCGAGATAGGCTCCGCCGGAGGCGCGGCCATCGCCTGAACCTGTCGGTGCCAAGGCTGATCGGCCGTGAGACTTCCGATAGGTCAGGGTCTGGCTCGCCGAGGCCGTGCGAATGGCTACTTGGGCGACGAGCTCGGCGACCTGCACGCCACCGGTGGCGTTGATCTTGTCGGCGGTATCGGTCGGCCGATGGTAATCGGGATGAGCTCCGGTGAAGAAATGCAGCACCGGGATTTTTTTCAAATAAAAAGCCATCTGATCGCTTGGTCCCAGGCCATCGCCGCCGCCCGTGCAGCTGAGGCGAAGTTTGGGGCATTCGTCGCTCAGAAGGGTTTTCCATTCGGGAGCGCTGTCGCTGCCGAAAACCGTGACCTGGTTGTTCTCGAGCCGTCCCACCACATCGAGATTCAGCATGGCTTTGGGGCGTTTGCCTGATTTCACCAGTGATTCGGCATAGCGGGAGGAGCCGATGATCCCCGTCTCTTCCCCGGTAAAGGCGGCGAAAATAAAGCAACGTTTGGCCGCAGCCCTATCAGTTGCAAGGATCCGGGCCGTTTCGAGAATGGCGGCCACTCCCGATGCATTATCATCGGCGCCGGGGTGTAATCCTTCGGGCGTCACTCCCAAATGATCCAAATGCGCGCCGATCACCACGGGCGCGAGGCCGCGCGCGCAGCCTTTTCCGAGCTCACCCAAAACGTTGTCGCCCAGGCCTTCCGGCTTTTCCACTTTTTGGCGATGCGTTTTCAGCCCGATGGCCCTCATTTGTCCTTCAATGAAATCCTGTGCCTTCAAAAGCCCTTGGGTTCGGATGCCGCGACCTTCCATCTCGGGCGCGCTCAAAGTGCGGACGATTTCGTAAAATCGATCGGCCGGATCGGCTTGAGCGGATAACGGATCGGGTCGCGCCGGGGCCGCGTTCTCGGCACCGATCCAATCGGCCACGAAAACATTCGTTTCGTGAGGCTGGCTCGCGTTTCGATTGGAAGAGAAGGCGATGCGTTTTCCGTCGGGGGAAAACATCGGAAAGCTTTCGAACGTGTTCGAATAAGTGACGCGCTCCAGGCCCGTGCCGTTGGTGTTGATCAGATAGAGGTCGAAATGCCGTCCGTGCGGATCGCGCGGATTGGAGGCGAAAATGATTTTCTTGCCGTCAGGGGTGAAGAAGGGCGCGAAGCTTGCCGCCTCCAGGCGGGTGACTTGACGAGCATGCGAGCCGTCGGCGTCGCTCGTCCAAATCTCAAGTTCGGTGGGGCGCACGAGATGCTTTTCCAGAAGCGCTTTATATTCCGTCGCCTCTTTTCCGGCGCGAGGGCGCGATGCCCGCCAAACCAGCTGTTTGCAATCGGCCGAGAAAAAGGCTCCGCCGTCATAGCCCAAAAGATGCGTGATCTGGCGAATGTCCGAAATCGTGCCGAAGCGGGAGTCGAGTTTGCCTGTATAAAGTTCGAGATCCCCCGATCGATCGCTCGTGAAAACAACGCTCCCGTCTTTGCAAACCGTCGTTTCGGCGTTGTAGGCGCGCGGGGCGCCGGGCTCGAGCGGGAGCGGGTCGCTTCCGTCCGGCTTCACGGCGTAGATTTGATATTGCGGATAAATCGGCCAAACATAGCCTTGGCTCATATCCGGCTCTTTAGGGCAGGCCGTGGGTTTGCCGAGCTCGGGCTCGGCGGTGCTGCTGAAAAGAATTCGCGAATCATCCGGAAAAAAATAAGAGCAAGTCGTGCGGCCTTGCCCGTCCGAGACCATGCGGACGGACTCGCCGTTCGAATCCATCCGGTAAATCTGATCGCACTTTGGTTGCTGATCGCCCAAGCCCTTGTGTTGGAAGGCGAGCGATTTTCCGTCAAAGGACCAGTAGGCTTCGGCGTTGGTGCCGCCGAAAGTGATCTGACGGATATTCTGAAGCCGCGCTTCGCCGGGCAGGCCGGGCTGAAGGTCGTGTGTTGATTGGATGTGCGAGCCCGCACAGGAGGGCAAAAGAAAAAGTGGAAAGCTTGCCAACAGAGACAGCAGGGCGCTACGGCCGATCGAATGAACCATAGCGGTAAAAAACCACGAGCTGGCCCAGTTAACTAGCGGAATCAGATGCCGGCACGGTTACCGGCACCGCCGGCAGGGAAGGAAGGACGCGCAGGGATTTGGTTTCCGTCGCGGCAGGCCGGGAGGCGGCCGCAAGCTGAGTTAGGATCGTCTCGAATTCGTGGGTGGTATGGGTGCGGTAGTCATAGGCACGGCCATATTTCTGGAGAATTTCTTCCACCAGCTTGAGTCGCTTCAAGATCGAATCCACTTGATCGATTGGAACCGCGTCATAGGTAACCTTCCGGGGCGCCGCGATCGCAACCGGCTCTTGGTTGCCGGTCGGGGCGATGCCCGCGACGTTCGCGCTTTCGGTGGCTGAATAAATATCCGCAGTTTTTGCGGTTTTTCCAGCGTGAGCCAACCCCGGCAAGGTCATTGAAATTGCAAAGGCTAAAGCTAAACGGCGTAAATTTTTGCGCGTCATACGGGGGTAAATAGCATTAATAACTCAACGCGTCAAATTCATTTTTTTGCCCGATTTGACGCACCTTTAGCAAAAAAATCTCGGGTTTGAATTTGACATCACCTGGATGATGACCAATATTTCGGCAACTAGTTAAACTTTAGGAGGTTGACTCTCATGCAAGTACGTCCGCTACATGACCGCGTATTGGTCAAGCGTTTCAGCGAAGAAGAAAAATCCAAGGGCGGGATCATCATTCCCGACACCGCAAAAGAAAAGCCGATCCAGGGCGAAATCATCGCTGTGGGCTCGGGTCGCGTGGCCGAAGACGGCAAGATTCGTCCTCTGGACGTCAAGAAGGGCGATCGCATTCTTTTCGGCAAGTATTCCGGAACCGAGATCAAGATCGACGGCGAGGAATATTTGATGATGCGCGAGGAAGACATCCTCGGCGTGCTCGCGTAATTTCAGAACCATTCAAATTCAAGGAGATTTAAAATGTCCGCTAAGGAACTACGTTTTTCCGAGGAAGCCCGTTCAGCCATTTTGAACGGCGTTAACATCCTCGCCGATGCTGTGAAAGTAACCCTCGGTCCCAAGGGCCGCAATGTCGTCATCGAGAAGTCGTTCGGCGCTCCGAACGTCACCAAGGACGGCGTGACCGTTGCCAAGGAAATCGAGCTTTCCGACAAGTTCGAAAACATGGGCGCTCAGATGGTCCGCGAAGTCGCTTCGAAGACCAACGACGACGCCGGTGATGGAACCACCACCGCGACCGTTCTCGCCCAGGCGATTTATCGCGAAGGCGCGAAAATCGTGGCCGCTGGCCTCAATCCGATGGAACTCAAGCGCGGCATCGACAAGTCCGTCGAGCTCGTGATCGCTGAACTCAAGAAGTTCTCGAAGCCCATCAAGGATCAGAAGGAAGTTGCCCAGGTCGGCACCATTTCCGCCAACAACGATCCGACCATCGGCAAGATCATCGCTGAAGCGATGGAAAAGGTCGGCAAAGACGGTGTCATCACCGTCGAAGAAAGCAAGACCGCCGAAACCACCCTCGACACCGTCGACGGCATGCAGTTCGATCGCGGCTACCTCTCTCCGTATTTCGTCACCAATCCGGAGAAGATGGAAGCGGTCATCGATAGCCCTTACATCCTGCTCTACGACAAGAAGATTTCGTCGATGAAGGATCTTCTCCCGGTTCTCGAGAAGGTTGTTCAACGCTCGAAGCCTTTGGTCATCATCGCCGAAGAAGTCGAAGGCGAAGCGCTCGCAACCCTCGTCGTCAATCGTCTCCGCGGAACCCTCCAAGTCGCGGCCGTTAAGGCTCCTGGCTTCGGCGATCGCCGCAAGGAAATGATGCAAGACCTGGCTGTCCTCACCGGCGGCCGCGTGATTTCCGAAGACTTGGGCCACAAGCTCGAGGCAACCCGCCTTGAAGACCTCGGCCAAGCCAAGAAAGTCACGATCGACAAAGACAACACCACGATCGTGGACGGCGCTGGAACCAAGGCTGAAGTCGATGCTCGCGTGAAGATGATTCGCGCCCAGACCGAAGAAACCACCTCCGACTACGACCGCGAAAAGCTCCAGGAACGCCTGGCTAAGCTTGCTGGCGGCGTGGCCGTCATCAACGTCGGTGCAGCCACCGAAGTTGAAATGAAGGAAAAGAAGGCCCGTGTCGAAGACGCCCTCAACGCTACCCGCGCTGCGGTCGAAGAAGGCATCGTGCCTGGCGGCGGAACCGCGCTTCTCCGCGCTGGCCGTACGCTCGACGCCTTGAAGGGTCTCTCCGCCGAGCAACAAGCTGGCGTGAACATCATCCGTCGCGCCCTCGAAGAGCCGCTTCGCCAGATCGCTGGCAACGCGGGTCACGAAGGCTCGATCGTGGTCGATAAGGTCGTCTCGAATGCTTCTTCGTCCTGGGGCTTCAATGCTCTGACCGAGAAGTACGAAGACCTGATCGCCGCTGGCGTGATCGATCCCGCCAAAGTCGCTCGTTGCGCTCTCCAGAACGCAGCCAGCGTGGCTAGCCTCATGCTCACCACCGAAACCCTCATCGCGGAAAAGCCGAAGCGTGAATCGGCTCCTGCCATGGGCGGCCAAGGCGGAATGGGCGGCATGGGCGGCATGGGCGGCTACGGCGACATGATGTAATCTGATCGCTCGCTGTTCAATTTTAAAGGGCCCTGGAAGAGAATCTCTTCCAGGGCCCTTTTTCGTTTGGTGATCAATAGTGAGTGTGCCGAATTATGCTGGCGTATCCGCTAGGGAAGCGACAGGAAGTCGCGTTTTTAGGGTCCCTAGTCAGGAGGACGTGCGCGATAGGCCAGCATAATTCGGCACACTCACCCCACCCCCTGACCCCAACTTGTGCTATGCCTTCCTCAATGGGCACCAGTAAATGGATCAAGTGCATTTCAACCCAAGGAAATATCCGCGGTGTGGCCATCGAGGCCAAGGATCTCGTCCAGCAGGCCGCCGATCAGCATGGCTTGAGCGAGGCTGGTACCCGCGCGCTCGGCGAAGCATTGATGGGCGCATTGTTGATTGCTTCCAACTGTAAAGACCAGGAGCGGGTGAATCTCAATATCCGGGGCTCCGGCAATATTTTGCAGGCCTTGGTCGATGCGCATCCGAACGGAACCACCCGCGGTTACGTGATTGAGCGCGAACGGCCGCTGGAAGAGTTCGCGCCCGATTTACCCGAGGACGGCGTTGTATTTGAGATCGGGCCTAAGATCGGTCCCTGGGGCGAGGGCTTGCTCTCCGTGCTTCGTACGAAAAGTGGGCACGAGAAGGGGCAGCCTTACATCGGCACCGTTCCGTTGGTGACCGGCCACCTGGCGAAGGATTTGACTTTTTACTGGGCCCAGAGCGAACAGATTCCTTCCTCGGTGGGGCTTGCCGTCGAAATGAAGGACGGTCGGGTTTTAGCGGCGGGAGCGTTTCTGGTTCAAGCTTTGCCTGGGGCGACGCCATCCGAGATCCAGATGATCGAGTCCCATATTCAGGAAATCCATTCGCTTTCTCGCCGGATCGTGGAGAATTCGGACCCGATCCAGATTCTTTCCCAGATTTTCCAAAGCACCGCATTTGTGATGCTGGAAGAGAGGCCTCTTTCGCTGCATTGCGATTGCTCATGGGACCGGGTGAAGCGCGCGCTCACTTTGGTCGGCGTCGCCGAGCTGCAGAGCATGCTCGCCGAAGACAAGGGCGCTTCGGTTCTCTGTGATTTCTGCTCTAAAAAATACGAAGTCAGCGCCGAGGAAATCACCGCGCTGATCAGCCGCGCCAAGGGAGAGAGTTAGAAAGTAACGCCGGCGTGGAGCAGGAACGAGGTATAGATCCCGCCCGTGTTCACGTTTTGATTATTGGCCACGGTTTGGGTGGACCCGAACATATCGTGCAGAGTGAGCGAGGCTCCGAAAAACACATGCTTGGTCACTTCGAGGTCGACGCCGGGACCCATATGCACGCCGAACAATAAGGCGGATACCGAATCGCCGGCGGGAAGCATGACCTGGCTTGAACCCGAAGCCGAGCCTGAGCCCGAATAGCTGGGGCGATAAAAGCCCAAGCCGAAGCTGAAGTAGGGGACGATCTTGTCGTACCAGGCCAGGTTGGTCCTCATCCCCGCCAGAGCGCTGAACATCGAGTAGTTGCCCCCGGAGTGGCTGGAATAACCAACGCTCGAATCGAATCCGAAAAGATCGCTGACGCCGTAAGTGTAGTGGACCTGCGTGCCGATGGCATCCGAGTAGTTATTCCCCAGATTCCCCATGAGGAAAACCTGGCCCATTTCCAGCGCCAAGTTGTGGGTGCCGGGAGCGAAGGGTGAAACCTTATCGTCTTCTGCCGTGGCGGTCGCGATCGATTTGTTGGCTGAGTGTGATCGGGTGGAGGAGGACTCGTTTTGATGATTCGTGTTGTTGTTTGTGTCGGAGTCCCAACCGGATTGGGTTGACCAGCTCGAATTAGTCGAAGCTCTTGCAATCGTGGCCCCTGAAAACATAACCATGACAACAATGGCTTCGACTAAGACTCGAGGAACTGAAAGGCGTTTGAGGGCCGGTGAGGTGGTCATACTTCACTCCTTGAAGTAGCGGATTTTAGCTCAAATGAGCGTCACTACTTCAAGTTTACCGGCTTTTTCGCGCTGTGCAAACGGAACTAACGTTAAATAACGCTTACTGATTCATGATCGCGGCGCGATTGGCGAGAATGTCGGCATCCGCGGCGGCTTCTTTGTCGAAAGCGGCGATTTCGCTGCTGACCTTGGCGGCGATGAAGCCGGAGAAGGAGCCATCGCCATGACGGATGATCTCTTTCAAGAGCTCAACGGACGGCTGGGTCTTCGCCTTCTTTTCGCTTTCATAAAGAAGCTGCGTCAAGGTTGCGGCGGTAATGTCGTTTTTGGTCTTGTTGTCGATGACGCGGAGATCTTCGCCACCTTTGATCATCTTGGCGATCTCATCCAGCGTGACGTAGCTGGACTCATGAGTGTCGTACAGTTTTCGATTCTGATAACGCTTAATGATCTTAGTTTCTTTCATAAATCCCCCTAGTTAGTTGGTACTACTCATTCATACTTTTATGCGAAAACGCCTGAATCCCCCGATTCACACGTCTGCGCCACAATGTGTCATAGGTAGTTATCCTGCCAGATAGCAACCCATCACGCCGAAGTCAAGTGCCGCACCGCAAGCCAAAGCAGGTTTTTGTCCTGCTGCGGCTAACGCACCTAGTAAAGCACGTCTCTTGACTCTATGCAAGAGCGCGACCAGCACCGGACCGCAGCATTGCAGGAGGTGTTCCAACGGCCGCTTCAATTTTTTGGATAGTTTTACCGGCAATCAGCCGATGGGCTCTTTGGAGGAATGATTTCCAATGAAAAAGGCCATCCCCACCTCGGTCTCGATTGAGAAGGTTGCATGCACGGTCGCCATCGCTATGGCGGTCAGTTCGTGCTCGACCCCCAAAATTCAGGCGGTTGCCAAAGCAACAAACGCCCAGGAATCTGCTCCTATGGCGGCATCCCAGGCTTCCGTAGTGCCGACTCAGCAGCAGGCGGTGGCTTCAGCCGAGTACCATTTCAGCCTTGCCCAGGCCTACGAGGCGGAGGGCAACCCGGATCGCGCGATCGAAGAATATAAGCTGACCCTGATGTTCGATCAGAGGTCCGCCCTGGTCTACACCCGGCTAGCGGCCGAGTATATTAAGAAGGGGATGTTGAGCGCCGCCTTGGAAACTTGCAAAGAAGCATTGCATTATGACCCGAATTTCATCGATGCACGATTGATCTTGGCCGGTCTTTATGCCGAAACGCATGATTCTGAGGATGCGGTGCGAGAATATGACACTGTATTGAAGAAAGACCCGCACCACGAGGAGGCCGAGGTCTATAAGGCACAGGCTTTGGCCGAGGACGGAAAATCCCCTGAGGCGGTGAAGTCGCTCCGGGCTTTCTTGGCTAAAAACACTGAGAGCGCGCTCGGTTACTACTACCTGGGTCATTTGGAGCAGCAGCAGGAGCATTATAAGCCGGCCGTTGCCGCTTATAAAATGGCAATGAAGCTCCGTCCGGGCTTCAGTCAGGCCGGGCTTGCGCTGGGCTATCTTTACGAAGAGCGCCGGATGAGCGACGAAGCCAAGGCGGTCTATAAGCAGCTTTATGACGATTCGCAGGACGTTTCCGCGGCTGATCGTTTGGCGACGATCTACTTAAAGGAAGAAAAGTACGAAATGGCGATTCCGTATCTCGAAGCGGTGCGCGCTTCGGATCCGGAGGCCCTGAATTCGGCGGTTAAGCTGGGTCTGATTCGCATGGAAATGAAGCAATACGATCAGGCAGTCGCGGTCTTCCAGGCGATTCTTAAGAAAAATCCAGAATCCGATCGCGTGATTTATTATCTGGGCAGTATTTATGAAGAAACCCAGCAAACGGATAAAGCGGTCGAGGTTTTGAAGAAAATACCGTCTTCCTCCAAGCTTTACGGCGAGGCCGTGATGCATGTGGCCTATCTGCTGAAGCAGGAAAAGAAGACCGAGGAGGCGCGCCAGTATATCGCCGCTTCGATCGCGAAAACGCCGGACTATCCGACCTTCTATATTTTCCAAGCCAGCCTGGATGAAGATATGAAGAGTTACGACGGGGCGATCGCAACTTTATTGTCGGCGGCGAAGCGATTCCCGGACAATGAGGGGGTCATTTATTATCTCGGCAGCTTATATGACCGCAAAGGCAATGCCGACAAGGGTTTGGAGTATATGGAGAAGATCCTCGCTCTGAATCCCAACAACGTCGATGCCCTGAATTACATCGGCTATACCTGGACGATTAAGGGCATTCGCCTGGACGACGCGGAGAAGGTTTTGCGCAAGGCGGTCGCCTTGAAGCCCGACAACGCTTACATCCAGGACAGCTGGGGCTATTACCTGTTCGTCCGCGGACGGACACGCGATTCGATCGTCGCTTTTGAAAAGGCGGCTCAGATGAAGCCGGACGAGGCTACGATCCTGGAGCACTTGGGTGATGCTTATCTGAAGGCCGATCTCGAGGAGAAGGCGCTCGCTCAATATCGTAATGCCGAGCGTTTTGCCGAAGATGACGAGGCCCGTCGTAAATTGGCCGATAAGGTTTCCTCGCTTCGCACGGAGCTGGTTGAAAAAGGCCGTCTTCCGAGCGAGTCCGGTCCGAAGCGTTTGCCTGCCGCCGCGAAATAAGGCATTAGCCTTAATATGACTCACCGTTTGCGCCGGGCAGCCGTCGCTCTATTGGTCATTGGCGTTGCTGGTTTGAGCTCTTTTTTGAATGGTTGCGCGCACGTCGAGAAAGCGGAAGGCCTGCGCGCCAAGATCGATGCGGATTCCCTTTTGGCTCAAACCTGCTCCATTGGCCGTTCCGTAAGCGAGGCGAAAGGCGTCGTCTTGATGAAGGTCAAATCGCGCGAGGCGTCCGGCCAGCTGAATGGCGATGTCCGTGCGCAGGCCCCCGACACCGTTGAGCTGGAGATTCTCCAGCCTTTGGGCGGGGTTTGGGCGACAATCCGGGTGCAAGGGCCGAATTACTCCGTGGATGTCTCGGGCAAGCCCGATCAAGGACGCAAGGGGCATCGGGTTTGGGCGGGTATTCCGCTCCGATTCGCGACGGATCTTTTTTTGGGACGGATTCCTTGCCCTCCCACAGGTTCGCGCGCCGATGCCCAAATCAATTCGGAAAACGAATTGGTGGTGAAGGGCGGGGGCCCCAATTCTTCAGGAACGTTTATTTATCGCTTCCGGGTTCATGAGGGATCGTTTTGGCCTGAGTCGCTTCATTGGGAACTCGGCCTACAAGGCGATGGGCCGGTTGCGGTCGATTTCAAGTTCGATGAGCCCGAAGCGGTTACTCGCTCGCCTCTGCGCTGGGAAGCCCATTCGGATCGGGGCGAGATCAAGCTCCATTGGCGCCATCGCGATCATACCTAAGCAGCCGCCCGCGGTAGCGACGGCGTTGCCATGCGCTTACAATTGACATGGGGAGACATCGCCGCTAAAGATATCACGATGTTGCGTCGATTACGCGCTTCGGCGCTCCTGCCTTTATCTTTGTTCATTTTATCCGCATGCACTCATGCGAAAAAAGCGGAGCCCGCCAACACGCTTCACATCGCTTCGCCCGCGAAGATCAAGGGACTCGATCCTGTCCAGGCGGATGATTTGTATGCGGGCGATGAGGTTTCCCGACCCTATGAAGGGTTGCTTCAATATCATTATTTAAAACGTCCTTACGTTCTGGTTCCGGCTCTGGCCGAGGCGCTTCCGATCGTGAGCAAGGATGGCAAGACCTACACGTTCAAAATCCAGAAGGGCATTCTCTTTCAAGATGACCCTTGTTTTAAGGAGACGGGTGGCAAAGGGCGCGAGCTGACCGCCGACGATTTCGTCTATTCGTGGAAACGTTTGGCCGACCCTAAGAACAACTCTCCTGGATTCTGGATTTTCGACGGCAAAGTGGTCGGCATCAGCGATTGGCATAACGCTGCTCAAAAGGCCGGCACGGCTGACTATTCGAAGCCGATAGACGGGCTGAAGGCCATTGACCGCTACACTTTGCAAATCACCCTGACCCAGCCGTCCTCGCAATTTCTTTATTTCCTCGCGATGCCGTTTACGTACGTCGTTCCACATGAGGCCGCGGAGTTTTACGGCGTGGAATTCGCGAACCACCCCGTGGGGACCGGCCCTTACCGTCTGACCGAATCGACCCCGGGGAGCAAATACGTTTGGGATCGTAATCCGACTTTCCGGATGGAGCGCTATCCGTCGGAAGGAGAGACGGGCGATCAGGCCGCGGGCTATCTCGCGGATGCGGGCAAGACCCTTCCTCTGAATGATCGGGTCGTGATGACGGTTTACGAGGAATCGCAGCCTCAGTGGCTGTCTTTCATGGCCGGTAAGCTCGATCTTTCGGGGATTCCCAAAGATAATTACAGCCAGGCGGTTTCGGCTTCCAAGGAAATCAATCCCGAGCTCGCCCGGAAGGGAATTCGACTCGTCAAGAGCCCTGGCCTTGACGTGACTTACGAAGCTTTCAACATGCTCGACCCCGTGGTGGGGGGCATGAGCCCGAGAGCCAAGATGCTGCGTCAGGCGATCAGCCTCGCGATGGATCATGATCCCGCGATCGAACTGTTTTACAACGGACGGGCGATCAGCGCCGAGGGCCCGATTCCGCCCGGTATTTCCGGCTACGATCCTGCGTTTAAAAATCCATATCGTCACGAGAACATCGCGCGCGCCAAGGACCTGCTCGCCAAAGCCGGCTATCCGGACGGCAAAGGGTTGTCTCCGCTCGTTTATCTTTCGACCTCATCCAGCACGGATCGGCAGTTGAGCGAGCTTTTTTCGAAGATGCTGGCGAATATCGGCGTGACGCTTGACGTGCGCACGTCCTCCTGGCCCGAGTTCACGGCTTCGATCAAGCAAGGCAAAGGGCAGCTCTGGGGAATGGCCTGGCAGGCGGATTACCCGGATGCGGAAAATTTCCTGCAGCTTCTTTACAGCAAGAACGCGCGGCCGGGGCCGAACGATGCCGCCTATTCGAATCCTGAATTCGACCGCCTTTACGAAAAAGCCCTGACCTTACCGGACGGCCCGCAAAGAACGGCGATTTACCAGCAGATGGTGAAAATCGCGGCGGAAGACGCGCCGTGGGTTTTCGGCGTGGATCGCTTGATTTTCGACGTGGTCCATCCCTGGACGAAGAACGTGAAGCTGAACATTTTCGATCATGGCTGGTGTAAATACGTGAAGATCGATCCGTCCTTAAAGAAGTAAGCAGAGCTTGGTATGATTTCGTACATTCTCAGAAAAATCGTGAGCACGATCCCGACTCTTTTCGGGGTGACTTTCCTCGTTTTCATTTTGTTCAATATCGCGGGCGGGGATCCCGCGCTTCGGATCGCGGGCAAGTACGCCACTGCCGAGCGCATCGCGGAGATCCGTCATCAGCATGGCTGGGATCAATCGCTTCCGCTGCAATACACGCATTTTTTGAAAGAGATCGTCACTTTCGATTACGGAACGAGCGATGTGACCCATCAGCCGGTGCGCGACATGATTTTGGGCGGTATCGGTCCTTCGCTTTCGCTGACCGTGCCGGCGTTTTTTCTGACGACTTTGATCGCGATCGTGATCGGTTTGCTCGTGGCTTACTTCCGGGGCCGTTGGGTCGATAAGGTGGTCGTGATCGGTTGCGTTCTGGGCATGAGCATTCCGATGCTCGCTTATATTCTGTTCGGTCAGTATTTCTTCGCCTACCGGCTCGGCTGGTTCCCGATCCACGGGTTTGAAATGGGCTTTCCGGAGCAGCTTTATAGCGTGGCTCTTCCGGTGATCATCTGGGTAATGGTGAGCCTGGGATATGATGTTCGGTTTTACCGGACTGCCGTGCTCGAAGAGACCAATCAGGATTACGTGCGCACCGCCCGGGCCAAGGGTTTGGCCGAGCCTCGCGTGTTTTTGAAGCACGTGCTGAAAAACAGCATGGCGCCGATCATCACCAACGTGGTGATCGAGATCCCGCTTTTGATCATGGGCGCGTTTCTGCTCGAGAGCTTCTTCGGTATTCCCGGCATCGGCGGCATTACCATCGATGCGCTCAATAACAGCGACTTCCAGGTGCTGAAGGCCATGACGGTGCTTCAGTCGTTTCTGCTGATTTTCGGCAACACGATGACTGACGTTCTGTATGTATGGGTGGACCCGAGGGTGAAACTGTCATGAAAGAATTAACGGCGGCGGATGAAGCCAATTTGATCGAATTCGCGGTCCCGGAAGGCCGAAGCCTGATGCAAGACGGGCTGCGCCGCTTGAAAAAAGACAAGCTCGCGATCGCCTGCATCGGGATTGTTATCTTTTACGCTCTGGTCGCGATCTTGGCGAAGCTTGGGGTGATCGCGACTCCTTGGGACGTGAAGGTCGCCGGGTCGTACTCGCCTCCGTCTTTCCAGTCGTTGCCGCTGATTTTCGGCACGGATAATTTCGGTTACTCGGTTTTCTACAAAGTGATCCAAGGCGCGCGCGTTTCGATGAGCGTGGGGCTGGTCTCGTGCATGATCAGCACGCCGATCGGGATCACGCTGGGGGCGCTTGCCGGTTACTTCGGCGGCTGGATCGACGAAGTGGTGGTTTGGCTTTTCACGACCTTGTCGTCAGTGCCATCGATCATGCTCTTGATCGCGATCGTCTTCGTGCTGGGCAAGGGCTTGGGCGCGATTTATTTCGCGCTCGGAATCACGGCCTGGGTGAGCCTGTGCCGCGTGATTCGCGGCGAGTTCATGAAACATAAGACGCGCGATTACGTGCTCGCGGCCGAGAGCGTGGGCGCAAGCCATTTTTCTCGGGTTTTTAAGCATATTTTGCCGAACGTTTCGCATTTCGTGATCATCGATGTCTCGATCCAGTTCATGTCCGCCATCAAGGCGGAAGTGATTTTGTCCTTCCTCGGTATCGGCGTGCAGGGGCAGCCGAGCTGGGGCGTGATGATCGACGACGCGAAGCTTGAGCTTTCGCGCGGCGCCTGGTGGCAGCTGGCGGCGGCGACCATGGCGATGTTTTTCATCGTACTGGCTTTCAATATCTTAGGTGACGCGCTTCGCGACGCGCTCGATCCGAAGCTGAAAGGGCACGCATGAGCACGGAGAAGGTCCTCGAAGTCAAAGATTTGCGCACGTCTTTTTTCACCGAAGACGGAGAGGTCAAAGCGGTTGACGGCGTCAGCTTCGACGTGATGAAGGGGCGAACCCTCGGCATCGTCGGCGAATCGGGCTGCGGCAAGAGCGTGACCAGTCTCTCGATCATGCGGCTGATTCAAAACCCTCCGGGCCGGATCGTGGGCGGCCAGATTCTATATAAAGGTCGCGATCTATTGAAGCTTCCGATCGAGGAGATGCGGGCGATCCGCGGCAACGAGATCTCGATGATCTTCCAGGAGCCGATGACTTCGCTTAATCCGGTTTTCACGATCGGCAACCAGATCCGCGAGGCGATCACCTTGCATCAAGATTTGTCGCGCTCGGCGACCCAGGAAAAGGCGATCGAGATGCTCCGCCTCGTGGGCATTCCCTCGCCTGAAAAGCGGGTGAACGATTATCCTCATCAGCTGTCGGGCGGCATGCGCCAGCGCGTGATGATCGCCATGGCGTTGTCCTGCAATCCGAACGTTCTGATCGCCGACGAGCCGACGACCGCGCTCGACGTGACGATCCAGGCCCAGATCCTGGATTTGCTGCGCGACCTGCAACAGCGCGTGGGGATGGGATTGATTTTGATCACTCATGACTTAGGCGTGGTCGCCGAAGTGGCCGATGAGGTGATGGTGATGTATGCCGGCAACACGGTCGAGCAGGGATCGGTTCGCGAGATTTTCAGCAATCCGAAGATGCCTTATACGCGAGGGCTTTTGAACAGCATTCCGAAGCTTTCGCACGGCGCGGAGAAGCGGACCCGGCTCGACACGATTCCGGGTATCGTTCCTAATCTGCTGCGCTTGCCGAAGGGTTGTCGTTTTCAGGATCGCTGCTCTTATGTGACGGACGTTTGCAAGGGCGTGGAGCCGGAGCTCCGGCAAATCGCGATGGCGACGCCGAGCGATAACGTGGGATCTCATCGAATCCGTTGCGCGAGGGATATCTGATGTCGGAACAAGTTAAAGACCCGGTTTTGCTTTCGGTTCGTAATCTGGTGAAACGCTTTCCGATCCACGGAGGGCTTCTTTCGCGCGAAGTGGCGAGCGTTAAGGCCGTTTCGGGCGTCTCGTTCGATATCAAGCGCGGGGAAACCCTGGGGCTGGTCGGCGAGAGCGGTTGCGGAAAATCGACGCTCGGTCGCTGCGTTTTGCGCTTGATCGAGCCGACCTCCGGCGAGGTGATTTTCGATGGCCGCGACATCACGAAGCTCGCGCCGGCCGAAATGCGGAAGCTGCGCCGTCGGATGCAGATTATTTTCCAGGATCCCTATGCCTCGCTCAATCCTCGCATGACGGTCGAGGAGATTTTAGGGGAGCCTCTCGATATCCATCAGCTGACCAAGTCCAAGGCGGATCGGCATAAGCGCATAGTCCAGCTTCTGGATCTTTGCGGTCTTCGCCGCGAGGCGATCTCGCGCTATCCGCATGAGTTCTCGGGCGGCCAGCGCCAGCGTATTTGCATCGCCCGCGCGCTCGCGGTCGAGCCTGATTTCATCGTTTGCGACGAGCCGGTATCGGCGCTCGATGTCTCGATTCAGGCGCAGATCGTGAATCTGATGATGGATCTGCAAAAAGAGCTCGGGCTCACTTATCTTTTCATCGCCCACGATCTGAAGGTCGTGGAGCATATCTCCAACCGCGTGGCGGTGATGTACCTCGGAAACGTCGTTGAGGTCGCCGAAGCCCAAGAGCTTTATGCGAATCCGAAGCATCCTTACACCCAGGCCTTGCTCTCGGCGATTCCCATCCCGGATCCGATGCGCCGCAAAGAGCGCGTGATCCTCAAAGGGGATGTGCCTTCACCTATTAACCCTCCCGCCGGCTGCCATTTCAACCCGCGTTGTCCGGTTGCTCGCAGCGGGCCTTGCCAGGCCAAGGCTCCCGAGCTGAAGCTCGCGCCTGGTCATCAGACCGCGATTCCACACGAAGTGGCTTGTCACTTCGCCGAGTAAAGTTCTTGGATCGGAACGGGGCTGAGATCGAGCGCCGTTCGCTGAGCGTGCGGCCCCGGGTCGTTTTCGTCATATAATACGCGGATCGTGCGTGCATCTTCGCAGAAGTCCCAGATCATGCCCGCGCACATCCGGCAGGGCTTGAGTGTCACGTAGAGAGTCGAACCGGCCGGGATCGGTTTCCCCGTGCGCGCATAGAGTGTCCGGAGCAGGTTCATTTCGGCGTGGCAGCTGCGATTCCGCGCGTTCGTGTTGGCGCCATAGGCGAGAAGCTCGCCTTGCTGAGAAACCAAAACCGCGCCGATGGGGCGATCGCTCGCGTAAAGCGGCGCTTTGCCGCGCGCGACGGATTGCGCAAGCCATCTCGCCTGAGCCATCGGCGACCCCGGACCGGGCTCGGCGATTTCGGGCAGGGGAGGCGGATCGATCCGAATCGCGTCTTGTGATAGGCGGGTTTGCAAAACGTCTTTGGGGACGTCCACGTCGATTCGCTTCGCGCAGACCTTCACCAACCCGCGAAGCGCTTCGTTCATCGGTGCATTCGTGTAAATTCGCTCGCGCAAAATCTTGCGCGCCATCTCAGTCTCGCGCTCATAGAGTCCTTGGATGAGGACCGCAGGGGCGCTTAGAAACGGCGGTGCTTGGCGCGCGGCCTGAGACCAATAGACGGTGTGCTGATCGCCTCGAGAAGAAGTGAGCAGCGCGAGGTCGGTTGAATTTTCCGTCATTTGCATTCTGTCTGACATTAGCACAGTTATAATCGCCAAAACGTCTGGATCGTCTCTCGGCCATAAACCCGCGCGGCCTCAAAAGCGTTATGTTGGGAGCATAAGAGCCGCAAATTCGCGAGATCGTTCCCGCCGCCGAGGCCTTTCGGTATTCGATGATCGATCTGCAGGCGATGCCGCGATTCGCATCTCCGTCCGGTCACTGGATCAACATAGGTGCAACGCGACCCATCGCGACGCCAAACCTCGCGTTTTACTGCTGCCGGAATGGTTTTCACCTCTGACGTCCCAACCGATGCTTTCGCTCGGACTTCTTGTTGGGCCGGATCGAGTTCCTTCAGCGCGCGCTTTGCGAGGTAGGTAACCAAATCGGAAAGCGTCATCTCGGGGAATTGATGCGCGAGAAGGCCTTTCAACTTCTCCAAGTTTTCCAAGGTTTCATTGCTGAGATTCAATCGAACTTCGGAAAAGTCCGCGCTTACGGGCCGAACCGTTTCCGGTCGATGCTTCTCAGGTTCAGGACTCATCGCAAGCAGCGTGCGCTCGGCCTCGCGCGTTGATTTGCCTTCGAGGCTTTGCACGACTTCCTGTTTTTGTGTGACGCTCACCGGCCTTCCCAGTTTTGCTTCTTGTCTAAAAAATTTCTGTGCCTGTACGAGCACCGAAAGCGTGAGTTCGCCGCTTTGCACCTGTGCTTCGACTTGCGGAAGCTCACGAAGCAGTCGCATTGAATCGATCCGAAGCTGCGCGGCGCTTTCGCTGTATCCCAGTTCTTTGACGGCGTACTCGAACAGCGAGGAGTAACCTAGGGCACAAAATAATTTCCGCGCCTCGATCTCGCGAAGATGGTAAAGGATCTCGGTCGTGAGCCGAGTTTCCTCGCGCACGAGGGATTTTGTTTGGGAAAGAAGAGCGGAATCCGAAAGTTTTTGAGTCGTCATGCGAACTCTATACGCGACGATTTTTGAGGCCTCTGGCTGGCTCGCAGTGAAATGAAGTTTATGTTTTTTTTAAAAAACGAAGTCGCGATGAAATCCGCGCGTTAAAAGTCAAATACGTGTTTGAAATGCGGGACTTTAAATGCAATCAGGACTTCTGAAAAATGCGGCTCAAAAACACGTCAATAGAAATTTCGAAAACTTCTCAGGCCTGCGTGAGACTGAAGGCGGTAGGCGGATGCATCACTCCAAAGCCGACTTCGAATTCAGCACTGAGCAAGGAAACACCACTATAAAAGCAGGAGGAGAAACTCTATTGATTGATTCCCATAAACTCTGTATGCAGCGTTTTAGGGGAAGAAGGATGAAAGTTTCTGTTCTGGCAGTCGTTCTAAGTCTTTCGTTATTAACAACTATTCAGGCGCTTGCCGGCGGAATAAACAACGCGCTCTTCGTTAAAATTCCACATGGGACATTCCAGATGGGAAGCCCGGCTGGCGAGGACGGTCATTTTGAAAACGAAGGCCTTCATACGGTGACAATCAGTCACGACTTCGAGATCGGCGTGTATGATGTGACCCAGCGCCAATGGTTCCAGGTGATGGGGAATAACCCGTCCTATTTCAGTTCGCAGCGGTATTGCGGCAGCGACTTCGTCTCCGTGAACGGAATCGGACTTTGCCCGAATAATCCGGTTGAACAGGTTTCTTGGAACGACGCTCAGTCGTTCATCCAAAAGCTGAATCAAGCGGGCGACGGCTACACCTACCGCTTGCCGACGGAAGCCGAGTGGGAATATGCGGCTCGCGCCGGATCGCAAACGGCTTACTACTTTGGAAACGACGAGAACCTGCTTGATGCAAATGCCTGGTACGCCGAAAATGCAGGCAGTCAGACCCACCCGGTGGGATTAAAAACCGCGAACGCATTCGGCCTCTATGATCTGGCCGGGAACGTGTTTCAGTGGGTGCAGGACTACTACGGCGGCAACTACGCTAGCGCATCGGTGACCGACCCCGTGGGTCCTAGCTCGGGCACGATCCGGGTGTTCCGTGGAGGAGGCTGGGCCTACTATCCCCAGTTCTGCCGATCCGCTGTCCGTTTCGGCGACACGCCTGAAACTCGCACCTATGATGCGGGTTTTCGCCTGGTCAGGACGAAGTCAGTAGATCCTTAGGTCCTGGATCCCGCAGCGGGTGAGGTTGGGACTGGCCGTGCGACCACCTCCGCCGGCGGAGTTAAGCCGCCGTGTGGGTTCGATCAGCGTTTTGTTTGGTGCTCCAAGAGGGACTTGAACCCCCACGCCTTGCGGCACCAGATCCTAAGTCTGGCGTGTCTGCCAATTTCACCATTGGAGCGACTGAATGGTCTGAATATGGATCGATTATCGTTTTGGCGCAAGCGCGGACTCGATGGCGGGTTCGAGGGCGCTGGGTTTTGTGGTTGGGGGGAACCGGCCGACCACTTTTCCGTTCGTATCGATGAGGAACTTGGTGAAATTCCACTTGATTCCGCTCAGGCCCAGGAGGCCCGATTTCTGCTTTTTCAGGTACTGATAGAGGGGGTGAGCCCCGGCGCCGTTGACGTCGATTTTGGCGAAGAGCGGGAAAGTGACGTTATAGGTCAGTGAGCAGAATTTCTGGATTTCCTCCGGAGAGCCGGGTTCTTGGGCTCCGAATTGGTTGCAGGGAAAGCCGAGAACCACGAGGCCCTTGTCTTTGTACTTCTCGTGAAGCGCCTCAAGGCCTTCGTATTGCGGGGTGAAGCCGCATTTGCTCGCGACGTTGACGATCAAGAGGGCCTTGCCGCGATAGGGCTCGAGAGTGGTTTTTTTGCCGTCGATCGTTTGGAGCGGGATAGAATAGATATCTTTTGCGGGAGTTGCCATGGCTCAAGAATTAGCAGAGAAATGGGGATATGGATATCGGCGCTTGGCGAGAATTCAATTCCTATGTTCCGGCGGGCGGGAAGATTTTGGATGCTTCGCGTGCGACGGGGCTCGGGGCGACTTCCGATCTGCGCCTCGTTTCGCTCCCGCGTGAAGAATATGACGCTGTTTGGGCTCATGAGTCGCTTTTCGGATACAAGGCCGATGAATGCCGCCGCGCGATGGCCACCTTTTTTTTGACGCTTAAGCCCCGGGGAATTCTCTTTGTTTCTTTCGAGGAAAACGAGGAGTTTCACGCGGATGATTATGCTTCGCTGGTGCGGCAGCATGGGTTCACCCTGATATCTTCCGGCAGGGATGCGCGGTACCCCGAACGCGTCGCTTTTATTGCGCGAAGAATTTGACGCCGGCCCTCAATCAGCTCAGTAAATTTTCAGAAATTCCGCGCATTTGTCGAAACGAAGGGTGGACATGGCTTCCCTCTCGCGGCTCTTCGCTCTTCGCAGATTTTTGTTACCGGGCATCGCCCTGGTTGCGTCGTCTTGCGCGATGAATGACGGATCGCAAGTAGCCGGAGCGAACGGTCCGGTCGGGCTCGCTTATGCGCAAAACCCGGCGCTCTATATCGTTAACAGAGCGATCACTCCAAATACGGTCCAAGGCACGGTTCTCGGAAAAACGTATTCGATCACGCCCGCGCTTCCGACCGGGCTGTCGTTTGATACCAGCAGCGGCGAAATTTCCGGTACTCCGACCGCGATCACGCCGGCGGCGACGTACGATGTCACGGCCACGACCGGCTCGGGCGTGGCGCATATCCAGTTGCAGCTGACGGTAGGTGATACTCCGCCGACGATGAGTTACGCGGGCCTGCTCACTCAGACTTGGACGGTGGGGTCGGCGGTATCGATCACGCCGACGTTGGGCGGGGGGGCGCTCACGGGGTGCGTATCGAATCCTACGCTTCCGAGCGGAGTCACGCTTTCATCGAATTGCGTGATCTCGGGCACACCTGTCGCTCCGTCCGCGAGCACGAATTACGTCGTTACGGCAGAAAACACCGGTGGTTCGGCATCTCTGACATTCAATTTCACGGTCGAGGATGTTCCACCTGCCATTTCGTACGGTGGCGTGACGGTGACTGCGTATCGGGGCGTCGCGATGACTGCATTGACTCCGACTAGCTCGGGCGGCACGCCAGTTTCGTGTACGATCAGTCCGGCGCTGCCGGCGGGGCTTTCGATTTCCAGTCAATGCGTGGTTACGGGAACGCCAAGCGCGTTGGCCGCAAGCCAGGTCTATACCGTTACCGCTAAGAGCTATGACGACAGCACCGCCGGTACCGCGACTTTCACTCTGAGCGTGACCGATCAGCTTCCGGCGCTGAGTTACCCGGGAGCGAGCTCGCCCGTCACGTACACCGCCGGTATTGCCATCGCCACGCTGACCGCGAAGAACACAGGCGGCATCATCACGGGATGTTCCGGCGCGCTGCCTCCCGGATTATCGGTTGACCCATCGACCTGCAATATCACGGGCACGCCCACGACTTTGAGCGGCGCCACGAATTACACGATTACGGCGTCCAATACGGCGGGAAGCGCGAGCGCGACGATCAATATCACAGTGAATGCACAGCCCCCGGTCTTTTCCTATTCGGGCACGCCTTTTACCTTTACCCGAAATACGTCAGTGGGGACGATTTCTCCGGCGAGCACTGGCGGCGCCATTGTCAGTTGCTCGAGCTCTCCGGCGTTGCCGGCGGGGCTGAACCTCTCGTCGACTTGCGTGATTACCGGCACCCCGACCACCCCTCAAGCGGCGAGCGTTTACACGGTCACGGCGACCAATACCGGGGGGGCTTCACATACGGCGATCAGCATTGCGGTAAACGAAATCCCTCCCGCAATTTCGTATACCGGGTCGCCGTTTACCTATACGACGGGAATTCCGCTGTCTTTGACCTCACCTGTGAGCACGGCTGGCGCGATTACCTCTTGCGCGTCCAGTCCGTCGCTTCCTTCGGGGATCAATCTTTCGAGTACTTGTGTGCTATCGGGTACTCCGGCCGTCGTAACCTCGGCGACCAGTTATACGATCACCGCGAGCAATTCGATTGGCAGCGGTTCGACTACGATTCAAATCACGGTGAATAGCCCGCCGCCGAATATCTCTTACAGCGGCAGTCCCTATGTTTATTCAATCGGAAGCGTCATCCCAACGCTTACTCCTTCCAACTCGGGCGGCTCGATTGTTTCTTGTTCGATTTCGCCGGCGCAGCCCACGGGCCTGACGTTCAATACGACCAACTGTATTTTGAGCGGAACGCCGACGGTGGTGACCGCGGCCGCGAATTACACCATTACAGCGACGAATACGGGGGGAAGCTCCTCGGCGATCATCAATATTCAGGTGAAAGATGCGCCGCCGACGATCACGTACTCGCCGACGTCCTATGTTTATACCAAGGGCACGGCGATCGCGACAGTTACTCCGGCTTTGGGCGGAGGCTCCGTGACCGCTTGCAGCTCGAGCCCGACGCTTCCTACCGGGCTCGCTCTCGCGGCGACGACTTGCAAAATCACGGGAACTCCGAGCATCGTCGCGGCGGCGGCCAATTATACGGTCACCGCTACCGGCTCGGGCGGATCGGCGACGGCGGTTTTGAATCTCACCGTCAATGACAAAATTCCGGTGATCAGTTACGCCGGCAGTCCTTATACTTTCACGAAAGGCACCGCGATCGCGACGCAAACCCCGACGAATACGGGCGGTACGGTGATTTCTTGCGCCTCAAGCCCGACTTTACCGGCGGGGCTGTCTCTTTCGAATACTTGCGTAATCACCGGCACTCCGACTGCGCCTTCGTCGGCGACGGTTTACAGCATTTCCGGAACCAACTCGGGCGGGATTGGCAGTACTTCGATTACGATCACAGTAAAAGATGTCGCGCCCACGCTATCTTATGCGGGATCTCCTTATACTTACGCCGTCGGCACGCCGGTCTCTTTGACGCCAACGACCGGCGGCGGCGCGATTACTTCGTGTGTTTCAAGCCCGTCGCTGCCTGCAGGATTATCGCTCGCGGCGACAACCTGCGCGATCACCGGCACCCCGACGGCCGTGGCCTCGAGTGCCGTTTACACGATTACGGCCTCGAACTCGGGCGGCACCGCGACCGCGTCGATCAATATCACCGTCAACAATATTACGCCTCTCATTTCCTACGCGGGCACTCCGTTCACGTTTTATCAAAACACGGCGATCGCTTCGCAGACTCCGACGAATACGGGGGGAGCGATCGTGAGCTGTTCGGCCACGGGGGTTCCCGCGGGCCTTGCGATCGCGGCTGCGGATTGCACCTTGTCGGGAACTCCGAGCGCCACCGGAGGACCGAGCACGGTAACTGTTTCGGCGACGAATAGTGGCGGAACCTATTCGACGACGATCTCCATCACGGTTTTGAGTCAAGCTCCGGCGATTTCGTTTCCGAGCTCGCCTTATACTCTCGTGAACGGGGTGGCGATTACTCCGATCAGTCCCGCGAATGTGGGCGGGGCCATCACGGGATGTTCGGACTCAGGGCTTCCTGCCGGACTTACGATGGATTCCTCTTGCGTGATCAGTGGTACGCCAACCGCTACCCAGGCAACCACGAGTTACACGATCACGGCGACGAATAACGGCGGTGCCTCGAGCTCGTCCGCGACGTTGACTATTCAGGTAATCGCCGCTCCGCCAAGCATCAGCTATCCAGCCGCCGACACGAATCTCATTTTGACGAGCGAATCACCGATTGCCGCATTTTCGCCGACCAACAGCGGCGGAACGATTTCTAACTGTGTTTCGAGCCCGATTCTACCCGCGGGTCTGACCCTGGATTCCGGCACCTGCCAAGTGAGCGGAACGCCCACTGCCGTGGTGCCGCAAACCGTTTATACGGTCACGGCGAGCAATTCGGCGGGAAGTTCGAGCCAAGCACTCACGATGGCCGTGAACGACGTGGCACCGAACATCACTTATGCGGGAAATCTCTCGGCTAATACTTACGGATTCGCGCCCAATATGGCGATCCCGACCGAGACGCCGACGAACTCGGGCGGCGCGATCGTATCGTGCGCGAGCAACCCGGGGCTTCCGAGCGGGTTGGCGTTGGGTTCGGATTGTTCGATCACCGGGACGCCCACGACTACTCAGGCCGGGGCCGATTACACGATCACGGCCACCAATTCAGGCGGGCAAGATTCGATTTCGATCAACATCACCATCAACGGAATTTATCCGCAAGTCGCGAAGGCACGCGCGCTGGCGATCCCTGCTTCGTCATCGTTCAGTTTCGTCAGCCGCACGGCGCTCGATGGTACATGGAATGGCGTAGGTACGGTCTTAAATTCGCTTTGGTCGGCGACCCTTCCGCAAAATTACGCCGCCCCGGAGCTGAGCCTGGTTGCGGCGAACGATCAATCCATGGCGCCGATCACCGCTCCGGGCCCGTTCGCCCCGCGGATTTCCCCGGATCGGTCCCGCGCGGTTTACGCTTCAAAGCAGCCGATCGAGGGGGTGCTCCCGAATTCCTATAATATTTGGATCATGAACGCCGACGGTAGCGGTAAGCGCCCGCTCACTTTGAACAAGAACGCCGCCCTCGACAGCCAGGAGCCGGTCTTTTCTTCGGACGGAACCCGGGTTTATTTCGTTTCAAAGACCAGCTTAAGCGGTCAGTGGAACGGAATTCCCAGCGAGTCGTGCAATATTTGGATGATCAGCGTGGATGGTTCGACCTTGGTGCCGGTGACTCAGAACACGGATGCGGGGCTGGATTCTCACTTCGCCGTTTTTCCGGATTCGAACTGAGTCACGAGAAAGTTCGTGCTCGAAGCCATGCTGCCGGTCATTTGCAGAACATAGCGGGTATGGGCTTTGAGCGGAAAGAGCATGGACTTCACGATGCTTTCACAGCCGCTTTGCATGTCTTCGGAGGTCGGGTCGATGCCTTGCGCGGTTCCGTCGGCAATGACTTCAAACCAAAGCCTTGAGCCGGAAGAGATCCGGTAATCGCCGTCGAACGGCACTTCGAACGCGACAAAGCCGCCGAAGCTGGATTGGTCTTTAGGCGTTTCATATTTCGGCTTAACGCGCAGTTTGAGAAGCTTCTCGGATTCGAGGTTGACCAAAATCCGCTTTGAGACCGTCGCGGCCGGCGCTTTCTCGCTCGTGACGGCCGCGTTGACTGTCAGGGGCTTTTGCTTCCAGATCGTGAATTCATGCGAAAGATCCCATTTATAATCGGAACATTTGCCATGCGGCCCGGCCGCGTACCCTTTTGACAAGCCGAGGGACAGGAAGATGATGAGCGCGGCCGAGTTGAAGACAATTCCTTTTTGGGACATAGATCCTTATTTTAAGCTCTCGAACACATCCAGCATATGCTTCAGGTTTTCAGGATACCAGATATTTTCGACATGGCCGCCGTAGGGATAAACCATGGTGCGGTTCGGTACGGTCTGTTCCAGCGCCGCTAAATCGTTCGGGTCGGTGATGAAATCATCCTCATTGTGCATGAAGTTCAGGCGATCGTCCGACGCGATTTCGGCGAGATGCTCGCGAAGGCTCAGCTCAGTCCTCAGGCTGGGCGGAATGTCCTGCCTACCCGGGTCCATTCCGCTGATCGCCAAAAACGACGGAACCACCAGGGACTTCATATAGTCCCCAAGCGTAAAGCGCTGAGCCTCGGACTCGCGGAGGGTTTGATTGGCTGGGCTTGCCGGAGCGGTCAAAACCGAGGAGGGGAGGGTTTGATGGATCGATTGGCTGACCATGACGAGATCGGGTGCCACCGATTCCAGATTTTCCGAAGCGAGGAATTTGGCGCCTTCGTCGGGAAGACCGAGTTTCTCCTCAAGACCGACAAAGTAATCCGGGCTGTCGATGTCGCGCGCCCGCAGCGCCTTGCCGTTGCCCAGCACAATCGACATGAACCCGTCGATCGCGCTTTTCCCGAGCGATAAGCCGTGCAGGTACATCGAGTCGAGCATGTGAATCCCGTGCGTGAGATCCATCGGAGGATTGATCAGGACGAATTTTTGAATGCCGAGCTCATTTTGCTGGCGGTCGATCTCAGCGATGAAAACACCTTCGAAGGCGCCCATGCTGAAGCCGACGAAGCCGAGGCTTCGAGGATGGACGTCCCGCGTGATCGCGAGGTGGTTCAAGACCATTTTGATTTGCCCGTAGATTTCCTTCGCATCGTCGGTCGCGATTCCGGGAATCCCGGTTTTGCTCGCCGCCAAAGCGTACTGCCAGAAGTATGGAGAAGGCAGGCTGATCGTGCTGAACCCCGCGCGGCCCAACCGATCCGCGATGAATTCGGAAGTGCCGCCGTTAGCGGAGCCGCCCAGCCCCGCTAAAATGACAACCAAGGGCGCATTCGGGCTAGCGATGTGGAATTCGTAGACGAGCTGATTTCTGCCTTCGACATAAGGGATTTTGTCGCGGTTGGGTTGAAGGTTCGTGAGAGTGCCGACTTCCGGTTTGAATCGGTTTCCGCCCTTCAAGAGCGCGGAGATCAGAGTGGCTTGGTATGGATCTTTGTAAGGGAAGTCGTAATCGGCAGGCGCGATGACGGTCGCGTTCGCCGCCGTAGCTCCCAGGGCGAGAGTAATCAGGAGGGGACCAAAGTTTAGGGTGCGCAAACTCATAAAATTGCCTTTTGTAAGTGCGAGGCTTATACGCCCCGCGTTAATTCGGCGCAAGCAAGAAATGTAAACGAATCATCACAACGTTATTTCCAGCGAAACAATAGACATAAGTATTTGAAATTGATTAAATTAGTTCGATGGCCCTTCTCCAACGTCTGGTGCGCAAGATTGCAAAAACTAGGCTCTGATCCGATGACCACTGAGCATGGCGAGCTTGAACGCATCGCACGCGAATCACTGCAGAAAAACATCCATCAGCTGGGAGAGCGGGTTTATCTTTCGGCGGGGGCCCATCAGTTCAAATCGCTTTGGACGCGGGATTTCTGCTGGGCTTCACGGGGGCTTTTTGCACTGAATCGCGCGGATGTCGTGCGCTCCCATTTGGAAGCATTGATCGAATGCCTGCGCCCAAGCGATGGCCTCGTGCCGCGCGTGATGGATTGCATGAGCCCTCGGTTGCGCGTCGCCCAAGCTTCATTTTGGAGCCTTTTCGGCGTGGCTTGCGAAATCCCGCTTCGAGCGCCGATCGCGCATGAGTACCAAGACGAGCACGGAACCGAGGCGATCGATTCGAATATCCTCGTTTTGCTGACCGCGCTCGATTACCTGAAAAACACGGGTGATACGACCTGGTGGAATCAACGCGCGGATGAGTTCACAAAAATTTATCGCTTTTACGATACCAGGCGCGATCCCGCCGATGGGCTCATCGTGCAGCCGAAGTTCTCGGACTGGCAGGACAGTGTAACCCGCATCGGCAAAGCGTTTTATACGAATCTGCTTTATTACATCGTGAGCGCGCGCCTTGTCGGGGTCGCGGGCTTTGATGTGTCGGTGGATGCCCTGCGAATTCTTCGAGCCTCGATCTTGGTCAAATTCTTTGATTCGCGGCACGGAATTTTTAGGAGTCTTTATCAAGGCGAGCAGGCGAGTCCTTACTTTTCGCTGGATGGAAATCTCCTTGCGCTGGATCTAGGCTTTTTCAAGACCGATGAGGAGAATGCGGCGCTTTACGAGAAGCTGAGAAAAAGCCCACTTTGGGAGGGTTCCATGGGTTGGCCCGGCGCGAACACTTTTCCTGATTACCCTAGGTCTTGGCGCAGCTTCGCCGTGCGGCTTGCCGGGGTCGGGCATTATCACGATCGTATTTATTGGTCGTGGCTGATCGCGCTCTCCGCTAAGATCGCGAAAACAAGAAACGACCTGGCCGAGTATGAGCGAATCGTGCGAAAGCTCGCCGAACTCGCCGCGCGTGATCGGGCCATCGTCGAGGTCTATGCGCCCAAGTCTTCGCTTCCGCCTTATCGCTCCTGGCTTTATCGCTCGGAAACGCCTTTCAGCTGGGGCGCGGCGTTTGTTTTGGATGCTTTGCGCGCGGTTTAAATCACGGGTGCGTGAGCTCTTGGACGGCTGCGTTCGTGAGCTGCGAGTTGTAGTATTCCAGGGACTGGATCCAGCCGTCCGCGAAGTATCCGCTTGGCGGCGCGCTTCCGATCCTCAATTCGTTCAGGCCGGTAGGAACGGTCGCGCTGGTGGAAGTGGATATCGTTCCCTGAGCCGCGATTGCGACGTTGTTGGACTGGTACCCGACCGCCCCTGTGACAATGCTTCCCAAGCTGGTCGTAAATGTTTGCGAGAATTGGTTTGTGCCTCCGGATTTGATCTCGCCCAGCAAGCTCGTCGATGACGACGCAAGGAGGAATATCTCATTCGAAATGGTTCCGTCGTCCAGGTTGAATAACCGGTTGCTGTTGACCACTGTCCATGTCGGGAATATCCCGGACGAAACGATCGTGCCTGCGGAGGCGTTGAACCAGGAGCCCAACGAAGGAATCGTAGCGATGTCAGCGGAGCGGGTCATCGCGGTCGTTGTCGTCGGGATGTAGCTCGTCTGGAAAGCGCCAGCTTCAAGTTGCGCGCCCCAGAGATAAATACCGGATGATCCGTTTCCTATGTAGCTCGTAGAACTTCCATTGTACAAAATGGCCATCGCCTGGACGCTAGTCCCTGCCCCGGTATTCGGTTGGCCAGAAATCCAACACCGGTACCATCCGTTGGCGAGGGCCTGGACACCCATTTTGACACCGCTTGCGTTGCCCACGTTTCCAGTGGTGCCGACCGAACCGGATCCGCTCAGGGTGCACAGTCCCTGCACATCATTCGAATGATTGACGGTGTCGAATATATACATGAACATTTGCGTCCGCCCGTCCGGCTTTGCATACACTGAATACGTCCACGTTTGCGCGACCGTGACACCCGAGACATTCTGATAGATCTGATGCGTCGTCGCTGATCCATCGGAATTATCTATAAGCGCTGCTGCCGACGCACTACCGTCAGGAGCGGTTGCCGCACCTTGAGTGGCCGTCACGTCGGACAAGCTCCAGTTTGTTCCACCAACTGCAGCGCTGTAGGTCAACGAATTCGTCCGGGCCTCCTCGATGAGAAGACCATTGAGCGAGCACGTGCCGCTTGTGCAGTTCCCGGGGTTGTAATCGAAACGCGGGCCGTAGGCGGCGGATCCGCTGGTCGCGATTACGCTACTTGCCGATGTTCCCAGTTCGAGCTGAGGCATTCCGATGCGAAGGGTGAAGTTAACGGCCGCGCTTGGGCCGACATTGAAGTAAAGATAAGGATAAACGGAGGTTGTACTCGCGGGCGTGGTGACGGCGTATGAAAACCGCTGTGTGCTGAGTCCTGCTGACGTTGGGCTCACAGTGTTGGCGGAGCTATTACTGATATAGGAGCCTCCGTTGTAGTATTGAACAGCAAGGCCGGTTCCCGACGGTAGGGATCCACTCACCAGCTTCAAATATGAGCTGATTATCCAGGATTGCGAAGCAGACGCCGAGATCGCTGAAGACGTGTCGAAAAAGATGCCGGCATAGTCCCAGCTGCCGCTCGTATTGGTGCCGGAGACCTGAATATCGATATAAGAAATTCCCGCCTCGGTTCCCGTACCGATCACGCTGTAAGAAAGACCGCTCGACAACGGAAGCGACCAGTTTGTTGGCAATGTTCCAGGTGAACCGGCCGCAGCGCCTTGCATGGTGTTATTGCGGATCATGTTTTCCGGAGCGGCCGTCAGCACACCGCTCGAGTTGTAGTACGTCGGCGCCGCGATACCTGCGCCACTTGCGTTCGAGAATTGAACGATCGCAGGATAGCTCGAGTTCTGGTTCGAGAGCGAGCTTTGCATGAGGTTCAGGTTGAGCGTCGGCGTCTCAGTCACGACCGCAAATCCATCTCCCTGCGTAACCGAAGAAATATTGCCCGCGTTGTCCACGGCCTTGATCGATCCGTAGTACATATTGCCGTCGGTGAGGCTCAAGCCCGTGAACTGATAGAACGTCACGTTACCAACATTCGTCCAGCTGACGATATCCGTGCCACCCGCGGTCGATCCGATCGCGAGCATGTAATAGGCGATGCCGCTTGCGCCCGTGCCAGGGTCAGTCGTCGCGGTCCAGGTCATGAGTGGCGACTGAGTGAGGGTGGTCGTATAGTTGCCATCCGCGAAGGTAGCGACCGCAGTCGGCGCCGTCGTATCCCGATCGTACGCTCCGCTCGCAACCGAGCTCGTATTGATTCCATCTGATTGCGTGAAATTGAACGTATAGTTGCCATCGCTTGAAATCGTGCTCGAAGTCCAGCTCCAGGTGCCCGAGCCCGAGCAAGTTGTGCTGCTGCTTTGCGCGCCGGAGACGGTGATCGTCAATCCTGGCGCGCAGGTGCCGGAATAAGTGACCGTGCTGCCGTTGTTGATGACTGAATTCGTCGTCAGAGCAAGGCCGGTGGTTACGTTCGAAAGATAAATCGTCTCGCTCGTATTGGTTCCAAGCGTTGCTCCGGTCGGTAATCCGAGCGTCATGATCACGGTGAGATCATTGTTCGTCGTCGTGTTCACGGTGAACTGAACGAGAGCGATACTCTGGCCTGCCGTGAAAGTCAGGGTGCCGCTGCTCGAAAGCCCCGAGTAATCGGTTCCAGATACCGCCGTTCCGGAAATCGTATACGGCACGGTGACCGTCGACATCGCGGGCTGCGAGAGCGAAGCTACAAAGAACGCTTGACCGTCGGATTGCATCACCGACCGCGATGCTTGGGTGAGCGTCACCGAGGGCGTGTAGGTACGTGGGGTGTATTGATACGGGCTTGAAAGAATCTGAAGCTGCGGGTTCGATAACTGCACCGGGTAGTAGGTAAAACGAGCAATGTCGCCGTTGATGTTGTCTCCACCACCGACCCGTGCCCCAAGCGTACCTTGCGTAATACCCGAGGTCATCGTCGCGGTCGTGCTGCTCACGGGAAAATTGCCATTCGTCACTTCAGCCACGTTGTTCGCCGAATAGGAGTTTGCCAGGGTAAATGGCGATCCCATCGTGACGTTCGGGCTGAAATACCAGGTCTGGTTTGTTCCGCCGTAAAAAATCTGCGCATCCGGGGTGGCGGTTTTCACGTCGGTAAAGATACTGTTGCTCGAGATGGAGCTGTTTTGGACGACGAAGGTCGTCTGATCGGCCTGGGTATTAGGAAGGAGAAGCTGTTGTAAGAACGATCCCTGCGAAGCTGTGAGCCAACTCACGCCATTAAAGCTTGCTGAGTCCGCAGTGCGAGTAACAACAGCCGTTGTCGTCGGGATATAACTCGTAGGGAAGGCGCCCGTCTCAAGTTGAGCTCCCCAGAGATATAAACCCGAGGCCCCGTCTCCGGTAAAAGATGTTGTTCCTGGGGTAGAGTCTATATAGATGACGGCGTTGACCGTTGTTCCGGACGTAGCCGGTTCGCCCGTCAAAGAACACTGGTACCAGCCGTTGGGATAAGCTTTGATTGAGGTCGCGGCACCATTTCCAGTTCCGCTATTGGAACCTGCGCCGGCAGTGCCGGACCCTGAAAGCGTATAGGCGCCATACACCTGGTTCGCGCCGTTTGTGAGCGCAAGCGTAAGTGAGGCCGTGCCTTTTGGTTTAACGAAAACAGAGAACGTCCAAGTCTGCGCAGTGGTAGCCGTTACGGATTGATTGACAGCATGGGTACCCGTCGTTGTGTTCTCCGTAGCGAGCGCAGCGGTGTAAGTTCCATCCGGAGCCAAGGTGGCGGTCGTATTTGCCACGCTTCCTGAGCCAAACGAATAAACCCCGGAATTTAAACCCCAGGAGGTTTGAAAGGCCGCGCTTTGCAAGAGGGAATTCGTGCGAGCCTCCTCGATCAAAAGCCCGTTCGGCTGGTGAGTTGTCGGATTGTAATCGACGCGTGGTACGCCCGATGCCGCGTATTGAATAAGTCCGTTCGGACCCATATAGCTTGCGATGCTTGAGCGCGTAAACGTGATCGCATTATAAGGGGCCTGGCTGATTTGCGTTGCCGGATTGTACATCGCCGCGAAATTCAGGTCGAGCGATGGGCGCTCGATCGTGATCGTTTGCGTTGTGGTCGCTCCCAAGCTGTAGCCCGTGCCCGATCCCAAGGCGACTGTAACCGTGGGGTTAGTGCTGCTCCCATCATCCAGAAGCTGAAAACTGATCGTCGAGCGCGAGCTTCCTGCTGCGAAAGTGAAGTTGCCGTTTGCTAGGCCGGAATAGTTGGTGCCCGAGACGGCCGTGCCGCCCACTGTGTAAGGAACGGTGACCGTCGTGGTCGCGGGCTCGGAGAGCGCGGCGGTCACGTACACGGTGCCTTGGGGCTCGATCACGGTTTGAGAGGTGAGCGTCAGGTTGGCTGAGGGCGTATACGTCCTGAAGTTCGTCGAGGCCGCGGTCATGTTCGTGAGCGGCGTATTTTCGATTTGGTACGGGAAATAAGTGAAACGGGCGATCGCACCGTTCATTTGGCCGCCCCCAACCGGACTGGTTCCGATGCCGAGCCGATTGACGGTTGGAATCGTAATCGACGAGGCAGTCGCGACAAGGGAGTTGTTATCCGCCGCGCTTGCGGATGTTCCTCCATAGGCGATTGCTTGTTTGTCGGCGTATCTCCCGGTGTCCCAGGTTGTAAGCACGGTGGATCCACCTGAAACAATGTCCTGTTGATTGCGGTTGACGCCCGTATTGTCGTAGGAATAAATGCGGTTATTCCAGGTGCCGTCATCCAACTCAAAGGGCGTTCCGAAGTTTCCGCTCGCCACGGACGTGGGCTCGATATACTGCGTGTAAATACTGCCGACCCCGTTCGTGTACCAAGAAGAGATGCTTGTTGATGTGGCACTGTCGGTCGATCGAGTAACAGATGCCGTCGTGGTCGGGATGTAGTTCGTCGGAAACGAGTTCGCTTCCAGCTGCGCGCCCCACACATAGAGACCCGAATTGCCATCACCCGTGTAATTTAATGTCCCGGATCCATTTTCTAGCCAGAAGTCACATCCTCCGGTGGCGGTAGATCCGGCGGATGTCGCTATCCATAGTCGATACCAGCCGTTTGCAAGCGCACTGATGCCGTATCCAGAACAGGTGCCTCCCATGGAGGTCGCGCTTCCCGCTGAGAGATCGAATGTGTACGCGCAATTTGACGCCGCAAATGCGGTATTATCCATTTTTACCTGAATTTTCGTTCTTTCCTTCGGCTTTGCGTAGATACTGCAGGTGTAAGCGGTTGAACTGGTTGCCGAGATGGTGAACCACTTGTAATGATACCCGGTGCTTGTATCTTCAACGAGCTCGCTTGCGGTAAACGTTCCGTCGAGTGCCAATGCGGCGTTATTGAACGAAGGGCTCGAACCAGATCCACCGCCCCAGGTCCCTATATTTACTGAAGGATAGATCAAGTTCGTACTGCTCTGCTCAATCAGTAGCCCGTTCGGCTGCCCGGTCGTCGGATTGCAGTCAATGCGCGGCTGATTGACGGCTGCGGTTTTGATCAGCCCGTCGCAATCCATGTAGGTGGCGGTTGATGCGCGCGTGAATGTAATTCCTGCCGACGCCAGGCTCGATTGGGTCGGGTAAATCATCGTCGCGAAATTGAGATCCAAAGAAGGCTCGCGAATCGTGAGCGTCTGGCTCGTCGTGGACCCGAGCGCCACCGGGCCCGTCGGTGTTCCTATCTTCAGAACGATCGTGGCGTTGGGAGTTGCGGGGCTTAATTGATCGAGGATCGGAATCGAGATCGTCTGCGAGCTTTGACCCGAGCTGAAAGCGACAGGGCTTGCCGTGTAGGTGTAGTCCGTATTGTTCACGGCGGTCGATGAGCCATTGACCGAGATCGGAATCGAGATCGAGCCTGTTGCCGGGCTGTTGAGGCTCACCGTGACAGTTGCCGTGCCCTGGTTAACGGCGATGTCTTGGGTGGCCACTGAAAAGCCAACGCTCGGATAGACTGTGATGCCGCTTTGAGTGCCGGTGATCGAGCTCGTTACCGTATCGGTCGCGGTCAGGCTTTGAGTGCCGGCAGTAGCAAGGGTTGCCGAGAAGGTTCCCGCGCCGCTTGTGAGCGTTGAGTTCGCCGGAAGGGCGGCTGATCCGTCTGAAGAGCTGAAATGAACCGTGCCGGCGTATCCGGTTGTCGTGTTACCGCCCGCATCCTTTGCCGTGACCGTGAAAGTATAAGCCGTGCCCGCGGTAGCGGGGCTCGTAAATCCTGCAACGATAAAGCTTGCTGCAGGACCGACTGCGATATTGAAGTTTGAACTCGTGGCGCTGGTTAGACCTGAGCTTGTCGCGATAAGGGTATAGCCCGTACCTACCGTATTAATGGAAAGCCCAGAGAAGCTCGCGACACCGCTCGATGCAGCGAGTGTGCTTGTTCCTGAGAGCGTCCCGCCCGATGGATTCGTCCCAATCGCAAGAGCGATCGATGCACTCGAACCCGTGATCGTATTGCCGCCTGCGTCTTCGATGGTGACCACAGGCTGCGTGCTCCACGCCGTTCCACCGGTGCCACCCCCAGGCTGCGTGGTAAAGGCAAGCTGAGTGGCCGGTCCCACCGTGATGTTGAAGCTTGAGCTTGTTGCTGAACTGAGACCTGAACTGCTCGCCGTCAGAGTGTAGCCCGTACCCGCCTTGTTGATGGATAGACCCGCAAAGCTCGCAATCCCGCTTGAAGCCGAGAGTGCAGCCGTGCCCGAGAGTGTGCCACTCGAAGGATTGGTGCCGATTGCCAAAGCGATCGAAGCGCTCGATCCCGAAACGGTATTCCCGCCCGCATCTTGCACGGTGACAATGGGCTCCGTGCCCCACGCCACGCCACCCGTTCCACCTCCCGGCTGCGCCGTAAACGCAAGCTGCGCGGCTGGCCCCACCGTGATGTTGAAGCTTGAACTCGTTGCTGAAGTGAGGCCTGAGCTGCTTGCCGTCAAGGTATAGCCCGTGCCGGCGGTATTGATCGAAAGGCCTGAGTAGTTCACTTGACCGCCGGTGGCCGAAACGGTGCTAGTTCCTGAAAGCGTTCCACCGCTTGGGTTTGTCCCGATCGCGAGCGAAATGGATGCGCTCGATGTGATCACCTGGTTTCCGCCCGCATCTTGAATGACGACCAAAGGTTGCGTGCCCCATGCCGTACCACCGGCGCCACCTCCGGGTTGCGTCGTGAAGGTAAGCTTCACTGCCGCGCCGATATTCACGTTAAAGACGCTGCTCGTGGCGTTGGTCAGTCCGGAACTGCTTGCGATCAGGGTGTAGCCCGCGCCGGCTGAATTGATCGAAAGGCCTGAGAAACTTGCGACACCGCTGCTTGCTGAAAGAGTTGCGGTGCCGGAGAGTGTGCCGAGGCTTGGGTTTGTGCCGATTGCGAGTGCTACCGAGTTGGTCGCGCTCGAAACAACGTTACCGCCTGCATCCTCAACACTCACCACGGGTTGCGTTGTAAAGGCTGAGCCTCCCGTAGCGCCCGATGGCTGCGTGGTGAAAGCAAGTTTTGCGGCGGAACCCACGGTGATATTGAAAGCTGAACTTGTAGCAGAGCTCAGCCCTGAACTCGTCGCGGTCAGCGTGTATCCGGTCCCTGCCGTATTGATCGAAAGTCCAGAGAAACTTGCAACGCCGCTTGAGGCCAAAAGAGTCGCTGTTCCTGAGAGCGTTCCACTCGACGGATTGGTGCCAATCGCAAGCGCAATGCTTGCGCTCGATCCTGTAATCGTGTTCCCGCCCGCATCTTCAACCGTCACAACCGGCTGAGCCACCCACGCCGTACCACCACTGCCGCCTCCCGGTTGCGTGGTGAAGGCAAGCTTTGCCGCTGAGCCTACGGTGATATTGAAAGCCGAGCTTGTGGCGGAAGTCAGTCCTGAGCTTGTCGCGGTCAGCGTGTAACCCGTACCCGCCGTATTGATCGAAAGCCCAGAGAAGCTTGCGGCGCCGCTTGAAGCCGAAAGGGTCGCCGTGCCAGAGAGCGTTCCGCTCGAAGGGTTCGTTCCAATCGCTAGAGCGATCGATGCGCTCGATCCTGTAACCGTGTTTCCGCCTGCGTCTTCGACCGCGACCACGGGCTGCGTACTCCACGTCGCGCCACCGGCGCCGCCTCCCGGCTGCGTGGTAAAAGCAAGCTGCGCGGCAGGACCTACGGTGACGTTAAAAGCAGAGCTTGTGGCCGAGGTGAGTCCCGAACTTGTCGCGATAAGCGTATAGCCCGTACCGGCCGTATTAATGGATAGGCCTGAGAAAGTAGCCACACCGCTCGAGGCCGAAAGAGTACCGGTTCCAGAAAGAGCTCCACTCGAAGGATTGGTACCGATCGCAAGAGCAATACTTGCGCTCGATCCCGTAACCGTGTTCCCGCCCGCATCTTGTACCGCGATCACGGGCTGAGTGTTCCAAGACAATCCACCGGTGCCGCCTCCCGGTTGCGTGGTGAAGGCAAGCTTTGCGGCAGGTCCGACCGTAATATTAAAGGCAGAGCTTACGGCCGATGTCAGTCCGCTGGAAGTCGCGGTCAAGACGTACCCGTTTGCAGCCGTATTAATCGAAAGCCCGGAGAAGTTTGCAACACCGCTTGTTGCCGAAAGCATGTTCGTGCCTGAGAGCGTGCCCGAGCCCGGGTTCGTGGAAATCGCGAGAGTTATAGATGCATTTGAGATCGCAACCGTATTGCCACCGGCATCTTGTACCGTGACCGCGGGCTGGGTGCTCCAAGACAATCCACCGGTGCCGCCTCCTGGCTGCGTGGTGAAAGCAAGCTGTGCTGCCGCACCCACCGTGATGTTGAAGCTTGAACTCGTTACAGATGTGAGACCCGAACCACTCGCCGTCAGAGTATAACCGGTGCCCACGCTATTAATCAATAGGCCTGAAAAGCTTGCCACCCCGCCGCTTGCGGCAATGCTCGACGTGCCCGAAAGAGTGCCCGAGCTTGGGTTCGTTCCGATCGCAACGCTAACGGAATTCGTTGCGCTCGTGACTAAGTTTCCGTACGTATCTTCAACCCAAACCACGGGCTGAGTCGAGAGAGCCGAGCCTCCCTGGCCATTTCCGGGCTGGGTGCCGAAGGCGAGTTTCGCGGCGGGTCCTGGCGTCACGTTCTCGGTGAAGGTCAAAGAAGAGGGACTGCCCGAAAGAGAGGTGCCCGTTACCGTGCACGTGCTTGTGCCGACGACTGTGGCGAGCGTAAAGCTTGTCGATGCCTTTCCGTTCGCATCGGATGCGATGCTCGCGGGCGATGAGGATGCACCCGAGCTTGCCGTAAACGTCACGGTATTGCCTGATACGGGGTTACCGTAAATATCCTGCACCTGAACTTGGATCGCTGTCGCAAGCGTTGCTCCGGCCTGGCCCGATTGGCTATCTCCCGCAAGTTTCACCAGATGATCGGCCGAGGCGGCCTGTACGGTGATCGGGGATTCGCTTCCGGTAATCGATGAGCTTCCCGTATCGGTTGCGGTGATCTGGGCGGTCGTGCTTGCCGTTTTCAGAATCAGGCCCGTAAACGCGTGAACCCCGTTATCGCCTCCCGCAAAGGTATAATTGGCAGGAAGAACAGCCTGAGAGTCACCCGATGTGAAGTGCACGCTGCCCGTGTAGCTTGTGGCCGTATTGCCGTAGGAATCGAGCGCGGTGACGGTGAGACCATTCGAGCTTCCGGCGATAACGCTCGATGGAAATCCCGTCACAGAAAGAGTACTTGCGGCCGCGGCCGTAATGAGCACGCCACTCTGATCAACGCTCAGGCTTCCGGTTCCACCCGAGCCGCTCGTATCGGCCTTAGTCGCTCGTATCGTCTTAGATCCGGCCAAGGTCATGAAAATCCCTGAACCCGAGAAATTGGCCGCACCGCCTGAAGCTGCAAGGGTTGTCGTTCCGGAAATTGAGCCCGTACCTGCACTGACACTCAGGCTGATCTGAGCCGTGGCATCAGGACCGCTTGTAATGAGGTTTCCTTGGGCATCTTCTATCTGGATCACGCCCTGCGTGCTCCACGCCGTACCCGCCGTGCCACCCGACGGGGCGGTTGTCCAAACGAGCTTTGCGGCGGGACCGGCGGTGAAACCCACGCTCCCTCCCGATTTCGAGATCGGCCCCGTGATCGAAAGGGTCTCGGTCTGCGCAACCGTTGAGCTCATCGTACAGGCTGAAATACCGCTCGCATTCGTCGCCGAGCATGCGCCGTAGGAATTGCCCGAGCCTGAACCCGCAAAGCTTGGTGTGATGCCGCTCACGGGGTTGCTGTTCACGTCCTCAAGCGTGATCGTAATCGTTGAGGTCGCGCTGCCATTCGCCGTGACCGGTCCCGTGCCCGTGATCGTGGAGTTCGCAACCGACACCGTGCTTGCGATAAACGTGACCGTGGTCGTATCGCTCGTAAAACCCGCCGGAGTTGAAATGGAAAGCGTCTTGGTCTCGGCAACAGTTGAAGCGATGCCGCCCACCGCCTGGCCCGAGGCGTTGGTCACGCTCGCTGGCTGCGTGAGAGTGTTGCCCGAGCCCGTGGCCGAAAACGCCACGGTCTGTCCAGGCACAGGGTTGCCATACGCATCTTTAAGCGTGATCGTGATCGCGTCGGTCGTTGCG
>JARLHE010000016.1 GCA_031292385.1 Oligoflexia bacterium
ACGCGGGCCAGGCTTCCCGCGGACTGATAGACCCCCATCGTCGCTCCTCGGCGCGAGGGCTTGGCCCCGAGCGAAGCCAGGCTTGAAAGCGAGGGGTGAAGGGTTCCATGTCCAATCGATAAAATCGAAAGCGCCAGCACGACCATCGCCACTGAGTGGGAAACGCTGAACGTGACTAAGCCAACGGCCGCCGCGATCAACCCGAACGAAATCAGCTTGATCTCGCCAAAGCGCTTGGCCAGTCGCCCGATCAGACCGCCTTGGAGCGCAACCATGATCAGCCCGCTGAAGCCGAGCAACATGCCCGCTGACCGGGCGTTCAGGCCGAAAGTCTCCAGCATGAAAATCGCGAAGGTGGTTTCCATCTGCGCGATCGCGAAGGTGACCAGAAAGAAAAGCCCGACCGCGAGCCGGGTGCGCGGGTCGGCAAGCGTGAGCCGGATGTTTTCAAAATCAAAACGCTTCACCCGGTTGCCCGATCGGGCTTCGGCGGAAAGAGGCGGCTCCTGCAGGAAAAGTGCGGCAAAAACGAGGTTAACCGCAGCCATCGCCGCTCCGGTGAGCATCGGGACGTTATAGCCGTAGGGCGAAAGCAATCCGCCGATAGCGGGCCCGAAAATGAACCCTAAGCCGAAAGCCGCTCCGATCAGGCCCATGCCTTTGGCGCGATTTTCTTCGGTTGTCACATCTGAGATGTAGGCATACGCGGTCGAGATATTCGCGCTTCCCGCGCCGGCCAGGGTGCGGCCGATAAACAGCCAGAGCAGCGATGGGGCGAAGCCCAGGACCAGCATGGAAAGACTGGTGCCGAGCAGGCTGATCAAAAGCACCGGTTTTCTGCCGATCCGGTCGGAGAGGCGTCCCCAGAGCGGCGACACTAAAAACTGCATCAAAGAAAAGACGGCCATGAGCCATCCGAGCTCGCGGGCATTCGCTCCGTAGGCTTTTGCATAGTAGGGGAGAATGGGAATCACGATTCCGAATCCAACCAGATCGATGAAGACGACCAGGAAGATGATTCCGAGTGATACTTTGCGCATGCTCTTCTTTTAATGCTGCGCAGGAGCAGGTTCAATCTCTTTCGGTATGGGTCTCTGCGTCAGGCGGTTTTTCCGAGAAGAGTCCCTGAGGGAATTCGCCGTCCACGCGCCGCGCCCACATATAAAGCGGCGTTAATGAGCGCCAGGTGCACCTGAATCGCAGGGAAGTGGCCGGTGGTTTCGCCGGAGGTGCGGTCCACATTTTCGCCGAAAATGCCGAGCGGCGTGGCGTAGCTGCAGATTTCGGCCAGGCGGTCGCTTGCGTCGCTGACATGACCGCCCAGCGCCAGGCACTGGACCAGCCATAGGCTCGCAAGCAGATTCGCGTCCTTGTCGCCGCTTGATCTCCGAAGCAGCACACCCTCCGAGAGCTCGGTTTGGATCGTGCTCACGGTACCGGCCATCCGTGCATCGTCCATCGGCAAAAATCCCAGGATCGGCATCAGAAGTACTGCTGCATCGAGCGTCGAGTCTCCGAATGCGCGGGTGAAGCTGCCGATCGATTCGTCAAAACCCTGCTCGCAAAGGGTTCGGTGCAGAATATCGCGTTCCTGCCCCCAGCGCGCGGGCGTTCTGACTTTGATGGAGTGGGCGAGCTGAATGGCCCGATCGAGCGCGACCCAGCAATAGAGCTTCGAGGCGGTGAAGTGATCCGGCTTGGGGTTGACCTCGTCGAATCCCGCGTCGGGTCTCCTCCAGGCTTGGCCCGCGAAATCAGCGATGGAAGAGAGTCTCGGCCAGAGACCCGTGGGCAGTCTGCCGAAGCAATTGTAGTACTCGGTCGCCGCGAGCATCACATGCCCGTAGAGGCTGAGATGAAATCTCGATTTCTCACGGCTTTTATGGCCGCCGTTGAGTTTGTAAGCCGCCTCCAAGCCTTCGGCTCCGTCGCGCGCCAGCAGGTCATACAGCCATTGAAACCAGGCCTGGCACTCTTCGCGATATCCTAAATTCGTCATGGCCTGCAAAGCCCAGGCGCCGTCCCGGATATTGGCGTAGCGAGCTTCGTCGGTCAGTCCCTCGGCGATCGCCCCGGTCTCGGGATCGCTTAAAATATGAAGCAGCATCGACGACCGTACGACCGTGTCGTGCCATGGCCCCGCGAAAGGACAACCAGCGGGAATGCAGTGGTGCGCCCAGGAGCGCCAGGCATCGATGGCCGGGCGCGGGTGGATCTCAGAAACAGGCGTGATCAGGTCGCGGCGAGAGAAGCCCCAGCTCCAGCGGAAAATCGCCGATTGGCCCGTCTCCAAAGTGAATGACGCTCGCGCGGCGCTTGGCCCTCGCTCACCCACCAGTTCGAGCGGGATATTCGATGCGAGGCGGGCGATGGAAGAGGGATTGCGCCCGCGAAAGACTACTTCGCCGTTCTGGTACTCGGCGCCGGGGATGTCGTTTCCAGATTCGAAGCGAGGCGCGCAGCTTAGAAAAAACTGAACGCGGCCTTGGACCACCTCGATCCGCCGATGGATGACGGGAACGGTCTCGATCGGCATCCAGTCGGTCAGTCGCGCACGGCCATACGGCGTTTCGAACGCCGTTTCCAGGATCTGCGTCCGCTGAAGATAGTGCTGCTCCGAGTGATATTCACCGTGCGGAATGATCTGAAAACGGCCGCCGTTCGGCCCGTATTCGAGAGCGCCGAAATGACTGGGAGAATCGATTTCCGGAAAACAACACCAGTCGATCCCACCGAATCGATCGACTAATGCGGCGTGCCCCTTGTTGCCGATGATGCCGTAGTCTTTGAGAGAAACGGAACTCACTTCCCGAGTTCAGCAAGATTCATGCAAAGACGGGCTCAGAGGCGGACGATGAACGATCGCGATGAGCAGCGCGGTGAGCGACCCCATGACGATGGCGACCAGCACGTCACTCAGAAAATGCCTGCCGGCCAGGATTCGGAATACCCCGGTTGTCGTGATGAGGCACTCGGAGAGGACGCCGCATCCGATCAGCAGCCAGGCGGGCGCGCCGCGGCCGAAAAGCGTCAGCATCAGATAAATGCAGGCCGCCGAAACGAAGCTGGTATGGCCGGAATAGAAAGAAGTGTAGTTTTGCGGATCCAGAAAAAGCTTGGGATCGACGCCTCGCCCGTAAAGATAGGGGCGGGCCCTGCCGGAGAAAAGGCGGCCGCATTCGGTAAAAAAACCGTTGAGAAACCAGGTTTGGATAAAAATCAGCAAGTCGGTCATGGCCGCCTTGAACGCGATCGCGGATCCGACGCGGCCTGAGATCATCACGGACACTTGGTAGAGAAAAGGCATCAAGACCGCGATGACGGCGGTCATGTTTTGCGCGAAGTAGGAATAGAAGTCGGCGTCCCCGCTGAGGTTTCCGATCGAGGGTTGGTCGAGCCAAAACACTTTGAACTGCGAGCAAGGATTGCTTGCCGAGCAGGAGGGGTGAATCAACAAGGGGCGCGCATAGAGGGCGGCGATCCAGAGGATCATCGGCACGAGCGTGAGCCAGATGTCGCGCGATTTCAGTCGGGCCGGCAGGCGCAGTCTCTGTAAAAGCGGCGGCATCATTTACTCTGGGTGGTTCGGGCGTGTTGCAGGAGCTCGCGGCCGGTCGCGAATGCCGAAATCCGCGCGATCGAGCCGTATACCAGCTCCAGGGTCGGTTCGCTCTTCTTTTTATTGCCATGGCCGTCGTCATCGGGCTCGTCCGTGTCTTCGGGGACCCGAAGATCCGACATGCAGAGCTTGCGGAAAACCATTCCCGTCGAATTGAGGTTTTCTTCCGCGTTGCGCTCGGTATTGGTGCGCAGGAACCCGCCGATCAGCTCCGAGCCCGAGAGATAGATCACGGGTTCGGCCGCGAGACGATCGACGAGAGTCGCCGTGGGCACGCCTTCCTGCACCACCACGCTTCCGATCGGCATCCGGTTTTTCCCGACGCTCATTTTGTTTTTCGTTCGGCGATTCATCGTTCGTAGCTCTTCCGCCGAGTGAACGACCATGATTCCGATGCCGTAAGTGCCCGCGTTGTTCTTCACGAAAACGAAAGGTTTGTGATCGACGCCGTGCCGGGCGTAGTTTCCCTCGATTCGTTTCAGCATCGCTTCCGCGGCGTTCGCGGCGCGATCGATTCCAGAATCCTCGTTGAAATTGACGTGGTCGACCTCCTCGGTATCGATTTGGATATGCCACGGGTCAACATCGATGATTTTGGCGAATTCCCCCGCGAGCTGGTTGTAGTATTTGAAGTGCTCGCTCTTTTTTCGCGTGTGCCAGCCCAGGGTATGGGAAGGCACGACGGGTTGCGTGACCAGGTCGAGCTCTTTCGGGTAGCCGCCGGAGAAATCATTGTTCAGCAGCACGAGATCCGGCACGAACTGATCGACGGACAGTAGCCCGTTTTCGATGCGCAACGGCCAGGCCCGCAGCTCCTTTTCGGTGGCGGTTTGAAGCACGATCGGCCCTTCGCCGGGGGCGCCTTCCGGGAGGGGGCCATACCAGCCGATGCGGCATTCGAAGCCCGCCTCGGTAATTAGCTGGCAGAGATAAAAAAGATTCTCCAGATAATAGCGGTTGGAGGTGTGCGATTCGGGAATGACGACAACTTTTTGCACGCCCGGGCGTCCCATGCGGCTGGCTATCGTATCGAGCTGCGCGCGAATGATCGGCGGCGCGGAGCGCATGTCTTCCGGGCAGATATTGTTGAAGCCGGCCGGGAAAAGGTTGCTGTCGACGGGCACGATTTTATGACCTGAATCGCGAAGATCGATCGAGCAGTAGAAGGGAGGGGGGGCGAGCCGTGCTTGCTCCAAATTCCAATCCCAAAGCGCCCGGCGGTTTTTTTGAATCCGGCTGGCAAGCATCCGTTTAAGTTTATCGCTCATGAAGAGGCCTTTCCGTTATGAGTCAAATCCTGAATGAGCCCATTTACCGCTTTTGACGTCGCGCCCGCGGGACCGGGTTGGGTTGCTTTCCATTTTCGCAAAAGCGCGGCCGCATTCTCCGCATGCGCCTGGCATGCGGGGATCAATTTCGCCGCGAGCTCCTCCCGATAGGTGACCTTTTGCTGGGCGGTTGTTTGAACCTTGGTTTTGGTCGAGGGAGGTGGGTTCGCGCAAGCTTCTTTATAATTTTTGAATGCGCGCGAGAAGAGGTCACGCGCGAGCTCGGAATGGGTTTCGCTCTTCGCGTTCACCAGGCGCTCGAAATAGAGCATGGCCTCTTCGAGGCAGATGCCGCGGCGGTCGAGCTGATTGATGGTTTCCGACTCTTCAAGCGCTTTTGCGGAAGGAAAGCGCGCGCAGGTCTCCGCCTTCAGTTCGGTTTCGAGCAAGCGCTGCTCTCCCAGTACCGCGGGTTGCGCCGCGCGCTGGGCCGGTGCAGATGCCGAGACGACGAGCGTCGCCGCCTCATTTTGGCGGCCGAGGGCGATGAGAAGGCGCGCTTCCTGGAGCAGTGAGCGCGCCTCGAGCTCCGAGGTGAGGTTGTGCGCGGGATCTTTTTTCAGTTCTTCGACGGCGATCAGGGCGTCTTGAAATTTGCGGAGCTGGGTATAGGCGTCCACGATCCGGATTCGGGCATGAGCCCGGTTCACGCTTTCTTCGGAGGTCCATAGGCTCGAGTCCGTTCGGCCTGCGCCCTCGAGATAAGCTTGCAGAGGCGAGATGGCCTTTTCCGGTTTTCCTTGAGCAAGCCACGCGTGCCCAAGCCATGCGCGAAGTTCACGATACCTTTTCGCGTCCGGATAGCCCGGATAGCGGCTCAATAGGCGTTCGATAGGTGGGATGGCCTCGTCGTAAAGGCCTTCTTCGTAGGCTTTTTTGGCGTCATGCCAAAGCACCTCGGCGCCCTCCATCGTCGTGGGGCCCGAGCTCGTTTCGACCGCGGGAGCCGGGCGCGGGGCGAGCCCCGACCCAAGCGTGAAAGCGATGAGCAAGCTAAGGCTCGAGAGCTTGTGATACATGAACCAGGTCCTCCAGGGTATGGACGTCGCGCGCGAACTCCGGCAGCTGTGAGCAGATCGGCGCGTCCGCGGCGCTCGCGCGAAGCTCGCGAATGAGCTGCCGCTCGCGCTCGATTAATTCTTGAACCAGCTTTTCTCCGGCGCTTGGGTTCTTCGGCAACGGCTTTTGGGTCAGATAGGAAAGCGTGCGGTTGATCGAAATCCCATCGAGCCGCATTTTATGCTGTGAAAGTTTTTCCACGAAATGCCGGAGATCGGGAGCCGTCCCGGGAGACGGCGTGGTCACTAAGATGAAGCCGACTTCCTTGGATTCGAGAAGTTCCATGACCCGCTTCAAATTCGCCGTGAAGGTGGATTGCACCTGAAGAAGCCCGGTCGCGAAATCCACGAGGCTGGTCATGAAGCCCGCCCCGGTCAGCCGCTCCAAAATGCCGAGTGCCTTTTTCATTCCCGCCGCGACCAGCGCATTGGCCGGAAACGCGAGCCAGCGAATGAGCTTCTCCTCGAAAAAGCGGGCGAGAAGTCCCGGCGCTTCCAAAAAGCCCTGGGAGCTCCGGCTGGGTGGGGTATCGAGAACGATGCAGTCATAGCGAGGTCGGCCGTTTTCGGTCTCCATGGCGAGCGCATAAAGGCGCTCAAGCGCCATGTACTCATTAGTGCCGGAAAATTCTTTGGCGAAAATCTGGAAAATCGGGTTTTTCATCACTCGCTCGGCGCCAGCCGGGGTGGAAGCGATGCTTTTGACGAAGCTTTCGAACGTGCGCCGGGTGTCCGGGATAATGGCCGATAGCGCGCCGGTGAATTTTCCGAGCGTGGGATCGACCTTCTTGCACACGATTCGGAGCTGTTCGGTCAGATCGGTGGCCTCGTCCCCCAAATGCTTGACGCCCAGGGAAGTGGCGAGCCGCTTGGCCGGGTCGATCGTGATCACCACCGCGCGTTTTCCCGCCAATGCCGCCTTGACGGCGATCGCGGCGCTTAGGGTCGTCTTTCCGACTCCGCCCGTGCCGCAGGTGACGATGATCCGCCGTTTCGCGATGATCGCGCTGATCGATGAACCGGAGGGAGTCGTTCGGGCCGGGCTCACGAGACAATTCCTTTCTCGCGGATTTCGTCGGCCAGGCTTCGCACGAGCTCGGCTTCATCGCGGGATTGCGAAGGAGGGATATAGCCGATTTCCGTGTACTTGATCTTCGCTTGGTCCCAGAGCTTGAGATTATGGGCTTCGAGCGTCGATCGTTTGGCCGCGTAATCTTTGATATCGGTCGCGAAAGGCGTTTCCCATTGGTCGGGAGCTTCCGGATTCGGATGGGTGGATTCTGGAAAAACGCGATTGACGACGAACTCCGCCGGGTTGTCCGGAAAAAGCTCGCGCAAAAGCTCATCGAGCTCAATCGCTTCCCGCAAGGGCATCTCCTCCGGCAAGGCGACGATCCAGAACCCCGATTTTTCCGGATCCCGAAAGGTGGCCAGCATCTGATCGGCGTCCCGAGCGAGCGGACCGCCGCCGAAGAGCTTCGAAAAATTAATCGTGCTTTGAAACATCGCCACGCCATAGCCGGTCGACGGCATGTCGATCACCACATGATCGTAATGCTCGCGCTCATACCAAACTTTGCCGAGCAGGACGAGCTCGTGAATGCCCGGAGCCGCCTTGGCCATGTAGCGAATCAACTTATTGTCCAAGAAGGTTTTGGTGAGTCGTGTGGTGCCTATTTTTAATCTGCTGAGAAACGTTCCGCCGAGAGCCTCGATTTTCAGGCTGGCGTATTCTTCGAACGCGTCCATGGGATCCAAATTCAGGTGCCACAGTTGACCTTTTCCCTCCGGGCGTGGAATCAGCTTGCTCATAGGCCGGGAAGGGTCTTCGAAGCACACCCAGAGAATCTTTTTACTCTTACCGCTTTTATTTTGGGTTTGGGAGAGAGCGAGAGCGAGCGCCTGAGAGAGGACCGTCTTGCCGACGCCACCTTTCCCGATCACGAAAATCAAGTTGCGCTGGCAGGCCTGGGTCATAAGATTTCGCGACAATTTAGCAGAGAACACCACAATCTCCGTCGGAGGGAAAGAGGCTCTTGCATTTATTACGCGGAACCCTATCCTAGGTAATATTTCTAAGAAAGGATTCTGCAATGCAGCGCAACAATCGTCTCGTATCGAAAGTTCTCCTGATTTCCGTCGCGGGTGCGAGCCTCTGGCTCTCCGGTTGCGGCCCGAAGGCCTTTACCAAGGGCGATTACGACGACCCGAACCGGGTTGAGCTGCTTGATGACAAATTCAACGAGGCCGATATGCAGCAAATGGCCGACACGACGATCAAAGGGATGGTCGGTTGCGCTTATGTCGCCAACGCTCCGAAGCCACCGGTCGTGATCGTCGAACGCGTTCAAAACCGCACGGAAGAGCATATCGACACGGTCGCGATGACCGATATGGTTCGCAGCAATCTGATCCAGTCCGGGAAGATGCGCTTCATCAATAAAGAAGAGCGCGGAACCCTCGGCGATGAGACCAGTTACGGCGAATCCGGCAACGTCGATCCGGTCAGCGCGAAAAAGCGCGGCAAGCAGATCGGCGCGGATTACATCCTGAGCGGAGCGATCGCCACGAACGTGCAGCAGGTCGGTGACGACAAATTCATTTATTACAAGCTCACGATGAATCTCACGAACATCGAGACCTCCACGATCGACTGCACGCAGGAAAAGCAGATCCGCAAGAAGTTCCGCAAGCGCAGCGTCGGCTTCTGATTCAGCGGTAGTTTCAAAAATGACTTCACGACACGCGACCGCATCGCTGTTTGGCGCCGTTTTTCTGGCCTGCGCGGTCGCGCTGTCGGGATGCTCCTCGGCGCGCATGTCGGATACGCAGAGCGACTCGCTTTTCCAGCGGGGCCAGTACGACGTGGCGGCCAAACATCTCCGTGAAGGCCTGGACAAGCAGGGGGGCGAGGGCTCCCGCGACAGCCTGCTCTATATGCTCGATCTCGGTCTCGCGCTTCACTCGGCGGGAGAATTCGACGAGAGCACGAAGGTTTTCCGGGAGGCCGATCGCGTTGCCGAAATCAAGGACTATACGAGCCTTTCCAAGGAAACCGCGACCTTGCTCGTTTCCGAGAACATCCAGGATTATAAAGCCGAGGAATTCGAGAACGTGCTGATCAACACGTATTTGGCGATGAACTACGCGCTTCAGGGCAATACCGAGGACGCCCTCGTGGAAGCGCGCCGGGTCAACCAGAAACTCTATATGATGGTGAGCGAAGGGAAGCGCAAATATCAGCAAAGCGCTTTTGCCCGCTATCTTTCGGCGATTCTGTATGAATCCGAAGGTAATTGGAACGACGCTTACGTCGACTATAAGAATGCTTACGCTCTTAAGCCTTCTTTTCCCGGCCTGGGGCGCGATCTTTGGAGAATGGCCCGCGCGACCGAAAATACGCAGGACATGGAAAGATGGGATCAGGAGTTCGGCCTGAGCGCGGAAGACCATCAACGCGAAAAGGCCAGGATCGGCAAGGCTGAGATCGTCGTGCTTTACGAGAACGGAATCTCGCCGGTCAAAAGGCCCAATCCCTCGATGAACTCGGTCCCCAAATTTTACCCGCGCTTCAACCCGGTATCGTTCGCCGAGGTCGACCTTCGTTCCGCGCAAGGCGCCTGGCAAAATGCCGGTACCACCGCCGTTTTGGATAGCATCCAGGCCATGGCGATCGAAAATCTCGACGAAAAGTATGGCGGAATCGTTGCCAAGAAGGTGGCCGGGATGGTCGCCAAAGGGGCGGTTGGTTACGGCGTCGCCAGAATGACCAATAGCCCGGTGCTGGGCGAGCTGGCGGGTTGGATTCTTTATAAAGCGGATAAAGCCGATTTGCGTTCTTGGAACCTGCTGCCGCAAACTTTGCAGGTCCTGCGGATTCCGGTCGAGCCCGGCACTTACGACATCCAGGTGCGTCCTGGGAGGTACGGCGCGCTTTCTCCAAAAACCGTTCAGGTGGCCCCCGGTAAAAAAGTATTCGTCGATTTCCGTTACATGCCGTAATGAGAGGGCATGACGATGCAATTTCGCTGGTTCTTCGTTTTATTTTCAGCAATCGCGTTGAGCGCCTGTAATCACGGCAAAGCGCCGAGTCAACGGGTGGTCAATCTCGGCATCTGGTCGAACTACCTCGCGCCTGAAGCCGTCGCGGACTTCGAGAAGCGAACCGGCATTAAAGTCCAGATTTCCAATTATTCATCCAATGAAGAGCTTTTGGCCAAGCTTCAAGCCGGAGGCTCCGATTTCGACGTGATCGTGCCGTCCGATTACATGGTTTACGCGATGGTCCGAACCGGCGCGCTCCGGCGGCTGGAGATGAAAAAACTTCCGCATGCCCAGGGGCTGGATCCCCGCTTTTTGAAAAAGCCGTTCGATCCCCGCAACGAGTACTCGCTTCCTTACGATTGGGGCACGACCGGCATTGCCGTCAATCGCGCGCTTTATGCGGGTGAGGTGAGGGGTTGGAAGGATCTTTTCGAAAAGCCTGATTTGTCAGGAAAGATTTCGCTCCTGGATGACGCTCGCGAAGTCATCGGCGCGGCCCTGAAAGAGCAAGGATATAGCCTCAATTCGCATAATGCCGCGGAGCTGGCGAAAGCCAAAGCGCTGCTCATGCGCTCGCGGCACCGGGTCAAGCTCTTCACCTCGGAAACTTTGAGCAGCCTCACCAATGCTGAAACCTCGGTCGCGCAAGCCTATGTGACCGATGCGCTTCAAGCGCGTCGCGCCACCGGCGGGCGAGTTCAGTACGTCTTGCCCGAAGAAGGCGGAACGCTTTGGCTTGATAATCTGGTGATTCCGGCCCAAGCCCCTCATCCGGACGAAGCCCATGCGCTGATCGATTACCTGCTTGAGCCTAAAACCGTGACGACGGCCGTGACTCAGCTCTTTGTATCGCCGGCCAATCTCGATGCGATCTCGCTTCTGCCCGAGCCGCTTCGCAAGGATCCGCTCATCTTTCCGTCGGCGCAAGCGCTGTCGAAATTCGAAATGATCGAAGATTTGGGAGACACGGCGCGGGATTGGGACCGAATCTGGACCGAGTTCAAAGCCGCGAGCTAAGCTCGTCTATTTCAAGGCTTTCAAGATGACCTGATGGATCGGTAGCCCGTCGTTGATGAAGAGGCGCTCAAAGAGCGTGACGTCGGGGATCTGAAGTTTTTTCGCGTCCGGATTTCCGCCGTGAAGATCGCGCGTGTGGCTCATGACTTCCCAAAGCGCGCGGGTTTCCTGGAGCGCGTCGTTGATCCAGTCGAAATAGCCCGGATGATCGGTCTTGATGTGGAGAATTCCGCCAGTTCGCAGCACGGAGTGCAGGTCGCGCAAGCGATCCGCGGTGACCCAGCGGTTTTTGAAATGCTTTTTCTTGGGCCAGGGGTCGGGAAAGAAAATCGAGACCCGGTCGAGCTCGTTTTCAGCGAACATGAAACGCACCCGTTCGGCATGCGCACGGAAAAAGATCAGATTTTCGAGGCCATGCTTCAGGCCCTTTTCCGCTCCGCGGAAAATCGGTTTGTATTTCCAATCGAGCCCGATGTACGCCGTTTTCGGGTCGCGAGCCGCCCACTGCGAAACCACATGCCCGGCATTGCAGCCGATCTCGAGGTGCAATGCCTCGCGGTTGGGCCCGGAGAACGTGCCCCGCCATTTGCCTCGATGCGTTTCCGTATCGTGGTCCGCATAAACCTTGCCCTTCAGCTCAAGCAGCTTCTTGGCGTAGATGTTCCTGGACTCGGCATAGCGAAATGCCGGATCCGTTACGGGAGTCGCGTTTTCGGAAGAGGCTCGTGAGCCTCTGGGACTTTTGTCGCTCAAAGTTGTCTTAGCCCTAACCCTTATCCGAGCAGCTTCAGCGCCATCTGCGGAGACTGGTTCGCCTGAGATAGCACAGCGATGTTGGCTTGTGACAAAATATTGCTCTTGGCGAGCTCAGTCGTCTCTTCGGCCATGTCGGTATCGCGGATGCGGCTATTAGCGGCCGAGATATTCTCGATGTAGATGCCCAAGTTGTTGATCGTCGATTGGAGCCGGTTCTGGAAGGCGCCCAAAGTCGACCGGTTGCCGTTCATATGCTCGATGGCGGCATCGAGCTCGGCGAGGTTTCGCTGAGACGATTCTTTATCCATCGTCGACACGTTTGCGAGCCCCAGCTTCGCGAGAGTGGAGTTGAGGGACTCGGTCGTGATCGTGAAGCGATCTTCCGTCGGAATGTTATGGATGCCGACTTGAAGATCGAGATCCTGTTCGACGCCGGAGAGAAGCTTCCTGCCGTTGAACTCCGTCGAGTTCGCGATACGGTCGATTTCCGACTTCAGGCCTTGAACTTCCTTATCGATGAAGCCGCGCTCCACCTGTCCGATCGTGTCGCTGGCGCCTTGGATCGAAAGCTCGCGAAGGCGGATCAGGATATTGCCGACTTCGTTCATCGCGCCTTCCGCCGTCTGGATCAAGCTGATGCCGTCGTTGGCATTCCGATTCGCTTGTTTCATGCTGCGGATGTTGGCTTTTAACTTTTCGCTGATCGCGAGGCCCGCGGCATCGTCACCGGCGCGGTTGATGCGCATGCCGGAAGAGAGGCGCTCCAGGGAGCGATTCAGGTTATCGTGGTTCACATTGAGGATGCGCTGTGCCGCGATCGAAGGAATGTTGGTTGCGATTCGTAAACCCATTTGAGACTCCTAAGTAAAAAACCGTCCCTGAAGTTTACTCACCAGCTTTTCCTTGCCGGCTACCACAACACTCCTATCGGTGCAGATTTTTCCCACTTAAGTATTTTTGTAACAAAATCAGGAACTTATACATGATCATTTAAGTCAGATATAAGTCTTACCAATTTAATTAAGTTTTAGTGCGGGTCGGCCGAAAGATCAGTATGCGGCCGTTATCTCTAGCTATTTGGGCTAGCACAACTTGGGTCCTTCTCGCGCTGAGTGGCTGTAAAGACTCCGATTTGACCGCGGCCTGCGCCGGAAAATTCGAAAAAAATTTTGCGGATGCGGCGGAATCGATGAAGCCTCTGGTGACGAAACGAGCGTTCGCGTCCGTCTCGGCGTCCATTTCGAACGAGGAGCGCGAAGAGCGCGAAAAATGGCAAACCTGGGCCGATACCAATCTTTTTGAGATTCAGCACCTGCTGGACGGCTTGAAAATGATGGATACCCCGGTTGGCGCCGTAGCCATTGAGCGCCGTCAAAAACTGAACGACGAGCTTTCCCGAACCGCGGATGAGCTGGTGCAAATTCACGGGCTCGTTCATCAGGGATATTTTCATTCGGCGATTAGCGCACTGGGTCGCCTTCGGCAGCGTGCCTCCCGCGCTCGCGAGCTTGCGTGTAGCGATAGTTCAAGCTAGCTTCTGGACTCCAAATGGGGGTCATTCATGACGTTTTGCTCTAAGTGCGTAGGTGCGGCTTCTTTCGGCGCGGGTGCGGGTTCGAGATCGGATCGCGGTTCATTTTTTGTTCCGGGTGCCGTGAAACATTACGCGCCCGACCTTCCTTTGAAGCTCGAGCATATCCGTCTCGAAGTCGCGGTGAATCCCCAGGGAAAAACGCTTGCGGGCACGGTGACTCAGCGGGTGAGCGTGATCGCCCCGGGCCAGACCTCTTTCAAGCTCGATCAAGTCGGCCTTGCGATCGAAAAAGTCGAGGTGGGCGGAAAGCTCGCGCGCTTCGAAATTCAGGGAGACTCCATGCGCGTCTATCTCGCTGAAAGCCCGGAGCAGGCTCCGAAGGAGGGGGAGAGCTTCGAATTCAGCGTGCGCTACAAAGTTTCAGACCCGAGACGCGGCCTTTACTTCACCGGGCCCGATGCCGACCATCCCAAAAAGCCCTGGCAGGTTTGGTCGCAGGGGCAGGATGAAGACAATCGTCACTGGTTTCCGACGTTCGATTACCCGAATCAAAAAGCGACCTCCGAAGTGATTGCAACCGTTCCGAAGGGTTTTACCGCGGTTTCGAACGGCGCGCTTCTTTCCAAAAAAGATTCGTCGGAAGGGGTGGTCTATCACTATCGTCTCGGCACCCCGCACGTCACGTATCTGATCACGCTCACGGTGGGAGAGTTCGTCGAATGGGCCGATGCCGGCCCGCGCGGCCTTCCGGTGCAGTACTTCGTGGCGCCCGGTCTGCAGGAGAACGGCAAGCGCGCTTTCGGCAACACGCCGAAAATGATCGAGGCTTACGAGAAGCGCGTGGGCGTTCCGTATGCTTACGAAAAATACAGTCAGGTCGCCGTCCAGGATTTCATCTTCGGCGGGATGGAAAACACCTCGGCCACGACGCAAACCGATCTCGTCTTGCACGATGCGCGCGCGCATCTGGATTTCTCGGGAGATCCGCTCGTCTCGCATGAGCTCGCCCACCAATGGTTCGGCGATCTATTGACCTGCCGCGATTGGTCGCATGGCTGGCTGAACGAGGGCTTCGCGACTTTCATGGAGCGCGTTTGGATCGAGGAAAATCCGGGAGAGGGAGGAGGAATCGACGAAGCGAAGTACTATCAGCTCGCCGATCTCCGCGAATATCTCGATGAGGATGCTCACCGCTATCGCCGCCCGATCGTCTGCAATAGCTATCTCGAGCCGATCGATTTGTTCGATTGCCACCTTTATCAAAAGGGCGGCCTCGTTTTGAACCTGATCCGGCACGTGCTCGGCGCCGACCTTTTCTGGAAGTCCGTGCAGCTCTATGTCTCGCGCCATCGCGGACAAAACGTTGAAACGCTGGATTTGATCCGCGCGATCGAGGAGGCGACGGGGCGCAATCTTCGAAGGCTTTTCGATGAGTGGGTTTTCGGGGCGGGCCATCCCGAGCTTGAGCTCGCGTTCGAGTGGCATGAAGACAAGAAAACGGCTGAAATCTCCATCGAGCAAAAACAAACCGGTGGCGAGGCTTCGGTCACCAAAGAAGGGGCCACGACCCATCTTTTCCACGTGCCCGCGATTCTTGAGTTAACGGTCGCGGACGGCGTCGGACGGAAAAAAATCACGCGTCAGATCGAGCTTGGCGGCTCCGCGCGCGAGCGGGTTTTCGTCGCTTGCGATTCCAAACCGATCGCGGTGCGCTTCGATCCCAACAATAATATCCCGAAGACCCTGCTTTTCCCACGCCCCAAGGAAATGCTTCTTGATCAGCTGGTTCACGACGAAGATTGCATCGGCCGGATCGAGGCCGCGCTGGAGCTTGCGCGCGAGCCCGGAAAATTCGCGACCCGTGACGTAGTGGATGCCTTGGCGAAGGCCATGAGCACCGATCGCTTTTGGGGCGTGCAGGCGGAAGCCGCGTCGGCCCTGGCTACGATGGCAGCTGTCTCCGGAAGCGCCGTCGCCGACGCCGCCCGTGACGCATTGATCGCCGCCCTTTCGGTAAAGCATCCCAAAGCGCGCCGTGGGATCGTCAAGGCGCTCGGAAAGCTCAAGGACATCAAAGCGTCGCAGGCGCTGAAAAAACTCGCCGTAAGCGATCCAAGCTACGCCGTGGAGGGCGAGGCGACGCTTGCCTGGACTAGCTCCATGTTCCTTCCGAGTCAGGCTCCGGCCGAAGCCCGGGGCGCGGCGGATGAGGCTGAGGCGTTTTTGATTCAGCAGCTTTCCAAGGAAAGCTATCGCGAGCAAATTCGAGGCGCGGCCCTGAGAGCGCTTGCCACTTTGCCGGGCATCGCGCGCGGCGAGCGTCCCAAGGCGATCGCGGCTCTCGTTGAGCGCGCTCGACTGCGAACCACTCCGCTGGATGCCCGGATCGCGGCGATCGATGCGTTGAGCACGGTCGTGCGTTCGGCGACCCTCGCGATGCGGGCCGAGATCTTCGAAACCTTTACCGAGCTTTCGGCGGAGGCGAATTTTCGGATCCGGATGGGCCTGATCCACGCGCTGGATAACGCCGGCGTTGCGGAAGGAATTCCGCTTCTTTCTCGGATTAGCATGAGCGACGCCGACGGACGGGTAAAAAGATCCGCCACGGTCGCGATGAGGCATTTACAGGCCGCGGGGACCACGCCGGAATCGGTGGCCGAGCTTCGCAGCGCCTTTGAAAAGCTGCAGGAAGAGCAAAAGAAGCTCAAAGGCTGGGTCGAAGAGCTTCGGGCCGCGTCCACGCCCGCGCAGAAGTAGCTCGGCATGAAAAAGGCCTGGATGAGCTGGTCGAGCGGCAAAGACAGCGCCTTCGCGCTGTACGAGCTGAGTCGCCAACCGGATATTCGAACGGTCGGCTTGCTTACGACCGTGAACGAAACTCACGAGCGTGTCGCGATGCATGCGGTACGGGACGAGCTGCTCGCGCGGCAAGCGGACGAACTCGGGCTGCCTCTCCATCGGGTGAAAATCCCGCATGGCTGCTCGGACGAGCTTTATGCGAGCCGAATGCGCGAAGCCGTTGCCGCGGCGGTGAAAGCGGGGGTCACCCACATGGCCTTTGGCGATCTTTTTCTCGAGGATATCAAGACGTATCGCGAGACGATGCTGGCCTCTACCCCGATTCAGCCGCTGTTCCCGCTTTGGAAGAGACCGACTCAAGACCTGGCGATCGAAATGATCGCGGCCGGGCAGAAGGCGATCATTACTTGCGTCGATCCGAAGAAATTGCCCGCGCACTTCGCTGGTCGCGAGTTTGATCGTTCTTTCCTGGCGGATCTGCCTCCAGGCGTCGATCCTTGCGGCGAGAACGGCGAATTCCATTCCTTTGTTTACGATAGCCCGGGATTTAAGCGTGCTATTCCGGTCCGGGTGGGTGAGGTCGTGGGGCGCGAGGGTTTCGTGTTTGCCGATCTGAAAATCAGCTCCACCGCCGGAGCTTAGTCGTTCTGCGAATCTGAATCAGAATCGTCGCTCTTGCCGTCGTCTCTTTTAGATGAAGAGGGAATCGCTTCCGCCGGCTTCGCGTTCGGGTCGAGCTTGGAAACGTTTATTTCCTGCGTGCTCGTTTTGCCGCCGCGATACGAGAATTCGATGCGCAGCGTATTGGTGCCTTCCGCGAGGGGAATGTAATCGGTCGTGAACTGCGGCGAGTTCGAGTCGGTAAAAATCGATGCATTGAAGCGATTGGAGTTGTTCAGCACGGTCGCCTTCACTAATTGGCCGCCCGTGGCGCCTTCGGCTCCGCAGAGCACGCCGGAGAGCCTGACTTTGCTTGCCAAAGTTTTGATGCTTTCAGTGCCATTTTGGCATTTCACTTCGAGATTGGCAAAAGCCGAGGAGGCGGCGGAGGCGAGGCCGCGGTTGTCCGCGGTCATGGCGCTGGCCGCTACACTCTTGAAATCGGCCGGGCGAAAGCTGTCCGTTCCATAAAGAAGGTTATAGGCCGAGTTGCCTACGACGATAGTCATGGTCATCAAGATCAGGACTTCGACGGGATTGACGCGAAACCGTCGGGTTTCTGTCTTCTGAGCTGGAGTTTCCGGGGTTGTAGTCTCATCCATACTTCATGTAGATCGGGCATAAGCCGGAGAAACTTGAGGAAAAACACTCATTAATGCTAAACAGTAAGAATCTTTATGGAAGTTCTTGCCCAGTCCTCACTTTTGGTCTCGATCACCAGCTTTGCCATCGGCTTTTCGGTCATCGCCCGCAACGTGCGGAACAAGCTCTTCCTGATGTTCTCGATTTTGATGACCGTCATTTCGGCCTGGGCGCTCTTCTTTTTTCTGGCTAAATTTTGGAACTCGCCCGGCTTCTACAAAGCCCATTTGCTCGCGCATATCTGGCTCGCGCCGACCTCGCTGGCGTTCATCCGTACGCTCGTCAAATTGGAAGACGCCATCAGTCGCACGCTTTTGAGCGCGGCATTGGTGATCGCCTGCATTCTGAGCGGGCTTTTGGCTTTGGGCTATGAATCGCGCCCGGTCATTCTCGAGATTATCCATTTCGCGCCGGGGGCGGTGGTTCTGCAGCTGCTGCAGCTGATCTGGTTGGATCGCAAGGGAAAGGTGTCCAGCTCCGCTCCTTCGCAGGGGGGCGGCAGGATCGATCGCAGGCTTTTGATCTATCTCGGCGGCTTGCTCGTGCTGGCGATCTCGTCGCTCGACCATGTTCCCTGGCTGGGGCTGGTTGTGCCGTCGATCGGCAACGTGGCGCTCACGGCCTATCTGTTTTTTCTGAGCCAGGCCGTGTTGCAGCAGCGTTTTCTGAACTTCGGTTCGATTTTTTCCCGATTTCTGGTCTTGCTCGCGATGGCGCTCATGCTCACCGTCATCTATTCGGTGATCTTCACCTTCATTGAAGGCAAGCCCGCCTTGTTTTTCCTGAACTCGTTCATCGTCTCGTTTCTGCTTCTCATGATGCTCGAGCCGGTGCGTTCGATGGTGGGTTATCTGACGCAAAGGCTGTTGACCCAGAAGTACCAGGAGCTTCTGGCGGTCTTGCGGCATTCGCAGCGGACGCTTTCGGGAATCACCGAATCGAGCTCTCTTTTTCAGGCGATCCTGAGCACGAGCGACCGCTTATTGCGTCCTGAGGGTTCCGCGCTGTTCTTGCTACAGAGCGACGGTACGCTTTTCAGGCGTGCCGCCGGCGATTTGTCTTCCGGACTGACCGAGATCCTGGCGACTCATCCGCTGGTTGAGCACTGCATATTCCTTCGCTCGCGGAATCTGCTTCCGGTCCTGCTCGATCAAGTTCTGCAAAATGAAATCGATCGCTCCGCGAGCCGCAAGCAGCGCGAATACTACGCGAGCCTGATCGACGGGTTGCGCGCGCTCAATGCGAATCTTCTGATCCCGCTTTTCGATGACGTCGAGGCGCCGGGAAGGGTTTCCGAAGCCCAGTGCCTGGGCTTTGTCGTCCTGAGGGTTTCCAATCCGCCCGAGCCGTGGGGCAATAACTGGGGCTTGCTGTCGGTGATTTATCCGTATTTCGAGCAAGCCGCGCGCGCGATGCGAAGCCTTGAGGTTTTCGCCCGGCAGCGCGAGAAGGAGCGTCTCGCCGCCTTGGGCGAAATGGCCGCGGGCCTCGCTCATGAAATCCGCAATCCGCTGGGAGCGATCAAAGGAGCGGCTCAGTACCTCGAAACCGAATGGCGCGGCCAGCCGGAATCGCGACCTGATTCCCGTTTTCTCGAGATCATCGTCGAGGAAACCGACCGACTCAATCGCGTGGTGACGCAGTTTTTGGAGTATTCGAAACCATGGAGCGTCGAGCCCCAGCGGGTGGAGCTGGGGTCTTTGGTTGCGCGCACTCTGGATGTCGTGCGCGCTACTTTGCCCGAGGCGGTCCGTCTTGAGTTTCGTTTGCCCCCCTCTCCGGTGAGCGTGACCGGGTCTCCCGAGCAGCTCCGCCAGGTGCTGATTAACCTGATTCAAAACAGCCTGCGCGCGGTGCAGGGCCGCTCTCAACCCCTGATTCGGGTGGGTTTGGGCGTCGACCCGCGCCGCCCGAGCGAAGTGGTGATCGCCGTCGAAGACAATGGTCATGGAATTCGCAGGGAAAACCTGAGCAAGCTGTTTATTCCGTTCTTTACGACCTCGCCCCAAGGCACCGGCCTGGGTTTGTCCATCTGCCAGCGAATTATCGAGGCTCATCGCGGCCGTATCGAGGTCGTGAGCGAGGATGCGAGATTTACCCGCTTTTCCGTGATATTACCGACGGGGGACGAGGTAACCGAGGAGGCCCATGGCAGCGGGAAGAGTTCTCGTCGTTGACGACGAAAAAAACATCACTTTCGTGATCCAGGCCGTGCTTGAAAAGGCGGGCTACGAAGTCCTCGCGTACAATGACAGCGCCGCGGCGCTGGAGGCGATCGATTCGGAAGATCTCGATGCCGTGGTCACGGATCTTTATATGCCGGGCGTGGATGGAATGCAGATTCTCGAGCATTGCCGCGTCAGCCACGCCGAATTGCCTGTTGTCATCATCACCGCTTACGGAACCGTGGAGGCGGCGGTTTCGGCCTTGAAGCGCGGAGCCTTTGATTTTGTCACCAAGCCCTTTGACCAAGTCGAGCTTTTGAACGTGATCCGCAAGGCGTCGCATACGTATCAGGCGCGGCAAAAGGAGCCCATTTCGATTGTTTCGACTCCGACGCAAGCGCAGCAGGCGGCCGCGTCCATTTCGTCGATCATCGGGTCGAGCGCCCCGATGCAGGATGTTTTTAAAGTCATCACGAAAATCGCCGCGAGCTCTTCCACCGTCCTAGTCACGGGCGAAAGCGGTACCGGCAAAGAGCTGGTCGCGTTCGAGATTCACCGTAACTCCCAGCGAATCAATAAACCCTTCATCAAGATCAATTGCGCGGCGATTCCCGCGACTTTGATCGAAAGCGAGCTTTTCGGCTATGAGCGGGGGGCGTTCACGGGAGCGGTTTCCGCGAAACCGGGGCGCTTCGAGTTAGCCCATGAGGGAACGCTTTTCCTGGATGAAGTGGCCGAGATGCCGCTCGAAATGCAGGTCAAGCTCTTGCGTGTTCTTCAGGAGCAGGAGTTCGAGCGCGTGGGCGGGGTGAACACCATCAAGGTCGACGTCCGGATCATCACCGCGACCAATAGGGATCTCGAATCCGAGGTGAAAGCCGGCCGATTCCGCGAGGATCTTTTTTATCGCTTGAACGTCGTGCCGATCCATCTTCCGCCCCTGCGGGATCGCCGGGAGGACATCGATCTGCTCGTGCGGTATTTTTTAAAGCAGTTCGTGGAGCGCTTCGAAAAAAGCATCCTGACGATCACGCCCGAGACCGTCGCCGCGTTGCGCGCGTATTCCTGGCCGGGAAATATCCGGCAGCTCGAAAACGTGCTGGAGCGGATGGTGCTCATGGCCGATAGCAATCAGTTGGGAGTCGCCGATCTGCCGGAAGAGATCGCGGTTTCGGCCGGGCTCTTGCTTCCCGGCGGCGAGCTCGCGGACTCCGCGGGTTTTACCTTCAAGGAAATCGTCAAACGGCAGACTCAGAATTTGGAGAGAGATCTGATCGAAAAAGCGCTCGAAGAGACCGGCGGCAATATCACGCGCGCCGCCGAGCGCCTCGGCCTTTCGCGAAAGGGCCTGCAGCTCAAGCTTAAGGAGCTTGGCTTGAAGCGCCAGATCGATTGAAGAACTGCCACATCATCTCGCTGGCATCAGGACCCTTCGGGTCCATGTACGGCCCGTTCTTGTGAGCGCCGCTCCAGGCATGGTCCATTCCGTCGACCGTGACGCTGACAATGTGAATCCCGCTCGTGCCTCCATAGGAATTCATGGTGTATTTGTAACCGCCGGGGACCGTGTAGGATTGCGTGCCGACCACTTTGTCGGTTTGGGTCGGATCCAGATCATTGTTCATCTGGGTGAATTGCTTGAGAACCTGGGTCGAGTTCACCGGGTTGACGATGGAGTCACTCGATCCGTGCAGGATCAAGATGTTTTCGAGCTTTGCGCCTGAGCCCGTGCATTTAGCCGCGTGATGGCCGCTGGTGGTCGGGCTAACCTGTGAGCCCGACGATTGTGCGCTGAAGGCATCCATGGTCGAAGAGGCCGCCGCGTACTCAAGACCGGAATGGATGAATCCACCCGCGAAGACATCCGAGTAACAGGCAAGCAGATTGGACGCCATTGCCGCGCCCGACGAAAACCCGGCCACGTAAACGCGGCTGGTATCGATTTGGATTTGGCTGCTGACCTGATTGATAATTCCCATCGCGATGTCCATCTCGCCGCCGCCGCGAACCTGGTTGGCGGGATCAAACCAGTTCCAGCACTTCATTTGATTGTCGTCCTGGGTTTCCTGGGGATAGACGATGGCAAAGCCGTATTTTTCGGCGACATCGTTCAGGCCGGATTGCGCCGCGAAGTTGGGTGCGGCTTCGGTGCAGCCATGAAGGGCAAGGACGAGAGGCAGAGCGCCGGTCGGTTTATTTTGAGGTATATAAAGATAGTAGGATCGATGGCCGTTTTGGTCTTTAAAGGAGCCTTGGCTCCAATTGCCTGGAAGGCTCGCAGCTGAAAAAGTTGAATCACCTGAATCCGAATCGCAATTCAAAAAAGGAACACACCAGATCGGACCAGCGGAGGCGCTTGGGCTGACGGTAAAGAGTGCGGCGATTACAGCTAGAAACATTGAACCCCCCCACAGGTTATGACGCAAAACTGAATTCATCCAGGCGCTACCCTAGCTTCCTAACGAGCGCCTGACAAGAGACTTTATGCGTCAAAACCCATGGAGGGTTCTAGTTTTTAATAATGCCCAACAATTACAAATAATTACGGAAAAAGGCCGCGCAGCAACATGGCTTTCGCGAGGCGTTCAACTCCCGAAATTAAGGCGGCGGTCTTCATTCCGCAGCGATGGCGGGACTGAACATCCATCACCTTTTTGAAGGCGGTTGCCATGACTTCGGCAAGTCGCGCATTCACTTCAGTTTCGCTCCAGAACAGGTTTTGGATACCTTGGACCCATTCAAAGTACGAAACGATCACGCCACCGGCGTTGCAGAGAACGTCAGGGATGATGAATACGCCGCGCTCTTCGAGCTCCTTCAAAGCTTCGTTGGTGATCGGGCCGTTAGCGCCTTCGGCAATGATCTTCGCTTTGACGCGAGAGACGTTGTCCTTGGTGATAACGCCATCGATCGCCGCTGGGATCAGGACGTCACAATTGACCGCGAGCAACTCTTCATTTGAGATGAGCTCAGCCTCAGGATAGCCAACGAGCGTGCGATTTTTCGTGAAGTACTTGATCACTTCCGGAATATTCAGGCCGTTCTTGTTATAAAGACCGCCGCTGATATCGCTGACCGCGATGACTTTGGTGCCGAGATTGAAGATCTCGAGCGCCGCCACGGCGCCGACTTTACCGAAGCCATGCACGGCAACCGTCGTGCTGCTGTCGATCTTCGGGCCTTGTTGCCCCGTCGCTGCAAGATGCTTGGCCGCGTGTTGAATCGTGTAAACGACCCCGCGTCCCGTGCTCTCGGCGCGTCCGAGGGATCCGCCGACTTCCACGGGTTTGCCCGTGACCACGCCGGGAATCGCGAAACCGCGCTCTTGCGAGAACGTGTCCATCATCCAGGCCATGTGCTGGGCGTCGGTGCCGACGTCCGGAGCCGGAATGTCTTTGTCCGGGCCGATGATCATATTGATTTCGGTCGTGTAACGCCGAGTGAGCGATTGCGCTTCCTGGCGGGAGAGCTGAGTTGGATCGACTCGAATGCCGCCTTTGGCGCCGCCCAGGGGCAGGCCTACGAGGGAGCATTTGAAAGTCATGAGCATCGCGAGACCCGCGACTTCCGAAAGATTCACTTCCGGATGGAAACGAATGCCGCCTTTGCCGGGCCCAAGGGTCATATTGTGCTGAACGCGATAGCCCTCGAATACTTTGATATTGCCGTTGTCCAAGCGGATCGGAACGCTCACGATCAAAGCGCGCTTCGGAACCTTGAGGCGCTCAGCGACGTTCGGATCGAGCCGCATCACATCGGCGGCTTCCTGGAGCTGAAGAACAGAGTTGCGGTACAAATCGCTCGAGTCCCAGAGATGAGATCCGAGTGTTCCTGATTTTGAAGTAGACATGAGTAATGCCCCCCTTTTGTCTCGATCAAATTACAATCAATTAGTTTGAACACATTACCCAGCTAGTGACGCAGTGGCAACATATGTTAGCTTGTAAAAATGGGGGTGGTGGGGATGAAAATACGTGTCGCAGTGCTCTACGGGGGCAAATCAGGTGAGCATGAAGTATCGCTTCGGTCGGCCGCTTCGGTGATTCGCCATCTTGACTCAAAGCGATATGAGGTCATTCCTATTGCGGTCGATAAAGCGGGACGCTGGTCGCTGACCGAACTGTCTGAAAAAGACCGCGCGGCCGAATCGTTGCCGGTTCGCTCGAATGGCCCTGAATTCGTTTTGCCATTGTCGGGCGCCGCTCGGCCGGTGGATGTCGTTTTTCCGGTGATCCATGGCACCTTCGGGGAAGACGGCACTCTTCAAGGCTTGCTCGAACTTGCGGATCTTCCTTATGTCGGATGCGGAGTTTTAGCTTCCGCCGTGGGCATGGACAAAGAAGTCGCCAAGCGCTTGATTCAGGGCGCGGGCCTCCCGATCGTGCCCTATCTAGCGCTGAGAAAAGATGCCTATGCGCGCGACAAAGTCGCGGCGCAGGTGGGCGAAAAGCTGGGCTACCCGTGTTTCGTCAAGCCCGCCAACGCCGGATCGAGCGTGGGCGTTCATAAGGTGAAAGACCCGAGCCAGCTTTTGGCCGCGCTCGATGATTCGTTTCGCTACGACACCAAGGTTTTGGTCGAGAAGGCGATCGCCGCCCGCGAGGTGGAACTTTCGGTTCTGGAAAATCCCGATCCGGCGGGCGAGCCCTTGGTGAGCGTTCCGGGCGAGATCACGCCGTCGCATGAGTTTTATTCCTACGAAGCCAAGTACCTCGACGAAAAAGGCGCGGCGCTTTTGATTCCCGCGAAGCTTACGGCCGAGCAAACGCAGCGGGCGCAAGACATCGCCCGCCGCGCATTCCGTGCGCTCGAGGGCGAAGGCATGGCGCGCGTCGATCTATTCGTGGATCGGGTGAGCGGTGATTTTTATTTCAACGAGGTCAATACCATCCCGGGCTTCACCTCGATCAGCATGTATCCCAAGATGTGGGAAGCGAGCGGATTAGGGTATTCCGAACTTCTCACGCGCCTGGTGGAGCTGGCGCTCGCGCGCCACAAGCGCAAAGCGGAGCTGGTGCGGGAGTTTCACGTTTAATTCTTTTTTGCGGACGTCTCAGGCAGCAGGATGCCGCCGATCGCGAGCGACCACGAAAGCACCGCGGCCAGGATCAAGCCGGGAATGAACGAGCCGGTGCGATCGCGAAGCGCGCCCGCGACGACGGGCGCCAGAAACGCCGCCATATAGCCCACGCCGTAACAAACGCCGTTTAAAAGCGCCAAGCGCTCGGGCGTCATTCCGGGAAGCTCCATTCCCAGAGTCATGAGCGGCGAGATCCACAGGAAAAGCCCCACGCCGAAAAGCACGGCGCAGATTTTCAAAAGCAGCAAATTCGCGGTTAAAAACAGCCCGAAAGAGGCGATGCCGACGAGGAGTCCCGAAAAGACGATCAACGGCTTGCGCGCGGGAAGTTTGCGCGTGATCAGGCCGCCGAAGATCGCGGCCGGGATCCCGACCATGTTCGAAAGCCCCGTCAGCCGTGCAGCCTGAGCGGCGTCCAGTTGAAAGCGCTGCACGTAATAGGTTGGCAGCCAGGTGTTGAACACGAGGTAAACGCAAAGCGGCCCCGCGGCCGCGAAAGTCAGAAGCCAGGCTTCTTTCATTCGGATAATATCGAGATACCGCGCTGTCGAGACTCCTCGCGCCGAGCCTGGCTGACGTGCCGGCGCGCGGTCCCTGCCGAAGGCGAACCACGCGATCGCGATGACGAGACTCGCGAGCGCGTAAGCGAAAAGCGTGTTCGTCCGCCCGAACGCTTGCGCCAGCGGAGGCGTGACGAAAAGCGCCGTCGTGATGCCCGTGTTGACCGCGACGTAATTGAAGCCGTTGACGAGCGGAAGCTCGTTCTTCGGAAACCACTCGAGCACCGCCGATCCGATCAGCGTCACGACCACGGCGCCGCCCAGGCCGAACACGACGCGCGAGGCGAGAAGCGCGATAAAGCCGGGCGCGAACGGCGTCAGAAGGCTCGCGCAAATACAAGCCATGCCGAGCGCGAGAGTGCGGCTCACGCCCCAGCGAAGCGCCAAATAGCCCGCGATAAACGGCATGAAAATCTTGGCAAACGACACCGACGAGATCACGAGGCCCGCGGTCGCGTGCGAAAGCTGGTATTGCGCCTGGATGTCATGAAGAAAAGGCGAGTAGCCGATCCATGAAAGCCCGAAAACAAAATAGCTGAGGAAAAGCAGGATCTCGATCAGGAACCGTTTTCGTGGGGCGGGTTGCATTGGCTTAACCTATATGGCTCCGCCGGCGGAGTCAAATTTCGGTGGCCGCGAAAATAATTTAAATACATCATATTTATGTTGATGAAGTCGCTTATCGTGGTATTTGTTTGCGATGATGGTTTTCGGTACTGTTTCTGATTCAATTCTTCTCGAAAAAACAAAGTCCCTGGTGCGCGAGGAGCGAAACCTCACGACTTCGATTCTTTGGCATTTGCACGAAATTCAGAAAAGGCGGCTCTACGCCGAGCAGGGCTATGCGAGCCTTTTCGATTATTGCGTGCGCGCGCTGGGGTATTCGGAGGCGGCAGCGGGTCGGAGAATCGCGGCGATGAGATTGCTTGTTGAAGTGCCTGAGGCCGAGACGCTCTTGAGATCGGGCGCGGTGAATTTGTCTACCCTCTGCGCGGTTCAGGGATTCGTTCAAAGAAAGGAAGAGTCGACGTCAAAATCCGAGAAGTTAAAAATCGTAATCGCACTCCAGGGTATGTCGCGTCGTGAGTGTGAAAAGCATTTGGTGGCACTCTGCCCGGAAGCAGCTCCGCCGGCGGAGCGTGAACGAGTGATCAGCGCGACGGAGACGGAAATCCGCTTTGTGGCCGACGACGCGCTCATGGATAAGCTTAAGCGCATCCGCGACCTCGATGCGCACGTAAACGATGATCCCTCTTATCTCGAGCTTTTTCATCGCCTGGCCGATCTGGCCCTCAAGAAGCTCGATCCAGAAAAGCGGAAAGAGCCGGCTCCGCCGGCGGAGTCGCAGCGAAAACCAGGGAATGCGCCCGCGACTCCTCATGCCAATTCGCGCTTCATTCCGGTTGCGCTCAAGCGTGAGGTCTGGGAGCGCGATCAGGGCATATGTGCCTATCAGAGCCCGGATGGGCACACGCTATGCGCTCGAGATTGATCATCGAACTCCGCTTGCTCTGGGAGGCGAAACGCGGCTCGATAACTTGCGCCTGCTTTGTCGCGCTCATAATCAGCAACAAGCGATTGCGAAATTGGGGAGTGAGACCATGCAGCCGTATTTGCGGATTTGACTCCGCCGGCGGAGCGGACGGAAAGACGGGTCACCGGCGTGGTCGCAAATAATACCGCTGTTTGGCGCCCCAGCGCAGCCAGAAGTGAAAGACTCGGTGGTAGAACGAAGCTTCGCCCAACCACTCGCTGGGATAGGTGTAGGTGCGAAGCAGTTCGAAGCCCGCGCGCTCGAAAAACGGGCGCATGCTTTTTTCACAGGGCTCGTAAAGATGATCGGGCGTCCGCCAGGCTTGCCATTTGTCGCGCTTGAGTCCCAGGCGCTTGAGCAATCTCTTGAAGCGACGATCGATGCTGTTCATGTTCGGCACCGATAAGCAGAGGATTCCATCCGGCTTCAGGACTTCGCGAAAACGCCGCATCCACGCCGCGGGATCGGGAATGTGCTCGATGACATGGCTGCAATAGGCGGCGTCGAAGGGCGCGCCGTACTCTTGGGTGACCCAGTCGCCGGCAAGGGTTTCTACACCGAATTGACGATGAGCGAGCTCGGCCATGCTTCTTGAAATTTCAACGCCGACCGGCGACCAGCCCTCGTCGCGCGCGACTTTCAAAAAAAAGCCCGTGTTGCAGCCGACCTCGAGGAGTCGCCCTTTGCGGCCCAAAAGCGCTTCGATCTCGCGAAGGGTCTGCGCGTATTCGGCATAAACCACTTTGCCTTTTTCGGTGAGCCCGCCCTTCTGCCAGTGAGCATCGGTATTGTCCGAATAAACTTCATAAGCCGTCTCGACGAATTCCATATCGTAAACGGGCCGCGGATTCTGGAAGGCGAGTGAGCAGCGCGTGCACCGGCGGTAAGTGTACCGGTGCTCGTAGCCGAATTTCTCGAAGACGCGGCTCTGTTTCTCCCCGCAAAGGGGGCAGGCGACCTCTTCCCAAGCCTTCGGTTTGAACTCCTGGTTCGTCGCGGTGAGGGTGGTCGCCATGAGTTCTTATGCGACCGCGGTTTTCTTGGTCGAATCCTCGGGCTCCGGCGGAGGCGCTTTGCCCGCATCCGGATCGATGATGTCGACGTAACCGCACTCTTTTTTAATGCACTTGTGCATCAGGCCCGCGCGCTTGGTGATCTTCTCGGCCAGGATCGGGTAGTGGCACTGCGGGCATTCCTTTTGGATCGGCTTGTCCCAGCAGGCGAAGGTGCACTTCGGCCACTTGTTGCAGCTGTAGAAAAGCCGGCGGTAGCGCGACTGCTTCTGGCAGATCTCGCCCTCTTTGCATTCGGGGCACGGGATCCCGAGCGTGATCGCGGCGGTGAATTTGCAGTTCGGGTAATCGCTGCAGGCCAGGAACTTTCCGAATTTGCCGTTTTTCACGATCAACGGGTTCGAGCAAAGCTCGCACTTCTTGTCGGTGAACTCCTTGGGCACGATGACGATCTTGCCTTGTTCGTCTTTCGTGAAATCCTGCGTGCATTTGCATTCGGGATAGTTGGAGCAGGCGAGGAACGACCCCATCTTGCCCCACTTGATGACCATGTTATGGCCGCATTTTTCGCACGGAACGTCCGTCGGCACTTCCTGCCGCTTGACGTTCTTCATCGTTTCTTTGGCTTTTTCGAGGGTTTTCTCGAAAGGCTTCCAGAAATTGCCGAGCGTTTTTTTCCAATCGCTCTTGCCTTCCTCGATTTCGTCGAGCTGGTCTTCCATGCCCGCCGTGAACTCGGTGTTCAGGATGTCCGGAAAAGAGTGGACCAAAAGCTCGGTGACGACCGTGCCGAGCTCGCTCGGGTAGTAGCGGCTTTCCCGCCTTTCGACGTACTCGCGGTCTTGGAGATTGGACAAAATCGTCGCGTAAGTCGACGGGCGCCCGATGCCTTTTTCTTCGAGGTCGCGGATCAGCGACGCGTCGGTGTAGCGCGGAGGCGGCTGCGTGAAGTGCTGGACCGGGTCATAGGATTTATTCGTGACCGTGTCGCCTTCCTTGATCTTAGGAAGCTTGAGCGCGCGCTCGTCGTTCTCGCTGTCTTTTTCGTCCTCGGTGCCTTCGGTGTAGACTGCGGTGAATCCGGGAAACTTCAAAATCGAGCCGGTGGTGCGGAAATTCTGGGTATGCCCGGCGCTGTCTTTCGCTACGATGTCGATCGCGGTTTGATCGTAAACGGCGGGTAGCATCTGCGACGCGACAAAGCGGTTCCAGATCAGCTGATAGAGCCGCAGCTCGTCTTTTTCCAGGAAAGGGGTGACCTTTTCGGGGGTGAATTCAAGCGACGTTGGGCGGATCGCTTCGTGGGCGTCCTGCGCGCTTTTCTTGGTCTTATAAACGTTGGCTTCCTCGGGAAGCGAATTCTTGCCGTAAGTTTCGGCGATGTACTCGCGCACCGATTGCAGCGCGCCCGGCTCGATCCGGACCGAGTCCGTACGCATATAGGTGATGAGGCCGTGCGTGCCCAAATCGCCCAAATCCACGCCTTCATAAAGACGTTGCGCGAGCGCCATGGTCTTTTTCGCGCTGAAGCCGAGCTTTCTGGCCGCTTCCTGCTGAAGCCGGCTTGTAATGAACGGCGCGGTGGGTTTGCGTGAGCGTTCTTTCTGCTCGATCGAAGTGATTTTCCACTGCGCGCCTTTCAGCGCCGCGAGCAGCTCGTCCACCGTTTTTTTGTTCGAAAGCTCAGGGTCTTTTCCGTCGATCTTGAAAAGCTTCGCTTCGAAATCGATGCCGTCCTTCGAGAACTGCGCGCCGATCGTCCAGTACTCTTCGGGTTTGAATTTCTTGATCTCCGCCTCGCGATCGACGATCAGCCGAAGCGCGACCGATTGCACGCGGCCGGCGGAAATCCCGCGACGAACTTTGTCCCAAAGCAGGGGGCTGATTTTATAGCCGACCAGGCGATCGAGGATTCGGCGCGCTTGCTGCGCGTTGAATTTGTCGATGTTGAGCTTTTCGGGCGATTTCATCGCCTCCAGAATCGCGGGTTTGGTGATGGAATTAAAAAGCACGCGATGGACTTTCTTGCCCTTGGCTTTCAGCTCTTCATTAATATGCCAAGCGATGGCTTCCCCTTCGCGGTCCGGGTCGGTCGCCAGGTAAAGCTCGGGAACGAGCTGGCTCGCTTTGCGAAGCTCTTCGATGACTTTCACCTTGGCCGGGATGATCTGATAGTCCGGAGCGAAGCCTTTTTTGGGATCCACGCCCAGCTTGCTTTTGGGCAGATCCTTAATATGTCCAACACTCGCTTTGACGATATAATCGCGGCCTAAGTACTTTTGAATGGTCTTAGCCTTGGATGGGGATTCCACGATGACGAGCGCTTTTTTAGCCATGAGTGGCCCTAGAGTATGACTATTCGGAACGGTTTTTCAAGGGGGCTTGCGCGAGATGATCGTAACTGATTGATTTTGATCAGATTACTTGATTAGGTCGCATCAGCCCGCTCCGGGCGGCGGTTTCGAAGAACTGCTCGGGGGTCCAACCCGTCTCAAGGGCCCAGCCAAGCAGCTCGGATAGGCGCACTCCGCCATTCTCGGCCGTTCGGCGTTTGACCTCCTGGGCAAGCAGCTCTTCCGGCGCGGCTTCGCCTTTTTGAAATTGATTCCGTTGATCCGTTTGTTTTTCTGTCCAGCGCTGCGCGAGGAAGCTCTCGATCTCAAGCCAGACCTGGCCAAAGCTGCGAGAATTCCATGAGCAGTGCGCAGCACGATCCGAAAGAAGCTTTTGATTTCCGATCATGCCCGGGTCTCCGGGAAAGGCGGGAGTGGCGAAAAGCGTTCGCTCATGCTGGATCGTCCAGCTTGCCGTGTTGAGCGCTCCTGAGCGGAAGCCCGCTTGCACGACCCAGGTCGCGCGCGCCCAGCCCGCGATCAGGCGATTGCGATGGATGAATGCCCAGGGCGCGGGTTCGTGGTCAGCGGGCAGTTCGGTCACGACCAGGCCGCCCGCCGCGAGGATTCTTTGCCGCAGATCCTGGTTTTCGGCCGGGTACGTGATGTTCAGGCCGCAGCCTAAGATCGCGATGGTCGGAAAGCCGAGTTTTAAGGCTGCCTCATGAGCGTAGGCATCGACGCCCCGGGCGAGCCCCGAGAGAATGATCCAATCGAAACCTTGCAAGGGAGTCAGAACCTCTTCGATGATCTGGCGCGATCGCTGTTGGCAGGAGCGGGATCCGACGATAGCGAGCCCGCGCTCGGGTAGTTTTTCCAGAAGGCGCAGGGCCTGGGGCTTTCCCTGGATATGGAGCGTTGTCGGCGGGCGCAGGACTTTCCAAAGGGTGTTTGGAAAAAACTCCGGCGCGGTTTCGGGAGTGAAGCTCAAGGTTTCGATCATAAGGATCATCCGCTTGAGCAAGCTTGATACCCGCGAGGGCGGCAATATTCGTGATCGCCGTTCGAAATCCGGGCGGGTGTTTTTAATTCAGACCGTTAAGGAGGCAGTACTTCCATATTGCCAGGGCCATTCGGGGCCTGCTCCGCGGGATTGGACGCGGGCGGAGGCGCCAGCATTCCAGGATTGGTTTCCTGGGCAGGAGGTGGCGGTAGAGCTTCGGGTTGCGCGGGCTCAAAAGCGGGCGGTGCTCCCGGTTCGGGCGTAATAGCCGGAGTCGCGTGGGGAGCAGGCGCCGCGTTCGGAGTAGGCGTCGCATTGGGGGTCGGTGTTGCATTAGGCGTTGGTGTCGCGTTCGGAGCCGGAGCGGTCTCGGGCGGCGGAAGTGCTTCCTGTTCTCCAGTCGGCGCAGGCAAGGGCGAGGGCGCTTCGGTCGGCGCCGGAAGTTCGCCTTCGTTCGGCTTGAATTTCTCAAGCTGCTTGAGCTCGCGCTCTTCGTCCGGCCCCAGATGTTCTTGATCCTCCACATTATCCAGAGGATTCGGAGTTGGGACTGGAGCCGGAGCCGGCAGAGCGCCAGGGGGCGGCAACTCAGTCGGGCTAGGAGTCGGCTCTCCCTCTGTAGGCGTCGGTAGTGGTTGATTGGTTTCAGTTGGGGCAGGGGTTGGTTGAGCGGGGCCGGCACTACCGCCGAACGCGGTCACGTCCACGAGTAATTTCACCAGATCTCCGCTGGCGATCGTCTGCTTGCCCGCGATGATGCGCACGACGCTGAAGTAATCCGACGTTTGCACGATCTGCATGGTGCTGCGGTCGAAATAATCTTCCTGGATCAGGCTATGCTCAGCGACCGGATCCTGTGATTGATAGCTTTGCGCGAGCATGCCTTCCGCGGCGCCGTCTTTTGAACCGATGCTGATAAAGCCGTAATGTTCGGCCGCGGCGAGAAAGGAGTCACTGTCCGGATCGACATAGAAGTGTCCTTCGACTGCCGACGGCGCCGGGACCGGCGTGATGGGCTGGATCCGGGGCGGAAGCGGAATTAAAAAATCGCCTCGGGAGATAAAGTCCCGCGCGTTGGTGATGGTTCCGACCCAATTGTTGCCGGCGCGCTGGACGACCATTTCTCCGGTGATCGGGTAGGCGTAACCTTTGCGGTGCCGGCTTGGGTTCTGCTCGTCACCGGACTCGTTACTCGAATTTTGGGCCGTATCTTTGAGGAGGGTTTGACCGGTCGTGAGCGCGTAGGTTTTTCCGGCCTCGAGATCCGTGCGTGGGTGGATAAAGACCTGATCGCCTACGCTGAGCTGCGCCTGCTCTCCCGGTGACTGGCTGATATCCGCGATGAGAGGGAGGGGCGACGAGTAGACGACGTAAGGGCACTCCACGCTGGTTTCGGCCGCGAAGTTCTTCGTGAGCGCCTGGGAGACCGTGATCGAATCCGCGCCTTCGGGCTTTTTGAAGCGGCTCGCGTATTCCCAGGGCTGCTCGGGATAGCTCCGCCAATCATTCGAATGACGGGGAACCTTCGTGCTGGTGAGCGATTCGAGCGTGGTCGATGTTTCGGTCAATGCGACTTGCGGGAGCGAGACGCCGGTGCCGGGCATGAACGCGATTTCCCGTCCGGGAAGAATCAAATGCGGATTCAAAATCGTGTCATTGTTCATGGCCCAGATCTTGGGCCAGTAGCCCGGATCGCCAAAGAGGCGCTTTGAGATGTCGAAAAGCGTATCGCCTTTTTCGATTTTATATTTCTCGGTGCTGCGGGCACCGGCGATGGTCTGCCAGTCGGAATCGGAAATCGGCTTTAAGCTGCGGGAGATCGCGAGCGTTTGTTTTTCCGGACTGCCGGCTTCGAGCGCGAACGACGGTGAAACCGAAGCGCTGATGGCGCTCAAAGCGAAAATCAGCAAGGTGCCGGAACGAGCTCTCGCTTTTACGCTCATGGACTCTTTTCCATGGCCGGCGAGCTGGGCGCGCTAGGCGCGGTCGGTGGAGGGTTGTCCAAACCGGATGTCGGGCTGGCGGCTTTCGGTTCAGGCTCTGTTGTCTGCTCGGGCGCCGGCGCCGCTTTCATTGGTTGGGGTTGGGATTGGGATTGGGATTGGGATTGGGCGCGCGCCGCGGCGGGAGAGGCGGGGAAAAGCGTGAGAAGCTGTTCCCGGTGATGTGCGGCCTCTTGGTGTTCCTGCAGCCGGTCCTCGCATTCGGCGACCCGTTCCAAGGTGTCGGCCACCCGAGGGCTGCGATCGTAAGTGGTGAGGACTCTCTGGTATTCGCGGAGAGCGAGTTTCATTTCTCCCTGGGCGAAATAGCTTTCGGCCAAGTAGTACTGCGCCGATCCCGCGAGCGCGTGGTCCGGGAAACGATCCACAAAGGCCGAGAATCCAAGAATGGCGTCCGCATAGCTTTTGGACTGAAACAAGATCATCGCCTTGCGGTAACGTTGAACGGCCTCGTCCGCGGCAAAACCCGCCGAAGGGTCGGAGCTCGCCAGATGAGGGTTGACCGGGGTTCCGGCTGAATCGCTCGCCTGGGGCTGGATGCCTTGGGTGCGGGCCTGCTGGCTTGAAATCAGGTTGTCGATCACGGAGCGCGTTGCGTCAACTTTGTCGTTAAGCGCGTTGGTTCGAGCCTCCAGATTTTGCATTTTCACGTTCATGGAGTCGAGAAGGGCCTGAAGTTCCTTTTCTTTCTGTTCCGGCGTTTTTTGCGGAACGGCGGCGGGCGACCCGGTCCCGTTGTCCTGGTGGGATTTCGTTAAGCCGGCGCATCCAGTGAGGAGGGTCGCCGAGATCAGGACACAGAAAGTTTTACTCTTCATGATATGATAAGAATAAGGGCGTCATGAAGATTGAGCAAGCGTCGGTATTCAAGAAGATTCGGGTTCGGAAAGAAGATTCGGCCTTTGTTTACTTTATTTTGGAGTCCTATGAGGGAATCGCGAGCTATTCAACCCTGCCTCACCAGCCGGGCGATCTGCATCGCGACCTGGAGCTCAGGATTCCACCCGATTTTTTAGAGGAAACCCAAGCGCTGCTGCGGCGGCTAGGAGATATGGTCTATGAGCTTGAGAACGCCTGAGGCTGAATTTTCGAAAATGGGTCTCGCCGGAATCAATCTGGAGCGGGTGCTTCAGGTGGCGCTTCGTCGCGGGGGCGATCTTTCCGAGCTGTTTTTCGAGGAGACCGCATCGACTCGGGTCATTTTCGAAGGCGGGAAAGTCGATCAAGTGATCGACGGGACGGACCGCGGGGCGGGCTTGAGGATTATTTTCGAAGGCAAATCCGTTTACGGCTACACGACTGATTTGAGCGAAGCCGCTTTGATCAGTCTGGCCGAGACGCTATCGGAGGCGATCACTCCTCGTCCGGGCGCGAGCTTGGGCGTCAAGAAGGTCGATTGGAGATTGGCGCGCCAGCCGACTGAAGGAATTTTGAACTATAAAGTCGCCCGTCCTCCTCGGAACGCCACGCTGAGCGAAAAAATCGAGATCGCGCGCCGGGCGGAGAAAGCGGCGCGCCAGGAATTGCCGGAGGCAAGGCAGGTGACCGCCGTGGTCCTCGATTCGCTTCGACGCATTTTGATCGCCAATAGCGACGGCGCCGTGAGCATTGACGAAAAAACCTATCTGCAAAGTTACGTGCAGGTGGTGGGTGAGCGTGGCGGGCGGGTCGAAACCGCGCACGAAAGCGATGGCGGTTATGTCGGTCTTGAATTTTTTGACCAAGTGACGCCCGAATCGATCGGAAAAGAGGCCGCCCGCCGGGTCGGCGTTCTTTTATCGGCCAAGCCCGCGCCTGCCGGCACGATGCCGGTGGTGCTTGCGGCCGAGGCCGGCGGAACGATGATTCATGAAGCCGTGGGACATGGGCTGGAAGCCGATCTCGCGTGCAACGGCTTATCGGTTTATCAAGGCAAGTTGGGCCAGTCGGTGGCTTCACCGCTCATCACGGTCCTGGACGACGGCACGATGCCCGGCAAGCGCGGCAGCTACGCGTTTGATGACGAAGGCACGCCTTCGCAGAAAAACACGTTGATTGAGAACGGCGTTTTGAAGGGGTACCTGGTCGATCGTCTCTCGGCGATGAAGTTCGATATGATGGCGACGGGAAACGGCCGGCGCGAGTCGTTTCGCCACAAGCCGATCGTGCGCATGACGAACACTTATATCGCGCCCGGAAAAGACGATCCGGCGGAAATTCTCCGGAACACGAAGTACGGCATCTTTGTCAAAGCCATGGGCGGAGGTCAGGTCAATACCGTGACCGGCGATTTCGTCTTCGCCGTGACGGAAGGCTATCTGATTCACGACGGAAAGTTAGGCGACGCGATTCGCGGAGCGACGCTGGTGGGCAACGGCCCGCGAGTGCTTTCGATCGTCGATCGGGTTGGCAATGACCTGGGCTTTTCCACCGGGACCTGCGGCAAGGACGGTCAGGGGGCGCCCGTGACGGACGCTCAGCCGACGATCCGCATCCCCGAACTCACCGTCGGCGGAGAAGTCGCGATGGAAACCTATTTCAAGTAAGCCTTCCGGCCGGGTCTGAATTCCGGCCACCGCGTGCGGAATATTTGCGAACGACGGGGTAGATCGTCCACTTTTTCGGCGTAACGTTTGCTTGAAGCGCTTCCATGAATTTTCCCGAAGCAAAGGCCGCGTCCGTCCTTTACGGCGCGGCATCGATTTTTGGCGCGATCGGAATTCGCGGGTTGTTGATCGAAGTCCTGAATCGGGCTCCGATGATTTCCATTCGGCGCGAGCGGGAATCCCTTCGGCGAGTGATCGATAGCTTGCGGGGCTTAGATGAAAGCCTGGCCGCGGGAATCGTTCCGCCCAGCGCCCGCTGGGAGGCCCTTGCGGCCTTGCCTTCGCCCTGGGGCCGGCTGGCCTCTGAAAGTGTTCAGGAGTTGCGCGCGGCCGGAGGAGCTTTGCGCCCGACGTTGAAGCGCTTGCGGGAGCTGGCCGAAAGCCAGGACCGCTTGATCGCGGCAGCCCGCGCTCGCGCATCGACAGCGCTTGGGCAAGCCGCCGCCTGTGCCCTTTTGGGGCCTGGGTTGGGTTTGGTTTTGTACACCATCGCCCCCGGCGTCGATCAGCGACCGATCGCCTGGGCCATCGGCTGCGCGGTTTCGTTTCTTCTTTCCGGTGTCGGGGCTCTTTGGATGCTTTCGCTGGCCGAGCACGCGAGATGGGCGGGGCTTCCGGGTTCCCGTCGCCACTGGATTCTCGCCGTGCAATGCGCGGGCGAGCGCTTTTTATCGATTTTGCGAAGCGGCAACCCAGCTGATTTGGCGTGGTCGAGAGCGTGCTCCTTGCTTGCTCTCGAGGCGCCGGAGCTTGCCGCGCAATGGGGGCATGCTTTGTGGGGCTCGGGGGCGGCGGGCGCGGAAAGCGCAAACTCAAGCTCAGCCGCGATTCGCTCATCCGGGGCCGAGGCAGCGATGGCCGAGGCCGGAAACGGGCTTCGTAAGGCGGTGCATGCGTCTCTCATGGATGGACGCCCGTGCGCCGAGCGAGTGGAGGCGGGACTCGATGCCCTGAGGCATGATATCCGGGTGCGGATCGATGCGGAACTCGCGCAGCTGCCTAATCGAGCGCTCAAGCCCTTGTTCGTCTGTGCCGCGCCCGCGGTTCTGGGCTTGGTTACCTTTGCCTTCTATCTTTGCTGGCTTCAGGCTGCCGTCGATTTGTGATCGTTCGGTGGGCGTTGGGAACTTTGTTCGCGGCGATGCTCGCCGGCGGGGGGCCTTGGAGGTTTTACGATCCGGATGCGCTGCTTGGGGTGGGGCGTCCTACACCTGCAGCGGGACGTACGGATTTTTCTTCGTCGAAACGATCTCCATCGCGGCAGCCTTCTCGGATTTCAATGCGGCCTCGAGCTTTCCGCGGCGGTAGACGTGGATACTGAGGTCGGCGAGCTCGGATGTGGAGCAGTACAGAAGCGAGCCGTGAATGTCCTCGAGCGTAAGGCCCGCTAAATCCTTGTGCTCGACTTGGGCGTGACCGCGGAACATCAGCTCGTCGCGCTCGGCTTGGAAGTGCCATTCGTTCGTCGTGTGGTGCGATTTGATCCGGATCGCATCCCGAAAGCTGTTGAAGGAATATTTCTGGCCTTTGAATAAAAAGTGAAACGAGGAAAACCGCGGACTCGGCAGGATGCCTAAAATATGTCCTCTCAGAGTCAGTCCTTCGAAAACGAAGGGCGCGGAAGCGCCGCTTTCGCTCACGAAATGATTGCTGTGCGCCCAGATCCAGGAGTGATCGGTCAAAGGGCCCTCGTGGCGCTCGACCATGCCTGGCGCCTGGCTCCATTCGAGCTTCGTTCCGTTCATTGCTGAACGGCCGCTGATCAACGCGTCGGCCTCGATCGACGACATCGCGCTGCCCGAAATCTTCAGTTTTCTCAGGCTCGGGGGAATCAGCTCGAAGCTTACTTTCTGTCGCGACGTGATCGACAAATCCCATTCGAGCGTTTGCCCTTGCGCTTGGATGGAGCCGCGAGTGAGCCCTTCCGAGAGCTCGCAGGTGCCGATCTTGAAGCCGCGGTTGGATAGAAGCCCGAAGGACGCGGGATCGAAATTCTGTTTTAAAACCTTTGTCTTCGTTTCCCGCCCGGCTTCTCTTTGAAACAGAATCGCGCATACCTCGGCCACTCTTTGGAAGCCGTTTCGGCTGACCAGAAAAGAAAACCGGAGTTCCAAGGCGTTTTGGCGAACGGGATCCGTCAGGCGTACTTGCCATTCTTGTTGAAATGGGCCACGGCCTTCGAGGCCTTTTTGAATGCTTTCGGGCGACAAGGAGGAGAGGTTCATGGGGTCGGCGCGTCCTGCGATCTTTGTTTCACCAGTTTAGCGCGCAGCAAGCGCCAAACGAGGAACAGAAAAATGAGGCATTCGATCCCGCCGCCGAGAACGTAGACGAAGGAATGCTGGAAATTCAGGAAAAAATAGAGAAAGCCGGCGGCGGACGTCACCTTGGCCAAGAGATGAGTCAAAATATAGCCCCGGACTTTCGGTGATTCGGCGCTGAGAAAAGAAAGCGCGGCGAGTGTCGCGCATTGGGAGCCGCCGATAATATTCCAAAGCCGATCGCTTGCTTCGGGCAAAGGGTCTCCGAAGTGAAGCAAGTGCGAGCCCGCATTGACGATCGATAGCCATTCCGAGGAATAAAACACGAAGCTCAAGCCCGCCAAAAGGTAAAGCACGCCTAAGACCTGCAGGGCTCGTGAATATAAAGTCAGCATATCGTCCGCTTACACTCTCATATCCCTCCTTCAGGGGTCAATTGGTCTCAGGACGCTAGATCGTTGCGCATCAGGATGGTTTCTCCCTCCCGGCCCTCGATCTTCCAGAGTGCTTCGATTTTGCGGTGGCGGACTTGCGCGACCCATTGCACTCCCGTGGCCAAGAGCTCGCGAATGGCGAGAAGCGGAATCGCCCCGCCGGATGCCATCATGCAAAGAAGCTCCACGCGGCGAAGCGCGTCCCTGGGCGAATTGGCGTGCAGCGTTGAGATCAGTCCGCGATGCCCGGTGTTCAGCGCTTGAAGCAGATCCAAAACCTCGGGCCCTCGGCATTCCCCCAAGACGATGCGATCCGGGCGCATTCTCAGCGCTTGACGGAGAAGCGTGCGCAGCGTGACCTCTCCTTGCCCTTCGGCATTAGGCGGGCGGCTTTGCAAGCTGACGAAGTGGGGATGGGCGGGAGCGAGCTCGGGGGTGTCTTCGAGCGCGATGATTCGTTCCGAGGGGGCAACGCAGGTCAAAAGATCGTTCGCGAGAGTTGTTTTTCCGCTGCCGGTCGCTCCGGAGATCAGAACCGAATCGCCGGCCCGTGCCTTTTCCTCGAGCCGAAGAAAGAGTGTCTGGCTTTGCGCGTCCGAGCTCCAGCGGGCGCGGCAGGATTCGGGGCGAGCCTGTTCACGACATGCTTCGGGCAAACGTCTCAGGGAGACAAGCAGGCCCTGGCGGGAGAGAGGGGGAAAAGCCGCGTGAAGGCGATGGCCCGACGCCAAGGTCGCATCGATAAACGGATTGCGGGCGTCCCAGGCCTTTCCGACCCGTGTGATCTCTTGGATCAACCAGTCTCTCATGACATCCGCGGGCCAATGACAATGAGGGACCTCGGTCATTCCTTGGCCATTGCCTCGATCGACAAAGGCGGTTTCGCTTCCGTTGAGGCAGATATCCGTCGCAAGCGGATCATTTAAAAGTTCCGTGAGCCATTCCGGTGTATTCATTGCTATGGGCCTGCTTCCGTTATTCAAAGACGTTCCAGGGATATTGAGGCGATTCTCGAAGCGCCTGTTCGCTCGCGGTGTCCGGGAAGCCCTGTCTTGGCGGTATCGGCCCGCTCGGGAGTATGCGGGCCACGCGGTCCATCGGAGCATCCGGGATTTCGGTGGAGGGGACCAGGATGGCGACAAGCTCGGATCTCTCCGTGAGATAGTCCTCGGATCCGAAGAGCGCTCCTAAAATCGGGATATCTTTCAAAACAGGAAGCCCTTTCACTTCTTTTCGCAGGTTTTGCTGCAGGAGGCCCGAGAGGAGCAGTGGTTTCCCGTAGCGGGCGTCGATCTGAGTTTTCATGCGGTTCGATTGCAGGCCGGGGATCTGGCCTTTGCCTGACAGAGTGGGATCAATTCGGCTGACTTCGGTGAAAATATCGAGGCGCACGCGATCACCCGCGCTTTGGGTGACGTTGAGTTTCAGCGTGAGGCCGAAAGTTTTCCAGGTCACGTTCGCGTAATAGGCGCTCTCCGTCTGGATGGGGATTTCGCCGCCAGAAAAAAGTTCGGCTTCGCCCGGGGCCCGCACGACGAGTTCGGGTTTGGAAAGGATTTTCGCCCCTCCGTCGCTTTCGAGCGCCTGAATCGCGACATCCAGCGAAATATTGCTATCGATCCGCGCGGGCGTCACCCGAAAGGCGCCGTCCTGGCCCGCCGGCCAGCCGAGGCCGAGACTCCGGAAATGGCTCTTTTTGAGCTCTAAAAGATAGACCTTGAAGTGAACCGTTGGGTTCGTGTCAGGCAATGCGTCGACCCGGATTTGGGTGAGCGGGAAAATCGCCCGCGCCTTGCGCTCGACTCGGGCCTTTTCCGCGGGGCCCTCGATGCTTCCCTGGGCAAGCCACAAAATCAGGGCGCCCTCTTGGATTTCCGCCCGAAGCTTCGAGCCGAAGGGGGAGCTCGCAAGCCATTGATCCATTCGCTTTTTTGCTTCGGCCAGCAGCTCGGGGGCGACCTCGGTCTCGTCGTGAATTTGCGGGGTCTTTCCGTTCGCTCCGCCCATCAGGGTCAGGGCTTCGATACGAGCGGCTTCCGCCAGGGTGTGGATCGTTCCGCGAAGCACCACCCCTTCGCCCGTAAAATAGACTTCGGCTTCCGAAAGGCGGGAGAGGGGGGCTTCGAGGCTGGGCGGAAGGCTTTCGGTGCTGCCCTTTCGAACCTCGACCGCTCGGTGTTCGGCCGTTCCGTCCGATTTCCAGACCCAGAAGTCGGCGTTTCCGGGCTGCACGCCTTTCACCAAAAGGATGCCGTCATGGGGGATATGGACATGAATAGCGGGGCCACCGACCGAGTAGCGGTCGATTCCCGGGATTTTCAGGGTTCTTTGTTCCCCTAGGGCTAGGAGAAGGGGAGGGCGTTCCGCGTCGCCACCGAGTGGAGGGGTCGGATGCGAGGTGGCCCCGGCGTTTCCGGGGCTGGCGGTGGCAGTAAAAAGAATCAAAGCGAGGGGCCAAAGTTTTTTCATGGTGAGTCTTAAAGCAAGGCTTGGGCCCCCAATCCATTTGACAAGAAATCGGGGGACAGTTAGAAGAAACTCTAAAATTTCGTTAAATTATTTGGAGTACTTATGCCGTCTCGGATGATGAAAACCAAAACCGCCCGCAAAATTCGCCAAGCTCGCAAGGGCAAGGCTCGTAAGCGTAAAGAGCAGAACAAAGGAACTACGCCTAAGTTCGCGATCCATATTGATTAATCGCTTCACGATCTGATTCAATCGTAGTTTCAACCTCGAGCAGGTAGCTCACTTATAAGGAGCCGGTCGTATGGGCCAAAACTATCTTTTTACCTCTGAATCCGTAACTGAAGGTCATCCGGATAAAATCGCTGACCAGATTTCGGACGCTGTTTTGGACGCGATCCTCACCCAGGATCCGAAATCCCGCGTGGCTTGCGAAACCTTGGTGACCACGGGGTTGATCGTGGTGGCCGGTGAAGTCACGACTAACGCCCGCGTGGATTACGCGGATGTGGCGCGTGAGACGGTGAAAAAGATCGGCTACGACTCCTCGGACAAGGGTTTTGATTACAAAACCTGCGGCGTGGTGGTGACGTTGGATCGCCAGTCGCCCGATATCGCTCAAGGCGTGACCGTGGGCGAAGGCATTCACAATCAAAAAGAACAGGGTGCCGGTGACCAGGGCATCATGTTCGGCTACGCGGTGCGTGAGTCGGAAAGCCTGATGCCCTTGACGATCGATCTATCGCACAAGTTGGCGCATCGCTTGTCCGAAGTCCGCAAGAACGGCACGCTGGGTTGGTTGCGCCCGGACGGTAAAACCCAAGTGACCGTTGAATACGAAAACGGCGCTCCGAAGCGGGTGGATGCCGTGGTGGTCAGCTCGCAGCATGACGATGGCATCAGTCATAAGCAGATTCACGACGCGATTCTCGAAGAAGTCATCAAAAAGACGATTCCGGCGAACTTGCTCGACAGCAAAACGAAGTTTTTCATTAACCCGACCGGGCGTTTCGTGGTCGGCGGTCCTATGGGCGATTGTGGTTTGACGGGACGAAAGATCATCGTCGATACCTACGGCGGTCACGGCGCTCACGGTGGCGGCGCATTCTCGGGCAAAGACCCGTCGAAGGTGGATCGTTCGGCCTGTTACATGGGCCGATACGTCGCCAAAAATTTGGTGGCCGCGGGTCTGGTCGACAAATGCTTGGTGCAATTGGCTTACGCGATTGGCGTCGCCGAGCCTGTCAGCGTGATGGTGAACGCTTTCGGAACGGAAAAAATCGAGCTTCGTAAGCTTGAATCCGCGGCTCGCGAAATTTTCCACCTTCGTCCGGCGGGCATTATCGAATCCCTGAATTTGTTGCGTCCGATCTATTCGAAGACCGCAGCCTATGGCCACTTCGGCCGTTCCGAGCCTGAGTTCACTTGGGAGCGCACTGATCAGGTGTCTGCTCTTCGTAGCTTGATGTAGACGAGTGCATAATCAGGTCTTCCTTTTCGCGCGCATTTTTCCGTATTGGGCCCTTCCCGTTTGTATTTTATTGGGGCAAGTCGGCATATTTTTGCGTCGCCGGAGAAGCAAGATCCAATGGTGCTTCTGGGGGGCGGTTGGCTTTCTTGTGGTGAGCGTCGCCTTTTGGGTCCTGGGCCGCGGGGATTTGCATTCGGACGCCTGGGTCCGTACCTTCCTATTTTCTAGTTAAACTCGATACTTAGAGCGCGTAACAGAATGAAAAACTACTGCGGTAGTCCAGTGGCCGCTCAGACTTCGTTCTCCGTGCTCGGGCTCCCGCAGTGTAGCGTTGGCTACACTGCGGGAGCCCGAGCTTGTGCGGCCTTGTCTGAGCGGCCAATGGACCATCCTCGTTACGTTTTTCATTCTGTTACGCGCTCTTAGCTTGCTTTCCCTCAGGTAAGTCCGCGCGGCACAAAATGCCCTATAAATTTTTTTGACAGGCCGGCAAATCTTGCTTAGCCTTTTTCATGTGACTTGTTGAGTTACTTAAATTGTCTAAAAGCCTGAACCCATGAAGGGTTCTCAAAAGGGGGAGCATTGATGCTCGCGTTTCGTTCTCCGTTGGTGGGTGAAAGCCTTGCGATCCAAAACGTCCTTAAGACCATCGAAAAGGTCTCCCAGACAGACAGCACCGTACTGATTACTGGCGAGAGTGGGACGGGCAAGGAACTTTTCGCTAGAGCTATCCACGAGGCTTCGCCTCGGGCCGGAAAAGCTCTGGTTGTCGTTAACTGCGGAGCGATTCCGCCGGAACTTCTCGAAGCCGAGCTTTTTGGCCACGTGAAAGGTGCTTTCACGGGGGCGGTTCAGGCCCGCCAGGGACGCTTTGAGTTGGCGCATGGCGGCACGATCTTCCTGGATGAAGTAGGCGAGCTGCCGCTTCATCTTCAAGTCAAACTTCTTCGCGTCATCCAAACCCGTACCTTCGAAGCGGTCGGTTCTTCTAAGACCGTCGAAGTCGACGTTCGGATCATCGCGGCGACGAATCGGGATCTCGAGGAAGCGGTTCGCGACAAGGAATTCCGCGAAGATCTTTACTATCGTTTGAATGTGATCCCGGTGAGGATTCCTTCGCTGCGCGAGCGCAAGAGCGACATTCCGCTTCTCGTGAATCATTTCGTACAACAGTTCAATCAGATCACCGGTCATGCCGTTGAGGCTCCGAGCGGAGCGATCATGGATGCCCTTTTGGCCTACGATTGGCCGGGCAACGTGCGCGAGCTCGAGAATTTGATGGAGCGGATCGTGATCCTCAAGGGTCAGGGCAGCGTCGATTTGGGCGATCTTCCGCATCGCTTGTTCCAGAAGTACACCGAAAGCCGCCCGAGCGGCGAAGGCGCCACGGCGGAGTGGGAATTTCCGCGCATGGTGCTTCCGCAACAAGGCTTGGATTTGAAATCGATCGTTGCCGCCTTCGAAAACCACTTGGTGGATCAGGCGTTGGCCCGCACCAACGGGAACAAGAATCGTGCGAGCGAGCTCTTGCAGATGAATCGCACGACGTTGGTCGAAAAGCTGCGTAAGCGCGGCATGATCGTTCCGGCCGCCCAAAGCAGGGCGGAAGCGATGGCGGAAGTTGCCGAAGCGATCGCATCGAACCAAGTGCCAACCGGTGCGACCACGGGCGCCACGATCAATAATGGCGGTAATAACGCGAACACGAACCCGACGGCGGGAAATATCGGCTCGGTCAATCCGACGCCGATCAATCCGACTCGCGGTTTCGAGCCGAACGTTTAAGTCTTTTGTTTTTCCATGAATCGAGAAAGGGAGCCGGAAACGGCTCCCTTTTTTTTCGGGCATCGGGCATCGGGCATCGAGTTAACTTTGAACCAGTTTGAAGAGATGCGCGCCTAGCGCGTCAGCTCGGGTGCGAAGCGTTTCCAGATTTTCCTCGAGATCGATGATGGCTTGAACTTCCCTAAGTGATGCGAATGCGATGACGTAAAACCGCTTACGGTCTTTTCGGCTTGAGCGTGCCGAACCCTCTGACAGGTTAAGCGCCACGCTGCTGCTCGCTCGGAGCAACTGATCTTTGAGATAGCTTGGCAGCGGTTTGCGTTTGCAGTCTCGGTGGAGCTGCACGGCTAACTGATAAATTCTGAAATTTTTGAGCATAAAATCGAGGCTCTCCTTGTTTTTGGTTTTTTAAAAAATTCACGTCTCGCTCGGGCGTGGACGTGAATTTTTTAAAAAACCAAAAACAAAGGAGATAAAAACCATGCTCAAAAATTTCAGAACATTCGATCTCGCTGTGCAGCTTTACCGAGGCTGTGAACAGGTCCAAGCCAAATCGCTTCTCAAAGATCAGTTGCTCAGAGCGAGTCTCAGTATCGTGCTCAACACGTCAGAAGGCTCAGCAAAGCCCACGGCTAAAGATCGCAGAAGGTTTTACGGAATCGCTCTCGGCAGTTGCCGGGAGGTTCAAGCGCTTCTCATGCTCTTAAAACAGGATGCGCTCTTTCAGCTATCCGACCAGGTAGGTGGTTGCTTGTACAAACTCACGCACAGCCACTAACTCACCCAGAACCCGAGCCGGGCCCGGTTTCCTGTTTCCCGCTGACCGCCCCTGTTATTCCACCACCGCGGTGCCGATTTTAACGTACGGATTCCGCACGACTCCATCGAGACCCGGCTGATGGGTGATCGACGCGGGAGTTCCCGAGGTGATTTCAAAAATGCCGTCGCTTCCCGAATCGAGCTCGACGAAGACGTCGTAGGGGAATTTTTCCGCGAAAATGGTCACGTGAAGCGTCGGGTGGCCCCAGCGGGTGGTGATTTCGCCCATCGGAAAGTTCGGGTTTTCGGCCGTGAAGTAATGGCAAGTCCCATCGAAATCGCCGCCCAAGGCGCCTTGGAACGACAGCGATTTCAGCTTGCCGAGCTGGTTGCGCGCGGGCTCGGAGACGAGCGCGGCGGCGCGGAAGGTGTTGCCATTCACTTCATCCGAACTCAGGGGCTTCAAATCGACGAAGGTGATCGAAACCTGATCGGGACAGCTGGAGACATCGAAGTCCGATTCCGACGCCCAAACCGAGTGAGCCGAAGCTAAGCCAGTCAGTAACGTCGTAATCACAGAAACCCGAGTAACTAGAACCCTGCTTATTCTCTTCGTAATCATGCCCTCTATTTAACGCCGCTCGCTCCATCTTTATAATGTATAAAGTAGAGATCAATATGCATCCAGCGCATAATAAAGGCTCGGGGCCCGAAGGGAGAAGCTTATTTCTGGGAAGCGGCCTTTTGGTCGGCTTCTTTGATGGTCTGACGCACGAGGTTGCGAACAATCCGGTTCCGATTCGCTTCGCCCATCAAGGCCTTGGCGTTGTCATAGAGGCCCGGGTCGTTGATTACCGCGCCAAGCGTTCCAGTTCCGTTATTGATCTTGTCCGTGATGCTTTCGATGTTTTTGACGATCTTTTTCAGCTTGAAGTCATCCATCTGGTGATTGAGCTTGTCGGTGGCCTCGGAGAGGTTCTTCGCGCTGGTCGCCATGCCTTGAAAGAACTTCTCGCTTCGGTGCTCGGCCTCGAACTCTTTCAAGAGGTGGTCGAGCGAAACGGAGATGTTGTTGAGAGAGGCCATGAGTTGGTCGCCCTGGCTCAGGAATTGGGAAAGGCTTTTGCCGGGCTGGACCTGGATCACGGAATCTTCCGGAAGTTTGGGTTTGTCTACGGATCCGGCGCTGACGGAGATGAACTTGTCGCCCAATAGGCCTTGGGTCGCGATTTCGGCAAAGGAGTCGGTTCGGATCCAAGCGCTGGCTTCTTTGGAAACATTCAGACGGATGCGGATGTCGCGTTCTTTGTCGTCGAAGCCGATCTGGTCGACGGTGCCGATGTTCACGCCGTTCAGAACGACTTTGGCGCCGACGATCAGGCCTTCCGTATTCTGCAGATGAACCGCGTAGTGCGAGGTGCGCGAAAGCAGGTTTTCGGCGCTTCCGAGAACCAGGATAGCCGCCATCAAAAGGCCGACGCCTAAGGCGACGAAGATGCCGACGCGAAATTCGTTCTCAAGTTGTTTGGCTGGATTCATGGCTGGGGCTCCTGACCGCTGCCGTCTTCATCGCCTCGGATGAAGGCGTGGACGAACGGGTCTTTTGAGTTACGGATGTTATCGACAGTGTCGACCGTGTAGATCTGGCCCTGCCGCAGGATGGCGATACGGTGGCAGATCTCGAACGCGGCGGGAAGATCGTGGGTGACGAAGATGCCGGTCGTGCCGCGGCTCTTGACGGATTTGATATTGCGCACGAGCCGGTGGGTGTTGATCGGATCAAGTCCTGCCGTCGGTTCGTCGAAGAGGATGATTTCGGGAGAGGAAATCGTGGCGCGCGCCAGGCCCGCTCGCTTTTGCATGCCTCCCGAAAGCTCGGCGGGGAAAAGCTCGTTCGATCCCGTCATGTCGACGGTGGCGAGCACTTCATTGACCTTTTCGAGGATTTCTTTCTCGGAAAGGCGGGTGTGCTCGCGAAGCGGGTAGGCGAGGTTGTCCTCGACCGAGAGCGAGTCGAAGAGGGCGCCGTTCTGAAACACGTAAGAGATCCGGGCCCGGATCGGAAACAGCTCGCGCTCTCCCATTTGGCTGAGGTCCTTGCCGTCGAAAATGATTTCTCCCTGATCCGGTTTTTCGAGCCCGATGATGGAGCGGAGGATGAGGCTTTTGCCGCTGCCGGAGCCACCGAGCAGCCCGAGGATCTCGTTCCAGTAGAGCTGAAAAGAGACCCCGCGGTGAACGACCTTATTCCCGAAGCTCTTATGCAGGTTTTTTATGTCTAGGGCGATTCCGCTTCGCTGCATTCGTCGTCTTGTCTCGCAGGTTCAATATTTGGGAAATACCGTTAAAAAGAAGAACTTCGTCAGGAAGAAATCGCTGACCATGATGAAGATGCTCGAGGTGACGACAACCCAGGTGGTGCTGTTTCCGACGCCCTGCGTGCCGCCTTCGGTGTTGAGCCCTTTCCAACAAGCGGTGACCGAGATGAAGAAAGCGAAAACAAAGGTCTTGGCCATGCCGGTGCTGAGGTCGACGATTCGAAGGGTTTCGAAAATTTTGGAGACGAAGAAGGCGGGGGGGATCGCCAGCTGCGTCGAGCAGACGATCATGGCGCCGAAGACGCTGATGAAGTCCGCGAAAAGGGTCAGGATCGGGAGCGCGATCATCGAAGCGAGAACGCGCGGGATCACGATTCGTTGAATGGGGCTCGTGCCCAATGCCCGGATCGCGTCGATCTGTTGCGTGACTTTCATGGAAGCCACTTCGGCGGCGATTCCGGACCCAATGCGGCCGGCGACGAGAAGGCTTGTGAAGACCGGCCCCATTTCGCGGGCGATCGCGAGGGAGACGATTTTCGGGACGTAGAGCGTGCCGCCGAATTTTTGCAGCCCCAGCCCGAATTGCAGCGCCATGACTGAGCCGGTGGCGAGCGCCGTTACGGCGACCAGGACGAAGGACTGCACGCCGATGACCAGCATCTGATCGATGAGCAGGCGAAAGTAGAACGGGCGTCGGATGATTTCGGAGCCGATTTGTTGGCAGAGGACGCCGAAGCCGCCCGCGAACCGGATGAGGGCGAGGGTTTTTTCGCCGGCGCGGATCGCGAACGAGTGAAAGTAACCGGGTTGTTCGACGGCATGTTTGATAGCTAGTTCAGACACAGCCTAACGCTACTATTTGATTCGGAGAGAGGCAACGAATTCGGCGAAATCGGCCTCCTCTGAATTGAATTTTTCGGGCCGGGCCATGTAAACGAAGTCGTAGTCGCAGTGGCCGCGTTTGACGACAATGGTTCGAAGGGCCATTCGTCTGCCCTGAGTGTCGCCCGTGAGTCGTCCCTCGATGGTTGTTTGCAGGGCGGGAAGGTTGCCGGCAAGGGTGAGTGGTTCTTCTTGACGCAGTGTGACGTCCGAAATTCCCAGCAGCAAGAGATTCGTGAGAGCGTGAAGATCCTGATCCGGATTTTCCGGATCGTTTCTGCAAGCGGAATCCAAGGAGATGATGGAAGCGGTTTTCTTGGACTGATACGCGACATCGGGAATGTCGGTCGATTCGAGATTCCCCGTTTTTTCTCCCTTGGGGGAGCCGAGCTTCGTCCAGTTCGGCTTGACCTGATCGAGGTGGATCACTCCGTAGCTTTCCGATTTTTGGTCGACGGGCTTGACGTTACCGACTAGGACCGAACAGCTCGAAAAGGCCGCGCAGACGCCGATCGCGCCTAAAAGCGCGCCCCAACGCGCGGCCGGGAATTTTTCAAAAGAGCCTAAATTTTGGCGTAAATTCGGGAACATTTTGACTGATTGTCGCGTTTCCTGACGCCCGGTTTATTTTTCTCGTCCCCAAACTGCCGAGGGAATGATTCTGCTCAGTCAGAAATTACCTAGTAGGAATCGAAACTTCAATCGTAATTCCGAAATTTCTGAAACGAATTCCGGCCCTGTGTCCCGGCTGGCACTCCAATTGCTTTGTAATTCCTCAGGTGGGGACTGTCATGGATGACGGCCTGAGAGAGAAAAGCCGAAGTTTTGTGAGGATCGTGTTTGTTGGTTTAGGCCTCGGGATCCTCGCGCTCAACACTTCGCTCTATGCCACTTCGAATAGTTTCGTTCGATTCCAAAGTTTCAAAACCCATGGCCGAATCATTTTCCAAGTAGGGCCGGACGTCCCGGTGGAATGGCAGGCGACGCCGACGGGCTTCATGGCTTTCTTCAAAGGATCGACGTTGGTCGATCTTGGCGCGCCTTTCGGCGACGAAAAACGCTGGGCTTCGGAGCTTTCTCGAGGAGACGGCTCCCGGGTCGCTTCGTTGCGCTTCCAGGAGGTTGCCGGCGGCGTTCGCGTCGAGGGGAATTGGAAGTTCGAAAAGGGGCCGAACGCTCCGTTTCAGCCGAAGATGGAGACCTTTAGTTATCGAGAGAACGATCCCGCGCGCTTCGTGGCGGATTTTTGGCTGAAGGCGGGCCCGACGGTCGCCGAGGTTCAGGCCAAGAGCGTGACGGAGGCGAAGAAGCTCGCGGAGCTTCGCGCCCGCCAAGAGGTCGAGCGCCGGGCGCAGCGCCGAATCGCCTCGCAGAAGGCGAAAGAGGAGCTCGATGATCTGACTCATTTTTGCCGCGAACCTCTGCGTGATTCGACGAAGGACGGGCGCGATATTTTCCTGCCTTATCTGCCGGTCCACGAGAAAGTGGATTTCGCCAAATACCTTCCGGCAAAGTGGGCGGATGAGAATTTCACTTATTTCCGCCCCGAGGCGCCGGAGGGCGATGGGGGAGCTCAAGCCCGAGCTAGCGATGGGCAGTACGTGCGCTTGGCGCTCGATCTGTATAAAGACGGCAAGTACGCCCTGGTGATCCGGACCCTCGATTTCCTGGCCGCCGAATATCCGAAATCCGAATATCTGAAAGAGATGGAATTTCTGCGCGCGAACGCTTTGCTGAAGCTGGATCTCAAGGCCGATGGCGAGCGTCTCCTGGAGCAGGTGAGGCTGGATTCGCGCGGCCTGCCTCCGGCTTTGCACGCGGCGCTTTATCTGGCGGCCAAGGGGCTTGAAAAAAATTCGCCACTGGAAACGGAGGAGGCCTTCTCCTGGTTGATCCAGAACTACCCGGGCCATCCCTTGAGCTGGCTTTTCCATCTCGCGGTCGCCGAATCGCTTTATGACATCGAGCAGACCGATCGCGCGACGCAGGAGTACAAATGGGTTTCCGAAAAAGCCCCGGAGTCGGCGGCAAAATTCCGGGCGATCGCGGCTTTCCGGGTCGGCGATCTTTATTTGAAACGCGGGCAGTATGAACAGGCGCTCAGCGCGTACGTCCGGGCGATTCATCAATTCCCCAAGCAGGCGGCCGACAACCCCGCGCTTTTGTTGAATCGCGCGGAAGCCCTTTTGGGCCTTCATCGCTATGAAGAAGCCCGATCGGCTTACGCGAATTACTGGAAGGAGTTCACCAGTTATCCCGAGGGCTGGAGAGCCACGTTGCGCCTCGGCGAGATCAGCGCGCGCGAGGAGGGCTCCGGCGAGCAATTGAAGGCGAGGACTTGGTACTATGAAACGATCAATCGCTTTCCGTTCAGTCCGGGAAGCACGATCGCGCGCATCCGGCTCCTTCCTTGCGGGGATCACGGCGGCTTCACCGCCGAAGCGGCCGATCGTTTCTTTTCGGGCGAGGCGGCGAAGTTCGACAGCTCGGATTCGGCGTCGCGGGCCTTCGTCCTCTCAAAGTATCCGGATTTGCGGATTCAGAGCCGGATTCGCGCTTTGATCGCGTTCGGACGGGACGAACAGGCGCTGGAAGCGATCACGGAAGAACGGGCGCGGGTCCAGTCGCCGGCGCTGCAGAAGGAACTGAAGATCTCGGAAGGCGTGCTGTTTCGTCGAATGGTGCTTGCGCGGCTGCATACCCAGCGCGCCGAAGATCAATATGCCGCCTTGAAGTTTTATGAGTCGCGCCACGCATCGGTCGAGGACAGCCTGGGGGTGGATCCCGATTATCTGCTCGAGCTTTCCCATGCGGCGGCCAATCTGGGCCTAGGGAAGCTCGCCGAGCAGTTCGCGCGGAAATACCGGGAGACCTCCTCGGGAGGGCGTTCGGTCGCGGAAGCCGCGCCGCTTGACCTGGACGAAAGATTGAAAGTTTCCGACGAGAGCTTCGCGGAGGCGAAAGCGCTTTGGATCCATGAGCAAGACGATCCGAAGCATTACGATGAAATCCGTAAAAAGCTTGATCAGGTCGTGAGCGAGTCGCGTTACGCGCTCGAAAAAGAGGTCATTTTGGGGCTGCTCGAGCAGAAACTCAAAAAGCCGATGACCGCGTTGGGACATGCGTCGAAGGCCGAGCTTCTCGCCGCGGGAAGTTCTCCCGACGTTTTGCTCCGGATTCGGGGCTGGCTTGCCTCCATCGAGGTCGAGACCGGTGATTTGCCGGTGGCCCTTGGGATGTATCGTCGTTTGGAAGCAGGCACGCGAGAGAGCGAGACGGGAAAAAAACTCACGCTGCTGGGAGTTCCGGCGCTTCCGACGCTTGAGCAAAACCTGCTCGCGCAGGGAATGATTTTGGACCGTAAATCGCGCTGGGGCGAATCGGCGGCGGTTTACGCGAAGGCCGTGGATACCGGCCTTGGCGGGAATCAGGCGATGTACGGGCTTGCCCGGGCTTTGATTCATGAGGGTGGAAAGAAGAACCATGAGAAGGCGGTCGCGCTTCTCGAGAAGATATCGGGAAGCAAGACCGAGGATTTTTGGAAAGATTTGGCCGCGAAAACGCTGGAAATCGAGCGTAGCGGCCAGGCGGCCAAAAACCTGGAAAATTAGCCCGTGTTTTTGAACAGAGCCAAGGAGGGCTCGCTGAATGAGTGAGATCGTTACTGCGGATCGTCGGATGAGAGAATTGATTCAACTGGCTAAGACGGTTGCCCAGAGCAAAGCGACCGTACTGATTCAAGGGGAAAGCGGAACCGGCAAGGAATTGATGGCCTCTCTCGTGCACGAAAACAGCTCGCGCGCGAGCCGCCCCTTCGTCGCGATCAATTGCGCGGCGATCCCCGAAAATCTCCTGGAGTCCGAATTGTTCGGCTACGAGCGGGGCGCTTTCACCGGCGCGGTGACCAGTAAGGCGGGGAAATTCGAGTTCGCCAACGGCGGAACGCTGCTCCTCGACGAAATCTCGGAAATGGATATCCGTCTTCAGGCCAAGTTGCTTCGCGTGATTCAGCAGGGCGAGGTGGACCGGATCGGCGGACGCCGCCCGATCCCGGTCGATGTTCGCATTATCGCGACCAGCAACCGAAATTTGAGCGATTGCGTCCGCGACGGCTCTTTCCGGGAGGACTTGTTTTACCGCCTGAACGTCGTCAACCTCACCGTCCCGCCGCTGCGTGAGCGCGTGGGCGACGTGCGGCTCCTTTCGCAGCATTTCATCGCGATCTACTCCGAGCGGAACTCGCGGGTGATTTCAAACTTGTCCACCGAGGCTTTGAGCTTGCTCGAGTCGCATGTTTGGCAGGGCAATGTGCGCGAGCTCGAGAACGTGATCGAACGGGCGGTCATCACCGCGCAGGACGGCGTGATTTTGCCCCGTGATGTTCATATCGAGCGCCGCGGGTCGCAGTTTCAAGACGGCGCCCTGTCGTTGGCGGATTTCGGTCAGGCAGGCGCAGGCTTGAACGGTGGCGCTCCGTGGGCGCCGGGCCAGACTTTGAACGATATCGAGCAGAAGGTGATACTCGGCGCGCTCGAGTACCACAAAGGCAACCGCACGCATACGGCGCGCGCCCTGGGGATCTCGATCCGCACGCTTCGGAACAAGCTCGCTGATTATCGCAAGCTCGGAATTCACGCGTAACGGGAAGAGGCGGTCTCGGCACGAAGTGCCGCGTGAAGCCGGCAGACTCTGCCGGTTCGCGTGGACGGAATCCGGGTCGGCAAAACGTAACCACTGCATAACAGGGCGAAAATGCCCAGCGGCGGTTCCGGCATGGAAGTTGAAGAACAGACATCGGGCTCTCATTAAGACTAGGAAGGTCTAAATGGCAGGAAGTGGTTTTGATCCTACAATTGGCGCTCTGAATACCTCGCTGAATCTGCGTCTGCTCAATCAGAACGTGGTCTCCGGGAATATCGCAAACGCCGATACGCCGGGCTATAAAGCGAAGACGGTCGAGTTCGAAAGCGCCCTTCGGGACGCTCTCGGGACCAGCGGCGAATTGCAGACGCAGACGTCGGATCCCCGTCACATCGCTCACCGCGATACCGATTCCGTCGACCCCGAGATCTATGACGATCCGAACGGCGTCGAGTCCCTCGATGGCAATACCGTCGATCGCTCAGCCGAGATGGCCAAGCTCGCCGAGAACCAGCTCTTGTACGATTCGTCGGCCGAAATGCTGAAGCGCAAGCTCGGCATGCTCAAATACGCAATTACCGAAGGTGGAGGTAGCCGCTAATGGATTTCTTTTCGTCGATGCGCGTGAGCGCCACGGGCCTGGATGCCCAGACCAAGCGGATGAACGAGATCTCGAGCAATATCGCGAACGCCGAAAGCGTGGGCTATCGGAAAAAGGACGCGGTTTTCGCGGCCGAGACCGATCGCGAATCCTTCGGGGAAATCCTGCAGAACCAGCTCGACGAGCAGGTGCAAGGCGTGCGCGTGACCGACATTCACGAGGACGAAAAAACCCCGCGGATGGTCTATAACCCGTCTCATCCCCAGGCTAACGCGGATGGGTACGTGGCGATGCCGAACGTGAATACGGTCGAGGAAATGGCCAACATGATCAGCGCCCAGCGCTCGTACGAGGCGAATGTCACGGCGATGAACGCGGCGAAGTCGATGGCGCAAAAGGCGCTGGAAATCGGAAGATAATAGAATATGCCGAATCTGACGGTTGAAAACCTAAGTCGCAGCGTATCGACCGGGGATGTCCAGGGTTTGATGGGGATGGGCGGCGGCGTGCAGCCAGCCGCGGCTCCGGAAGCCGGCGTCATCCGCGAGATGCAGGCGCAGGGCATGGAAGTTCCGTCCGTCGACACGGCGTCAGTCGGCGGCGCCGCGGGAGGTGCGGCCGGGCATCCGGCTTCATTCTCCGACATGCTCCAGAAGTCGATCGACCAGGTTAATACGTACCAGCACGAATCGGATCAGGCGATCAAAGAGCTGGTTTCGGGCCGGACGAAAAACATCCACGAGACGATGTTGACCATCGAGCGTGCCGATACTTCCTTGAAATTAATGATGCAGGTTCGCAATAAGGCGCTCGACGCTTATCGCGAAATCATGCGGATGCAGGTCTAGTTAACTGAGTTTTAACTGAAAGGTCAGGGTGAGCGGTGTTAGAATATCTCCAGCGAGTCGGCAGCCAGTCGCTGAACTTTCTTAAGTCACAGTCGCCCGCGCGGATCGCGGCGATCGCGGGGACGAGTGTCGGTATTCTCGTGGTCATCGTCATGCTCTTCGTCTGGGCGGGCGAGAAGACGTATGTTCCGTTGATGACGAATTTGAACCCCGAGGACGCGACCAATATCATGCGCGTTCTCCGGGATAAGCGCATTCCTTACAGCGTGGATTCCACCGGCCGGGGAATCCTGGTCCCGCCCGAAAGCATCAACGACCTGCGCCTCGAGCTCTCGACGATGGGGATGCCGCAGTCGAGCGTGGTCGGCTACGAGCTCTTCGATACCGCGAAGCTCGGCCAGACGACCTTTGTCCAGAAAATCAATCAGAAGCGCGCCCTCGAAGGCGAGTTGATGCGCACGATCAACTCGATCCGCGGGGTCAGGCGTTCCCGCGTGCACCTGGCGATGCCCGCGAAGTCCACCTTTGTCGAGGACCAGAAGAAATCGACCGCCTCCGTCGTGCTCGATCTCGATCCCGGAGTCCAGCTGAACGAGAAGCAGGTCTACGGGATCGGCAATCTCGTGGCTCGCGCGGTTGAAGGAATGGACGTCACTGACGTCATGATCGTCGATTCGAACGGCAAGGTGCTTTCCAAAAATCCGAACGATCCGTTGGCGGCGGCGACCGCGACCCAATTCGATTTGCAGGCGAAAGTCGAAAACGATCTCGAAAAACGGGTGGAAACGATGCTTTCGCGCGTGGTGGGCGATGGCAAGGTCGTGGCTAAAGTCACCGCGGATCTCGACTTCTCCCAAGTCAACGAAACGCAAACGATCGTGGACGGCGATTCGGCGACTCCGCTTTCGGTCGAGCGTCGGAACGACAATATGAGCGGAACGCGTCCGGGGCCGACGGGGTTGGTTGGCGCCGCCTCGAACGCGCCCGGAACGCCTCCCGCGGTCAATGAGATCAAGACCGAGACGACCAAAGCGAACGAAGTGACGAATTACGTCGTCCCGCAGATCGTTCGCCACACGACCAAGCCTCAGGGAACGGTCAAGCGTCTCTCGGTATCGGTCGTGTTGGACGGAAAGGAAACCAGGAGCGTCGACAAGGAAGGCAAGGCACAGAGCAAGGTGGTCGCCTGGTCTCCGGAGCAGTTGAAGCAGTTCGAGGACATCGTGGCCGGCGCGGTGGGATTGGATAAAAAGCGGGGCGACAGCCTTGAAATCACCAATATGGAATTTACCCACGAGGACTTCGACGAGGCCCAGCGCACGGTGGCCGAGCAGGAGCGTCGCGTTTATATCCAGAACATGGCGCTTTACGGGACGATCGGCTTGCTTATCGCGCTCTTTTTGGTGCTCGTCGTGCGTCCTTTTATCAAGTGGCTCACCGAGAACACCATGGAGAGCGTCGATTCGTTTCTTCCGCAAACGATCGAGGAGCTGGAGAAATTGCAGAAGAGCTCGGCCTTGGGATCCTTGGACGATTCGATCCCCGGAACCCCGGACCTGGACCCGGATAAGATGGAAGGCGAGATGATCAAGGAAAAGATCACTTCGCTGGTGGATGCCAATCCGCATAAGGCCGCCCTGATTCTCAGAGATTGGCTGCATGAGGAGAAAAGAAAGGACGCTGATACACTTGCCGGGCCGGCGGCCAGCGCTTAGAGCGTCTTACGGTTTAACTATGGTGATTGGGAAACGGTTTCAAAAGCGATCGGTAGGACCCGCGAGCCCGAACGGGCGAGTGGACGATCGCGTTTTTGAAACCGGCCTTTAAAAGGATAAACGGATGGGCTTCTCGGTATACGAAGAGATGACTGGAATTGAGCGCTCGGCGCTGCTTTTGAATCTGCTCGGCAATCAGGTGACGAGCCAGATTTTCAAAAAAATGCGCGATAACGACGTGAAGCGTCTGGTGAGCATCATGGGCTCGGTCAACAAGGTTCCGATCCCGGTTTGCAAACGGGTGCTCGAGGATTTTTACGCCGAGCTTTCCGAGGAGGAAACGCTCATCTTCGGCCACGCATCCGGCAAGGAGTTCGTGCTCGCGACCCTGGGCGAGGAGCGCGCCAAAACCGTTTTGGGCCAGCTGTCGGTCTTGGACGGCGCGCGCACGCTGGAAGCGCTTGAACTGGTGGACTCGAGGACGCTTTCGAACTTCCTGGTCAACGAGCATCCGCAGACCGTGGCCTTGATCATGGCGCATCTCGAGCCGAACAAGAAATGCGACGTCTTGAAGCGGCTGCCGGAGCCGATCCAGACCGAGGTGGTCTTGCGCATCTCGAACCTCGATTTCATCTCGCCGACCTTGATCGCTCAGGTCGACGAAGTCCTCAAACAGGAGCTGGCGACGCTGGGCTCGATCGATACCCAGCAGCTGGGCGGCGTGCAACCGATCGCGGAAATGCTCAACGTCATGGACAAGTCGGCCGAGCAAAACATCATGGCCCGAGTGGAAGAGAAGGACCCGCAGCTGGCCGAGGAGATCCGGAAACTCATGTTCGTCTTCGAGGACATCGTGTTCATCGACGACCGCGGGATGCAGACTCTCCTCAAGGAGGTCGACAACTCGAAGCTCGTGGTCGCCCTCAAGACCGCTCCGGAGGAGATCAAAGAAAAGATCTTCAAGAACATCTCCAAGCGCGCGGCCGATATGCTCAAGGAAGACCTGGACGCGATGGGGCCGGTGCGCCTCTCCGACGTCGAGACCGCGCAGCAGGAAATCGTCAACATCGCCAACCGTCTCGAGACGGAAGGCAAGATCGTCATCAGCCGCGGCGGCGATGCCGACGCACTGGTGTAGGGTAGGGTATGTCGGTGACGCACTTCAAAACGCCGGTGTTTGATACGCTGAAGACCGAGGTCGCCGAGACCCGGGTCGTGAAAACCCAGGAGGCGGTCACGCAGTCGGTGCAGGAATTCGAGCTGCAGCGCCTGGGCGGCCGGCACGCGATGCCGAGTCCGCGGCAAAGGGCGCAGGCCGAATCGGTTCACCACGACCGTTTTAAAATGAGCCAGCTCGCCAAAGAGGCCTTAGGGGCGGAAGAGCAGGAAAAAAGGGAAATGGCCGAAGCCATCCGGAAACGAGTCGAGCTCGAGACCGAGGCCGCCCGCGCGGTCGGCGTGAAGGAAGGCTACGTCGAAGGGCTCGAAAAGGGCCGCATCGAGGCGTTCGAGCGGTACCGGAAAGTTTTCGACGAGAAGCTCAACCGGCTGGAAGAGATCGTCCGTTCTTTCGAGACGGCCAAGACCGCGGTCTTTGAAGCTAACCAGAAGTTTTTGATCGACCTGTCTTTTCGCGTGGGGCGCTCGGTGCTTTTGCGAGAGCTGAGTACCGATCGCGACTACGTGTCCCGGCTGGCGCGCGAGCTGCTCGAGAAAACGGAGCTGCGCGAAAATCTCACGCTCAAGATCAACCCCTCCGATCTCGCTCTGGTCGACGAGTTGAAAAACGGCCTGCAGGCCGAGTTCGGCAATCTTCGCAATATTTCGGTCGAGACCTCGTCCGAAGTCCGAGGCGGAGGAGCGGTGCTCGAGACAGAATGGGGCGCGATCGACGCCGGCATCGACACCCAGCTGGCTAACCTATATGCGGCCTTGCAGCTTTCCCAAAAAGCGGACGGATAAGACGTGGCACAAGACGGCGAGATCAATCGGGATTTGCTCATCGATTCGAGTCGGTACTTCGAGGCGCTGCAGGACGCCCCTGTCTATCTTGAAGCCGGTAAAATTAGGAAATCACGCGGCCTGGTCTACGAGGCGCATTTGCCTGGCGCGGCGATCGGTAGTTTTTGTCGAATTCTCTCTTCCAAGGATTTGAGCTCGAGCGAAGGCATCGATGCCGAGGTGATCGGCTTTCACGATAAGCGCGTGATGCTGATGCCGTTCGAAGAGGCCCACGGGGTGAGCAACGACAGCCTCGTTGTGTTGCGCAACCGATCCTCGAGCGTCAGGATCGGAAACGGCTTTCTCGGGCGCGTGATCGACGGCTTGGGCCGGCCCCTCGACGGCAAGGGGCCGCTTTTCGTCAAGGACGAGCCGTTTTTCGAGAGGAAACTTTACGATTTGCCCGCGCACCCGTTGGAGCGAGAGGTGATCAGTCAGCCCTTGGATCTCGGCGTGCGGGCCATCAATGGCTTGTTGACCTGCGGGAAAGGGCAGCGTGTCGGCGTCATGGCGGGATCGGGCGTGGGCAAGTCCGTGCTCTTGGGCATGATGGCCCGTCATACGGCAGCGGACGTGAACGTGATCGCGCTCATCGGCGAGCGAGGCCGCGAGGTCCGTGAATTCATCGAGCGCGACCTGGGGCCCGAGGGCATGAAGCGTTCGGTGGTGGTGGTTTCGACCTCCGATAAATCGCCTCTGCTGCGCATGCGCGGGGCGTTCCTGGCGACGACCATCGCCGAGCATTTCCGGGACCAGGGAAAAGACGTTCTGTTGCTCATGGATTCGGTGACGCGTTTTTGCATGGCCCAGCGTGAAATCGGCTTGTCGTTGGGCGAGCCGCCCGCATCGAAGGGATACACTCCCAGCGTGTTTTCCACCTTGCCCAAATTGCTTGAGCGGGCGGGGATGGCGCCCAAGCAAGGCAGCATCACGGGGCTTTACACGGTTCTTGCCGACGGCGATGACATGGACGACCCGATCGTCGATGCCGCGCGATCGATTTTGGACGGCCATATCGTGCTTTCCAGAAAAATCGCGCAAAAGAATCACTTTCCGGCGATCGACATCCTGGCGAGCGCGAGCCGCGTGATGCGCGCGGTGATCGATTCCGAGCAGGCGCGTTGGGCGGGCCAGATCCGGGAATGGATGGCGCTCTACGCTCAAGCCGAGGATTTGATCAATATCGGGGCTTATGTTCGGGGAGCGAACCCCAAGATCGACCAAGCGGTCGCGGTGATCGATCGGATCAACGCGTTTTTACGGCAAGGCGTGGATGAGCGCTGCAATTACTCCGAAGCGGTGGCGATGATGCACGCGATTTCCCGCAGCGGGGAGGCGTTTCTCGCCTCGCAGGGAAATCAAGGGGCGCCCCGCAGATAGGTTTTGGGTACGACGAATGACCAGCCGTTCGTCTTGGGCTGGTTTTCCGCCTCACGCAGATAGTCCGACGAGACCAGGAAGAACCCGCGCTGCGCCGGATCCTGCGTGACTTCGCCGTGGTCGTCGAGGCCGACGGTCCCCCAGCTGTTCTTGATGATCAACGCGTCGATCGGATCCGGGGATTGCTGCGAAGTTTCCTTGAGTCCGATCGCCAGAACGGCATGGCCTCCCTCGAGCGTTTTGCAGCTGTCGCCGTCGCAATCCTGAGGGGTGAATACGCCGGTTTGCTCCGCCGTCAACTGGTCGGAGTAGATCAAGAAGGCGATCGGAACGGAAACGCCGTCGCGAAGCGCGGATTCGATGATCCGCATCGCCTGATCGTGCGTGTAGCCCAGTACCGGATTATCCGAGGTCACGCTGTTGTATTTTCCCGACAGAACCGCGACCTCCTCGTAATTGCCGGGGTTGAAGGCCAGGTACGTGCTCATGAACGTCATCGGAGTGTACGATGCGCCTTCGTAAGTAAACGAATCGGCCGGCTGCGGCACCGTGACTCCGAGCGCGTTGAAAAGCTCGGTTCTCAGTAGTTCCGGGTTGGCCTGATACGCGGCGACTTTGTTCTTGTCGAAAAGGTTCTTCGAGGTGAACGTCTGAAGCCGCTCTTGAAGAGTCGGGTGGATTTCATGACGCTTTCCCTGAGCATCCACGGCGAACGGGAATTTATATTGGAACGCGGATTCAGGCATCGTGCCGGTGATCGCGAGCTCTCGCAGCGCCATCGTGAGATTCACGTTGCCCTGGGGGTTGAAAATTTCCTCGACGATCCATTTCAAAAGCCAGCCCAGCGAGCCCGCCTGATCCACTTGCGCGAACAACGGAAGATAGGTGTTGATCATGTAGTACATGTGATTCAGGGCAAGGTATTCCGGCGAAAGGGTCACCTTCGTTCCCCGCTTGAGTGACTCGGCTTCCATCAGTCCCGAAAGGCTGTAAGCCCAGCAGAAGCCCACATCTCCCTGGTCCTCCACGGCACTGTGAACCACGGGGCCGACTGTTTGCTCGGCCATGAGGGTGTTGTCGTAGCTGGCAGGGGGCGGAGGGGCTTTTCCCATCGCCAGCGCCGGATGAGTCGGGAGAGCCGCCGCGAGGAAGAGAAACGACGCGGCCAAAGACCAGGAATTACCGTTCAATAGCTTCATACTCGCGCTCCGATTGACTGGTGGTGAGTCGGGCTCGTGCTTTAACACAGCGCGTAACGCACCGCAATATTATTTGTATCGAGGCATTGTTTTTCATATTCGGCGGGTGGAGGCATCCAAATAAACTGACAAGGTAGATAAAATAGTGTCAAAGCCGTGGAAGGGAGCATATTTTGCCGAACGCGGTATCGGCAAATCTTTCAGTCTAGCGCGGGCTGTCTCTTCGGCAGATTCTATTAAAGAATGAAGCGCTTTCTTTTTCAGTTTGCTTCCGTATTGAAGCTCCGCAAGCTGCGCGAGGACGAGGCCTTGCGCGCGCTCGGTGCCACGCAACGCGCGCTCAGCGCGGCGTTGGAGGAAAAGGCCGCGCTTTTATCGAAATTAAATGAATCGTTGGTTCGTCGCGAGGCCCTGGGCGCCCGCGGCGGCTCGGTGACGCCCGAGGACTTCCGGGTCGAGCAGGATTTTATCGACGGGCAGAAGTCCCGGCTCGCCCGCCAGGAGCAGATCATCATTCGCTCGCAGCGCTCGGTCGAAAAGGCGTTCCGCACTTATCTCAGCGCCCGCAGACAAACGCAGATGCTCGAAAAGCTGCGCGAGCGCCATCTGGAGAAATTCAAGCAGGACCGCGCCAAGAAGGAACAGCGCGAGCTCGATGACTTGACCGTGATGCGGGCGCGGATGGTGGCCGAAGAGCGGGCGGAAGCCGAGGAACTGGCAGAGGAAGCGACCGGGGTAGCGAAATGAAGGCTGCGCGTCTTTTGATCTTTTTGCTGGGCTCGGCCGGGGTTTTCTTCGGGGGAGCCGCGTTCGTCGGCGACGGCTCGATTCCGGGCGCGGTGTCGGCGGCGGACGGCGAGACCGTCGGCGCCGGCGCGAGCAAGGCTCCGGTTGCGGCGCAGCCCAAAGTCGAGCCGAAAGTCGACGAAGTGGCGGTGGATCCGCGCACGGGCCGCGGGGAGGGTTGTTTGACCGATCCTTCGGTTCTCGATGATATCCAGAGTCAGCGCGACCAGTTGGCGCGCCGTGAAAAGGATCTCGCGGCCAAGGAAGCCGAAATGAAATCCCGCGAGCAGGCGGTGAGCGAGCAAATCAAAAAGCTCGAACAGATCAGGGCCGACATCGCGAAGACGGAAGCTTTGCACAAGCAGGATTCGGAAGAGAAGGTCGCCAAGCTCGTCGATATGATGCAGACGATGAGCCCGAAGTCGGCCGCGAGGGTGATGAGCGAGCTCGACGAAACGCTCGCGGTCGCGACGATGGACAAAATGGAAACCGTCAAGCTCGCCAAGATCATGAACAATTTGGAGCCGAAGAAATCATCCCGGCTCTCCGAAATTCTGGCTGGAGTCGTCCGGGCCAGAGACGTCGCTGCGGCGGTAGCCGCGCATCCGGATGCGGTGCGCGGGCCGGCCTCGACGGAACCCAATCGGACGAACACAGGAAATCAGTCCGAGAAGGGAGGTGTGAACAATGATGGACATAATAAATAGACATAGCGTAGCGGGCGGCCGATCAAGCGGCCCCGCTATGAAATCGGCATTTCAGGATCCGGTCGCCGAACCCGCGCAGAAGAAAGCGGGCTCGAACGGCGCGGACGAAGCCGCCTTCGCGAGCGAGCTCAGTCTGCTCGCGGCGGCGGGACAACCTCAGGTGAAGCCCGTGGCCGTACCGGCCGCAGGCGCTGCCCAGGGGCAGCCGAAGCCGGCTTTGGACTCCGATGCTCCGGCCGTCGCGACGACGGTTTCGGGCGCGCCAGCAGGGAAAGACGCCCCGATGGCGGGCCCTATGGCAGGAATGATGTTGGGAACGAGCGCGATTTTGGCGCGCGACGCCCAATCGCTTTTCCAAGGAGAGTCGCAAGCAGGCCTGCCGATTCAGAACACGAAGCAAGCGCCGAACGCAAACTTGAGCTCGAGCTCGATTCAAAGTGGCGCTACGAACAACGAGAGAATTGCCAACAGTACGAATACTGCGACCGCCATGGCTGGACTTACGCCATGGAGCGGAGGCGAGGCGGTTCCCGCGGGCCAGCCTAAGCACGCTTCAATGCAAGCGAGCTCGGCGGCGAAGCCGGAAACCGTCACCGATCGCTCCATGAGCACAGCATTGCCGAATGAGTTGTCAGCGGCATCGATGCCGGGACATCCTGCAATGTTACAGAGAGGCGAGGTGGAAGCGGGTGCGGACTCACGCATCCCGGTGGCCGATTCTCGAAGTGCAGTAGCGAACACGGTTTTGAATTCTCAGGTTCCACTGCAAGGACAGACGTTCCTTGCGTCGGGCGTGAGTGTGCAGCAAAAGTCCATGGGAAAAACCGCTCTTTCCGGGAGCGATTTCCTGAGTATGCGTGACATGGTGCAGGCTTCGGGCGCAGGTGCGGGAATGGGAGTCGCAGGAAACAAAGTCAGCGGCAAAGCCGACGCGGACGCGGGCCTTGGGTCCGAGTCCGGCGCGGGCAAAGGCGGTTTCTCCGGCAGCGGAGAGCAGGCCTTTGGCTTGAAGCTGGCTGGGGCTCGCTCGGAGCGGGCTCATGCGGACGGCAGGTCCGCCGGACAGGCGGCCGAGTCCGCGATGAGCTCATTGGCCGGCGCCGGCGCGGGGGCGAAGAGTTCTTTCGCTCTTCCCGCGGCTGCGACGGCGAACCCGGGCATCAGCAATCTGACGGGACACGTGACTCAGGGATCGATGGCGAAGGATCGCTTGAACTCCGAGTCGCTGGTCACTCTCGGAATGGGAATTCGCAATATCGCTCCTCAAGGAGGCGGCGAAATCCATTTGAGATTGCATCCCGAAAACCTGGGTGAACTGCACTTGAAAGTATTGGCCGACGGAAACCAAGTAGGCCTTCAGATCCAAGCGTCCGACGATCGGGCGCGGAAGATTCTCGAGGAAAGCTTGGGTTCGTTGCAGGAAAGCCTTGCTTCTCATCAGCTGAGCCTGAAATCCGTGGAGTTCACGGTGGCTCAAGCCGGTGCGGCGCAAGGGGAGTTCCGCGATATGGGCGGTCAGGGGCAACAATCCCAGACTCAGCACCAATCGCAGCAGCAATCCGTCGGAGGCCAGTGGAGTCCCTCTCAGCAGGGGTTTCGCGATCCTCAAGGCCGCGATGGCTGGGGAGAAAGGTCCGGCTCGGGTTCCGTAGCGGGAGCCGGAGGCGGATTCTCTTCGGGTCTCGCGGCGGGCAATGCTTTCAGCGCGCGATCACGCGTGGCCGCGTCGAATGGGCGGCTTGACGTGATGGCGTAGTTCGCGGGCGTCGATCAAATTATTTGCGGCGCGGAGGGGTTCCCTCCGCGCTCGAATAAAAATACGGGGATTTTCAACGGATTTTGGCTTGGGGGTAATCGTGGCTGACGTAGGAAGCGTGAATTCATTTGCGGCGGCGGCTCAGGAAGGCGCGAGTTTGGGCGCGAAGGGCCAGAAGGACCGCAAAGAGCCGGATAGCGGAACGCAGTTCGGCGACGTGTTGAAGCGCATGCAGGCCCAGTATGGCGCCAAAGCCGAAAAGCCCCGCGAGATCAAAAAGACTTTGGGCAAGGACGATTTCCTGCGGATCATGATCACGCAGATGAAGAACCAGGACCCGACCAACCCGTTCAAGGCCGAGCAGATGGCGGCCGAGATGGCGCAGTTCACCTCCGTGGAACAATTGCAGAACATGAACCAGAGCCTGCAGAAGATGTCCAATCAGAACCCGGCCGAGCGGATGGTCATGACCAATCTCATCGGAAAGACGGTCACGGTCGACAAGGATCGCTTCCCGCACGTCGAGGGGCAGAACGAATCGCTGGCTTTCACGCTGCCGAAGGAGTCCAAGCAAACTCATGTCGCCTTGATCAGCGAAACGGGCGAAGTGGTTTTGGAAAAGGATATCGGTCCGCAGAAAAAAGGCGAGAACACGTTCGTCTGGGACGGCCTGAAGTCGAACACGCTGCAGGCCAAGGGCGGCAATTACATCCTGCGCATCGAGGCGACCGACGAGCACGACAATCCGATCCAAACCGATCCGCGCGCCAAGGCCCGTGTGATCGGCGTGAGCTTCGAGGGCTCGGAGCCGGTTCTCTTGGTCGGGGACAACAAGAACCAGGCTAAGATCACCATGAAGAGCGTGGTCAAGGTTGAAAGCGACTTCTCGGCCGGCGCGGCCCAGACCCAGGCGGGTGGCGAGGCGGACGCGGCGGATAAGCCCAAATTCTTCACTTTCAGAAAGGGTGAGGGCTCAAGTAACCTGGATCCGAGCACGGCGTCGCCCGAGGTCGCGGCCGCGCTCGCGAAGTACGGCCAGCCGCAGGCGGACAATGCTCTCGCGAAGCCGGAATTCCGGCCTGCGATGAACGCAGGAGCAGCGGCGGCGGCGGACTCCAAAGAAAAAGGTTTTCCGAACGGCTTGCAAGATTGAACGATTTATTAAATAATAAAAAGACAGAAAGGAGGTGGAAAAATGAGCAACGGACCCATTCTTTATCCGAATGTAACGTCCCTTCCGGGTCAGGGCGGTGTCGGTCAGAGCGATCGTCTCCCGCGAAAACAGGAAGGGGCTCCCGGTGAGTTCGACCAGGTTTTCGGCGAGGCGCTGTCCTCTACGAATCCGGCTACGACCAATCCGGGTTCTCACGGGCTAACGACGGCGAGACCCGATCTTTCGCAGATCAAGGCCCCGCTGAAGTTCTCCGCGCACGCCAGCCAGCGTCTTCAGGACCGAAAAATCGCGCTTGATACAGGCACGATGACGAAGGTCAACGAAGCCGTCGACAAGGCCGAGGCGAAGGGGCTCGATGACGCGTTGATTTTGACCAAGGACGCGGCATTGATCGTCAGCGTGAAGAACCGCACCGTGATCACGGCCGTGGACCGGAACTCGATGACGGGCAACGTGTTCACGAACATCGACGGCGCGGTGATTGTTTAGTTCTTTGAGGCAGTAGTCAGTTCGAAACAGGCTGGACCCTAGCGGGAAGCCTACCGACCCCGAATGATTGACGGGTCGGATCGAATCAGTAAAAAACGGATGTAGCGGAGCTACATCTTTAATAAAACGCATGGAGGCGTTTCGCTATGGGTATTCTCTCTTCTCTTTATACGGGTGTCACGGGTCTTCAAGGACAGGGCGAAGCCATGTCCATTTACGGCGATAATATCGCCAACGCCAACACCAACGGGTTCAAGACCAGCCGTCCGGAGTTCCAGGACGTCATCTCGAAATCCCTCAAAGGCGTGTTGGGCGGCAATCAGATCGGTCGCGGCACGCGTTTGGCCGCGGTCAATCCCATCTTCAGTCAGGGCTCGATTATCCAAACCGAGTCTTCCACCGATTGCGCGATCATGGGCGACGGCTTTTTCGTGGTGAACGGTCCGGACGGCCAGAGCTTCACCCGCAACGGCTCTTTCCACTTCGACAAGGAAGGCAAGCTGATCAACGCCGACAATTACCGCGTTCAAGGCTTTCTGGCCGACGGCAGCGGAAAAATAACCTCGAAGATGGGCGACATTTCGGTCGATCGCAGCGTCATCGACGCGAAAAAGACCTCCGAAGTGAAGATGTTCATGAATCTCGATTTGCGGGCGGACAAGGCTCTTAAATTCGATCCGGCGCACCCGGAATCGACCTCTCACTTCGCGACCGGCGTGACCGTTTACGATACGGCCGGCACGGCGCACGTCCTGACGATGTACTTCAATAAGTCGGATGACGGCGTATGGACCTGGCGCGCGATGGCGAAAGGCGAGGAAGTCATCGGCGGCAAGAGCGGCACCATGGTCGAACAGGCCAAGGGCACTCTGGTGTTCGGCCAGGATGGCCGCCTCATGGAGCAGAAAGTCGATAAGTCGAGCTTTCAGTTCAACAAGGGCGCGTTGCCCGACCAGGCGATCCAGTTCAACTTCGGCGAGGACGTGAAGAACGGCGGAGCGGGAACGACCGTGACTCAGTACGGAACCGCGTCCGAAGCCTACAAGTCGTCGCAAGACGGTTACACGGCCGGCACGATCGCGGGTCTCTCCATCAGCGATGAAGGCAAGTTGTCCGCGGTTTATACCAACGGGCAAAACATCGACATGGCGCAGATCGCCCTGGGCAAGTTCGAGAATCCGGAAGGCCTGTTCAAAATGGGCCAGAACCGCTTCCGCGAAAGCAGTCTCTCGGGCCAAGCCACGATCGGCGCGGCGAACACGGGCGGACGCGGGCGCATTTCCGCGAAGACCATCGAATCGTCGACGACCGACATCGCTTCCGAGTTCATCAACCTGATGACCGCTCAGCGCAACTTCCAAGCGAACAGCAAAGTCATCAGCACTTCGGACGAGATGCTGCAGGAAGTGCTGAATCTCAAGCGCAGCTAATAGCCTGAACCGGTGAGTGCCCGGGGGTGTTGATCTCGATCAGCCCCTGGGCGCCATCCGTCTGACGCCCGATCGTCGGGTTCTTGTCGTTTTCGTTCCAAATCTCCAGAAAATCCGCATTTGCCGCGGTTTTTTCGCATTTCCGTCCTTGCTCCTTCGGCCCGTCGCGTAGCAAAATGATGGGACAGGGTGCGAAATCCCCGGGGAGCGAATAGCGATGTCTTCGGCAGCGGCAGAAGAAAAAAACGAAACCGAAAATTCGAGCTCCGGCTCGGCGGCACCCGCTCCCGGCGGCGGAAACAAGCTCGTACTGGTTTTCACGCTCGTCAATCTGGTCGTCACTCTCGGCATGATCGGAGTGCTCTTCATCTCGTTCAAAAAAGAAAGCAATCGCCCTCAAGTCACCGACATTAACGCGAATCCGGCCACCGCGGCCGCCAAAACCGAGGAAGGCCACGGCGAGTCCAAAGCGGAAGGCAAAAAAGAGGAAGGTCATGGCGAGGGCGAAGCGAAGGAGAAAAAAGCTCCGGCTGAGTTCGGCCATATGATCGCCCTCGATCAATTCACGGTGAATCTGACTTCGCCGGGGTCGAGCGCGCCGCGTTTTGTCCGCGTCAACGTTTCGCTCGAAGTCGGCAGCGAGGACGTCGAGGCCGAAGTGAACGCGAAAATACCGCAAGTGCGAAATGCCGTCATCGATCTCTTCAACAGCAAGCGCCCGAGCGACCTGGAGAATGCCGAAGGCCGGGACGCGCTCAAGGAAGAAATCAAATCGGCGATTAACGGTTTTCTTACCCGTGGTCGGGTCAAAGGTGTCTTTTTTACGAACTTTGTACTGGGGAGTTAGTTCATGAACCAGGTTTTGTCGCAATCCGAAGTCGATGCCTTGCTCAGCGCCGTGAACGACGGGTCGGTCGGCGGCGATGGCGATGGCGATGGCGCGGCGGCCGGGGGCGCTGGCGCTGACGGCGGTGCTGACGCCGGGATCGGCTCGGTCAGCGGCGACGGCGGGGCAGGCGCGGGCGGCGCTAACGGCGGCGTCGGGGTCGAGGATATCGAAGTCACGCCTTACGACCTGACCAACCAGGACCGCGTGATCCGCGGGCGGATGCCGACGCTCGATATCATTTACGAGCGGTTTATCCGGCTTTACCGCATGTCGCTTTCGAACAGCCTTCGAAAGATCGCCACGATCAGCATTATTTCGACCGATTTGCTGAAGTTCGGCGAATTCGTGAACACCCTGCCCATTCCGAGCTGCATGTGCATCATGCGCTTTGAGAGCCTGCGCGGATCCGCGCTGCTTGTTTTCGAGTCAAAGCTCGCTTATGCGCTTGTCGACAGTTTTTTCGGCGGAACGGACCGTCCCTATACCCGCATCGAGGGCAAGGAGTTCACCCGTATCGAGCTCTCGATTATGCAAAAGGTCATGGACCTGGCTTTGCGGGATTTAGAGGAAGCCTGGGCTCCGGTTCATAAGTCGAACATCACCTTTGTCCGAACGGAAGTGAATCCGCAATTCGTCGGCGTGGTCCCGCCGTCGGACGTGATCATTTCCACGACTTTCGAGGTCGAGCTCGAAAACGCGAGCGGCACCATCGCGCTCGTGATTCCGTATTCGACGATCGAGCCGATCAAAAACAAGCTCAATGCGACCTTTCAAACCGAGTCCGACCGGGTTGACCGTGAGTGGACCGCGAAGATGGAAGAGCATCTGCACGATGTCCAGGCCAATGTGCTGGTGGATCTTGGCACCGCCGACATCACGGTGGGGGACCTGGTGAATCTCAGCGTCGGCGATATCATCCCGCTCAAGCAGGATGCCGACGGCGAGCTCGACGTGTTGGTCGAGGGCGTTCCAAAGTTTAAGTGTTTTTTCGGGGTTTCTCGGGGAAATCGCGCGATTCAAATCTCGCGCCCGAGTGAATTGGATTGAAGGGGGAATAGAGGATGGCAGATCAAAGCTCGGCGGCAGCTCCGCTCGGAGACGTCAATATGGAAAACCTCGGCGCGGCGTTAAGCGCGGCCGGCGATGCCGGAGGAATGGGCGGGGCCGGAACGGGTTCCGGCGCCGCGCCTCGTGCGGCCTTGAATTCGCCGGTACAATCCCTGGACTTCATTCTCGACATCCCGCTGAAGGTCACGGTCGAGCTTGGCCGGGCCAAGATGGCGATCAGGGAAATCCTTCAGCTAGCCCAGGGATCGGTCGTGGAGCTTTCGAAATTCGCGGGCGAGCCCCTGGAAGTCCTCGTGAATGACAAGCTGATCGCGCGCGGCGAGGTCGTCGTCGTCAACGAGAAGTTCGGGATTCGTTTAACCGATATCATCTCTCCCGTGGAGAGAATCGAGCAGTTGAAATAGTTTTTGGGCTTGAACGGCCGGGCAGGATGCCCGCTCGTTAAAGTAGCTAGGAAGGCTAAGATGGCGAGAATTCGAATTCAAATGACGGTGGCGGCATGCGTTTTGGGAGCGGCTCTTTTCGGCTCCGAGCGCATCGCGAGCGCCATGACGACCCTGAAGCAAGTTCAGGTGAGCGGGGGATCGCAGGTTGATCTCCTTTTCGACACGAAAGTCCAGAAAAGCCAGATACGCACCGAGTTTTTCAACGACGTAATCCAGATCAGCCTGACGGAAGCCGCGGTTTATCCGGCGAAAATCTCGTCGATCAACGGCGGCAAACTCGTCAAGATCTTCGCTTATCAGTACGCGCCCAAACTGGTGCGCTGCCGGCTGACGGTGAAGGGCAGAGCGGAGGATTACAAAGACCGGTTGGAACTCGTGCCGAACGGCAAGCTCCTGACCGTGAAAATCTCGGATGTCGCGGTGAACGCGAATGCCGAAAGCGGCACCGAGGCCCGTTTGCTCGAGCACGTGATGAAAACGGCGATTCCGTCGAAGGCGCCGACCCCGGCAGCCGTGGCGAAAGCGGAAGCAACCTCGGCGCAGGCGGCACCTGCCGCGAGCGCGGAGCCGGCGTCGAACGCCGCGAAAGCCGAAGCGGCGGAAAAGCGGGAGAGCGAGATCCCGTTGACCTCTTCCGCAAAAAGCGGAGCCCGCTCCTTGAAGCTCGGTGGCGCGGCTCCGTTGCCGAGTCCTTGGGCGGTCTTGGGCAAGCTCATGTTGGTGATCGCGGTTTTCTGCGGCGCCGCGCTTTTGTTCAAGAAGATATCCGGCCGCTCCGCGGAGAAGGGCAAAGGAGGCCTGATCAAGAGCTTGAGTGGAACCATTGAAGAGTTCGCCCGGTCCGCTGGCGCCAGCATCGGTGGCAAAAACAAGATGGTCGAGGTGATTTCCAATCACTACCTGGGCCCGAAGAAAAGCATTTCGATCGTCCGTGTCGGCGAAAAGATTCTGGTTCTGGGCGTGGCGAACGAATCGATCAACTTAATCACCGAGCTGGACGAGTCGGAGCTCGAGTCCGGTTTCGACGCCCGGAAGATCGTGGCGGGAATCGCCAATTCGAACCTCGGTTCCGTCGCGAGCGCGAAACCGGCCGGGAAGGCCGCGGCTCCCTCGACCGATTCGCTCTTCGCCGATTTATTGAAAGCCGAAGTGGGGCCGGCTCCGGCCCGGCGCGAGGCGCCGGTTTTCGCTGCCGCGGCGGCGCAAGCCGCGCCAGCCGGCGCGACGGGAGGACAAGTGCGAAGCCAGATTAAAAGCCGCCTTGAGGGGCTGAAACAACTATGACGATCGCGGGATTCGCACTCTCTTGCGCAGCCGAGCTCTCCGGCCATGTCGCGATGGCGGCCGAAAGCACCCGGCAGAATTACATGCCGGGCACCTCGGGCCTCACCCTGCCGTCGCTCAGCCTTTCGTTCGCGAATTCCCAAAAGCCCGCCGACGTGGTTTCGGTTCTGCGCATCGTGATGATGCTCACGGTGCTTTCCCTGGCGCCGGCGATCCTGATCATGATGACGTCCTTCACGCGCATCGTGGTGGTTCTTGGGTTCGTTCGTCAGGCGCTGGGCACCCAGCAGACGCCGCCCAACCAGTTGATCGTGGGGTTGGCGCTTTTCCTTTCGCTTTTCGTGATGGCGCCGACCTGGAAGGCGATCTCCGCCAACGCCCTCGAGCCGTACATGGCCGAGAAAATCGACCAGCAAACCGCGATGGATCGCGCCCTGGGCCCGATCCGCGAATTCATGTTCAACCAAACGCGCGAAAAGGATCTGGAGCTCTTTCTTTCGCTTTCGAAGGAGGCGAAGCCGCAGAACCGCGCGGCCGTGGCTACTTACGTCCTGATTCCGGCGTTCGTGATCAGCGAGCTCAAAACCGCGTTTCAGATCGGGTTCATGATTTATCTTCCGTTCCTGGTTCTCGACATGGTGGTCGCGAGCGTTCTGATGGCCATGGGAATGATGATGCTTCCGCCGGTCGTGATCTCGCTGCCGTTCAAGCTCCTGCTCTTCGTGCTGGTCGACGGATGGGAGCTTGTTGTCGGAAGCCTCGTCAAATCGTTTGGGTAGGCCATAGGGGTCGAAAGGGGATTCGTAAATGACCGAAGAAATGGTGATGGCGATCGGTTCCGAAGCCGTGAAGACGGTCATCATGATCGCGGGCCCGCTTCTGGCGGCCGCAATGGCGATCGGCATCGTCGTCTCGGTTCTCCAGGCGGTGACCCAGATCAATGAAGCGACCCTGACCTTCATTCCGAAGATGATCGCCGTGATTCTCGTTTTGGTCGTGATGGCGCCGTGGATGCTCCAGGTCCTCGAGCACTACACGATCGAGGTGATCGGGTCCGCCGGCGACCTGGTGAGGTGAGATGTCGCTGTTTAATTTCAATATGGAAGAGCTGCTCACGTTTTTCGCGGTCCTCGTCCGCTATAGCGTGCTCTTTTCCGTTCTGCCGTTCGTGGGCGACAACCACGTGCCCGCTCCGGTGAAGATCCTGCTCTCGCTTTCGGCTTCCATGGCTTTGTTCCCCGGGCTGGTCGCCAGCGGCGTGATTCACCCGTCCGACGCCTCGGTTTGGGGCGCGAGCGTGCAGGGAATCATTTTCACCATCGGAGCCGAGGTGATTTTCGCTTTGATCCTCGGCTACGTCGCGCGCCTCGCGTTCGAGACGATTCATTTCGGCGGCAACTTGGTCGGCAATTTCATGGGCTTCGGGATCGCCAGCACCTACGATCCGAACATGCAGTCGCAGACGCAGGTCGTGGCGGAGATCCAGGCCGCGATCGGGATTTTGGTTTTCCTCGCGGTCGACGGCCATCACCTCATGATCCGCGCGGCGCTGCAGAGCTATCAGGTCGTGGGCTTGGGTGGGGCCGGGGTCGCCGGCGGACCCAGCGCGTATCTGAACGCCGGCGCCGTGCAGCGTCTCGGAGAGCTGACCGCCCAAGTGCTGCGCTTGGGAATCGAGATCTCGGCGCCGATCGCCATCGTACTCTTCGCGTTGAACATCGTTTTCGGCATTCTCGCCAAGGCGATGCCGCAGCTGAATATCCTGATTCTTTCGGTGACGATCAGCGCGCTGGTCGGGCTCATCATGATGTTTCTCACGATATCCGAATTTCAAGCGGCGGCCGGCGAGATATTCGCCCGCATGGGCACCAACATGAACGCGATTTTGCAGTCGCTCGCGCACGGTCACTGAGGGGAGTAAATGGCTGAAAAGGAAGACCGGTCAGGCGAAGACTTAACCGAAGAAGCGTCACCCCACCGGCTCGAAGAATACCGAAGCAAAGGCATGGTCGCGCAGAGCCGCGAGGTGACCGGGTTGCTGGCGCTTTTGGCGGCGGCGGCGGCGACGTACGCGCTTTCGCCCAAAATGGGCGCCGAGATGGCCGGCTTCATGCGGGAGGTTTTTCAGACCGATCTCTCGGCCCGGGCCGATCTCGGATCCACGCAAACCGCCCAGGCGCTTTTTATCAAGGCGATTCGATTGATATCGCTTCTCAGCCTGCCGATCTGCGTGGCCGGCTTCGTCATGGGCGTCGTCGGAAGCTTCGCCCAGATCGGCAGCATCTTTTCTTTCGAGCCTATCAGCCCGAGCTTTGACAAAATCAATCCTCTCTCGGGCCTCCAACGGATGTTCTCCGGGCGTCAGTGGCTTGACGGCTTGCGGATCACGGTCAAGCTCATCGTCTTGAGCTTGGTCGCTTATTCATTGTTGAAAAGCGAGATGCTTCAGGCGCCCGCGTTCATGGGCGTTGAAGCGCCCGCGATGCTCAGCGAATACGGGCGCGCCGCCAAGGCGATCTTTCTTTCGCTCTTTCTGGTGCTCACGGTCTTCGCGGCGGGCGATTTCTGGATGCAGCGAAGGGAATACGACAAACAGCTCCGCATGACCAAGCAGGAAGCCAAGCAGGAGCACCGCGAGCGCGAAGGTGATCCCATGATCAAGGCCCGCATCCGGAGCGTCCAGCGCGAAATGGCTCGCCGTCGCATGATGGACGCGGTCAAGACGGCGGATGTGGTCGTCACCAACCCGACCCACTTCGCAGTCGCGCTCAAATACGACCGTCAAACGATGGGCGCTCCGAAGGTTGTCGCCAAGGGCGCGGACCTGGTCGCCCAAAGAATCAAGAAAATCGCGGCCGAGGCGGGAATCCCGCTCGTCGAAAACGTGCCGCTGGCGCGCACGCTCTATAAGACCGTCAAGGTGAACCAGGCGGTTCCCAAAGTTCTTTATCAAGCGGTCGCCGAAGTCCTTGCTTACGTGTATCGTTTAAAGGGTAGGGGGTTTTAATCGGTGGACAAATTTTTCGAGCGCTTAGCCAAGAACTCCGATCTTGCCCTGGCCTTGGGCCTGGTATCGATCCTTGCCGTCATGATCGTCCCGATGCCGGGCTTCCTGATCGACATCATGCTCTCGTTGGGGATCGCGCTTTCGGTCGTGATGCTGCTGACGGCCGTGTATTCGAGCAAGGCTCTCGACTTCAGCGTGTTCCCTTCGATGCTCCTGATCATCACGCTGTTTCGTCTTTCGCTCAACGTGGCCACGACGCGGAGAATCCTCCTTCACGGCGCGGAAGAGGGCGCGGGCGCCGCGGGCGAGGTCATTCAGTCCTTCGGCGAGTTCGTCGTCGGCGGCAACTACGCCGTCGGCATCGTCATTTTCATCATTTTGGTGATCATTAATTTCATCGTCATCACCAAGGGCGCCGGCCGCGTCGCCGAAGTGAGCGCGCGTTTCACCTTGGACGCCATGCCCGGCAAGCAGATGGCCATCGACGCGGACTTGAACGCCGGCACCATCAACGAAGAAGAGGCAAGACGCCGCCGCCAGGAGATCGCCCGCGAGGCCGATTTCCACGGAGCCATGGACGGTGCCTCGAAGTTCGTTCGCGGCGACGCGATCGCCGGCATCATGATCGTCTTCGTCAACATGATCGGCGGGATCATCATCGGCACCCTCCAAAAGGGCATGGATCTCGGGCACGCCGCCGAAGTGTTCACTTTGCTCACCATCGGCGACGGTCTGGTCACCCAAATCCCGGCCCTGATCGTTTCGACCGCGGCCGGTATCATCGTCACGCGCACGGCCAGCGGCACGAACTACAGCCAGGAATTCGGCAAACAGTTGCTCATGCAACCCAAGGCCATCGGGGCCGCTTCGGGCGTGCTCTTTCTCATGGCGTTGGTGCCCGGCCTTCCTCATCTTCCCTTCATCATCATCGCGGCTTTGCTCGGCGGCCTGGCTTATCGCCTGATCAACAAAAAGAAGGCCGACGAAACGGCGCTCAGGGAAAAGACGGAAAAAGAAAAGCTCAAGCCCGCGCCCGAAAAGCTCGAAAGTCTCCTGCCGGTCGATCTTCTGGAGCTCGAAGTGGGCTATGGCCTGATCAGCATCGTGGATGCCGAGCAGAACGGCGACCTGCTGGAGCGGATCACCAACATCCGCAAGCAGTTCGCGCTCGATCTGGGCATCGTCATTCCACCGCTCCGCATTCGGGATAATCTCGAGCTCAAGCCGGGCGATTATCAAGTCCTGCTCAAAGGCGTTCAGATCGGCTCCGGTTCGCTGATGGTCGGAAATCTTTTGGCCATGGATCCGGGGAACGTGAGCGAGCCGATTTCCGGGATACCCACCAAAGAGCCGGCCTTCGGCCTCGATGCTCTTTGGATTACGCCGCGCCAGAAAGAGGAGGCGACCTACGCGGGCTATACCGTGGTCGATCTCTCGACGGTGATCGCGACCCATTTGACCGAGTTGATCCGCCAGAGCGCGAACGAGCTTTTGGGCCGTCAAGAGCTGCAGTCGCTTCTCGATGCCGTCAAGCAAGTCGCGCCGAAGGTGGTCGAGGACGTGGTGCCGGGACAGCTTTCCCTTGGAACCGTGCTCAAGGTCTTGCGCAATCTTCTCAAGGAAAGCGTTTCGATCCGCGATCTGCGCACCATTCTCGAGGCCTTGGCCGATGTCGCGCCGACGCAAAAGGACCCGGCGGCGCTCACCGAATACGTTCGTACGGCGCTTGCGCGCACGATTACCAAGAAACTGGTGGGTCCTGACGGCCAGATCCAGCTGCTGACTTTGGATCGAACCATCGAAGAGACGATCGCCGCCGGCATTATCCAGACGGACCAGGGACAGCAGCTTTCACTCGATCCGGATTTCGTGCGGGCCTTCGTCCAGCAGCTGAACGCGCAGGCAGCGGAGCTCGCGAGCCAGACCAGCCAGGCCGTCGTGCTTTGCTCGCCGCTGATTCGCCATCACCTCAAATCTTTGGTGGACCGTTTTGTTCCTAATATCGTCGTTTTGTCCCATAATGAAATTACGCCGAACGTGAATGTCAAAGCGTTCGGGACGGTTCGACTGGGTTCGTTGGGTGCGGTAGCCGGCTAGCAGGAAAGCAGCAGGATAAAAGGAGTTTTAAGGCATGCAGGTAAAAAAATTCGAGGCACCGACGATCCAAGAGGCTCTCGATACAATTAAGCGGGAGCTTGGCCCGGATGCGATCATTCTTCAGACCAAGAAATACAAACGGGGCTTCGGCTTGATGTCCCGGGCTTCGATCGAGGTTACGGCCGCCGTATCCGAGCGCTCTCTCCAGAAAAAGCATTACGTCGAAAAACGCCTGCCTGAAAGCGCGCGCGAGGCGATCCAAAAGCTTCCGGCCGAAAAGCAGGCGGAGCTTTTCGCGAAATCAGGCAGTCGTCAAACGGCGGCTCAACTCCAGGATAGGGCGCAAGTCAACGCCCAGTCGGCTCGCCGGGGTGCCGGCGCGGTCGCCGCTGCCGGAGCCTACCAGATGGCTTCGCAACCGGCGACTCAAGCCGGCTCGCCAGCCGCATCCGCCGGTAATCGCCGTGGCGGCGCTCCGGTGGATCAGCTTTTAGCCTCGTCCGATGCGTACGTTCCGTCAGCGAAATCAGCGGCCAGACCGGCGCCGCAGGCACCGAGGGTCTCTTCGCAGCCTCAGACCCCACCCGCTGAATTGATCGATGCTCCTCGGGTTACTTCTCGCCGCTACGCCGAGATCGATGCCGATGAGATCGGTGCCGCGATTTCGGCATCGGCTCCGGGCAGCGCGGCCGTGAACGAAGAGCTTCGTCACCTGAAGCGAATGATCGAAGAGCTCAAAAGCGCGCAGGATTCGGCGCACGAGCTTCACGGATCGGGCGCGCAATCGCTCATCGCATCCGGACGGGCCGGCAATAGCGCGATCGCGACCCCGGCTTTGCAAGGCGCTTTCGAGCAGCTGGTGATCAACGGGTTGGACAAGCGTTACGCTTTGTCCTTGATCAAGACCACCGCGTTCGAGCTGGGTCCCGAGCGTTCGGAGAGCCCGGACGAGGTGATGGATCAGCTCGCGGTCGAGATCATGAAAAACACGCGCGTGATTTCCCCGTTCGCGGGCGCCGCGCCGAGCGGTCCCGAAGCCCAGCGCCGTGGCGCCCCGTTGATGTTGGCTCTTGTCGGCCCGACCGGAGTGGGCAAGACCACGACGGTGGCCAAGCTGGCCAGCGAGGCTATTTTGAAGCGCAACCTTCGAGTCGGGCTGATCAATCTCGACAGCTATAAAATCGCGGCTTTCGATCAGCTTGGAACCTACGCGAAAATCCTCAATGTCCCGTTTCGCTCGGTCTCCACGGCCGACGAGCTGCGCGACGCGATCCGGGATTTTCAATCGCTTGACCTGGTTTTGATCGATACGACGGGAAGGTCGCAGCGTGATCCTTCGTCTCTCACTGAAATGCAGCAGCTGCTGGCCTCGGTGCCGGGTATCACGACGCAGTTGGTGCTTTCGGTGACCACGCGCGATGCCGAGCTTTACGATATGTCGAATCGTTTCTCGGTCTTCCGTCCTCAAGGATTGATCGTGTCGAAACTCGACGAATCCACCTCTCACGGGGCGATTTACAATGTCTCGACGCGCGCGGAGTTGCCGCTGCTTTATTTCACGACCGGACAGCGGGTGCCGGAAGATATCGAGGGTGCGACTCGTGAACGGGTGGCCGCCCTTCTTTTGGATCTTTAATGGATTTTCGAAATGAGTGATCAGGCGGATACGCTTCGGCGTTTGATGGAAAACAGGCAGGACCCTTCCCGTACCCGACATTACGGGCGAGGACCTTCGCGCGAAACCTCCGTGCCCGTGCTGACGTTCTCGAGCGGCAAGGGGGGAGTGGGGAAGAGCTGCATCACCGCGAATCTCGGCACCTTGCTCGCGCGCTCGGGCCTTCGGGTTCTGCTCGTGGACGGAGATTTCGGGCTGGCCAATCTGGACATGCTCCTGGGCGTAAGCTCCGGAGTGACGCTGGAGGAGGTTCTCGACGGCAAGGCGCGGATCCAAGACGCGATTATCGGGATCGAGCCGAATCTCTGGCTTTTGCCCGCCTCGGCCGGGCTTCTCGAGGCGCGTGATTACGATTCGGATTTACGCGAGCGGATGATCCGGCTTTTCGACGAGTTTCCCTGGGAGATGGATCTGGTCCTGGTCGACGTCGGCGCCGGTATCCAGTCGAACGTCTTGTCGTTGCATAGTCCGGCATTCCGAACGTGCGTGGTGCTTTCGCCCGATCCCACCTCGCTGACGGACGCTTACGGATTGATCAAGCTTTTGCGCAAGCATTGCGGGATCACGCAGGTTTCGGTGGTCGTCAATCAGGTGACGGACGGAAAAGAGGCGCGCCTGGTTTTCCAGCGGCTGCGCGACGTGGCGGCGCGGTTTATTGACGTTCAAATCGATTACCTTGGCCATTGGGAACGCGACGAAAAAATCGTTCGGGCAGTGATGAAACGCAAAACTCTGCTAGACTGGGATCAGGAGGCGCGTTCGTTACCGTCGCTGGAACTTCTCGCCAAACAAGTGAGAAGCCGCTTCATCGCAGAAGCTGTAAAAGCTCAAGCGGAAGCCGGTGCCGGGTTCGTCCGGGTCGATCAAGGCGAAGACTCTTATTCGCCGGGTTTTTGGAGAATGTTACTGAGTAGCGCGAGCTCTTCTGCCGCGATGGCCGCCACGATGGCGGCTTTTCCGGGAGCTGTGCCGGGAGCGGCACAAGAAGGGCAACAAATGGAAGTGAGAGGCAAAGCATGAGGCTGAACCAAGGGCAAGCAGTCCAAAAATATCGTGAGTCCGCGACCCGCGCGAAAACCGCGAAAGGCGCTCAGCCTCAGCCGGCTTCGTCCGAAAAGAAGAATTCCAAGCCCGATGCGGCAGCGGCCGCGAAGACCGACACCGCAGCCCTTATGACCGACGGAGTGGAGGGCGCGCTGAATGAAGCCGCCGTCGCCGAGGAAGCGAAAAGGGAAGAGGAAGCCTTACAACGCGAAATCGCCGCCGAGCTCGAGCGCGAGGCCGTTCATACCAATCAGCTGGTGAAAGAAGATTTCTCGCCGGTCAATGCCACGCGCGAGCGCCTGGTGCTCGAGTACGCGCCGCTGATCAAGTACATCGCGCAGAAGATCGCCGCGCGTTTGCCCGCGAATATCGAGCTCGACGATTTGATCAGTTCGGGCGTGATCGGCCTGATGGACGCGATCGAGAAATATGATGCGTCCCGGGACAATAAATTCAAGACGTATGCTGAGTTCAGAATTCGGGGCGCCATTCTCGACGAGCTGCGGGCGCAAGACTGGGTTCCGCGCTCCGTGCGCGAAAAGGCCAAACAGCTCGAGCGCTGTTACGCGAAAATCGAGCAGAAGCTGGGCCGGCAGGCGACCGACGAGGAGATCTGCAGCGAGCTGAACATCACGCAGGATGAGTATCACGACCTGCTTAATCAGGTTCGCAGCGTCTCGCTTCTGTCCTACGACGATATCGCGAATTTCTCGAAGGCCGACAAACGGTCGCTGCATGGGTTCGGTGAAGCGGGCTCGAAAAGCCCGACGCCCTACAATGAAGTCAACGTCGCGTCACTCAAGAAAATGATCTCGCAGGCGATCGGTGACCTGCCTGAAAAACAGCGTTTGGTCCTCTCTCTTTATTACTACGAGGACTTGAACCTGAAGGAAATCGGGCGCGTGCTGGACGTCACCGAGTCGCGCGTCAGCCAGCTTCATACGCAGGCGATCTTGCGTTTGAAGGGCAAGCTTCGCCACCATTGGGACGAATTCATCACCTTGATGGGTTAATCTTATTTCTCCGGCTTTTGTAGGTACAAATGCTCCTTTTGGAGCTGGTTCCAGAATGCGGCGTATTCCTCTTCTTCGGCCGTGGAAGCGAACTGAAATCGAATTCCCACCCGGTACGGGAAATTCGACTGCGAAATGACCCGATGATTCTCTGAGCGCTGGCACCACATGACCTTTCCCTGCAAGGTGAGAGTGCGCTTCTCGGAAAGCTCGATCGTTAAATTGATCGTGAGGTGGTTGCCTGCCTGGATGAGGGAAGGCGCGTAAATCCCGATTCCGTGAAGGGATAGGTCATTTAAAAGAACGCTGGCTTCGATGATTTCTCCGGCGGCGTTCTCCGAGGAAATATGGCCCTCGAGTTCGTCGGATTGCACGTTGAGGCGAACTTCCGCTCGCGCTCGGTACAGCTTGATTGGAACATCGAGCCTTTCTTTTCTTCGTTTTCGGGAGGCACTCTCGGCTGCATTTCTATGGTTGGGTGATTGCCACATATGAACTTAATGTTAAGCTGCATCGCGTCAATTTTCAATTTGTGTCGTCGATGACCTAGGTCGCGGCCGACCCTGCAATCTCTATAGTTGCAAAGCGACTCGAAGCGCGTATCTGCGGTCTTCTAGCTGCCCCGGATTGAGCGAAAGCTCTTCGCCGTAGGTCGATACGTCGATGGTGAGGATTCTCAGATCGAGCCCGAATCCCCCAGTTAAATAGCCTTGGTTGACGCCGCCCCGCAGGACGAAGATGCTGAAAAAATGGGTTTCGCCGCCAATGTGCACGGTACGGTAAACGCTGCCGTTCGTATTGTTGCCGATGTCCTGGAACTCGAGAGCGAGCGAAGTGTTGTGCAGGAAGCCCATGGACGCCTTTTGCGCCGAAAAGCCGAATCCGCCTCGCCTTGGCTCCGGAAGCGGTCGGTTTGCCGGGGTCGGATTGTCGTGGGAGTCCTTGAGAAAGCGGAGCTTGAGGTTGTTGAAATTCCCGCCCATGACGTTCTCGACCGCGCCGGCGACGGAAAGATCCACCCCGCCCGGATGAAAGTGGCGAAAGGTGTAAGTCGTTCCCAGGTCGAAATCGGCCATTCCGCCCTGGCCGCCGGTCGCGCGGGGAGAGATCGATTGGCCGTTGATCAGGTCGACGAACGAGAAAGCCGTGTTGGTCGACAATCGATAGGTCGCGCGGGCCGTGATGCCGACCGAGAGGTCGTTTTCTTCCATGAAGGTTCGGCCAACGGTCAGCGCGGGGCCGACATCGACTATGCCCGTCGGTTCGATATTGAAACTTCTGCGGAGATCCACGTCGACCTGGCTGCTGGTGATGAAACCCAGGGCGAATGCCCATCGGCCATGGCCGGTTGGGATATAAACCGACGGCATCGTGGTCTGAAGGCGGAAGTGATTGTCGTCGCCGGCGTCACCGCCCAAGGCATTGTAAATATTGCTGCCTCCGTTGACCGCGCGGACCGAGTTGGAAACATGCGAATTGGTTTCGACCATCGGGTCGAGAATCGTCACGCGCCAGGTCGGGTTGGCGGTAACGCGGGCCGGATTGCCGAAATAGTTTTCGTCGTACAAGCCCGTGGTCAAGGTAACGCCGCCCATGCCGGAGCTTCGGACGCTTTCATAAGGCTTGATGATGTCGTCGAGCGCGAAGGCGTTGCCGCCGACGAACGGGGAGGCCAGGGTCAAAGTCGCGAGCGCGGTGAGTTGGAGCTTCTTCATCTTAGTAACCTACGCCGTAGCTGATAAGTGCGTATCGAAAGCACTGATTCACTTGTTGCGCGGAAGATGGCGCCGCCGCTTGGAAAATCGACGTGAAAGTCGAGACGGCGCTGCCGAACTTGCCCGAGGCGCCGAGGTTGGTCAGCGCGGAGACGGTGCTCGAGAGGGCCTGGTTCAGCGTGTCTCCGCTGGGCTGGGCCTGTTTGGGCGCGGTCGCCGTGCAGGAGCCGCTCACGCCCGTGCAGTCGATCGGGGTCGTGGCTGAAATCGCGGCGTCGCTGAGAAGGCTCGTTCCGCCCTGGCAAGCGCTTGCGGTCGCGCAACCCGCGCCCTCTCCGTTCGCTAGGCAGCTCTGGGCGTTTTGGACGAGGTCGGACTGAAGCAGCTGCGAGCCGGTGCCTTGGGCTTCCGAGAGGATCTCTCCTACGAGCGAAAGTGCGCCGACGAAGCGGACAAACTGGCTCAGGTTCGTATTGTTGGTGATTTGATTAAAGCTGTTGAAGGCGTTCCAGATGGCGACCCGTTTGGATTCGCCCGCGGTCGGATTGGGCGATGCGCCCAAGCGCTGGGCGAAGTTCGACATCGCCTGCCCGACGGCGTTGTTGCCGCTGCCGTTGGCGATATCGCCCACGAATTGCATGAAGATCGCCATCGAAGCGCCTTGTTGGTCGAGAGCGGCGAAAGCCTCTTCGGAGATCGCGGTATCGGCCTCGGCCGACGAGAGCTGTTTGTAATAATTGATGGCGCAGTTCAGATCGCCGTCGTCGAAGCATGCGCGCGCCGCGGACAGAATCTGGGCATCGCCCGACGGTTTGCTGTATGAAAAAATATTGCAGCTCGTGACGGTGATGGTGGTTAGGGCAGTGACGCAAAATAATGCGATCGCCCACGTCGAACGTTTGGATAGTTTGAAGTTCCAGATGTTCAAGGTCTTCAAGTTTAGGGGCCCCCTACGCGGATATTTGGCTATGTTCAGCAAAATGAGCGTAAGGGACGGCTTTGGCTTTGTAAACCCACAAAGATCAGCCTGAAATGATTTTCCGGGCGATCAATCGCGCTTGTGCATGGAGCGACTCCAAACCTTGATCATTATGGATCACATAGGTCGCGACCGCTTCGCGTTCGTCGTCCGAGATCTGCGTATCGATGATCTTCTCGGCCATTTCGCGCGTCATTTTCCAGGAAGAGGCGACGACTTTCGGGGGTCGGTTCAGCAAACGCTCGATCCTTTTTTCGCGCGGCGCGCTGACCGTGATCAGTCCCGCGAAATCGCGGTAACTTCCCGTTTCCACGAGAAGCGCGGCTTCGTAAAGAACCGGCGCCGAGCCGGCCTCCTCGAATTTTCTCCGGGCGATGGCGCGGATTTTAGGGTGTAAGATCGCTTCCAGGTCCGCCCGCGCCCTGGCGTCGCGGAAAACGATTTCCCGCAACGCTTGGCTTTCGGCGCTTCCGAATCGTTGCACGATCTCGTCGTGGGCCGCGCCTCCGGGTGCCGAGAGCTCCCGGGCGATTTGGTCGGCATCGATCACAACAAAGCCTTCTTCCGCGAAAAATTTCGCGACGGTCGATTTGCCGGAGGCGACTCCCCCGGTCAGGCCCCAGGCCTTAGCGTCCGCTTTTTTCGATTGCCTTGGCTTCATTCCAATACCGATCCATTTCGTCCAAGTTCGATTGATCCGGGGTTTTGCCGTGCTCTTTCAGTCTGCGCTCGATATGCTTGAAGCGGCCCTCGAACCGGTGCAGCTGCTCGCGAAGAGCGTCTTCCGGGTTGATTTTCATGAGATAGCCGACGTTGGCGAGGGTGAACAAAAGGTCACCCAGTTCGTTTTTGATTTTCTCGCGAATAAGTGAGGCCTCTTCCGACTTCGGGTCGGCCTTTTCAAGCGCCAGCACTTCCGCTTTGAATTCTCCGAGCTCCTCTTCGACTTTGGCGAGAGGGCCCTGCATATCCGACCATTGAAAGCCGACCTTCGTGACCTTTTCGATCACGCGCGCCGCGCGCTGGAGGGCGGGAAGCCCTTTCGGGACCCCATCCAGGACACCGGCGTCCGGATTCGCGGCCTTTTCTTTCGCTTTCTGTTTTTCCCACGCTTCGAATGCGCTCGATTCGCTATCCGCTTTGGCTTCTCCGAAGACATGGGGATGGCGACGAATCAGCTTTTCATTCAAGGCGGCGGCGACGTCGTCGATGCCGAACGCACCGGTCTCCCGGGTCATTTCCGAATGCAGCAGGACCTGCATGAGCAGGTCTCCCAGCTCTTCTTGAAACGCGAGTCGGATTTTTTCCTTTTTCAAATCCTCGGTCGAGTGGATTTGGTCGAGCACGTCCAAAACTTCATGCGCTTCCTCGATCAGGTATTGCCGTAGGGTCTGATGGGTTTGGGCCCGGTCCCAGGCGCAGCCTCCGGGGGCGCGCAGGCGATGGACGGTTTCGATGACTCGCGAAAGATTTTCCAGCTGATGTGAAGGTTTTTCCATGGTTTTCAGCCCCTGTGATATCATGACTGCGATGAAAACGACTCGTAAATCCGGGCTGAGCCCGCAAGTTCTTTGGTCAAAAAAGGCGGAGCGCGCGCTTCAAGGCGTGATCCGTAAAGCCCACCTTGTCCCGAAGCTTCGCAAAAAGGCCCCCGCGCCAAAATGGGTCGTCGAAATCGAAATCGTGGGACGCGCGGCGATGCGAAAACTTAACCGCGAGGCGCGTGGCAAAGATCGTCCGACGGACGTGCTCAGTTTTGAGTTGCCGGAGGGGTTTCGTCGTCAAGGCCTGATCGGTCAACTCGTGATTTGTCTGCCCGTATTGAAATCCCAGGCTCGCGAGCTTGGACACGCGGAGTCGACCGAGCTCCGGGTTCTCATTGTTCATGGCTTGTTGCATCTTTTGGGGTTCGATCACGAGAAGGGCCCTGCGGCTGCGCGAGAAATGGCGCGTCTTGAGGATCGGATTTTGGGGTCCGGGCGCAAAGGCCGGGCGACGTCTCATTCATCTCCGGCATCTCCGGCGTCTCCGGGCTTGATCCGCCGAGTTCACTCGTGTATCAATTAAGGATGGCTACTACTGTGCTCGCTCCCTACGAAATCCGCGAGAGACTTGCTGAAATGAGCAAGCGACTCGCCTTCCTACGAGACTCTCTTTGACCTGCCGGTCAAATCTCGCCGGATCGCCGAACTTACCGATCTTTCAAGCAACCCCGAATTCTGGAACGATAATCGCCGCGCCCGTTCGCTGACGCAGGAAAAATCGCGTCTCGAGGCGGAGCTCAATGAGTTCCAAGATCTGGAGCGTGGTTTTAACGACGCCGAAGCCTTGTTCGAGCTGGCGCAAGAGGCGGGCGACGAAGACGCCATGAACGAAGTTTCCTCACTGATCGTCGATCTCGCCGACCGATTCGAGCGGGTCGAGTTTCATAAAATGCTTTCCGAGGACGTCGACTCGAAAAACGCGATCGTCACCATCAATGCGGGGGCGGGCGGGACCGAGTCGCAGGACTGGGCGCAGATGCTTCTTCGGATGTACCAGCGCTGGGCCCAGGATAAGGGCTTTAAATGCGAGTTGCTCGATGCGTTGCCGGGTGAAGAAGCCGGCATTAAAAACGCCACGCTCACCATCAGCGGCCCTTATGCGTACGGCCTGCTGAAATCCGAGGCCGGCGTGCACCGTCTGGTCCGCATTTCGCCGTTTGATTCGAACGCCCGGAGGCATACGTCGTTCACCTCCGTTTTCGTCACCCCCGAAATCGACGACGATTTCGAAGTCGTCATCAATCCGGCCGATCTTCGCATCGACGTGTTCCGTTCCGGCGGCAAGGGCGGCCAGGGAGTCAACACGACCGACTCCGCGGTCCGTATTACGCACAATCCCTCGGGTATCGTGGTGGTTTGTCAGCAGGAGCGTTCCCAGATCAAGAACAAAGACCTGGCCATGAAGGTTCTGCGGTCGCGCCTCTATGAGCGCCACTTGGAAGAAGAGCGGAAAAAGCAGGCCACCATCGAAGACAGCAAGAAAGACATTGCCTGGGGCAGCCAGATCCGCTCGTACGTGCTCCATCCCTATAAAATGGTGAAGGACCACCGCACGGGTTTTGTCGTGCCGACGGCGGAAAAAACGCTCGACGGCGATCTGGATGGTTTTATCAAAGCCTATCTGACTTGCCGGATTACGGGTGAGTGGGCCCGCGGCGGCGGCGGCGGCGACGAGGTTTAAACGTTATGTTCACAGCCGCGCAAAAACGAAGGCTGTTCCGCGATCTCGAAAAAGTCGATCCTCATTTCGCCGGAAGGATCGTGCCGTTTCTGGAAGGGCTTTATAAGTATTATTTCCGTTGCGAAATCGAGGGCTGGGAAAACGTGCCGGACGAGCGCGCCATGTTCGTCGGCAATCACAACGGCTTGCTCACTTTCGAAGTGTTGATGATGTTCTATGCTTGGTGGGACCGTTTCCACGGATCTCGGCGAGCGCTGGGACTCGCTCATGCGATCGCGCTGGAAAACCCGTTTTTCCGCTGGATCATCCCCAAGCTCGGGGCCATTCCCGCAAGCCCGGAGCTGGCCCTGGAGGCGCTCAAGCGGGATTATTCGCTTCTGGTCTACCCGGGAGGGGAGAAGGAAGCTTTCCGTCCCTATAAGGAGCGGAAAAAGGTCGATTTCTTTCAGCGCAAAGGCTTTATCCGGATCGCCCTCAAGGCCAAGGTACCCATCGTGCCGATCGCTTCGATCGGCGCCCACGAAACCTACGTGATTTTCGATCGGGGCGAGCAACTGGCTGAAAAGCTGGGACTAAAAGGCAGTATGCGGCTCCATGGCGTTCCCATCACCGCCCGGGGAGTTTTCTTTGCCTGGTGTGTCGCAACCGGAATGTTGACCTTCTTTCCACTCCTTCTGGCGCCAGCGGCGTTCTTTTGGACCTTTGTTCCGATGCCGGCCAAGATGAAGTTCGTGATCTTGCCCCCGGTCGACGTCTGCTCCATGGTCGATCCCAAGCTCTCGGAAGAGGAAAATCTTCAAAAGATATACGACCATGTGATCGGAACCATTCAGTCGACCGTTACCTCGGAATATGCCAAACGGAAGTTTCCGATCTTGGGATAGTTTCAAACTGGCCCCCTTCCATGTGCCTAATTCCAGGTGAACCCCCTGAAGTTTCTAGAAAAATTGGCTTATCTACCTCGAATCGGGGTGAACTTTCGGAGTATCCATTTGAAATCGGCAACTTCGATCCTTCACAGGCACACAGAGAGGGGCCAGTTTATGACTTTTTTGAGACCTACAGTTGACAATTAGGGTCGTGCTGCTTTAGGTTCCGAGTTCTCATCGAGAACGCTCGTGACGAGTTTTAATATGCGGGGGCGTAGTTGAGTTGGTTACAACGTCGCCCTGTCACGGCGAAGGTCGTGGGTTCAAGTCCCATCGCTCCCGCCATTTAAAACTCAGAACAAAAAAGCCTCCGGGATTTATCCCGGGGGCTTTTTTGTTTTCAGGGTCTACGTGGGCGGAGCGATCCGAAGGGCGGCCGCGGCGAACGCCTCGCACGATCTGGCGCATTCAGTGGAGTCGGCTCCGCGCACTCCGGGTCGCAAGGGGGAGCCCTCGGCATCGGAGCACCGCAGTTCTATTCGTATGACCTGGATCTTCGCGAAATATCGGAAGTTTGGCGGCGCGGCAGCATGGTCGCGTCGCGAGGCGAGTCCGAGTTCCCGGGCCGGCTGCTTTCAGCCATGCGATACGAATTCGGTGGTCATGAGGAGAAGGCAGCGTGAATTCCGCGGCCTGAGGCGCTCGGTGTTTGCCTTGATCACGCCTTTACTCCAACAGCGCCAGTCTTAATTCTTTCTGGTCTTTGCGGCTGAATTTCCAAACGACGCTATCGATAAAGAAATGATGGATGTTGATGAAAACGGCGAAGCTAGCCATGAAAAACCATGATTTCAAATACCAGCCGGTCTGAAGCACCTGATCCAGCAGGTTCGGCACCAGCTCGAACGAGCAAAATCCGACGAAAAGGAGAATAGCCAGAAAAATTGATTTTCTGAGTTCGGGCCGTCGCGACGCCTTAAAGCGGGTTTCTTCGACCCGGTAGGCGAACGGGAGGTACTGAAGCGAATGAAAAAATGGAACCGTCGCGAGGTAGTATTCCGTCTGTCTTCGAAGCGGCACCCACCAGAAGAAGAACGCGATCCACGGAATGACGAGATTCAGGGTCGGGAGAAGTTTGTACCTGCGGTAATTCGAGTAGAACACGAAAACAACCGTAGCCGACGCCAAGATTGCGGTGATGACGGCCGTGGCCGGGACGAGCTTTGGTGGGAGGCCCAAAGGCATCAGCGGAATATTGTAGAAGTAGCTCTTGCCGGGAGCGGACGAGCTGTAATTCTCCGCATCGATTGAAAGGCTGAAGAAATTCAGGAACGCGACGCTGAAAAGGCTCGCTTTGACGAGCGCGCGCTGGAGCCGCGATATCGGATAACGATCGTACCGGGCGTAGACCATGATGCAGCCGAAGACCTGCTTCGAGTAATGCCACCCGACGGTCATGTTCATCAAAAGGACGGAAAGGCTGAGAATCTCCGTTCCGAGGTTGTCGAGCGTTCCCAGCCGGAAACCGAGGCCGATTTTCTCGAAAAGAAAATTCAAGTGCGTGACCCAAGGCCGGTCGGAAAGTTCGTGGTCGTAATGAAAATACGCCAGCGCGTAAGCGGCGATGAGGCCCAGCGGCACGGCGAGCAGCGCGAACCAGTGGCGTTTGACGAACCCGAAGCCGCGGCCGTAGCCGAATCGGTACGAGATCATGAAGTGCGGGTAATTGCAGAAAATTGACATCATCGCGAAGACGGCGCCAACCTGCGTGAAATGGTTTTCGATGACATTCGATCGAGCGCGAAAGAGCTCTCCAAGTTGCATCACGGCCCAGAGAACGATGCTGGCGCCTCCCAGCAGCCAGAAGTCCACGAAGCGCGTGGAAACAGCCTTGCGCCGAAGTCTCTCTTCCATGGACGGCGCCGGAATGGCCAGGGGGATCGGAAGTTCGCGCGAGCTTTGTGGGGAGACTATTTCATCGCCGAGAAGCGTCATTCATAGATTGTCCGCGCGAACTATGTCTGAAGTGTGATGGCCCTCGGGCGCGGAATGGAGATCCGGATCTCGGCCCCGAGCACTTCGCCCGAGGGGGTCGTCCTGTTCTTTGCCGTCAGTTTTCCGCGGTGGATTTCGGCGACGGTCCTCATGATGACCGATCCAAGTCCCACGGAAAGCCTTCCGTCATTCGAGCGCTCGACTGCGCGGCTGACTCGCCTTTCGCCGAACCCCTTCAGGGCGTCCGCGGAAAACCCAGGCCCGTCGTCTTGGATGAGCACGGTGATTTCCTCGGAAGAAGGGGCGAGAAATTCGATGGTCACCTTGGATTTCGCGAACGAAAGAGCGTTGTCCAACGCATTCCTGAAAAGCCTTCTCATCAGGTGGGCATCGCCCGTGATCTCGAATCGGTCGGACCGGAGATCGTTCTTGAGCTCGACCGTTTTTCCGTCGACGTTACGACGGGAGAAAACGCTTTCGGATTCCTCGTCCAAAATTTGCGCCAACGAAACCAATTTCCGGTCTCCATGATAGCTCGGTTCGCTCATCTGTGCGAGCATGAGCAAGTCCTCGACCAGGCGCTCGAAATACTCGACTTCTTTTCGGGAAAGGAAAAGCAGCTCTTCGCGGATTTTCTGATCGGCTTCTTGCGTTTTCTTGCCGATCGTCGCGAGCAGGTTTTTCAGCGAAGCGATGGGGGTCCGAAGATCGTGTGCCAGGTCCTGCAGCAGCGAGACGCGCGAGTGTTCGACGCTGTGCAAACGGTCCACCAGGCGCTCGATCTCGTCCGCCATCTTGTTGAAACGAAGCATCGCCTGGCCCAGCTCGTCCATTCGGTGGATCGGAAAACGTGCTTTCAGGTTTCCGCTTTGGAGCTCGGCGATCACGTTATCCGCTAGAGCCATCTTCTCCGTCATCGAGCGGAAAAGCAGGAAGAGAGCAAATCCGATCCCTAGCAGAACGGACAGGATCAGCAGGCCCACCGTGGCCAAAAAGAAGGGCAGCGGCGGCAAGGGACGCATATCTTTGTCGATATGGGAAATGTAGAGATACTCCGCCGGTGATCCCGGAAGGCGGATCAAGGAGTCCTGGAACACCGGCGTTCCCGGAGGTCCTTTTTGTTCGGGGCTCGCGCCGACCTGGGTCACTTCATAGGCTGACTCCGGTTTTTTGATTTCCTGCCAGGCTAGGCCGATCGGGTCGGGGTCGGATAGATTTTTTCCGTCCTGCGAAAGAAGGTGAAATCGGAAGGGAAGCCCTCGGTCGGCGAGATTTTCGACCTGTTTGAGGGCGCGAACCCGGTCGTTGCCGGATTGCGCGGCGGTCTGATCGACGAGCTTGGCGAAGAAGATTTGCGGTCCGGGACCGATCCCGAAAGCCTGGCGGCTCGCCGCCAGCCTCATGATGAAGTTCGAGGCAATGAAGCCGATGCCGATAAAAGCGACGACGACAACGGCGGTGATCGCATAGTGGCGCCTGAAGAGCTTTGTCTGGATCATTTCTTTTCCAATCGATAACCGACACCGTAGACGGATCCGATCTGAACGGAGTGGACGCCGGCCGCCTTGAGGCGCGACCGGAGGTGGCTGACGTTGGAGTCGATCGTCCGGTCAAAGAGGTCTCCGTTTTTATCGATGGCTTCGAGCAATCTATCGCGAGTCAGGACGGCTTCCGCGTTTTGGACGAAGAAAGCCAAAATATCGAATTCCCTGGGGCTCAGTTCGATTTCCTTTCCGTCGTGGAGGACTTTGCGTTGATCGATCAAAACCAGCAGGCCGCCGTATCGTACCTGGTGGGACCGGATCTGCGGCTCATTGAGCGCGGTTTTGATCCTGGCCAAAAGCTCGCGATCGTCGAACGGCTTTCGTATGTAATCGTTGGCGCCGAATTGCAGGCCCTCCACGACCGAATCGACATCGGTCTTCGCGGTCAAGACGAGAACCGGGATCCGCGAGCCCGCTTTTCGGATCTCTTTCAGGAAATCGAAACCGCTGCCGTCCGGAAGCCCCACGTCCAAGACGATCAGTTCGAGATTTTTTCTCTTGTTGGCGATCATGGCGGCGTGAAGACTATTGGCCCAATGCACCTTGTATCCTTCGTGTTCCAAGTTGAGGCAAAGCCCCCTTCCCAGAACCGGATCATCCTCGACGAGCAGTATCTCGGTCATATGCCTGTACCTTGAGTCCAATTGTATCACCGCCGCCCCGCGCTTCGGGACCGCTTCAGAGTGCTTTAATGCCGGAAGTCCCATAAAATCCTCCATAGCCAAGATAGAAATGATACGGAGTGTAGGAAGAAGATGAGTAGCCGCTCGGTCCGTACGCCATCGGTGCCCCACACGACGCGCCAAAGGTTTGGCAGCGGCTGATGGCGTTCCCGTAAAACGTGCTGAAGTCATATACCGGGTAGTAGAAAGAAGAATAGGCGCTCGAAGCCGGCCCGCTCGTCATCATTCCTCCGCCCATGCCTTGGCTCACCGGAAGATTGGAATCGCTCCCGAAGAAATCGAGTTTCGAGGCGATCCGTATGGTCTGGTCCGATAAATCCACGATCTGAGGCTGAATATCGGCGCTCGCCGCCGAAGAGCACGGTGCGGCGGCCTTCGAGCCGGTCTGGGGGTGGGGATCGGCGTCGATCGTTTTTTTCAACGCCTTCAGGTCGTCCATGTATTGCCGCATTGCTTGAAATCCCGAAAGGCTGGGAGATTGTCCGGGAGTGGGGGCCCGAAAATCCCCGTGGCTTTTGTCGAATGCCTGGACGCGTGGATCGCTTTGATGCGCCTTTTTCCAATCCATCAGGTCCTTGTACGGCAGCCGCCCGTCCGTCGGCGGCGGGCCCTGGAACGTTCCGTCCGCGGGCGGAGCGTCGGGAAACGCGTCTTGGGTGTGCGCATACCTTCCGGCAAGCAGAAGCGAAAAAAGCACCAAGGATAGCCATCTCATCTGATTCATCGCAACTTTCTCCTTTGTCGGCAGTTCAGCGCCGTCAATGCCAGTATGCATCTCCAGCATTGGGCAAATATGGCGTTTTCCAAAAGGCAAGCGTCTGAAAAGACGGGGCAAACGAGGGCTGTCAAAAGAATCGACGGCGAGAAAGGCCGGAATTCGCTTTCAGACGACCCGCGATCATTCGATTATTTTTCCGTCCGCCAGATGGATCTGCCTCTTCGCGCGCGCCGCGAAGTCGGGCTCGTGCGTCACCAAAACAATGCTCGTTCGTTTCTCGCGGTTCGTTTCTTCCAGCATCTTCATGACGGCCTCGCCGTTGATCGAGTCCAGAGCGCCGGTCGGCTCGTCCGCGAAAAGGTAACGAGGCTCCATGACCAACGAGCGGGCGATCGCCACGCGCTGCTGCTCGCCACCCGAAAGCTGCCTGGGAAGGCGGTCGAGCTTGCGACCCAGGCCTACTCGTTCCAAGAGCGATTCGGCGTACTCGCGACGAGTCCGTTCCTGGCCGGACCGGCGCGCCGGAAGCAAGACGTTTTCGAGCGCGGTGAGCTCGGCGATCAGATAATGGAATTGAAACACGAATCCGATTTGCTCGTTTCGAAGACGGCTGAGTTCGGTGGGCGACAATCGCCCCACATCCATGCCGTCGATGGAAACCGATCCGGCCGACGGAGTATCGAGACTGCTGAGCACGTACAGCAGGGTGCTCTTGCCCGAGCCGGATCGGCCCGTCAAAGCGACGAACTCTCCGTCATCGACGCGCAATGAAATATCCGTCAAGACCCGGCTGGGCGGAGAGCCCAAAACCTTATCGACGTGCTCCGCGACGATTGCCATGATTATTCGACGCCTCCTCGGATGATTTCGATCGGTGTCAGCTTGCTCGCCGCCCTCGAAGGAAGAAAACTTGCGAAGATCGACGCGGCGATCGCGAGAACCGCCGCCTGCGAATAAATCCCGAAGTTCAACGCGATATGAAGGTGCTCGCTGGTCGTCGATCCCGGCGGACCGGCCATGGTCAGCGTCTGCAGGTAGCGGCAAACCAGATAACCCACTAGAATGCCCGAGAGCGCGCCGGAGACGCCCAAAAGAAGGCCCTGAAAAAGAAAAAGAAAGAGTATGTCCTTGGCTTGGTATCCGATGGCTTGGAGAATCGCGACGTCTTTCATCTTCTGGTTCACGGTCATCATCAAGACGTTATAGATCCCGAAACCCGCGACCAACATGACCACTCCGACGATCACGTACCGCATCAGGGTTTGAAGGTTGATGATCGAGAAGAAATTCGAGTTGCGCGTATCCCAGCTCTCGATTTTTTCCGGGCTCATCTTCGACCAGTTCCGGGCGACTTCGCCGGCTTGGTTATAGTCCTTGAGCTTCACGTCGATCTCGTTGATCCGGTTGGCCGCGTTATCGAGCTTTTGGACGTCGGCAAGCGCTCCGAAAGCTTGCAGATCCGAGTTTCGATTGCCGGACTCGTAGATGCCGACCACTTTGAAGGGGGTCGGCGTCCCGGAGCCCACGGTGACGTTGATATTCTGCGAGAGCTCCACTCCCAGCTGTCTTTGCAGCTCTCGTCCGACGACGATCCGGTTTCCGCCCGATCCGATGTCGCTGAAGCTCCCCTCGACGATTTTCGAGGCGAGATCGTTCACCTTGGACTGCTTTTCAGGGATGCAGCCCGTAAGCGTGACCGAGGCGGAGGCTCGCGACTTCGATAACAATCCGGCGACCGTCATTTGAGGCGAATACGCGGCAACTCGCGGATCGGAATCCAGGCGATCGTACCAGCTCATCGGGTTTTCTATGCGGGCGTAATCCTCGCGTCCCGACGGGCGGGCCGACCAGAAAACGTGCCCCATGTCCGATCCGAAAAAAGCCTCGTCGAGCGAGTGCGTCTCCAAGAGGTCCTGCCGATATTGAATGAAAACGTGAGCGCTGCTGTTGACCAGCTGATCGATGATATAACGCTGAAATCCGACGAAAAAACCCGAAATCGTCACATAGCCGGCCGCGCCCAGGAAAATCCCGAGCAAAGTAAAAAGCGACTGCCTCTTTCTCGAGACCAGGTATTTCAACGCAAGCGAGATCATGAGCTTGCCCTCGTCTTCACGACGACCTGATCTCCTTCCTTGAGATCCCCTGAGATCACTTCAGCGACTGATCCGTCGATCAAGCCCAGCTTGACGTGCACGGTCAGCCTGTTCGATCCGCGGCGCACGTCGAGCTGATCCCCGTCGAGTGCGGCGACCGGCACGAGAAGAACGCTTTCTTTCTTAGCGAGGACGATCGCGACGTCGGCGGTCATCCCCGGTAGAATGCTCGCGGGCAGGTCCTGAACCGAAATCCTGGCCAAGAAATCCGATCCGCTCGAGTAAACCGATTCCACGCGCCCATGAAAGGCTTTGTTTCGCATCCCGTCGAAGCTGATTTTCACCGGAAGTCCGGCTTTGATCTTGAGAGCGCCCTGCTGTTCGATCGAAGCGGAAAGATAAAGATCGTTCATATCCGTTAAAGTCATGACGGAAGTCTGGGAAAAGACGGTCTCTCCCTGCTTGAGCGATAGGCTCGATACGACTCCGGAAAACGGCGCTCTAAATTCGCCCACCCCGTCCAAATCGACCAGGCGTTGTCCCGTTTTGACGGCGTCTCCTTCTTTCACGTAAAAGCGCTTGATGCTGGTCGTGACGCCGCTTTTGATTTGAAGGCTTCGCTGGGCCGTCAAGGTTCCAATGCCGTATACCGATTCGACAATCGAACCGTGCCGAACCGTCTGAAGTTCGGAATGGCCGCTCTGTGGCCTGACCGCCAAGGCGGCTCCTGAAACGGCGAAGATGATTGCTCCGATGATCGCTGCTTTCTTTCTCATGACGCTACCTATTTTCCGATGTTGAGCCTTGCGGATTCGGCCAAGAGTTTGGAGTAGTCGGAGAGGACGATAAATTTCTGCCGATCTGACGATCGCTTGGATTCCTGAGCCGATGTCAGCGCGCTCAGGACATCGGTGTTGGTCGCGATTCCCAGGCGATTATCCTTGTGCCGGAGCTCGTAGCTCTTTTGGGCGAGCGCGCTCGCGCTGGCGAGTTTCTCCATTTGCTTCGTGTCGGCGGCGAGCGCCCGATAAACGGTGCGGACCGACTGGGATGCTTGCTCCTTGGTTTGATGAAAGGCGATTTCCTTGGCGGTCTCGACCGAGGACTGTTCCGATACCTGCGCGCGCGTGCTTCCGCCCGAAAATAGGGGAATGCTCAGGCTAAGAGTCGTGTCCCAGGCTATGCCTTGGTAAATGCCGGGCCGATAAGGGTAGTAATTCGCGGCGAAATCGAGACTCGGAAGATAGCCGGCCTTCGTCGCTTGCAGATTTCCGTCCGCGACGTCGATATCGCTCTTGGCCCGCTTCACGTCGGGTCGCTCCTCGATCTTATCCAGCCAATAGCTGAGATCGTGAGCCTCCGGGGTTTTTTGTAAGGCGCTCGCGAGCTCTACGTCGACGGGAAGCCCCGTCAGATAAGCGAGCGTTTCCTCATACGTGGCCAGCAGCCCATCGACGTTCGATGCCGACGCCTCGAGGTTAGCGATGGAAGACTCGACGGAGACCACGTCCGCGTCGCGCGAGCGACCGAATTTTCTCGAGTCCAGAAGCTCCCGGCGCCTCCGCTGATCGCTCTCGATTTCGGCGAGATAATTTTTGAGATCGGATCGGTACGCCAAAACGCTGTAAAATGCCTGCGCGGTGTCTTCGAAGAGCTGAACGACCGCTTGCGCATGGGCCGCTTCGTAATAAACTTTTTGGCTTTTCTTGGAGTGGATGCTGGCGAGATCCTTGAGCCCGTTGAACAGATTCTGCTTCAACGTGATCGCAGCCGAGCTTTGATTGGAAGGAAAGATGGTCTGCCCGAGGCCGGTATTCGGGGTCTGCTGCATCGAGAACGAGCCGTTTCCAGAAATGGTCGGGAAATAGTTCGCGCGGGCTTCGTTGATCTGCGCCTCGGCCTGGTTTATTTGACTCACGTCGATGGCGAGAGTGTCGCTTCGCTTCAAGGCGAGCGAAAAGCAATCGTCAAGGTTATAGGGGCCAATGGTCGACCCGGCGGAGGCCCAGACACTCGGCAAGACGCTCGAAACAAGCGCGATCCAAAGAGCGAAAAGCCGGCGCATCTCAGTAGCCCCCGTTCTTGCCTGCCGCGATCTCGAGTATTTCCAGTATGCGCCGATGTGCGTTCAGGAAATCGCCTCTTTCGCTGGCGGAAAGAGCCTGGACGATCTCCCCAAAAGCGGTCATGAGACTCGTCTTTTCCTCGACGGCGCGGGACAGTCCTTTTTTCGATAAGGTGAGGAGCACGACGCGATCGTCCTCGCTCGATCGCTCGCGGGTGACGAATCCGAGGGAGACCAGTTTTTTGATGCCGGGCGTGAGGCTTCCCGCTGTGATCGCGAGGGCCGAGGCCAGCTCGCCCATATTTGCCGGCTTCCCGTGCTCGGCAAGTTCTTGGAGTATTCGGATCTGCGCGGGCGGAAGGTTGGGCGTCAGAGAAGGGTAGCGATCCAGGAATCGGCCCATGACTCGAAACATGCGCGGCGCCAATTCGGCGAGAGCATCCACGATCTCGTTGCAATCTTGCGGGGCGCTCGGGACAGTTTGAGACTCAAAATATTCGCTCATATGAATATCTTCGAATCAAACTATTGCTGAATTGTGGCGACCCAGTTCTTCGCGGAGCTACCGCTGGCGTCTCCGCCGATGCTCGAATCGTTGCAGCCGGAAGTCCGTCAAAGAGCCTCTTGCACGAGATTCATTGCACCGAGGTTTCTGAGATTTGGACATCCAATGAAACGCGAGCGTCGGCAGAAGCAAAAGGCCGAACCAGGGATGGTATTTTTCGGCGAGCTTGATCATGTCCTCGCTGCCGTAAAGAAGGACGGTGCCGGTTCCGACCAAGCAGCCCAACAGGAACAGAAACAGCCAGCCTGAGAACCGGTGCTGTCGCCCGCGGATCGAGGGCTTGATATGTGTGATCCATAAAGTGCCGATCGTGAAAATGAAGAATAACGCGAGGACGAAATGGGCCGGGCCGAAGACGCGTTCGTAAAAGCCGGGCTCAGGGCCGAATTCACCCGACTTGCGGAAGAACTGGCGCAATAGCCAATAGGTCGCGCCGCTGAGGTAAAGCGCCGTGAACGAAACGCGCAGCAGCCGTTTGTGTTTTTGCGCTACTTTCAAGTCAGCGCCTTTCCCTGCCGGTCGAAAAGATAGATCATCCCGACTTCCAGATCCGATGCCATTGCCCGGGTCGCGTCGCCGAGGAGCGCGACCTTCGCGATCGCGTCGGCGATTCCACAGCTTTTTGCCACGACGCTCGCGCTGAGAGCAGGGGCGTCCGTCCTCGTGTTTTGCGGATATCGCGCTGAGGCCGTGCCGACCGAGCAAAGGCTCCCCTGGAGCGAGCTGGTCGCGAGGGCAGCGTTCTGGATCGTGAGCGAATAACGGCCGTCGCCGTCCTCGCCTGGAACGCGAAGCTCGATGCGTTCCTCGTGCGAGCAACGCAGGTCGCCCCCGGCGTTGATCAGGATCTTGGCATCGGGCGCAGAGTTTCGAAGCCGCTCGAAAACCTGGTCGACGATGTAGCCTTTCGCGATGCCCCCGAGATCGAAAGCGCACGTGGATAGCTTCTTGATCGCCTGGTCTTTGAGCTCATAGCATTGGCCCGGGCCGTGAGGGCATTCGGGCATCAGCCGAAAGCTGCCGTGAGAACAGCGCTCGATCGTCTCGCCGAGTGCCAGGATCCGGTTCAGTTCGTCGCTCCCGGGTATCCAGGTGCCGGCTTCGCGTCCGTTCAGGCGGCTCAGCTCGCTTTCCGGATCGAACCGGCTGAACACCTTTTCCAGGCGCGCGATTTCCTGAAACGCCTCACCGATCAGGATGAATGCTCGTTCGCGCGAGCCGAGCGGCGCGCCGGGCTTCGCGGAAATCGCGATCTCGACTATCGTTCCCAAGGCGGGACGCGCTCGTCTAAAGCTGGGCGCGCAAGGATTCATAAGTCTTGATGAGGCGGCGAACCCCTCCGGTGACGTGGACCGAGGAGAGCGTGGCGCCGCTGATGTTCTTGATGTCGGAGTTCACTTTGAGCGTGGCGCTTGCGTTTTTTCCGACGAACTGCTGGCGCCATTCGGGGGTCCGCACCTGACTGCCATAGGTCTCGCGGTACTCGAGGATCTCGATTCCGCGGACCGAGCCGTCGGCTGCCACTCCTACCGCGATCGTGATGAACTCGTGTTTGCCGAGAACCTGGTCGATGAAGACCGTGTCCTTATTGGGAGCCACGTAGGCTATCAGCTTCGTCGACCGGACCGTCTCGCCCGAGGTTTTCTCGATCGCGGATTTTTGCTCGGGCGTGAGCGTGATTTCCTTCCGCGCCAGTTTTTCCGACGGGAACATCAGTTGCACCGCTTGATCTTCGGAAAGATAGACCGTGGCGTGCGCGACGATCGGCAGAGGGCTCAGGAGCCCGAGCCCCACCCCGATAGCCAGCTTAGGATTTCTGTAATTCATAAAAAACCGCCTCTTTTATAGCGAAACAGGGAATTAGAACGGAATTCCCATTTTTGCCGTGATCTCCCAGCGTTCGTGAGAGTGCAGGTAGAGATTCTCGCCGATGTACGATCCGCTCGAGTCGACGCCGGTAGGGTCGCCGTAGAATTGCCGCAAGACTCCGAGGGTCGCCCAGTACTTGGGCCCGCCGTAGTGGATCGCGGGTCCGGTCCAGAAGACCGAGTGATCGTGCGAATAAAAATTTCCGACTTCGTTGTGGTTGCGGATTTCCCACCCCGCGTACCAGTTGGGCGCCACGCGATAAGTAGCGCCAAGCTCGTTGTTCCAGTCGAACTCTCCCAGGAATTGCTCGTCGCCGGGCGCGTAGCGGAAATATTCCCATTCGGCCACGAGGTTGTAGGCCAGGATCAGCTGATCGTCCAAAAAGTTCTTCTGGAGAAGGATCCTGTATTCCATCTCGGTCGAATCAAAGGTGCGCGCGCCATTATGGATGTCGTGAAAGTCCCACTCGGGCTCGATATAAAACGCCAGGCCGATCGGATCCGAGATAGGGCTTAGCACTCGGTAAATGAACTCGGCCGAAACGCTGTCCAGCGCGAAGCCGTTGCGGCTGAAGCCGTCGTACAGCCCCGGGCCGTCGCCTCCGGTGGGATTGTTATCGTCGGGCGCATTCGACGCGTGGATATAGCCGTAGTTGACGTAAAACGCGGCTTGGAAGTTATCGGTGATGCCGTATTCGAACTCGGATTTCAAATCCGTCGCGTTAAACGTGCCGAAGGCTCTGCCGCTGCGGTTGCGGACGGTCTGTTCGAGCTCGAAGTGCCCTTGCGGGACCGTTTCGGTCGTGTAGACGCGGCTGAATAATCCTTCACCCGCCAAGGCGGGGGAGCTCAGAAGTGTCAAAATGGCGAGAGAAGAGATCGAAGTTATTGATTTCATTCAAATAAATTCCTTGAGTGGATTTCTGATAATGAAATTGAGAATTGTTCTCATTAATGTCGATCGCTGTAAAGAGCTTTTTATCGGCACCGGTGGATGCGGAGAAATTGGAAGCCAACTCTCAAAGCAAGCTTCGAAGCGTATTGAGTGACGGGATGAAGAAAAACGCGCCGGACACGGCTTCGCTGAACTCCATCAAGCGATCATGAACGCCGTCCCCGGTGCTTCCCATCATTCGCGCGAGCTGCCGCTCGAAGATGGTCGGGTCTTTCGCGTAGGCGACAAAGTACAGGCCGGACTCGCCGCTTGCCGTTCCATAGGGGAGACTCTGGCGAACGATTTTGTATTCGACCTCGCCCTCCCTGAGCTCGGCGCGGCTAATGTGCGAGTTTTCGGGTTTCAGTTCTGGCGGAAGTTCTTCGCTGTCGGCTTTGGTGCGTCCGATGACTTTCTCTTGTTCGGCGTCTGAAAGAGTCGCCCACGATTTGAGGTTATGAACGTAGCGTTGCGTGAGGGCGTAGCTTCCGCCCGCGAACCCGGGGTCCTCGGAGCCGATCAGCGCGGCTTCCGCCCGCTCGTCGCCCTTCGGGTTTTGCGTGCCGTCGATGAATCCGGTCAAGTCGCGGGAATCGCGGTACGCGAAGGCACTCACTTCCTCTAGCACGCGAACCTTGCCGCCGAGCGCGTTGACGATGTTCTTGGCGCACTCGAAGTTCAGATCCGAGCGTTCCGAACAGATGTGAAAAAATAGATCGCCCCCGGTTCCTGGCGCCTTTCTCGCGCCGGCGCCAATGGCCCGCAGGGGGCGGAGCTGTGCCGGGCGCGCGTTCGGAGAAATGGAATCCCAGAATTGAGCCCCAAATCCCACCGAACAGGTGAGCAGCGCCGAAGTGTCGGCGCCCTGAATCTTCAGGGCTAGTTCAGGCACGGAGGCGCAAAAGCGGGCGATTTCGGAGCCGCGGTCTTGGCTGTTGACCTGCATCACTAAAAACACCGCGAAATGGCGATTTTCGGCTACGACGCCGGTTTGGGAGTGGCTCATTTCGTGAGTTATCCCACAGGCAGTGGGCGGTTTCAATTTGGAATCCAGCGGCGGCCCCCGTTGCTGCCCACCTGATAGCCATAGGTTTCGCGATTTCAACGCCTTTTGAATTTATCCACCGCATGAAGCAGTTGCGCCGCTCCGGCGGTCAGGTGCTTGGTCGCATTGGCGATGTCTTCGGAGGCTGTCGCCGATTTCTCCGTTTCCTCGGTGATTTGTTGGATGGCGGCGCTGACTTCCTGGGCGGCGCTTGATTGCTCTATGGCGGAGGACGAGATCTCCGAAATCGCCTGGGTCGTCTTGTTCACGCCGGCTACGATCTTTGAAAAGGCTTCTCCTGCCTGTTTGGATATCTCGCTGCCTTGACGGACTCTCTTGGCCGATTCGTTGATCAGTTTCGAGATTTCCTTCGTCGCCTGCGAGGACCGTTCGGCGAGTTTTCGTACCTCATCCGCGACGACGGAGAACCCCAGCCCGTGTTCGCCCGCACGGGCGGCTTCGATGGCGGCATTGAAGGCCAGCAGGTTGGTTTGGCTGGCGATCTCGCTGATGACTTTCACGATTTCGCTGATGTCCTCGGAGGACTTGCTGATCAGTTCCATGGCTTCAATGGCCTGGACGATAGCTTTCGAGCCGAGCTCCGCGTCCTGATACGCGGCCTTCGCGATCGTGTCCGCGTTTTTGCCGTTCGCGGCGATGGAATTGATCGAGGCGGTCAGCTCCTCGATCGACGCGCTCATCTCCTCCGTCGTGGCGCCGAGCGCTTGGGCGCCACGGGCGACCGAGCTCGATTTTTCGGCGATGTCGTTCGCGCTTCCGGAAAAGTCGCCAGCCATTTGCGTGACCGCGGCCTCGACTTCCCTTTGCGTGGCCGCCATTCGGAGATGTTCCGTGATCACGCTCCAGGTCACCATCGGGCCTCGGTAAGTATTTGAAGCGTCATAGACGGCGGTAGCCAGGAGGTCCAGGGTCTCATCCCCAAGCTTGATCTGCGCGCGGTGAGGAAGATTTTTTGGATTCGCCAGAATCTTCCGTTGGTGCGCCGGATTCTTGTGAAAAAAGTCGATGCTCTTGCCTAGGACTTCGCTTGCCGAGCAGGGCAGAAGGCTTTCGATCGTCTTCAGTGTTTCGCGGGATTTCGGGTTGACGTAGATAATGTTCAGGTCCTTGTCCGCCAGCATCACGTTCACCGGGATATTTTCCAGCATCGACGAATATTGGGCGTTTTTGTCGTCCGCGATAAGCTTTTCGGTGATGACGTCCCAGCAAAGCATCGCGCCCGAGTACTCATCCTTGTCGTATACGGCGAACACGTTCAGGGCGAGAACTTGGTCTCCGAGCTTGATGTTCGCCCGGTGAGGGAGATTTTTCGGATTCGAAAGGATTTTTCGCTGATAGGCCGGGTCCTTGTGGAAAATGTCGATCGCGGAGCCGATGACCTGGTCGAGCGATATCGGCAACAGCCCCCGAATGGTCGCTAATGTCTCGTAGCTCTTCGGGTTCAGGTATTTGATTTTCAGGTCCCTGTCGCAGTACATGACGTTGAAGGGAAGGTTGTCCATGATTCCGTAAATTTCCCCGCTCCCTTCGAACGCCAACCGACTTGAGTGCGCATTTGTCATGTGTTTGTTTCCTCGCTTCTATGCAAGCCACACTTCGACGGTGCGATGTGGCTCGGTTAAAACAAATATTTTTTGGGGCCGAAAAACTTCCCGTTTCGCGAGGTCCTTTTGAATATCATCGATCGGAATGCCTTCCTCGCGGATTCTGGCCAATACGTCTTCGGGGATCAACTCGATCAGCCACCGGGCGCTCGCGGCCGGTAGGGCGACATCGACCTTACGCTCGCCATCCCGGATGACAGTTACTCTGAGCTCTTTTGCATTTCCGGCGGCTCCGCTGGCGCGGAAGCCGATTAGATTTTTAACAAGTGTGTAAGGACATCTAGACATGGCTTGTTCATGGGATGATACGTTTTTTAACCAAGGCCTGTCTATGTCTTGGGAGAATATCGATTCGGGCGATAGCCGCTTGGTGGTTTAATCGACCCGAGCGCGAGTCATCGGGTCAAACAAGCGGCGATTTTTCATTCGGGATAACGCTTAGAGTAATCTTTCCGATGTTTTCGCCCGCATCGAGATAACGGTGCGCGTCCGCGGCCTCTTCAAAGCGAAAAACCCGATCCATAATGACTTTCACTTTTCCGTTCTCGAGAAGCGGCCAGACGTTTTTCAATAGAGCTTGCGCGATATCGGCCTTTTCGGCGACGGAGCGGGGCCGCAAAGTCGAGCCGGTGATCAAAAGCCGTTTTTGCATGACCTTTCTCAAGTCAAACGAAACCGGGCCGCCGTGCAAGGTCGCGATTTGAACCAGTCGTCCGAGCGGGGCCAGGCATTCGATATTGCGAGGCGTATAATCGCCTCCCACCATGTCCAGAATGACGTTCACGCCGCTTGAATTCGTCGCCACTTTGATGGCCGTGACGAAATCGTCTTTTTTGTAGTTGATGGCGTGTGCTCCCAGTTTTTCGCAGGCTTGGCACTTCTCGTCCGTGCCGGCGGTCGCGAAAACCTCGGCGCCGAAAGCGCGCGCGAGCTGGATCGCGGTCGTGCCGATGCCGCTCGATCCGCCGTGAATCAGCAGCTTCTCGCCCGGCTGCAGGCGCCCCAGCATGAAGACATTCGCCCAGACCGTAAAATAAGTTTCGGGAATTCCCGCCGCCTCGACAAACGAATAACCGGACGGAATCGGAAGGCAGTGCGCGGCGGGGGCGATGCAATATTCGGCGTAGCCGCCACCGGGAGTGAGTGCGCAGACGGCGTCACCCACTTGCCAACGCGAGCCTTCGCCGGCTTCCTCGATCACGCCGGAAACCTCAAGCCCCAGAATCGGCGATGCGCCGGGCGGAGGGGGATAGTGGCCCGCTCGCTGGGCGAGATCGGGACGATTCACCCCGGCGGCGTGAACTTTGATCAAGACTTGGTCAGCCGCGGGCGTGGGGCGAGGGCCTTCGGCGATTTTCAGATTTTCCGGCCCGCCGGGCGCGGTGCATTCGATGAATTTCATTTTGAAGCTCTTTCTTCGCGTCGCCTTATGCCCGCTAGGCTTGCCCCGAGCTTCCGAAAAAGCGACGGAAAAAGACGGTGGACCCATACGATCACTTTACCGTGTCCGGTGACGACTGTTTCGCTTGAGCGCTTGTGGACGGCCTGGAGAATCTCGCTCACGGCGTTCTTCGTGGATACCACTAGCCAAGGCGGGACGGGGTCCTTCGCCTCTTGGACCAGCACTCCGCGGTTGCCGACTTTCCGAATCTCGCTTTCAACGAAGCCCGGGCTGATGAGCGTGACCGATACTTTCTCGGGTTTCAGCTCGCCCCGGATGGATTCGGCCAGGGCTCGGATCGAGAATTTGCTCATCGAATAGGCCGACATTTCGGGCAGCGTCACATGGCCCGCGACACTTCCGATGAGTACGAGTCTTCCGTGGGCTTTCCGAAGTTCGGGCAGAGCGGCGAAAACGGTTCTTAATACCCCGAAGACATTGGTTTCGAATTGCCGTCTATAGTCATCAAGGGTCAGCGATTCAAGGGGCCCAGAAACGCTGAACCCCGCGTTCGCGAACACGATATCCAATCGACCGAACTTCTCGATCGCGAGCGCGACCGCGCGCTCAACGTCGCCGTCCCGCGTGACATCGCCGACCGAGCTTACGGCGCGGATTTCATTTTGCCCGTTTTGATTCAGGCTGGCCGTTATGGCATCCAAACGATCCTTGCGGCGAGCCATGAGGACGAGCTTGGCGCCTTCCCGGGCGAGACCGCGGCCCAGCCCCTCGCCGATCCCGGAAGAAGCGCCGGTAATCAGTACGACCCGATTTTCAAAACGGCGTTTCTTGAACGGAATAAGATGGCTCCCCCTTGAGGTTGCATATTAGGGCTCGTTTGTTTTAGGGGTCAAGGTGATCGTTGGAATATCGCTGTCCGAATAGAGCGCGCGGGTTTTTGGGCTGTCAAACGGCGGAGCGTGATCGCCGGCGACGATGAATTCGGTCGGAGGAAGTTTCGGATCGAGCGCGATTTCGGCGAGCTTGGCGAGAACCTGATAAATGATCCGGCTGCTGCGGCAAACCCCGGTGCCCGGGGTGGTGGCGGGGCTTGCGCCGCAATCGAAAGGCGAGTCGCTTCCGGTCACTGAATCCATGGGTAGATGGGAGTTCAAGGTCATCCAGTAAACGAACTGGGGGTGCTTTGCCGAGCCGGCAAGCAACGTTCGATGGATGGCGTCGGCCACCGCCGTGTCACAAAGTCCGCGAAAGCCGGAGCCGCATTTTTGGGAAACCCCGATTTGCTGCATATCTTGCGCGAAAAAAATTCGGTCGAAGCCAAGCTGGGGATACCACTGGTAGCGGTTGTAAAATAAATTCGTGAAGCCGTGAAAAGCGATGGTTTCGTAGCCTCTTTCGTGAAGGAGTCGCGGCAAGCAGGAGGGGATTGCGTGCTCTCCGAAACGGGTTACCTGAATGGCGCAAAGCTCGCGGAATTCACCGTTGAGGGTAAAGCCGCGGAAAGGCGCGGTGCCGATCCGTACGTCGTATTTGGCGAGAAGCTTGGGGTCTTCGAGTGGCGCCAAAAGCCGGTCGCGCAATGCGGGGTCCCTGAATAACCCCATTGACTCGACCAGAGTCAGCGAGATTTGTTTTTGCGGGAGCGGGGCGCCGGGTGGGGTCACGCGAAGCTGCGACCAAAGAGGGCCGGTTGCCGATCCACTCGTGGGAAGCGCCTGATATGTGATGGGTTTGTCTTCCGCGGGGACCGAAATGGCCGCCATGACCGTTCGGCGGATGCCCGAATACGCGATATTGAAGTTGGCGTAAGAAAGATGAACCGGAAAAGGAACGAACGACGTGCCATTGGAGATATCGGCGGCCGAGACGAAAAAGGTGAGAGCCAGAAATCCGATCGAGACCCATCGGCGATTTTCGAATTTGGGGAGTTTGGAAGGAGAAGAAATCCGGATCGCGAAGGCGGAACCGATGACGCTCGCGGCGAGCAGAGCGCTGATCGAGGGAGCCCAGACTTTCCAATTCACGTACTGAAGCTGAGAGATCCAGGCAATGGCATCCGCGATCTCGAAGCGATAAACGGGCGCCACGTTAATGAAGAATTCATTGGCGAGAGTAGCGGCGTAAAGCGCGGCTGAAACCCAGGGCCCGACAAAGGGCGCGATTGCTCCGATCAAAAGGTAGTCGATGTTGACCAAGGGTCGCATCAGGTAAAAAAAGTGGCCCAAAACCAGGAAAATCAGGTTCGGAAAAATCAGATAAGTGGCCAGATATCTGAGCGCGGCTTGCAATTTGGCGCGAGCCGGAACGGGTAGGAATGCTTCAGTCCTCGGGAGAGCGTCGCTTGCGTTGTCGAGCATATTATCAATGAAGATGCGGGCAAATACGGCTGCCAGTCAAGGAAGATCGGCGGTCTGATTGCATCGGCCGCGACAAGATTTTCGAGAATATTGCGACAATGTTGAGACAATTATCGGGTGAGTATTTTTGAAAAATGTGGCTACATGAGACTCAATGTTTAGCTTAGGGCTGGTTGAAGACGACCACAATATCGCGACGACGTTGCGGATTGGGTTGGAGCCGTTTGGTTTTAAGACGGAAGTTTACCCGTCGGCTGAATCCTTTCTTTCGGAAGGGCTCTCGAAAGCGCACCACTTGCTGGTGATTGATCTCAATTTGCCGAAGATGGGCGGCATCGCCCTTTGCGGCAAGATCCGTGAGCGTTTTCTGTCCCTGCCGATCATAGTATTGACCGCGCAGCTCGACGAGAAGACGGCGGTCCAGTCGCTTCAAGCGGGCGCGGATGATTTCATTCGAAAGCCCTTCGGTCTTTTGGAGCTGAAAACCCGGGTTGAAAAGCTGATCGCGAAGGCGGGAGCCGACCGTGCCGCTTTCAAATTCAACGGCTTGGTGCTGGACAAGAGCTCCATGCGCTGTTCGTTCGAAGGGCGGGACTTGAATCTGACGCCGAGCGAGTTCACGATCCTCAGCATTTTTATGACGGCTCCGGATCAGGCTTTCACCCGGGAATCGATCATCCATCGCCTCGATCCCGAGGGTCTCGTGCACGACCGCATTTTGGATTCTCACATCAGCCGGATTCGCCAGAAGCTTCGGCAGGTCGGATGCAATTCGATCAAGATTTCGTCGATTTACGGCACCGGCTACCGAATTTTTTATGAATAACAAGGTGAAAGGCCTGTTGGCCGGGCTTGCCTGCTCCCTGCTGATATCGTTTCTTTTTCTGGTGATCTGCTTCTCGTTTTTCAATTCCAGGATTTACGAGTTACGGAAGCACTCTTACGCGGTAATGGCTCGAAATCTGGCGAAGGACGAAAATTATCCGGAGAATTTACTGCGCTTCCGCGAGCGTGAAAAGGCCAGGGGCCTTTGTGAATTCCCGTTCTGGATCGTTGATAAGGATCGCAAGGTTTACATAAGCTCCCCTTCGATACCGTTGCCTCAGGAAATCGACCCGTTCATGCAACAGGCTCTTTCGCTGGCTCCCGGGGATTACCTCGAAGCGAAGATGGGCTGGAATTTCCTTTGGCCCCGGTACGTGTTCACGAGGGTTCAGGACGGCCGTGATCGAATCGTGATCGTCAGGGATATGGGAACCGGCCCGATTCCGCGCAATCTGATCCGTTTATCTTCCATCGTGTTCTTCTTCACATTTTTGGTGTGGATTGCTTTCGGGCTCCTGGCGCTGCTTTATATTCGGGTCAAATCCAAGGCGAGGTTCGAGCTTTTACAAGAGCTCGCTCACGATATCCGGACCCCGCTGACCAGCCTGAGAACCGCGGCCGATACCTTGATGATCAAGGATTGCCCGATCTCGGAGGAAAGCCGCGGCACTTTGCTTCAGGTGGTCCAAAACGAATCCAACTACCTCGAGAACCTCATCGCGGATCTTTTCTTTCTTTCCGAGCTTCAGGTCGCCGGCGCCAGTCCGGCATCGGTTCCGCTGGACACGATCCTGGAAGAGGAAGTCAGGCGATCCGCGCTTCAAGGGCGGGTTGAAGTTTACTTGAAGATCGATGGCGCGCAAGAGCATCCCGTGATGATCCCCAACGAAGTGCTCTTTCGTCGCCTGTTTTCCAACGTTCTCGCGAACGCCGTTCATGCTGCCCGTGAGAGAGTCGATGTCTCGTCGCGGGTCGACGAAAGAAGAATACTCATCACCATCGTCGACGACGGCCCCGGGATGAGCGGGGAGCAGATCCGCGATTTCGGCATCAAGAGGAAAATCCGCGATTTTCGCGGGCGCGATTTCAAGGGCTCATTGGGTTTGGGCTCCGTGATCATCCGTACGCTGGTTTCCCATCTGAATGGAAAGCTCCGGGTCGCGAATCGCGTCGATCGGTCCGGTCTCGAAGTGTCTATCGAGTTTCCGGTTTGATCCTCCCGTAGAATTCCCGGAAGAGCGCGGGAACGAGATAGAAGTTCAGCAGGGTGGCCAGGATCTGGCCGCCGATCACCGCGCGCCCCAAAGGGATATTGGCTTCCGAACCGTGCCCTAAGCCGAAGGCCATCGGGATCAATCCCAGGATCGAGGCGAGCGACGTCATCGTGATCGGCCGAAGGCGGGCCATCGCGCCTTGAATGATCGCTTCGTCCAGCGTCGGATCCATTTTGGAGCGTTCCAAAATATATTCGATCAGGAGCACGCCGTGGGAAACGGCGACGGCGATGACGAAAATGCATCCAATCGCGGCTTGGATGCTGAAATACGTCGGCCAAATCGCCATGATCATGATCACTCCGACCATGCCCATCGGCACCGTCGTCATGATGATGGCCGGCAGCAGGAATGAGCGGAACTGCACGACCAGAATCAGGTAAACCAGCACCGCGGCGAGCAGGAAGCCGCCGCCGAGAGAGCCGACCGACTTTTTCATCTCCGAGACCTCGCCGCGGATCTCAGCCCAGTATCCCGTGGGCAGCTTGAGCTGGTCCAAGACCTTTTGAACGTCTCCGGAGACTCCGGCGATGTCCCGATCCTGCGCGTCGAGATAAACGTCGATCACCGGTTGCAGGTCCTTGTGGTTGAGCTCCGTCGGGCCGGTGATCATTTTCGAGCTGGCGACCCAGTTGAGCGGGACGCTTCGGTTCTGCTCCGCACTTGTGATCGGGATCGACATCAGATCGTTGACGCTCGTGATTTTGTTTTCCGGCAGTTGAACTCCGAAAAAATAATCGATTCCCGTTTTCGGGTCGATCCAGATGGCGGGGTTGTAAGTCGCGCTGTTGGAAACCGCGCTCACCACGTTTTTGACGATCACGTCGGGCGTGAGCCCTAAATCGCTGGCTTTGTCGCGATTGATCTCCAGGCTGAGCTCCGGATCGTCGAAGCGCTGCTGCACGCGCACGTCGACCGCGCCCCGGATTTTCTTGAACCGCTCGGCCGCCGATTGCGCGAGGTCATGCGCCAGCTTATGGTCGGCGCCGCCGATCTGGACGTCGATCGGGGAGCGCAGGCCGCCGTTCAAGGCCGAGGTGAGAAGCCCGCCCAGCTCGATTCCGAATTCCGTGTTGGGGAATTCGGCCGGCAATTTCTCGCGGACGATTTTCGCGTAATACTGGGAAGTATGCTCCCGGTCCTCCGTGAGCTCGACGTTGAAGAACACGTCCTGCGTGCCCGAGTTCGGGGTAAACGCTGCCGGATAGCCGTAATAAACGCCCGCATTGGTGATGATCATCCGGAGATCGTGTTTGGGGATCCACTCCCGGAGCTTCGCCTCGATTCGTTGCGCGAGCGCGGCCGTCTGTTCGATGCGGTAGCCGGTGGGGCCGCGCAAGTCGATTCGCATGCTTCCGGCATCCGCGCGCGGAAAGAGCTCGGCGCCGATCCGTCCGACCAAGGTTCCTCCGATGACCAGCAATGAAACCAGCGCGACCGGCAGCACGATTCTGCGCCGGTTCACCACCCAGGCCAGAGTTCGCCCGTAGCCTTCGGTGACGCGGTTGACCCAGGCCTGGATGGCGCCCAAAATTCCCCGTGTTTCCGCGCCGCCTTCATTCAGGAAGTGGGCGGTGAACAAGGGGATGACCATCATCGCGGCGAAATAGGACGCCACCATCGAGGAAATCACCGCAATCGAAAGCGCCGAGAAGAGAATCTGCACGACGCCTTTGAGGAACAGGACCGGGAAGAAAACGATCAAGGTCGATACGGTCGAGGCGAGGACCGGCATCGCCACTTCCTGCGCGCCTTGAAGCGAGGCGTCCCGGGGCGACATACCGCGCGATCGCTTCTGCATAATGACCTCGATCACGACGATCGCATTGTCGACCAGAACGCCGACTGAGAGCGCCAGCCCGCCCAGGGTCATCACGTTGAGCGTCTGTCCCAGGATTTTGAGGCAGGCGAACGCGCCGATCAGCGAGATGGGCAGCGAAAGCATGACCGCGAACGTCGCGCGCCAGCTTCCGAGGAACATGAGTACCATGATAGCGGCGAAACCGCCGCCGATGAGCGCTTCGTGCGTGATCGATTCGATGGCCTTCCGGATAAAGACGGACTGGTCGCTGACGATGGTGAGTTTGAAGCCGTGAAGGGTGCCTTCGAGTTTTTTCACGGAGTCCCGGACCTCGTCGACGACTTTCAGGGAGTTCGCGCCGGGCTGGCGGTAGATCGGCACATAGACTTGCGGTTTTCCGTCGATCAGGACGACGTTGGTCTGGATGGCGTGCGAGTCTTCGGCATGGCCGATGTCCTTCAGCTTCACGTCGACGCCGTTTTGCGAGCGCAGGTAGTAGTTATCGATATCCGACACGTTTTCGACAAGCCCGTTCGTCACGATCTGGTAATCGTAGTCGCCGATCTTGATGTCACCGGCCGGCACGAAGGTGTTCATCGCGTTGAGCTTGTTCATGACCTGGACCGGCGAAAAGTTGTATTGCGCGAGCTTTTTGGGATCGAGATAGATCGTTGCCTGGCGCGTTTTTCCGCCCATGACCGCCGGAGCCATCGCGCCCGGGACGCTTTGGATCGCGTTCGTCACCCAGTAGCGGCCGATGTCCTGCAGCTGGCTCTGCGTTTTGTTCTCTCCCGAGACCGCGCACATCGCGAGAGGCACGGAGGCCATCGGGTCGAAGGGAAGAATCAAAGGCGGCTGGGTGCCCGGGGGAAGCTTTCTCATCACCGACATGACGAGCGATCCCGTTTGCGCGAGCGCGTTGCTGAGATCGACTCCGGGATTGAAGTAGTTTTTCACGATACTGACGCCCACGAGCGAGCGCGAGTCCTGGGACTCCATCCCGACCGCCTGGCCGGTATAGCGCTCGAAAAGATAAGTGAGCTCTTGCTCCACGTGATCGACCGGCATGCCGGGATAAAACGAGATCACCTGGACCGCCGGAAGGTTCGCTGAAGGCAATAAGTCCTTGGGCAGCAATACGAGGCTCAGCGCCCCGAGAATGGATAAGATCAGGAACGCGACGATGGTGAAATGCGCGTTGTTGATCGCAAAGGCGGCAATGCCTTTTTCTTCGTGATTTTTTTCGTTCATTGGTTTTTGCATCGTAATTTTTCCCTGGCTTAGTGCGCGCCGTTGAGGACTTCTTTAAAGCCCTTGAATTGGAGGTATTGGGCGCGGGTGTTGTTTTGATCGACCAGTACGCGGGTCAGATTGCTCAAGGCCGCGCGCACGTCGAGCAGGTCTCCCTGGAAAGCGAAGTAGCGCTTTTTGGCGATATCAAAGGCTTTGCGGGCCAGCTTGAGCTCGGTTTCCAGGTGCTCGAGGCGAGTCGCGGCGGCGAGAATTGTTTCATCGTATCGCTGGTTGTAGTCGTCGACGAAGAGGCGGCTCGCGGTCAGCGTGAAATCCTTTTCTTGCGCCAGCGCGGCCGTGCGCTTGACGTTTTCCGAGATTTTGAACCCTTCGAAGAGCGGAATGGAAATCCCGATTCCCAGCGAATAATCGGCTCGATTCACCAGGCGTTCGTCCTGAAGATATCCCGCGCTCCCCGTGCCGACCAAAACCGGCAAATGATCGGCTTTCGCTTGATCCAGTTGCGCTTGCGCGGATTTGAGGTCTTTTTCGGCTCGCGAAACAAAGGGATTCGGCGCATCGGAGCCCAAAAGCCCCAGCCGCCGATCGAGCGATAAAACGGACGGACAGGCGAACGTAGGCGGCGCGCTTTCGGTCGTGGTCGGCGTGCCGATGAGGACGGCCAGTCTCTTTTTGGACACATCCTCGCGCGCCCGAAAATCGGCGATCGCCGTTTGCGCTTCTTCCAATTGAGTTTCGGCCAGGTAACGGTCCACGATCGACCTCTGCCCGGTCTGGACGAAGTGATTGACTTCCTTTGCGACGACGTCCGCGTCTTTCGCCAGGGAAGTCCAGATGTCGATTTGCGCTTGGTTGAGCGTGCAATTGAAATAGGCTTCGATGATTTCCTGATCGACCTGGTACCTCGTCACCTCGGTGTCCTGCTTTTGCCGCTCTTCCGCGAACTCGCTGGCCGTGACGCCGTAATGGGTTCGCCCGAAGTCGGTGAGAATCTGGGTGAAAACCACTCCAGCTCCTAATCCGGACCGATAAGGCGAGCCCATCAAGCCGCCAACCCTCAATACGGCGGTCGATCCGGGAAAGCCCGCACTGTCGATCGCTTGGGCCGACACGGACGGGTAGTAGGTCGATTTCGCTATGCCGATATCGCTATGGGCCTGGCTTTCGCGAGACCGCGCTGCCTTAAGTCCGGGGCTATAGGCCTGCCCGAGATCGAGGGCTTCTCTCAGAGTCAGCGCGCCCTTCGATGAATCGGCTTGGGCGGGCCCGATAGGCGATAGTGCAAGGCACGTCAATATGCCGAAAAATATACGAGTTTTCATTCAATGCTCCTGAGCATCGGTTTTGGGTAATTCTTAAAAAGAGAAAATGAGAGCCTTAGCGGGCCGGCGGGCGAGAAAGCGTGGGCTGAATATAAGAGGTGGGAGTCTGTAAGCTGACGAGGGAGATTTGCGTGAAATCGTGAAAGACGGGAGTGAGCCAGGCGTGGCGCGCCGTGGTGACTTTACTCAGGGATGTCGGTCGCGGATTCGCGTGGGATTTGAAGTTCAGATTGTCCTCGGGAGAAGAAGCGTCTTGAGCCGAGTCCGTCGATGTGACCAGGGAAGTTTGAGCGGAGCCATCGATCACCGGCAGATTTCTCTGCGCGAAAGTAGCGGCTCGGACGAAGATGGCCGACGCTACGGCTACGACAATGAGTAGGCACTTCCAGTAGCTCACGATTTTCCCACCATGCGCCAAATCGGCCGGACTTTCAATAACGCCTTTGGGACGGTCGCCTAAATCAGGTGAAATGACGCGTTTATACCCACGGTGGTGGTATTGATATTCTGGTCCACTTGCCAGTCCAGGCGCGGCGACACCGCCACGCTGCGGGTGATCTCAAAGCGCGCGCCGGTCATGATTCCGTCGATCACCGACGCGCTGTGCATCTTCTGGGTCGCTTTCATGCGGTAATTGTCAGGAACTTGCGCGTCGGTTGGAAGATTTTGCTGGGGACCTGCTCTGAAGTCGATGTGATCCATCACGAACAGAGTGGTGATCCGGGAAGGGCGATAGTTGGCTTGCGCCGCGGAGATTACTTTCGTCGGATACACGACCCCGGTTTGCATCATCGTTTGTTCAAGCGTGGTTTTAATGGAGAGCACGCCCGAAAGAAAAAATCGCGAACCGCGGAAATTGAGCATCGGAATATAGGCCGCCGAGAATTGGGTCAGCATATGGGTGTCCCGGTCAATCGAGTTCACGGGCGCGAACAATTCAAACCAAAGCGAGCTCCGATAATCGATTTTCGCGAAACGCAGGTGTTGGACGTCGTCGATCACCAAGCGGAGAGAGGGGTCTTTCAAATTAACGCTGCCCTGCGAGCTTGAATAAAAAGCCTGTGTCATGCCGAGGGTAGGGCCAATCGAGATTTTATCGGTGAGATCGTAATCGAAGTGCAGCGTATGGCTCATTCCGAAACCGGAGAAGGGCTCCTTCTTGGACGGGGCGCTGGTGCTGAAGTTGTCGAAAGAAGGCCCCATCAGCATGGAAAAATCGCTGACGTGTATCGGCAGCGGGGCCGGACCCAGGATATCCGTAAACAAACCGGCTTGAGAGACGCCGGTTACTTGAGAGTTTCTGATTGTGGGCTGAGCCTGGTTATTGAGCCGATCGGATTGGCTTTCGGTGGCTTCGGAACTGATTTGGATGGCGGCGGTGTCGGCCGCGTGGGCGGGAATTACCTCGAGAGCGAAAATAAGCGCAAAAAACCAAATTTTGGTCATCAGGTCCCCCGCCTTGATCGAACGAGGGACCTGATACCTTGCTTTGGCTGTTTTTTCAATAGACGAAACTGATTTTACCAGACGCCGCAGCGATCAGCGGGCGCCATGGGAGCTCCCTTGGCGCATCCGAAAGCGCGGGAGAAGGGTTCAAACTGCGATACAACCCCGTTTACGCGGTAGCGGCTCGGAGAATGAGGATCGACCGTCACCCGCATGCGCGTATAAGGCTCCTGTTCCTTCTGGCACCAGGATTGAGCGAAGGCGATAAAAAGACTTTGCTCAGGCGTAGGACTACCCGGCGTCGCCGCCGGTTGCGCTTTGTCAGGATTGTGTTTGGACGTGAACGCAAGGTAGCTGACCCGCATTCCGCCTTGATCGGCGATGTTTTCGCCGAGCGTGAGCTTGCCGTTGACGTGGACCCCGGGCAGGGCTTCGAAGGTACCGTATTCTTTCTCGACGCACGCGGTTTTCTTGTCGAATTCCGCGAGCACCGAAGGCTCCCACCAATCGCGAAGATTGCCGTCTCCGTCGAAACGCCGGCCCTCATCGTCGAAGCCGTGGGTCAGCTCATGGCCCATCACGACGCCGATCGCCCCGTAGTTCAAGTAATCCGGGCTTTCCCGGTTGAAGAACGGATATTGAAGAATTCCTGCCGGAAAAACCATCTCGTTGAGCTGCGGGTTATAGTACGCGTTCACGATGGCGGGGGTCATATCCCATTCGTTGCGATCGACCGGTTTGCCGATTTTATTCAGCTGATATTCCGTATTGAAAGTTGCGGCGGCCTCCAGACTTCGTAAAAACGAGGAACGATCCGCCTTCAGCCCGTCGTATGAGCGCCATACCGCGGGGTAGCCGACCTTATTTCCGATCTTTTTCAGCTTCGCTAAGGCTTGTTCCTTGGTTTTGGAATCCATCCAGGGAAGGTTTTCGATTTCGCCCCGCATCTGATCCTCGATTTCACGGATCATCTGCTCGCTTTTCACCTTCCCCTCGTGGCCGTAAGCCACGTCGACGAAAGCACGACTGACCGCGAAGCCAAGCTGGCTATCCGCCAGGCGCACGCAGCGTTTCCAGCGGGCTTCGATCTTTTTCTGGCCGGACAGAGCGGTCGAGGTGAAATGAAAGCGCTCTTCTTGAAAGCGTTTCGGCAAGGCTTCGGTCGCCGACGTGAGCCGATGCCATTTGAGATAGGTCTTCAAGTCATCCAGCGGCGTGCCCTTAAGCGTCTTGTTCAAAGCGACGAAGTAATCCGGCACCGCGACGTTGATGGCTTGGAGTTTCGGCGTCGTCTCCGGGTCCATTTTGTCGAAGTAGGCGTTCCAATCGAAAATGGGCGTGCGCTCGAGCAGCCCTTTGCGCTCGAGCCGATGATAGACCTTGTTCGGGTCCCGGCGGTCCACGCGGGACATCGCGGCTTTCGCCAGCACCGTTTCGATCTTGAGTATCGTATCGGCTTTGGCTTTCGCTTTGGCGTCGGGCTCGCCCAGGAGAATGAACATCCGGGTGACGTATTCCCGGTAAAGCTCGCGGATTCGGACGGTCTTCGCGTCGTCTTTCAAGTAGTAATCGCGATCGGGCAGGCCGAGGCCGCCTTGATCGACGACGCCGATCACTTGGGTTGAATCCTTCGCGTCTTGATCCTGGCTGAAGTCGAAAAGCGCGTTCGTGCCTTCGCGGTGGAGCATCGCCAGCTCGGGCGCGAGAGTCTTGAGGTCTTTGATCGCCTCGATGGACTCGAGTCGCTTTTTGAATTCCGGCAGCCCGTTTTTCTCGATGGATGTTTCGTCCATGCAGGCGCCGTAGTAGTCGCCCATCAGTTTTGAGTAGGGGTTGGACGGACTGTTTTTGCCGGCGGCGTAGCCTTCAAGGAGCTTTCTGATGGTTTGACGGTTGTTTTCGTCGATAGTCGAAAAGCTCCGATTCCACATCGGGCGATCCGCCGGGATTTCGGTTTTCTTGAGCCAGGCGCCGCAAGCGTATTGGTAGAAATCGTCGCAAGGGTTCACTTTTTTATCGAGGATGGAGAGATCGATATCGAACTTCCCGTCGCTTGCCCAGCCTTGTGGGGAAATTTGAAAGGCGAGAAGAATTGCCGACGAGACGATCAGACGAGTATTTTTCAGTATCATTATTTTGCTCCAAGAGATCGGGGCGAGCTTGGCCATAGAAAACAGCAATGCCGTCGGGGAAACCGAGCACGGCTCCCCCGGCGGCATTACAAAAGAGAAGGGTTATTTTCCGAAGTTCGCCGCGACGAACTCCCAGTTGAGGACGTCCCAGAACTTCTGTACGTATTTAGCGCGCGCGTTGCGATAGTCGATGTAGTACGCGTGCTCCCAGACATCGCAGGTAAAGAGGGGCTTCAGGTTCTGGCGCATCGGGTTTTCGGCGTTCGAGGTCGATACGATCTGCAGGTCTCCTTGGCCGTCTTTGACCAGCCAGCACCAGCCGGAACCGAAAGTGCCCACGGCGGCCTTTTCGAAGGCGGCCTTGAACTCTTCGATCGTCTTCCATTTTTTCTCGATCGCGGATTTCAATGTTCCTTCCGGAGCGTGCTTGGCGTGAGGCTTCATCGACTTCCAGTAGAAATCATGATTCCAGTGCTGTCCTGCCTGATTGAAAAGGGCGCCGGTGGCTTTCTTGATGATGTCCTCGAGCGGAGCGTCTTCGAAACCGCTGCCAGGAAGAAGTTCGTTGAGCTTGTCGACATAAGCTTGATGATGCTTGTCGTGATGATACTGCAGAGTCTCCGCCGAAACAATCGGCGCGAGCGCGTTATAATCGTAGGGAAGGGGTGCGAGTTCAAATCTTGCCATGGGTTTATTTTCCTCCGAAGGGTACTTTGCCCTTTTTATGCGGGCCGAATCAAGTAGATTGCCATAAGAATAGGAGACCGCGATGTTAACGCCTTTGATTGGATTTGGAGACGCGGCCCAGCAAGCTCAGTTATCGATTTCCGCGGATGCGCGCTTGCGCCAAGGGACGCTCAACTTGGTCTACGAAGTTCGGGATGATTTATCCTCGATTTGCTGGCCCATTGCGGCGCAAAATTCGAACCCTGCGCGTCGGGACGAACTCTGGAAGACCACCTGCTTCGAGGCGTTCCTCCTGATCGGCGATGGCCCGGCTTATTTCGAATTCAATCTTTCCCCGTCGGGGGATTGGAACGCTTATCGATTCTCGGGCTATCGCGACGGGATGAAGCCGTTGAATCTTGGCAGCGAGCTGGTTCGGCCTCCTCGGGTGCGAGTGGAGCGCGAGGCAGGCTTGTCCCGGATCCACGCTGAGCTCGAGCTTGCGGCGAATGATATCCGCCGCGCGGGCCTTACCGCGGTGATCGAGCGTGATACCCCCAAAAAAAACGAGCGCCTCAGCTACTGGGCGCTCGTGCATCCGGGGGCACAGCCCGATTTTCATCGGGCCGATAGCTTCTTCTTCCGGTTTACTTAGTTTGGGTCAGATTCAAGGTGATCGAGGAGTTCGTTCCGGTGAGGGTACCGCTCACCACAGTACCGTTCACGGTCAGGTTGCCCGAGAGAATTGCATTCGCGCCGACAGGCTGGCCAGGCGGGATGGTAAAACTTGTGACGCTGATCGTGCTGCCGTTGACCGTGCCTACGACGGTTCCGCCGATCGACGTGTTCGTGGTCGCGTATCCTAAGAACTCACCCGTGACCGAACTTCCGGATTGGTAGAGGGTCATGCCGAAAGTTTGTGACGTGATCGACTGCCCGCTCAGGGTTCCGGTCCATGTTCCGCTGAAGCTCGCGGTTTCGTTGCTGCTTCCGCAGCCTGAGAAGCTCAGTAATGCGCCTACGATTACACAGAGTGCCACACCGATTGAGAGACGAAATTTCGTGTTCATGCTTTCAATTGTTTACCGGTTGCGACAAATTTTCCACGGAAAATTTACAAAATCACCAGGATATCCTCGATCTGATGGACGGCCTCGAGCACCTGGATGATCTGATCCGGGCTTTCGGCGGTGAACGCGAAAGTGTAGGCGAGATGATTCCCTTTCGCGCTGACTCGGCACGAAGTCTGCTTGAGAAACGGATGGTCGGCTTCGAAGCGCTTCGTTCCGGCCTTGAAGGTTTCGCTGTTTTTTCCGACGAACTTCACGGGAAATTCGACCGGAAAGGATTCATGGTTCTCGAGCAGGGTGCGAAGCCTGCCAAAATCGGCGCTTTTTTTGGATGTCACGGCTTCCGATCGTAGCACATGAGAGACAAGGGGTTGACATCGAAAATGATTCAGTCAAGATGGAAGGATCTTTAAGCTGCTCGTTTTATATGTTGCCCGATTGGGTGATTTAGAAGTGATCTATTTGATCTTTTCGAAAGGAACTCCATTTCATATGAAGAGTAAACAATTTACTTACGGTATTGCGGCGATGGCCGGCCTGGCGACATTAACTTCAGGCGTCGCTTTCGGCGCAGGTTTCGAAAAAAATATTCTTTTCTCGGGTAAATACGCGGGCCGCGCCGGCACCGGTGTTTCCGATGCACGCGGCGCGGAAGCGCTTTTCTTCAATCCCGCCGGTTTGGCTTCGGGCACTCCCGGTATCGAAGCGACGGGTGACTTCTCTCCAACTTGGGCGAAATTCACCGCCCCGCTCACCCAGTCGGGCGTCGGCGTCAATGGCAACACGACCTATGATTCGCTCTATGGCGCGTTCGCTAGCTATAACATCAACGAGCACTGGGGTTTCGGTGTCGGTTCGTACGCCGGCGCCGGCGCGCATGCGGAATACGATGGCGCGACGCTCTCGTACCCGGGGCTTGGCACCGTGACCAATGACGTTAAAGCGCGAATTTACGATACGGAAGCCTCGATTGGTACCGGTATGGAAATTTTGCCGGGCTTACGCCTGGGTGCGGCTTGGCGCGCGACTCACGTCAGCGCGACTTTGAATCAACTGCAAGCGACGACGAGCAGCATTGCTTCGGTCTCGTTTAACGATCTGGGGGTGTGGCGTTATAATGGATTTCGATTGGGCGCTCAATACACCAATCCCGATAATACCTGGGGCTTAGGGGTTACTTGGCGGACGGCGGTGAATTTCAACACCGCGGGCAACGTTTCCGGGACCGTGTCCTCCGCGCTGACGGGGGGAACTCCTACCGCGGTTGCAAGCACTCCGGCCACTCTCGGATCCACTCTGCCCAGCCAGGTCACCGTGGGCGGCAACTACCAGTTGATGCCGAAAACCCTGAAAGGTTTCCTTGAGTATGTTTGGACGAACTATTCGACGGACCAGCAGTTGAGCGTCGGCGGCGTTTTTGCCGGCCAGACTCTTCCGAACCAGGTTCTCGGCTTCACCAATCAATCCAATATCCGTCTCGGCTTCGAGTGCACCGCGGTTCCGAACTGGGTTTTTCGCGCCGGTTACGTATGGACCAGCCAGGTTACCCCGAATGTTCCGGCAAACCCGGTTCTTGAGCCGCCGGCACACGCAGACACGATCACGGTTGGCGCGGGAACTACGCTCATCGCGGATCTTCTCGAAGTCAACGGCGCCTTCGAATACGACTGGGTAGATGGCAGCGGAACCTCGGCTCAGGCAATCGCTGGCGAATACAGCGCCAAGAGCTACGATCTGCACTTGGGCGCGACTGTTCGCTTCTAAGCTGTAGCGTTTTTGATTTGAGAGGGGCGTCGATCGAAAGGTCGGGGCCCCTTTTTTTTGGGATCAGGCAGCGGGCAGCAGGGATCGGGGTCAGTCATCGGGGAGCGGGAAACCGTACCGGGATCAGGTTTCTGTACCGGTACGGGCATCGGGTTAACTTTGAACCAGTTTGAACAGATGCGCGCCTAGCACATCAGCCTGAGCGCGAAGCGTTTCCAGGTTTTCCTCAAGATCGATGATGGCTTGAACTTCCCTGAGTGATGCGAAGGCGATGACGTAAAAGCGCTTACGGTCTTTGCGGCTTGAGCGTGCCGAACCCTCTGACAGGTTAAGTGCCACGCTGCTGCTCGCTCGGAGCAGTTGATCTTTGAGATACCCGGGCAGCGGTTTGAGTTTACAGTCTCGGTGGAGCTGCACGGCTAATTGGTAACTTCTGAAGTTCTTGAGCATAAAATAGGTGCCTCTTTGGTTTTTTGTTTTTTGCGAAAATTCGCGTCTCGCCTGGGCGTGGATGCGAA
>JARLHE010000002.1 GCA_031292385.1 Oligoflexia bacterium
ACCCTATCATAAAAAAAAGCCAGCGAATCGGAGCCAATTTTGGTTGGCCTTTGATCCGCTGGCGTTTTTTACTCGATTCGATCTGAATTATTGGATCGCGGGAGTAGCAGGCAGAGCCGCTGGAGCGGAGCCGCTTGGCTCGGAAACGGAGCCGCTTGGCTCAGAGACGGCGCTGGCGGGTTCCGTCGTGGCATGATGACGCTTGGACCTTTTGGCGTGTTTCTTCGATTTCTTCCTTTTATGGCTGTGTTTCTTCTTTTTCTTCTTCTTTTTCTTTTTAGCCTTTTGGACGACCGAAGAACTTTCAGTCGTGCCAGACGAAACGACTGGGGCTACCTCTTCAGCGGCGAAGGCTGAAACGGCAGTCAAAGCAATAAGCGCAATGAGGACCTTTTTCATAAAATTTCTCCTTAATCCTATATTCCTAGATTAGGTCTGTTTTGGATAGCCTTGGTAAAAACTTTGGTTTATCTGAAGGTTGAGGCGAGGTCGCCATTTGAGACTATTTACTGCATTTTCAAATACTTAGGCCAATCCATCAGAAGAGGCCAGCAAGATAAGGTGTAGCACTATGCCACAGTACAAACCGACACAGGTTCTCCGCGGCCGCTGCATCGGCCTCTCGGAAGCAAAGCTCACGCTCAGAAATCAAGCCGGGATCCATGAAGTCCCGCTCCCTCATCCCGGGTGCGAGATCGGGGACATCGTCGAAATCCAAGGCGAATCGAATTCACTGCGAGTCCTCACCCCCAATCGCACATCCAGCAAGACCCTGAAATGGATGAACCGGGTGCTCGACCCCCGCAGGCTCCACGCGGTTTCCACGCGCGCCCGGGTCGAGGCCGCGATCCGTGAATTTTTCAACTCCCGCGATTTCATCGAAACCCGCACCCCCCTGCTGGTTCCGTCTCCGGGCATGGAGCCGCATATCCGTCCTTTCCGTATCGCCGATCACGCATCTTACCTGCCCACTTCGCCCGAGTTCGCGATGAAACGCTTGCTTGCCGGCGGACTGGAGCGAATCTTCCAGATCTGCCCCGCCTTTCGCGACGAACCGCCTTCGATCACGCACTCGCCTGAATTCACGATGCTCGAATGGTACCGCGCCTATGCGGGCTACGAAGAAATCATGCAAGACACCGAGGCGCTCTTCGAATCCGTGGCGATACGGCTTTTCGGAGAACCCGCGCTGTCATGGCAAGGGGGTGGGAATGGCCGGAAAATATCGGTCGCCGCGCCCTGGCCGCGCCTGCGCGTGCGCGATCTTTTCCGGGATATCGCGGGAATCGATCTGGTCGCGTGCGCGAGCGCAGCCGATTTGGCGCGCGAGTGCAAACGGCTCGGCCTTGCCTGCGACCTTGCGCGCGAGGATTGGGATGATCTCTATTTCAAAATCTGGCTCAACCTCATCGAACCCAAGCTCCCGCAGGATCGCGCTGTCTTCGTCACGCGCTATCCCGCCTCGCAGGCGGCCCTCGCCGTCATCGACTCGGACCCGGATGGCTCGCGCTGGGCGCGCCGATTTGAAGCCTATGCCGGCGGACTCGAGCTCGGCAACGCTTTCGAAGAGCTGACCGATCCGGCCGAGCAGCGCCGCCGATTCGAAAAGGACATGCAGCTTCGCGCGCGCGTTTATGGGCCCGATTTTCCGCCCACTCCGATCGACGAAGGGTTTATCTCCGCCTTATCCGAAGGCATCCCTCCCTCGGGCGGAATCGCGGTCGGCGTCGACCGCATGGTGATGCTCTTCGCGAATGAGCCGGAGATCGAGAAGACGTTCTGGCTATAAAGCGGCTTCCTGAAATCGGTAAAGACGCGCGTACAATCCATTCGCGGCCATGAGCTGGGCGTGATCGCCCTGCTCGACGAGCGTTCCCTTATGCAAAACAAGAATGCGATCGGCCGAACGGACGGTGGCGAGCCGGTGCGCGATGAGCAAGGTCGTCTGCCCGTGGGCCGCGCGCGCAAGGGATTCTCCAAGCCGTCCTTCGGTTTGGGAATCCATGTTGGCGGTGGCTTCGTCCAAGATCCAGATCGCGGGATCGGCGGCGAGCGCCCGCGAAAACGCCAGGACCTGACGCTCACCCATCGAAAGATTCGTTCCGCGTTCCTGCAACTCGCCCTTATCGAAATCGACCAACGCCAGGGCTTCATGCACGTTCTTATTGTCGCCCTTTCTATCATCGGGGGGGCCCCAAAGAGTGACGTTTTCCTGAAGCGAGCCCGAAAAGAGAAAAACGTCCTGCTGGATGATGCCGATCGATGCGCGAAGCGCGTGCTTGTCGTAATCGCGGATATCTTTTCCGTCGATCAGGATCCGCCCGCGCTGGGGCTCGTAGAAACGCATCAGAAGAGAAATCAGCGTCGTCTTTCCCGCGCCCGTGTGGCCCACGACCCCGATCCGGCTTCCCGCCGGAATCGCGACCGAAAGGCCCCGCAGAATCCAGTGCTCGCCTTCATAGGCAAACCAAACATCCTCGAAAACGATCTCCCCCTTCAGGCCCGCGATCGGCTTCACCTCCGCGCTCGCCGCCTCGGTTTCGACCGGCCAGGAGAGCACCGAGAAAATGCGCTCCGCCGAAGCCATGCCCGAAAGGAACACGTTCCATTTGTCGGCCAGTTCGCGCACCGGTTGAAAAAGCGTCAGCACCAGGGAAAAAAACGTGACCAGCACGCCGAGCTTCATCGACCCGTTTCGCGTGGCCGCCCCGCCGAACACGATCACGAGCGCGGCCGAAAGCCCGGCGAAGATCGTGATCGCAGGCTGAAAGAGCGCGAAAATCCGGATGGTCCCGATCTGCGCGTCGGCGTACCAGTTGTTGATACGGTTGAAGCGCGAAAGATGCAGCTCCTCGCGATTGAAAAGTTGGACGACTTTCATGCCGAGAAGGTTTTCGGCCAAAAATGCGTTCAAGGCCGATAGTTTGCTCCGGGCCTCGCGATAGGCCACGCGCAGCTTCGAACTGAAGTAAGCTCCCAGAAGCATCAAGCCCGGAAAAACGCTCGCGGCAATCAGCCCGACCTTGCGATCCATCACGACCAGACAGACGAGAATGCCGATCACCAGTAGCGCGTTCGAAAGAATGGAAACAAAGCCGGCCGAAAACATCTCGGCCAGCGACGCCACATCGTTGGTGACGCGAGTCAGGAGACGCCCCGCCGGCGTCTTGTCGTAAACGGAGGTGGGTAGCCTCAAAAGACGCGAAAAAAGATCGCTTCTCAGCTCATGCGTCACCCGTTGGCCCAACAGCTCGAAAAGATAGGACTGGCCGATCGTCGAAAAAACCCGCAGACCGACCACCGAAAAATACACGAGCGCGAAGCGCTGAAGCTTCGGCCAATCCCCGGGGACCATCGCTTCATCGATCGCGCGACCGAAGAGCCAGGGTTCAAGCAGCGTCGCCACGGTCGCGACAATGACCATCAAAAAGCCAGAAAACAGCGGCGCCCGGTGCCGGGCGATCATGCCGATCAAAGGCAGAAAGGCGCGGGTTTCGAAATGAGATTCGTCTTTCCGTTGCTCTTCGATATCGACATCGAAATAACCTTCGAGACCGGCCTGAGCGCTCATACCAGGACCCCCTCTCCGAGCCCGCGCTCGTACTCGACCAGCTCCTCTTCGAATCGCTGCTGCTGACAGAAGCGCCAATAAATCCCGTCCTTCTCCGAAATCAGCTTTTGATGGGCGCCCGTCTGCACGATTTGCCCGTGGTCGAGAACCACGATTCGATCAGCATCGCGCACGGTCGAAATCCGGTGGGCGGCGATCAACTCGGTATTGCGGCCAGGCCGCGAACGCAAGCCTTCGAGCAGGCGGGCTTCGGTTTGCACATCGACCGCGGAGAGCGCGTCATCCAAGACGAGAATCGGCGGCTCTTGCACGATGGCGCGGGCAACCGTCAGGCGTTGCTTTTGTCCACCGGATACGCTCACTCCGCGCTCCCCCACTCGCGTCGCATAGGCCGAGACGAAACCGCTCACTTCACCGTGGACGTGGACAAGCTCGGATGCCCTTTGCACCGCGCACTCGCGCTGCGCCGGGACAAGAGACCGCTCCTGCAATCCGTAAGCGATATTTTCCATCACGCTTTCGCTGAAGAGAAAAACTTCCTGCCCCACGTAACCTACCTGCCGGCGGAGCTCTTTCAAGGGCCAACGATTCACATCGACGCCGTCAATCCAAAGCATCCCGTCCGAAACCAGATAGAGGCGCGGAAGCAGCGAAAGGAGGGCGCTTTTCCCGGAGCCAATCGTGCCGACGAAAGCCACGCGCTCGCCCGGCTCGATCGAAAGCGAGATCCCTCGCAGAACCTCGCGCTCGCTCCGCGGGAAACGAAAGCTCAGATTCCTGAACTCGATCCGGCCCTCCGCCTTCCACGGACCTCCGGGAAGCGCGCCTCGAGGCAATTCCGTTTGCGCCGCTTCAGGCACGTCCGTCCGCTCGTTTTCGATCTTTTTGATTCGCTCCGAGCTTGAAACCGCGCGCTCATAGATGCCCAAGGACACCCCGAAGGCCGCCATCGGCCAGACCATCTTTTGAATATAGCGCTGAAACGCGACAAATACTCCGAGCGTGATCGCTTCCGTGCCGCCCGATCCGTGCTGTGAGATGACCATCCGTCCGCCCACGATAAGAAGAAAAACCATGCCGAGACTCATCGCGAAATCAAGCGTGGGACCGAAAGCCGATTGCACGACCGCGAGCTTGAGATTGAGGCGCACGTAGCGCTCACCCAAGGCTTTGAACCGCCGCGATTGGACTTCTTCTTTGGAAAACGCTTTGAGCACCCGCACGCCGTTCAGGCTTTCCTGGGTCATCGCCGAGAGATCACCGAAGCACTCCTGGACCTTCTCGAATCTTTGATGAATCTCGCGCTCGTTGCGGCGGATGATCCACGGCAAAAACGGGAGCGGGATGAACGCGATCAACGTGAGCTTGGGAGAAAGCATCCACATCGCCACGGGAACGGTCATAAAATAAATCAACGAGTCGGCCATGGTCAGAAAACCCGCGCCGATCATATTGCGCACGGCTTCGACATCGTTCGTTGAAAGAGACATGAGCGCGCCGATCGGGGTCCGATCGAAAAAGCTCGCGCCCAGGCCGAATAAATGGCGCGCGAACCCCCCGCGCATATCCCGCCCCGCGAGAACGCCGGCCCGAATCAAATACATCCGCCAGCCATAGCGGCCAATCGCCTGCAAAAACGAAACGCCGATATAAGTCCAAGCCAGCCCGCTGAACGAAGGACTCCAATGCGTATGTGAAATGACAACTGGTTTTCCCAGGGCCAGATCGACCGCCGCCATCATCAGAAGCGGAGGCACGACTTCCAGCGCGTCGACCATCAGGAGGGCCGCGAAGCCCACGCCTACCCATCGGCGGTATTTCCAGAAGTAGTGCCGGAGAACGGCGCTCTCTTCTAAAATTCCGTTTAAACGTGCCCTAATTTTTTTAAGCAATTGACGAAATCCTCTGGAATCGGGGCTGAAATGGAGATTTCAACTTTAGAAATCGGATGAGGGAATGTCAAGTTAGCGGCATGCAAAAGGGTGCGCGGAATCGACTCGAAAACGACTTCCCGAGGACGTCGATTATAGACGGGATCCCCGAGAATGGGCATCCCGTATTCGGACAAATGCACGCGAATCTGATGGGTTCGGCCGGTCTTCGGTTTGGCCTCGATCAAAAGCGCGCGGGGCATGATCTCCAGCAGGCGAAAATCGGTGTGAGCGAAATCCCCTCCCGAGCGAACAGCCGTGTAGCGCGCTCGCTTGCCCGAGTCGTTCGCTCGAGCGAGATAGTTTTTGATCGTCCACTCGCGGGGCCGATCCGAGTCAGCCACATCCGGCAGCGGGCGCGCGCAAACAGCGAGATAGGTTTTGACCGCGAAATGGCTTGCGAAAATTTCCGAAATGCCCGAATTCGCGGCCTGCGCCTTCGTCAAAAGTACGACACCGGAAGTATCTCGATCGAGCCGGTGATGAAGGCCGACGTAAGGATCTTTTTGACCGTCACGCCGCACTAAAAAGCGCTTCACGGCGGCGAAGAGATTATCGCGCGCCTCATCCAGCGTGGGCTGGGTCGGAAGCCCCGGAGGCTTGTTCACGGCGATCAGATATTCGTCCTCGAAAAGGATATCGGCGGGACGGAAATCAAAAGGCGCGGCTTGGCGCTCTTGGGCGGCGAAATCCGACTGAAACTTGATCGGATCCACGAAGGCATCCACGCGTGCCCGAGGCAAAAGCTCTTTCGAGGCGATCCTCACCCGCTTTCCGTTCAAATATACGGCACCGGCCACGACCAATTTTCTCGCTTTGCCCTTCGATACGGGCTGCCCCAAGCCTTCGGGCAGTTTTTCAGCCAAAAACTGATCGAGACGCTTGCCTGCGTCGCCGGGTTGAACTTGAAAGGAAAGCTTTTTGAGCGCCATTTCTTTTCATGTACCACGATGTTACCCTGATTCGAATGGCTGATAAAAAATCGTTTAACGACGACGAAATCACCGACCCCGGCATCCAGAAACCGCGCACGCAACCGGCCCGGACGGCACCCGCCGCTCCCGCTCCCCGGGCTCCGGAAGGCAAAATGCCCGACTTAGGCGCCGCATCCGCCCTCATGAACGACCCCGAGATCACCGAAATCATGATCAACGACGTTCGCAATATCATCGTCGAGCGTGCCGGCAAAATGCTGGTCGCTCCGGCCGCGATCGATTCGCTCGAGGAATTGGGACGGATCACGCGCAATCTTCTCGATTCGGTCGGCCGGGCCCTGACCCCGGAGCACCCCTTTGTCGATACGATGCTCCCCGATGGCTCGCGCGCCCACATCATCGGACCGCCTTTGACGCAAAACGGCCCCTGCATCACGATCCGCAAATTTCCCGCTCGGAAGTTCGCGCTCGAAGATCTCGTCGCGCACGGAATGCTCGACCGGCGGATGGACTACCTGCTTCGAGCCTGCGTCCTCGGAAAGCTGAACATCCTGATCTCGGGCGGCACCAGCAGCGGAAAAACGACCCTGCTCAACGCGCTGATCGCGCTGATCCCGAAATCGGAAAGGATCGTCACCATCGAAGACACGCCCGAACTGGCCGTGTACCAACCCAACAGCGTGCGCCTGCAAACCAAACTCGCGACCGGAACCTCGCCCGCGGTCACGCCGCGAGACCTGACGGTGAACGCGCTGCGTATGAGACCGGACCGCATCATCATCGGCGAATCCCGGCGCGAAGAAGCCTTCGACATCCTGCAAGCCATGAACACCGGGCACGAAGGCTCGATGACGACTCTTCATTCCAACTCGACGAAAGACGCGATCGCGCGTTTCGAAACCCTCTGCCTGCTCGCGAACTCGCAGCTGCCGCTTCAAGCCATTCGTCGCCAAATCTCGAGCGCGATCGACGTGATCGTTCAGCTGAAGCGTTTCCGCGACGGCCAGCGCCGCATTGTCGCGATCACGGAGGTCACCGGCATCGAAGGCGGCGACACCGTCACGCAGCAGGATATTTTTCTCTTCGATCACGAGCCCGGCGAATTCAAATGCTCGGGCTTCGTGCCGAGTTTTCTTGATCGATTGAAGGATAGCGGGATCGACATCCCCCATACTTTCTTTGCGTAAGCGTCAACGAAAAGGCCGCGGCGGCGCACGCGCAGCAGAAGCTCATCACGCCGAACCATCCGGCGAGCGCCCAAAGATTCGCCGAGATAAACGAGCCCAGCGAGAAACCGACGAAAAGCCCGCTGATGAAAAGGCCGTTAATCCGGCCACGGGCGGTTTCATCGATCCCGTAAATGATCGACTGATGGGAAACGAGCGAAGTTTGCACCGCCAGGTCGAAAAGCACCGTTCCGAGGATGATGACCATGGCCTGCCCTTTGAAAACGAACATTGCCAGAAAAGAAAAAAAAGCCAAAAGAGTCGCGAACTGAATTCCGAAAAGCGGTCCGCGCTTATCGGCGATTCTCCCCACGAAAGAAGTCGAGAGCGCCCCAAGCGCGCCGGCCAAGCCCATCATGCCGATCCGGGACGCGCTCCAAAAATAAGGCGCCTTCGAAAGAAAGAACGAGAGATTGGTCCAAAAGGCCGAAAACGCCATGCCCATCAGCGCATGCCGGATCACGGCGACGCGAAGCGCCTGATGCTCCTGCCACAACGCGATCATCGAGCGATAGATCGAAAATACCGACCCCCGCCGAGCCACGGCCTCGAGCTTCGGAAAAAAGAAATAGCAGGTCACGAGCGTGAAAAAAGTCGCCGCGAAAAGCGCGATAAAGACGCCTCGCCAGCCGAACCCTTGCGCGATCCAGCCAGAAAGCGTCCGACAAAGCAAGATCCCGGTCGTCAACCCCGTCACCACGTAGCCGATGTATTGCCCGCGCTTGTTCGGGGGAGCGAGATCGGCGGCAACCGGGATAAAGTCTTGGGTCGTGCTCGCGAAGATCCCCAAGGCGAGGCTTGAGATCAATAAAAGCGAGAAGCTCTTGGCAAAGGCACAGCAAAGGATCGTCCCCGCCAAGAGGACCAATTTCAGGAGAATGAGCTTCTTCTTATCAAAAAAATCTCCCAGCGGGACCAGCAAAAAGAGCGCGATCCCGTACCCCATCTGCGTGAAGGTTGACACAAGGCTGACGTGATTATCCGAAACCTGAAAATCCAAACCCAACAAATGCAAAAGCGGCTGCGCGACATAGAGACCCGAAACGCAAATTCCCGTCCAAATCGCAAGCCATAGAAAAGTTAACGCTGATGGAGATGGGGCTGAATCCGACATAAGTCGATTTCACTGTAATGCGCTGCCCGCCATATGGCAAACAGCGTGTGGCAGCCGCGATAGCGGCGTTGCCATGCGCATAAAAAGGAACCACGATGTTCATCAAAAAGCCAAGCCTCAAACCGGGCGAAAAGCACATCATGATCGTCGGCGGCGGCTTCGCCGGTTTGAATGCCGCCAAGCGGCTTGCCGACCGCCCCGGCGTCCAGATCACCTTGATCGATCAACGCAACTATCACCTATTTCAGCCGCTTCTTTACCAAGTCGCCACCGCCGGGCTCAATCCGGCCGACATCGCCGTCCCCATTCGCGCGCAGTTCTCGAAAGCGCGCAATATCAGCGTTCACATGGGCACCGTGCACTCGATCGATCTCAAAAACAAGTTCGTCCGGGTCGGCGAACCCCCGATCGAACTCGGCTTCGATTATCTGATTCTCGCCACGGGCGCGCTTCACAGCTACTTCGGAAAATATCAATGGGAAGATTTCGCGCCGGGGCTGAAAACCATCGAACAAGCGCTCGAAATCCGGCGCCGCATTCTCTCGGCGTTCGAATACGCCGAAAACGAAACCAACCCGGCCGTGCAAGCGGCGCTCCTCACCTTCGTCATCGTCGGCGGCGGCCCGACCGGCGTCGAGCTTGCGGGCTCGATCGCCGACATCAGCCGCACGGTGCTGGTCAAAGACTTCACCCATATCAATCCCGCCAGCGCCCGGATCGTTCTCATCGAAGCCGGAGACCGCGTGCTCGCCTCGTTTCCCCAAGCTCTTTCGGAACACGCCTTGCGAGATCTGAACAAACTCGGAGTGGAAGTGAAAACGTCGTCACGAGTGAACGAGATCGATGCCGAAGGCGTTCGAATCGGCGATCTGAAGATCGCGGCCCGAAACGTGTTCTGGGCCGCCGGCGTTCAAGCGACGAAACTCAGCAAAACCCTGGGCGTCGAGCTCGATCGCGCCGGGCGCGTGAAAGTCCGATCGGACTTTTCGATTCCCGGCTTTCCCGATACCTTCGCCGTGGGCGACCTCGCGCACTTCGAGATGGATGACGGAAAACCCCTCCCTGGCCTCGCGCCCGCCGCGATCCAGGCCGGGCGTCACGCGGCCGAAAACATCCTGGCCTCGATCGCCGGAAAACCCCGGAAGCCGTTTCGTTATGTCGACAAGGGCCAGATGGCGACGATCGGAAAACGAAAGGCCATCGCCGTCCTCGGTAAATTAAAGCTCACCGGTTACCTCGCCTGGCTGTCCTGGCTCTTCATCCACATCCTTTACCTGATCGGATTCAAAAACCGGCTCGTCGTCTTTTTCGAGTGGTCGTGGAGCTATATTTTCTCGAAACGGGGAAGCAGGCTGATCACGAGCAAAGACTGGAAACTAGGAGCTTAGGCCCAGTATTTCCCGAGCCACCGCCGGGGTCGCCACTTCGCGCCCGAGCTCGCCCGCGATGCGTGCGACGCGCTCGACCAGTTGAGCGTTGGACGTGGCGAGCACGCCCTTTTGGTAGAAAATATTGTCCTCAAAGCCCACGCGCACATGCCCGCCCATCACCAACGCTTGCACGGCAAGCGGAAGCTGGAAACGCCCCACTCCGGCAACGCCCCAGTGCAGCGGCCTTCCGGCCGCGCCCGCCTCGAGCAAGGTCACGAGATGAACGAGATTGCGCGGATCGCCCGACATTCCGCCCGACACGCCGAGCACGAACTGAAAATGCAGCGGCTCGCGCAAAACGCCCTGCTTGGCGAGCCGAAACGCGCTTTCCAGCATTCCGGCCTCGTAGATCTCGAGCTCCGGCACGACCGAGTTTTTCTGCATCCGGGCCGCCAGCGCCACGATATCGCGCGGGTGGTTCATGAAAACATCCTCGCCGAAATTCATCGTCCCCAGGTTCAGCGAAGCCATCTCGGGCTTGAGCGAAAGCGGCCGGGCGCGATTCTCGATCGACTCCCCCACCGCTCCGCCGGTGGAAATCTGAATGATCACGCCCGGAGCAGCCTTGCGGATCAGGCGGATCGATTCCTCGAAACGCTCCGTGCGCTGGCTTGGCTTTCCATCGTCCTCGCGCACATGCAGATGAATGATCGACGCGCCGGCCTTCACGCACTCGGCCGCGGCCTGGGCTTGCTGCTCGGGCGTCACCGGCAGACTGGGCTGCTTTTCACGAGTCGTCTCGGCGCCGGTGATCGCGCAAGTGATGATCACCGGGTTCATTTTTTCATCCCTCGCTCTTCGGCTTCGTTGAGCACGCGATGCACCCGGTTCAGCACTTCCCAAACTACGTGGTCCATGCCGTTCGGCTGCTTCAGCTCCTGAAGCACCCAGTTTTCGTGAAACTTAGGATCAGTATTGCTTCTGAGAGGCAAACCCAAATTGACTTTCATGGCCGAAATGCGCGCCGCCCAAGGCCCATACCAGGCCGCGAGATCGGCGGGCTTCGCTTTCTTCGCGTCGATCACCTTCAACGCCTCATCGCCCAGAACGCGCTTCAGCTTGAAAAGCGACGCTTGATCCGGCTGCACATCGCTTAAATCCGAAGCGTGCGGCAACCCGGCTTCCAGCACGGCGATCTCTTGGAAATAAATTTTCACGGCGACCGGAGTCGCATGTCCGGTTTTCTGCTCCAGCTCCTGATAATGAGAGGAATGCACGAAGCCGTTATAGACGCCTTCAACCGAAGCGCCCTGAAGAAGCGGGCTCCAAAGCGAATCAAACTCGCCGCTGCCGACCGGTTCGCGAAGCAGCACGACTTCGAACATTTCGTGCAGCATGGATCCGAGGTCCGCCTTCCGCTGCTCGTCCGAGCTCACGGGCTTAGGAGATGGCTTGGCCGGATGAAGCCAGCGCAGAAGAACCGAATCAAATACCGGCCCCCCTTCGATGGGCCGGCAACCCGACGCCCCGAGCGCCAGAAAAAGCGCGCAACCCCCGAATGCCATGAAGAACGAAAGCGAGAATCCTTGAGATGAACGTGTCATATATTCAGTTTACATGCCTAGGGCCTTGGGAGCACTCGATTTCCCAACAAAGCCGGCGAGCACAAGGATCGTCACGGCATAAGGCAAAACCTGAATGAACTGAACCGGAATAGGCAAACCGTTTCCGAACGAAAGCCCCTGAAGACGAATCTGAAGCGCATCGAAAAAACCAAAAAGCAGGCAGGCAAGCGCCGCCGGAACCGGCTTCCACTTGCCGAAAATCAAAGCGGCAAGCGCCATGAAGCCCCGGCCCGCGGTCATATCCCTCGAAAAGGATGAAGCGAGAAAAATCGAAAGAGAAGAACCGCCCATCCCCGCCAACGCGCCGCTTACAAGCACGGCGACCCAGCGCACGCGCGCGACCCGAACTCCCGCCGCATCCAATGCTTCCGGATTTTCTCCCGCAAAACGCACCCAAAGCCCCGTGCGGGTGTAACGGGTCCAAACCCACCCAAGCCCCACCACGGCTACTCCGATCCAAATCGGCGCCGAATGAAAGCGTGCCGATGCCGGAAGGCTCGGCGTGCCGCTCGTGGAGTCAAAAAGATAAGCACCGAGAAGCGGCGTGATCCCCGCAGCGAGCATATTGATCGCGGTTCCCGCAACCACCTGATTGGCTCGAAGCGGAATCACTGTGAACGCGTAAACACCGGCAAGCGCCGCTCCCGCCATCATCCCTCCCAATGCCCCCATCCAGGGAGAACCCGTGACATGCGCGCAAGACGCGGCGGCGAAGGCTCCAACGAGCATCAAGCCCTCAAGCGCGATATTGATCACGCCCGAGCGCTCGGAAACCCATCCCCCCAAAGCCGCGAAAAGCAACGGTGTGGAAACGCGCGCCGTTGATCCGCCCAGTTCCAATATTTCAGAGCCTGTCATTTTTCAGCCACCTCCAAAGCCCGTCGGCGGAAACGGACAAAATCACGAGCGCCTGAAGGATTTGCGACAGGTCGCGCGTCACGTGCTGCGTATCCAACTCAAGGTAGGCCGTACCTTTTTGCAAAGCCCCGAAAAGAAGCGCGGCGGCAATGATTCCCATAGCCCTTCTTCGGCCCAGCAGCGCGACCGCGATTCCCATAAATCCGTAGCCCGGGGAAAAGCCCATGCGGAACCGGCCGGATGCGCTCAGCACTTCCGGAATTCCCGCAAGCCCCGCAATGCCTCCGGCGAACGTGAGCGCCAAGAGCTGGCTGCGGCCCACATCGATCCCCGCGAAGCGCGCGGCCATTTCGTTCGCGCCGACCGCGCGCAGCTCATAGCCCGCCACCGTCCGGCGAAAGAAAAGCGCTGTTCCTCCGGCAATCACAAGCGAAAGCAAAAGCGCCGCGCTCACCGGCGCGTCCATGAAAAAGGCGAACGGATGAATGAGGTACGCCGCCGCCACGGAGCTCGTCTCGGAGTTCTGGGAATGAGGCGCCTTGAAAACATAAAGGGTGAAATAACTCGCCACTCCCGCCGCGATGAAATTCATCATGATCGTGATAATCACCTCATGACTGCCACGCTTGGCGCGCAGCCAACCCGGAATCGCGCCCCACGTCGCGCCGGCCAGAAACGCGGCAAACACCGCGAGCGCCGGCGCCAACGGCCAGGGCACTCCGGGAAAACCGATGCCGACGGCCGCCGCCGCGAGCGCGCCCAGACCCATCTGGCCTTCGGCCCCGATATTAAACAATCCCGCTTCAAGCCCCATCGCGACTGAAAGGCCGGTCAAAACCAGCGGCGCCGAATAAAAAAGCGTCATCCCGAAATCATAGCGGGATCCGAACGCGCTGTTCAGCAACGCCTTCAAAATCACCCAAGCGCTGTCGCCGCCGAGAGCGGCGATTCCCAGCCCGAGCGCCAATCCCAAAGCGACCGCCAAAAACGGCTGAAGAAGCCTTTTCAAAATGCCGCTCAAGCGACCCCTCCGCCCATGTAAAATCCGATCTTATGCTCGTCGGCCTCGCCTCGCGCGAACCGCGCGACGATTTTTCCGCCGTATATGACCAAAATCCGATCCGAAAGCGCCATCACCTCTTCAAGCTCCGAGGAAACGAGCAAAACGCCCGTGCCCTCGTTCCGTACCTGAATCATTCGCGCATGAATCAGCTCGATCGCGCCGACATCCACTCCGCGCGTCGGCTGAGCCGCCACCAGAAGCTCCGGTGCCTTACCTCCGCGCAACCCCATCTCGCGCGCGAAGATCACCTTTTGCTGATTACCGCCCGAAAGATCGCGCGCGTTCACCTGCGGGCTGCGCGGCCGGATATCGTATTCCTCGGCCGCGCGCGCGTACTCGGTTTCGATCGCCGCGCGATCCAGCATCCAAATGCCGCAAAACCGGTGGCCATAAGGCTTGCGGCGCTGATGCCCCAGCACGAAGCTCTCGCTGACCGGCCGATCCAAGAGCAAACCTTCGCGATGACGGTCTTCAGGAATGAATCCCGCGAAACCGCGCGGGAGCCCCGCCAAGAGCTCGGATTGCCCATTGCCTTCCACTCCCGCGATCCCCACGATCTCACCCGCGCGCACCTCAAAACCCAGCTCCGGGACTTGGAGTACGGCCTCGCCAAGTTGAGGGGGCGGCGGAACTTCCGCTCGCAGATTCACTTTACGACCGACCATCAAAGTGGCCAGATCGTCGGCGTTGGTGTTTTGGGTCAAGCGGTGCCCGACCACTTCCCCTCCGCGAAAAACGGTGACCTCGTCGGAAAGCTCCAGCACCTCCTTCAATTTATGCGTGATCAATAAAACGGTCTTACCCTCGTCACGCAGGCGGCGAAGCTGCACGAAAAGCTCGGCCGTTTCTTGAGGCGTCAGCACCGCCGTCGGCTCATCCAAAATCAGGATGGACGCGTTCCGATAAAGAAGCTTGATGATCTCGATTCGCTGCTGCATCCCCACGCCGAGAGCCGCCACTTCCTGGTCCCAGGGCAGCGTGAGCTTGTAGCGCGCGGAAAGCGCCTCGAGCTTTTCGCGCGCCGCCTTGCGATCGATCCAACCGAGCGCCAAGCGAGGCTCATCGCCTAAGATGATATTTTCAAGGACCGAATAAGGCCCGGCGAGCATGAAATGCTGATGAACCATGCCGATGCCCGCGCGAATCGCATCTTGCGGGGAACGCCAACGACGCTTCTCGCCCCGAATCCAGATCTCGCCCGCATCGGGTTTGAGCATCCCGTAAAGCATCTTCATCGCGGTCGATTTTCCGGCGCCGTTTTCACCCACGATCGCGTGAATGCTGCCGGCTTTGACTTGCAGATGGATATCGCGGCTGGCGACGCACCCGCCGAAGGCCTTTCGAATCCCCTTCATCTCGACTGCAAATGGCGCGAAAGACTCCAGGCTATTTTTTTTCATAATAATCGGGCACCCGGATTTTTCCGTCGATGATCGCCTTTTTCAGCTCCTCGATTCTGGCGCGCGCCGCCTTCGGAACCAAGGCTTCATTGTACTGATCCATCGCATAGTCGATCCCGCTATTGGCCAGGCCGTAATAAAAAATCCCGCCCGCGAACTGTCCCGATTGCGCCGCGCGGATCGTATCGAAAACCGCGACATCCACCCGCTTCAACATGCTCGTCAAGACATGGCCGGGCTTCACCCAGTTCTGATTCGAGTCGACCCCGATGACGAGCCGCCCTTCTTCTTCCGCCGCATCGAAAACCCCGTTGCCCGAGGCCCCCGCCGCGCCGAAAATAATATCGCCGCCTTCCGAATACTGGGCGATCGCCAGCTCTTTGCCTTTCGCCGGGTTATTCCAGGCGTCGACTGAAACCCCCACAAAGTTCGAGATCACCTTCACTCGCGGATTGATGTATTTCGCTCCGGCGATATAGCCCATCTCAAAGCGCCGGATCAGCGGGCCGTCCATGCCGCCGATGAATCCGATTTTTCCCGTATGCGAAACCAGCGCGGCCAGCGCGCCCACCAAAAACGAACCCTCGTGTTCCCGAAACATCAGCGTCCGTACGTTCGGCGCCTCCACCTCCGCATCGACAATGACAAAATGCTTGGACGGATAAGCTTTCGAAACCCGCTTCACCGCTTCCGCTTGGGCAAAACCGATAGCGATGATGAGATCGAAATCGCGGCTGGCCATCGCGCGCAAGAGCGGCTCGTAGCTATTGTCGTCACTGGCTTCGATCACTTTGCCGGTGATTTTCAACTCGGCTTTTGCGTGCTTAAAGCCGTCGTAGGCGGCGTTATTAAAGGATTTATCTTCTTTCCCGCCCTTATCGAGAACCATCCCGACCTTAAACTCGGAAGCATAAACGCATTTCCCGGCCAAAGCCCCCAATAGAGCCAAAACCAAGGCAAAAAGACCCAGTACCCGCCCCGCTGCCTTGAGCTGATTTATCCTTGTCATTTTGCTTATTTAAAGCGAAATAATTCGATTTGACAAAACCTATGCAGCGCGTTAATCCATCGCCAGGAAACCTTATGGAAATGGTCCATTTTATACCACCAGGCCAACGCCGAGTAGCCCTGCTAGCGGCCCAGGCCGATTCCTCCCCCGCTCTCATCAGCGGCGGCGATGGAACCGGTAAAGGCGCCATTGCGCGTTGGATCCATAATAAGAGTCCTCGCGCGGGACGCCCTTTTATCACCGCCAATCACGACCATCCCTTTGTAACTCAAATCGGCGCCGCTCAAGGCGGCACGATTTCCATTTCCGAAATCGGGGAATGGCCGCTCTCGGAGCAAATGGCGATCCTCGGATTCCTGCGCACCAAATCGGTCCGCGTGAACGGGGTCACCACGCTTCTGAACGTCCGCGTGATCGCGACAACCAGCCGCTCCCTGGAAAAGCGCGCCCAAGGCGGGCTCTTTAACCCGGACCTGCTCGAAAAACTCAAAGTATTCAAGATTGAAATGCCGCCGCTCTCCAAGCGCCAAGAGGAGTTCGAGGACATCGTTCTCGGCCTCGTCGGGGAAATCGGGCGCGAGCTGCATCGCGAGCACTTACGCGAATTGTCCCCGGAAACCTGGGAAGCGCTCCGCACCTACGAATGGCCCGGCAACGTCCGCGAGCTCCGAAACGTGCTGCGAGTCGCGATTATCAAAGCCGCGGGCGACCGGATTGAAGCTTCGGATCTTCCGGATTTCGGCCACGACCGGATCGACTTCCGCGCCACGCGCGAACAGTTCGAAAAAATCTATCTCTTGGAATTGCTCAAAACCTTTGACTGGCAGGTCGATCGCACTTGCCAGATGAGCCGCATGGATCGCGATACGCTGCTTTCCAAGATGCGCAAGTACAGCATCGAAATCCAGCCTTAAGTAGTTTTCAGCGGCACCGCCGGATCCCAGGCGCGAACCAGGTGAAGCTTGAATCGAACATCGTATTTCCCCTGCCCGTAACGGCGGCAACACTTCGCGCACGCCAGGGGACCGAGCCGACGACGCGCGGGAAATTCCGTTTCACAATGCGCGCAGCGATAAACATACTTGTAGGACACCGTGCGCGGCACGGGATTGTATCGGCTCACGCCCATGAGCTTCATCTTTTCGTAAAACTCGGGCGTATGGCCATAGGGTTGCCGGCGAACCCAAAGCCAGTAGTGAATCATCTCGTGCGCGACCGTGTCACGAATCAGAAACGCCGCATTCGACTCTTCAAGAAGATAAGACGCGACCTCGATCACCGGCGGGGCGTCCTGGATCCATTTGCGCTGTCCTGGAATGAATCTTCCAGCGCTTGAACGAAGACGGGAGTTCCAGCGAAAAACCGGAAGCTCCAAAAAGTTATCGAAAAACTTGTCGTTGACCTCTTGAAAGACGCCAACAAGGTCAAAGGGATCGGGTTGCGAACTCATGCTGTGAATCATCTATGCTCAATATATGCCCACAAGGTACGTCATGACAAGAATCACCAAGCCAAGAGAGCAATTCCAAGATATAAAAAAGTCCGACATGAATGAGTTGGAACCCCTGGAGTGGAAACGCTTTCTTGATCTAGCCCAAAACGAAGCGCGCACCGAGCGAGCCAAGCAAATGACACTCGCGCTCGACGACCCGGCGCTTTGGGCGCCCCACGTCGCGGCCGCTCGCTTGCTTCAGCAAGAAACCCAGGAAGCGGCCCAGCTCCTCGACCGCGACGCTCTTTGGGGACCGCTCCTTGAGCTTGCCGACCCAGAAGCGGCGCTGGATCGTCTTTCGCGTGGCGCGGTGCTCGAAATTTCCGAGCTCGCCTTGCTGCGACGCTGGCTTTACGCCATCGACTCCTGGACTCAATTGCCCCGCGAGGAAATCAAAAGCGAGCTTTTCAAAAAGGCCCTGCTCCGGCTTCCCGATCCCCTGCGTCCGATCCAGATTCTGGACCGGATTCTCACGCCGGAAGGAGATCTCTCGGAGCGCGCCTCACCGGCGCTTGGCAGGCTTCACTCCGAAATCCGCGCGCTGAAGCGGGAAATCTCGATCATCCTGGATCAGCTGATGAAAACCCTTTCCGCCAAGGGCGTGCTGCAGGAAAACTTCACCGACGTACGCGACGGTCGTTACGTCCTTCCGGTGAAAATCTCCTCGCAGGCCGATGTCGAGGGAATCATTTACGAAGCATCCGCGAGCCGCCAAACGGTTTTCGTCGAGCCTCGCGAAGTAGCGAACCTGAACAACCGGCTTCGTCAGCGGCAAAACGAGCTGATCACCGAAATTCACGTCGTCTTGACTGAAGTCTCCAAGGCGCTTCAGCCGTTCTCGGACGAAACCCGCGATGCAGTCGAGATCCTCTCGCACTGGGACGCGGCCCAGGCGCGCGCGCGATTCGGCCGCCATTTCGGAGGCAAAGCGATCGAAGTAAGCGAAGAGCGCGCCTTCCGCATGAATCAAACGGTGCATCCCTTACTTTGGCGGTCCGTGCCCGTCGAGAAGATCATTCGAAACGACATCGAGTTCGGAGACCCGGTGCGGACTCTGCTTCTCACCGGCCCGAACACGGGCGGCAAAACGGTGCTCCTGAAGACGCTCGGGCTCGCGGCTCTTTGCGCGCGCACGGGCTTTCCGTTTCCCGCCATCGATCATCCACGCGTGCCGTTTTTCGACCGGGTCTTTGCCGATCTCGGCGATCCTCAGTCTATCGAGCAGCATCTCTCGACTTTTTCGGGCCATATCCAGCGCTTTCGGCAGATCCTGGAAAATCTGACCGATCAAAGCCTGATCCTGATCGACGAACTGAACTCGGCGACCGACCCCGAAGAAGGCGCCGCGCTCGGACGCGCGTTTCTTGAAACCATCATGAGCCGGGGCGCCGTGACCGTGACCACGACGCACGATCCTCATCTCAAGGCCGCGGCGGTTTCGGACGGAAGAATCCTGAACGCCAGCATGCAGTTCGATGAAAGTGCGCGAACCCCGACTTACCGTATGCTGCTTGGAGTGCCGGGCCGATCGCGCGCGCTCGAAACCGCCGAAAGATTAGGCATCCCCCAGGATGTCTTGCGCCTGGCGAGAAGCTATCTCTCGGCCGAGCATAAGAAATTCGAGCAGATGCTCGCCAAGCTCGAAGCCGACTCGCACGAAGCCGACCGGGCCCGCCGGGAAGCCGTGCACCTGCGCGAAGAGGCGGAAAGGCTTCGCAACGAATGGACCGAGCGCACCCAGCGATCGGTCGCCGATATGCTCGACCGCACTCGCCAGCGGCTGCGCCGCGTGCTCGAGCAGGCGCAAGATGAAGTCCGAATGGCGGTTCGCACGCTCGATGAAGCCAAGGGCAAAAGCCGGAAAGAAATCGACGAGACCCGCGCGCGCGTCAACGAAACTTTCGGCATCGCCTCCACCCGTCTTGAGCACGCGCTCGAAGAAGAGGCGCCCGAGATCGCGGAAACCCTGCAATCCGCGAAAGAACGGCCTCAGATCGCGGAAGCGCCCAGCGCGAAGATCCAGGTGGGCGAACCGGTTCGCGTGCCGAAATGGAAAAACACGGGGACCGTCCTGGCATTGCTTCCCGGCGGAAAAATCCGCGTCGCGCTCGGCAAGCTTCAGATGACGCTCGACCCGGGCGATATCGAACCGCTGCTGGCCTCGGAAATCTCGGCCGTAAAATCCGCCCAAGCCCGCAACCTGGTGCGCGCCAAAGGCGTTACCCCATTCTCGGCATCATTCGATACGACCGCCCCTGCGCCGCGAATCGATTTGCGCGGACTGCGGCTCGAAGAAGCCATGAGCGAGTTTGACAGCTGGATCGACCAGGCGTTTCGAAACGGCGCTTACGTGGAAGTCACAGTCGTGCATGGGCTCGGAACCGGCGCGATCCGCGAAGCGGTTCGCGCCGCACTTGCCAAGCTTCCCTACATCAAGGAATTCCGCGACGGCGGGCCGGGCCAGGGCGGCACTGGGGCGACGATTGTCGAATTTCATCGGTCCTGAACCGATGCGGCTGCGGCCTGCTCGACTTCCTGTCTAGGGACCCTCAAAACAGGCCTTCCTGGCCTTTCCCTAGCAGGCGAGCCGCACTGCTCAGGACCGTACGTAGAAAACTCGTACGGCGTGCGCGACCTCTGTCTCACACAAATCTACCAAGCAAGAACCGCCGGAAAGGCTCAGGCCTTACCGGCGGTTCTGTTCTCGAGAAACAAGGGAATAAGGTCCGACTGTATTGGGCTGAAATTATCTTGGGATTAGCTGATAGGTTTTCCGAAACCCAATCGGGCAATTTAAGTTAATTTTTCCAAGTACTAGAATAGATGGCGTCGCCGTCCGAAATTTTCCAACTGGGGCGGGCCCGGACACGATCTGCATAGGCCTGGATACCTGGCCACTTTGAAAGGCCCCTGAGTCGAGTTTCCCTCAGCATATTCATAACAGGGCCAATCGAGCAATCCACAAGGCTGAAGTCATTGCTAAGAATGTAACGCTGACCGGAAAGAAGCGGCTCAATACGATCGAACGTGTCCATCAGATCTTCGGTAGCTTCAACAAGCTCTCCCTCAGTCATTCCTTCCATACCAGTTTTAGGAGCAATAGTTTCGCTCCACCACAGAATTCCGCATCTACGGATAAGCAAAGTACTTTCAAAGAAAAGCCACTGCAAAGCAGCAGCCTCTAGCTTTGGATCGATAGGCCAAAGAGAAGTTTTCAGTTTTCTTCCAAGGTAGGCCAAAATTGCATTGGACTCCGAAAGAACTAATCCATCATCTTCGAGTACGGGGACTCCTTGCATAGGATTAATCTTTTTGAACTCGGGACTCATGTGCTCACCTTTGAAGAGATTGATTTCTTTGATTTCATGCGGGAGGCCGAGTTCATTGAGCGCCATCCTCACCTTCAAAGGGTTGGGGCTCCTCGTGAACGAATGGAGTTTCAACATGAGGACAAACTAGTGCAGAATTAATTACGAGATCAAATCGAATCTGCCTTCGCTCTGTTTCGGCCGATAAAGAAATAATTGACGAGCCTGCCGGGGTCGTTTTTACGCCGACTTGGTGGCAGCCGATAAAATACCTATCAAGATTTATAAGCCCGCACCCAGCTCGAATTGGTACCGGTCACTCCGCCGGCGGAGTTGAGTAGCCGTGCGAGTTCGACATCAACTGCTCAGAAGCTCAAGCCGTAGAGGAAGCGAAGCGATTGCTCGGAAGGCGCGATGGCTTCGAGCGAAGGATCCATCGTCTTCGCGGCGCCGACGACGGCGGTGAGGTTATTCGTCAATTTGCGGCTCAGCGACGCGCTCATCGTCGAGGTCGTGGTGCCGTAAGACAAACCGCTCGAAAAATCGAAAGGCAACAGGCGAGAAAGCGAGAGGCGATAGCGCTCGGCGCGGGCTGCGGGGTCCAACGGCGAAATGACGGTGGGATCAAGCGTGCTGGGCGCGGTAGCGGTCATGTCCAGCGAGCCGTGGACCAGGGGAGAATTGAGCTCAAGCCCCGTCGTGCGGTTACGAAAGCTGGCTTTCGCGCGAACTTTGATGTCCCCATCACGGTAGAGGTTCACGCCGGTGCCGCGGTAAACGGCCATCGCGCCACCCATCACGGCAGCTGGCGCCATGAGCGGCTGAAGATCCGGATTGGCTTCAGCCGATTTTTTTACCTTCTCGCCTTCATAGGTTTGGAACCGCTGCATGGCATTGTGGCCCAGGTCACTGATTTGGCCAGCGTGAACCTGCTCATCGTAGTTGGGCGCCATCAAGCCGTAATCGCGGCGAATCTCGTAGTTGCGATTGAGGTCATCATATTGCTGCCGAAGCTGCGCAGCCACGCGTTGATCAATAAAAGGGTCCAAAGGATTGGTGACGCTATTGTAGCGATAATCACTCAGAATCGAACAATTCGGATTCGCGGCCACGCCATCGCTCGAAGACCAGCCGGGGGTCGCGGCCACATCGGATGAGGAAACCCCTGCCATCGCCGAAGCACAAAACAAAGCGCTTCCGACCAGAGTCAGAAGAACATTCGATCCTCTCATTTTGATACTTGAACCGATCTTCATTGAATCCTCGCCCCCGCCCCACCTCTATACAAAGCAATCCACATACCACGGAAACTTTCTGTAGCCGAGTTAAAAGTCCAATGATTTCAATTGGATATGAGCACGATACCACGGATGGCATTGTATAAAGTTTAGACAGCCGTAAAAACCTTACACGGATTGAGAGATCGTGGCCGCTTTAATAAAGACTTATTAACAGTGATTAAACACCAAAGACGATGAACGCAAACCAGAGCACGAACCCCGAAACAATCGGGATACTCAGGTTATCGTCCATTTCAAAGGGAGCAAGCTCGGCCACCCCGCCCGCAATTCCCCCGATAAGAACCAAGGAAAGATAGACGGTCGGAGGCAGCGAGAGCGTCTTCAGGAAGAAAAAGCCGACCAGCGTGCAAGTCGCCACGCCGGCTAAAGTTCCGATCAGTGACTTCCCATTCGAAAAGCGCGGGCCGTATTTGCCATAAAGAATGCCGACGACCGATGCGACCGGGTCGCCGAAAGCAAGATACAGGATCGAAAGAACCGCGATGGGCTTGGGAAAAATGCCGATCGCCAGGAGCGTGGCCAAAATATAGAACGGGATGCCGCTGACCCGGTTGATCTCGCAATGCCGCATGACCGGGCCCCAAAGCCGAACGATCTTTTCGTTGAACGAGGGAACGCGCAACCGGGCAAACTCAAGCGATACCGAAAGGCAGAGTGCCACGGACAGACAGAGCACGGCGACATGTACGCTCATTCCCGAAAAATAAATGGATGCCATGGTCGCTCCCATGAACATGTGCCAGACCTTGCGTGCTAAATGGAGGTCGCTTCGAAGGTGAAGCCCAGTCGGGCCGTTCACTGCGAAAATCTGCTGCATCATAAATTCTGCAATTCGTTTCATAGCTTATAAATGAATTAAGCAACCAGGATGCCATGCTCCCTAAAATTCGTCTCTTTTTGCAATGTTTTTTAGCACCGTTTTCTCTTGATGATTCAATGAGTTGAAGCGGCAAGCTATTGACCGTACGCATTAAAGCGGATCAAAAAAATCACCTTTAGAGTCGAAATCGAGTAAGCCTTTACGCAATCTTGACGAAATACTGCGAAATCTACTACGCACCTTCACCGAGATGCGTCATGAGGTGCACTCTGACACCACGATTCAGAAATTTGCTTGACTCTCATTGTATAGAAACTGATCCTATTTAAGACTCTTGTATTCTTCGCGCAAAGGATTTGCGCCGAAGTTTTTGAAAAGGCGAGAAACGAGGTCTTCCATGGAAGGAAGCGTCATTACTACCCGTCCCGATCCTCACATCGAGGCCCCCGAGGCCTCCCAAGCGAATACGAAGACAACCGCGAGCCCGGCGTCCGGGCAATTGTCCGCTTCGGATTCGCCTTACGCTCATTTCAGCGGCGATGATTCCGATAAAAACTTCTTTGGGCAGCTCACCGTCCCCTCGAACGGCCGACTCAAACAAATCTGGGCGGTCGGCGGCGGCAAAGGCGGCGTCGGCAAAAGCCTCATTGCTTCGAGCATCGCGATTTCGCTCGCGAGAACCGGCAACCGAGTCGTGGCGATCGACATGGACCTTGGCGGATCCAACCTGCACACCGCCCTCGGCGTCGACCTTCCGAAACAGACCCTCAGCGACTTCATCACCGGACGGGTGACTAACGTGAACCAGTGCGCGCAGCCCACGGGGATTCCGCAGCTGGACCTCATCAGCGGCGCGCAAGACTCGATCGCCGCCGCCCAGCTGAGCGATGCCGGGAAGAAAAAGCTTCTCGAAGCAGTGAGCGGGTTGAATGCCGATTATCTCATCTTCGACCTCGGAGCCGGCACGAGTTACACGACGATCGATTTCTTTTTGTACAGCGATATCGGATTGATCGTGCTCCTGCCCGAGCCCACATCGATCGAGAACGCGTACCGCTTCATCAAAACCGCTTATTACCGCAGACTTTGGCATGCTCCGTCTCTCCGGGACGCGCGCCACCTCATCGAGATGGCGATGGACCCCCGAAATTCCGAAAACCTGAAATCCCCGTCGGACCTTTATCGCGAAGTGAACAACCTCAGCCCCGAGCTCGGGCTCCGACTCAAGCAGGAAATCGAGAAGTTCCGCCCTCAACTCATCGTCAATCAGGCGCGAACGCAAGCCGACATCGATATCGGTTTTTCGGTCAAAGCCGTGTGCAAGAAGTACTTCGGGATCGAGATGGATTACATGGGCTATCTGGATTACGACAGCGCCGTCTGGCAAGCGGTGCGACGCAAGCGCCCTCTTTTCATCGAATTCCCCAACTCCCGGCTCGTTTCGAGCGTGGACCGCATTGTTCAATATTTGTTGAAGCGCCACGCGAACCAAAAGAGCGGGTTTCGAGGTTAAAACATGTTCGATGCGAAATTCTCCGCCAGCTCGATCGAAGGCGATCCATCCGATTTCTACGAGATCCTGGACGTCATGCCCGATGCCTCCCAGGCGGAGATCCGGGATTCCTACTTACGCATCAAAAACACGTACTCGAAAGACAGCGTGGCGCTCTACACCCTGGTCGACCCCGGCGAGCGGGAAGAAATCCTCCGGCGCGTGGAGCAAGCCTACGCGGCCCTGTCGAATCCGGACAAACGCCGGGAGTACGACCACGCCTCAAAAAGCCCAGGTGAAACGACGGTGACGATGGAATCGCCCCGGCCCCAGAACGTCATTTCGATCGACCGCGCCCCTCCGATGGAAACCGTGGAAAACGCCGAGCATGCGTTGGTCGCGCCAGTCACCGATTTCAGCTTCCCTCCCGCCCCTGCCAGCGAGAAGCCCGCGAGCGCGGCGTTGCCCTTGGCCTCGGCTCCCGCGCCGACCGCGAACCCCTCGCCCGCCGCCGAGAAAGAGACGGTCCTTCCGCCGCCGGGTCCGATCTCGGATATTTCCGACATCGAGCTCGAAATCCAGGCGGAAACCGAGTGGAGCGGCGCATTTCTGCGGAAAGTGCGCGAAGCCCGCGGCATCGCGATCGAGGAGATCGTCAACGCCACCCGGATCACGCGCGCTTACATCGTCGCGATTGAAGAAGAAAATATCTCGAAATTGCCCGCCCCTGTTTACATCCGCGGATTCGTCAATCAGGTCGCCCGCACACTACGGCTTTCGGGCAAGGACGTCGCGCCCGCTTACATGAGACGATGCCAACGCCTTCATCCCGAAAAGTTCCTCTGAATACCTGGAAATGGTCCGTGCCGCCCGAGAACTCGGGCAAACGCGCGGATCTCGCGATTTCCGGGGCTCTGACCCAAGACGGCATCGAATGCTCGCGCAGCCGCCTGCAAAAGCTCATGGAGGACGGCAACGTCACGATCGACGGCCGCCCCGCGAAAGCCAACCTCAAGCTCGCGCCCGGCAATGAAATCGAAGTGACCTTCCCCGCCCCGCAACCCCTCGAGGCGCAGCCCGAGGACCGGCCGCTGGACGTTTTATTTCAAGACGAGCACCTGCTGGTCGTGAACAAACCGCCCGGACTGAGCGTTCACCCATCGGAGACCGAAAAGGCGGGCACGCTCGTGAACATCCTGCTTCATCATGTGAAGGATTTGAGCGGCATCGGCGGGACGCTGCGTCCGGGGATCGTGCATCGAATCGACAAAAACACGAGCGGCGCGCTCGTGATCACGAAAACCGATCGCGCCCATCAGGCCCTGACGGAGACATTTGCTAAGCACGACATCGAGCGCGTTTACCGTGCGCTTTGCTACGGCACCCCCTCGCCCGGCGGCACGCCCGAAAAACCGATCCGCATCGAAGGAGAAATCGGCCGAAGCCCAAGCGACCGGAAGAAAATGGCGCTCCTGAAATCGGGAGGCCGCCACTCCGTGAGCCTTTACTGGAAGCGCGAGGAATACCACACGCGCTCGACCGCGTTCGCGAGCTTCCTTGAAGTCTCGCTCGAGACCGGCAGAACCCATCAGATCCGCGTTCATCTGACGAGCATCGGGCATTCGATTTTGGGCGACCCGGTTTACGGCAAGCCCAGCTCGAATCACACGAAGTGGACCGCCCTTCCGGTCGACGTGAGAGCGGCGGTGAGCGCCCTGCCGGGACAAGCGCTTCATGCCGCGATCTTAGGCTTCAAGCATCCGATCACCGGCGAAAAGCTGCGCTTCGAAGCCGCTCCGCCGGCGGAGTTCGCGGCGCTGCTCGAGACATTAAGAAAATATTAGGCCCGCCAATACCCCTGGATCATTTCGCGCCCATAAACCCGCGCGGCCTCAAATGCATTGTGATGGGCGCATAAAAGCCGCAAATTCGTGATTTCGTTATCGCCGCCCAGGCCTTTCGGTATTCGATGATCAATTTGAAGTCGATGCCGCGATTCGCATCTCCGTCCGGTCACTGGATCAACATAGGTGCAACGCGACCCATCGCGACGCCAAACCTCGCGTTTTACTGCTGCCGGAATGGCTTTCACTTCTGACGTCCCAACCGATGCTTTCGCTCGGACTTCTTGTTGGGCTGGATCGAGCTCTTTGAGAGCGCGTTTTGCTAGGTGCGCGACCAAATCGGAAAGGGTCATTTCAGGAAACTGGTGCGCGAGAAGGCCTTTCAACTTTTCCAAGTCCTCCACGGTTTCGTTACTGAGATTGAGGCGAACTTCGCAGAGGTCCGCGCTCATCGCGCGCACCGTCTCGGGCCGATGTTTTTCGGGCTCTGGACTCATGGCAAGAAGCGTGCGCTCGGCTTCGCGCGCGGATTTACCTTCGAGGCTTTGCACGACCTCCTGTTTCTGTTCGACGCTCACCGGTCTTCCCAGTTTTGCTTCCTGCCTGAAAAATTTCTGGGCCTGAACGAGAACGGACAGCGTCAACTCCCCACTTTGCACCTGCGCCTCGACCTGGGGAAGCTCGCGAAGCAGCCGCATCGAATCGATTCGAAGCTGCGCGGCGCTTTCGCTATAGCCCAGCTCCTTGACTGCGTATTCAAAGAGCGAAGAAAACCCCAGCGCGCAAAATAATTTTCTCATCTCTATTTCGCGCAAATGATGGAGGATCTCTGTCGTAAGACGAGTTTCTTCACGGACGAGTGATTTGGTTTGAGTGAGTAAGACGTCATCTGAAAGCTTTTTAATCATCATGTGCCCTGTATACACGACGACTCTAGAGGCCTCTGGCGGGCGCGTGGTGAAATTGTTTTTGTATTTTTTAGAAAAAGGAAATCGTGAGTCAATTGGCTTCGCCAAGAACAAATGCGCGCCTGATATGCGGGATTTTAAACGCAATCTCGATTTCAAAAAATCGCGCTCGTAAAAGCCGTCAAGCGAAAACGCGATGAAATGCAAATTGATGGATAAAATTCGATTAGAAAAACTCCTTCCCAATTAAAACTACACGCAGAGGCCACTATGAAAACAGCTATCGTTATTTCCACTCTCGCGAGTATATTTTGCTCTTCCGCATTCGCTGACCCGGCGCCTTTTGAAACTTTAAAATCGTTCTATGACTCTTTAAAAACGCCCGCGGCTCGCTCAGCCGGCGCAGAGCCTAGCAAGAAATCACTGAATACTGCCGCGTTTTTCCGCCCTCGCGCCGGTAACTGCGGAAAAGCGGCGCGCCCGTAGCCGAAACCGAGCAGCGCGTGCAGGCGCGGAGCAATTCGACATCGGCGACGCCGAGACGCTTGAGCTCGGCTTCGTTGATCGCGGGCAGGTCGAGATGCCGAAAGCGCGGCACAGCGGCAGCCGCGATGTCGGGGAACTCGCGCGCGAAGTCGCCGGCGAGCTCCTCGCTCACTTCGTAACAGCAGGGCCCGATCGACGGACCGATCGCGGCGACCCAATCGGTTGGCGAATCCCCCACCGCTTCGAAAAAATGCCGGGTGATATGGGCAATCGTTCCACGCCATCCGGCGTGAATGGCTCCGACACGCGTGCCGTCGCGCCGGGCAAGCAGGATGGGGACGCAATCAGCGGTCACGACCGCGACCGCGAGCCCGGTCTTTTCCGTCCAGAAAGCGTCCGCCTCGAGACCTTGGGTATGAGGCGCATCGAGCCGGACACAAGCGGTGCCGTGCACCTGGCGCCAGCTGGCGTGCGTGCGATCGAAGATCTCCTTCAAGGGAGACGGCACCTCTTCATCCAAGCTTCCGAAGCCGTGAAGAACGCCGGGGATCTTCTCCAGCAAGCCGCTCTTAATGTGCATGGGCGTCTTTCAGCGTCACTTCGTTGAACGGGATGACGCCGAACGGATTGGCGTGGACGTTCGCGAGGCGCGCCGCGATCGCGTGCTGTTGAACGTAATGATAGATCGGCACCACGACGGCCTGATCATCGACCAGTAACTTTTCAGCCTGGCGGATTTTCTGCTCCCGCTCGGGACCCGGAGCAAGACGCGCGATTTCGGCGACCAGGCGATCGTATTCCGCGCTGGACCAGCCCGTGTAGTTGTTCAGCCCATGGGAGATAAAAACTTCCAGATGAGGAATCGGATCGCCGAAGGGGGCCAGCCATCCCATTCGATAGATCGTGGGAGGATCGGATTGCAGCGAGCCAATAAAACTCTTCCAATCCATATTGCTCAGCAAGACGCGAATGCCGAGATTGTTTTTGAGGTCGCTCTCCACCTTTTCCATGACCATGGTATTTCGAGGCGAACTGTCGAACCCGGCCGTCACCGGAGGAAAGCCGGCTCCCTGACGCGCGAATTTTTCGCGAAACGCCTTCACCGAATCCGCGAAAACCGGAGCGGGATCCTGGTAAGGGATACTGCCTTCAAGACCGGGCGGAATCCAACTCCGCGCCGGGACCTCTCCGGATGCCAGGGCTTGAACGATCTCGTCGCGCCGAATGGCCCCGGAAACCGCCCGGCGAAAACTCAAATCGTTAGCCGGGGCTTTGCGCGTGTTGAATCCGAGATAATAGGTCGCAAGGAAAGGCTCGCGCTGAATCAACCCCTTGGCTTCGAGCCGGGGCAGCTCGGTGCCCGGAACGCGGGTCAGGATATCGAGATCGCCCTTTTCGAAAAGATTCACCGCCGTCGAGTCGTCCTGAATGATGAGAACGTCGATCAAATACATCGTCGGTTTTTTGCCGTAATAAGCATCGTTTTTATCGAGCAAAAACCGGCGCCCGGGCTGATAAGCCGCGATTCGGTAGGGGCCGGTCGCGGGGGCCGTGATCGGCCAGTTTCCGCCGTTATCGGTCAAGATGTCCTGACGAAGCGGGAGCGTATTCGCCAACGTCAAAACTTCGAGAAAATACGAGGTCGGCTCTTCGAGCTCGATCACGAGCTTGCCGTCTTTTTCATAAACCCCCGCCAGCTCCGATGCGGTTCCCGCGTGAAAAGCCTTGGCGCCGCGGATTGAAAAGAGAAGAGGCGCGAGCTTTGCCGGTACTTTGGGCGACAAAGCACGCCTAAAGGCGGTCACGAAATCCGTCGCGCGAACCGGGATATCATCCGACCAGCGGGCGTCATGCCGCAAGGCGAACTCGTAACGGCGCCCATCTTTCGACACGGTCCAGGACTCGGCGAGTTGATTGATCCGCTTTCCCTGGGCGTCGTGGCCAAAAAGACCATCCATCACGTTATGAATGATCTCCATGGAAACCCCGTCTTCGATCAAAGAGGGATCCATGGTGACCGGATCGGTGGAAATCTGCACCTTCAGTACGTATCGCTGCTTCTCAGCCTCGATCTTGTTTTTTGTGCAGCTCGTTATGAACAACCCCAGGAACGCACCCACGGCGAGAATGATACAAAGACGGCTCATACTTGATTCATATCAGAAGGCGGGCTGGAATCTTAACCACTTTTAGGAGAAGATAAGCCCGATGCCAACGAATGCAAATCCGGCCCAAAATTCACCCACCTCGAACGGCGGTACTTTTCGATTGATCGCGCTCATGCTGCTTGCGCTGATAGGCCTCGGAGCCTCGATCGCGCTCAGTCAGCACTTCTATGAGCTGCGATCCGGAGCGTCCGGCTTTAAATCGTATTGCAACATCAGCTCCACGTTCAATTGCGACGTCGTCGCGACCAGCAGCTGGGCCGAGGCGCTGCCGGGGCTTCCCGTCTCGAGCGTCGCCGCGGGCTGGTATGCCGGGCTTTTCTTTCTCTACCTGATCGCGATGAGCTTCGGCTACCGAAAGGAAGCGCTTCGTGTGGCGCTCACGCTCACCGCGTTCTCCGCCGCCGCGACGCTTTTCTATCTGTACCTTATGATCGCCCAGATCGGCACGTACTGCCTGCTTTGCCTGGGGCTGGATGCGATCAATTTCGTTTCTTTGGCGGTTCTGATCAGCTTGAAGCCTACCGGCAAAATCAGCATGGCCCACTGGAAAGGCTTTTCGGCCGTCATGGCGATCTCGCTTTTCGTCGCGGTCGTGGGACTCAAAGGCCTGGATACCTCTTCAGAGAGCTCGAGCGGCAGCAGCGCGAAGGAGCGCGCCGAATCGATCATGAATCGCGAAATCACCGCGATCTCCGTCAGCCCGGACGACCTTATGCTGGGACCGGCGAACGCGGGGGTCACGATCGTCGAGTTCAGCGATTTCCAATGCCCGTTCTGCCGGATCGGCGCCTTCACGCTTCACGCGGTGATGAGCCGGTTTCCGAAAGACGTGCGCGTGGTGATGAAACCGTTTCCGCTGGATCCGAGCTGCAATCGCTTCGTCAACCACTCGATGCACCCCGTGGCGTGCGAAGCCGCGCGTGCCGCCGTGTGCGCGGCCCAGCAAGGCCATTTCGAGGGGACTTACGAGGCGATCTTCCAAAACCAGGAGAGCCTAGCCCCCGGCAAATCCGCCGAGTACGCGCGGCAAGCGGGAGCCAACCCGGCGCAGCTCGCGAGCTGCATGGCTTCCAACGAATCGCTGGCCAGGATTCAGGCGACGATCGAAGAAGCCAATCAGCTGAAGGTCCAATCGACCCCCACTTTCTACATCAACGGCCGCCGGATCGAAGGAGTCGAAACGCTCCCGGTCTGGACGGAAGTGATTCAGCGCCTGCTACGCTGATTATGCTGATCGATAGCCACTGCCATCTCGAATACGACTACGCGCCGAAGGATATCGAGACCCTGCTTGCGGACGCGAAGGCAGCGGGCGTCGAGTATCTCGTCACTATCGGAACCGACGCCGCCTCGTGGCCCAAAGTCGCGAAGCTTTCGGAGCAGTACGAGCAGGTTTTCCACACCGTCGGAATGCATCCGCATGAATCGATCGACCTCACCCCGCTGCTGCTCGACACGCTGACGAAAGCGGCGGCCCATCCCAAATGCCGCGCGATCGGCGAGATCGGCCTGGATTACCATTACGATCACTCGCCGCGCGAAGTTCAGCGCGAGAGGCTCGCGGAGCAACTCGAGATCGCGAGAAAGACCCGCCAGCCCATCGTCATTCATAGCCGCGAGGGAGAAGACGATCTTTTGGAACAGCTCAAGGATCACGCCGCGAAACTTCCCGCCGGCGTCCTGCCCGGCGTGATTCATTGCTTTTCGGGCACCCGTGACTTCGGAAAAGCCTGCCTGGATCTCGGGTTTTACATTTCGTTTTCGGGCATCCTCACGTTCAAGAAAGCGGATGAGCTACGCGAATGCGCGCGCGAGTTTCCGCTCGAGCGCCTGCTCGTCGAAACCGATTCGCCCTACCTCGCGCCCATTCCTTACCGGGGCAAAAAATGCGAGCCGAGCATGGTTCGCCTCACGGCCCAAAAGCTCGCCGAAGTGAAAGGCCTTCCTTTCGAGGAAGTCGCGCGCGTGACGACCGAGAACGCCCGCACTCTATTCCGTATCTGACTTCTCCGCATCCGTAAGGGCCCAATCGGGCTTGAAGAAAAACCGCTCGAACTGGCGATTGAGAGAGGTCCAGCGTCCCGGAGTCAGATCGTTGCTGATGAACTGCTGGATCGCGTTCACCTTCGAATCGAGATCGTCGATCATGTGGACGATGAGCGCTTCAATGCACTTGGGGCGCTTGGGCGAGGCATATTCCAGCCTCCCGTGATGCGCCAAAATCAAATGTTTCACGAGCAGGCGCTTTTCATCGGGAAACGCTCCCGGCAAGCGGCCCGGCTGCGATTCGAGCCAACGAACTTTTTTCTCGACCAGCTCGGAGCCCATGACCAGATGGCCCACCAGCTTTCCTTCGGTCGTGTAATCGGTGACCCGATCGTAAGAGAGCTCCCAGAGCTTCCCGATATCGTGTAAAAAGCCGCCTAAAAAGAGCAAATCGCGATCGACGTACTTGCCGTAATGGCCGGCCATGTGATCGAGAATTCCGGTGATCGAAAGGACATGCTCAAGCAGACCGCCCTTGTAGGCGTGGTGCACGCTCTTGGCCGCCGGGGCCCGCTTGATTCGATCGACGACATCGGCGTCGTCACGCAGAATGGATTCGGCCAGCGCCTTGTAAAAAGGATCCTGCATCGACTCCACGTAGCCCAAGAGCTTGGCGTAAAGAGCCTCGACATCGACTTCCCCCTCGGCGATGTAATCGCGCACGTCCACTTCGTCCTCGCGAAGCACGTTCATGCGGCTCACGACGATCTGGCGGCGTCCCTGATAGAGCTGGCAACGGCCTTCGACCCAGACAAACGCGTCTCGAACGGCCCCGCCCGCGTACCGGGCGGCGTCTTCCCAAAGACGGGCCTCGATTTCGCCGGTTTTATCCATCAAAACCAGATTCATGTAGGGCTTGCCGTTTTTCCCGACTGCCAGGGCGCTGAACTTGATCAAAAACGGATTTTGAACCGTATCTTTATCGCGGAGGTCCCGAACATACTGGTTTTTGCTTTGAGTCATAATCGAGGGCCTGTGTTGCCCGTTTTTTCTGATTTAGGGAAGTCCAAAGTTAGGATACGCATGAGAAATGCCTCATGTTTACGCTCCCCACCGCAGCCACTCAATGCAATGGACTTGGGCCACCCTTGCCGGCCCGGATGCCCGCGATTTCATTCAGCGCGTGACCAGCGCTGATGCCCGTAATCTTGCGGTAGGGTGCGGTACCCGAGGGTGCTTTTTGACCCCGCAAGGCCGCCTTCGCGCTTATTTTCATCTTTGGCGTTACGGCGAGGACGAATTCGGCTTCGAATTCGACGCCGGGGATACGGGCAAGTGGCGCGACGAGCTTTTTGCGGCTATCGACCAGTTTACCTTTGGGGAAAAAATGACCCTGACCCCGGTCACCGGCCTCGAGTGCCGCTGGATTTTCGCCAACACGGACTCGGAGCTGAGCGAGCTCCTGCAGGGGCTCGAACCGGGCCAGACGCGCGCGATCGATGAGGAAATTCGCCTTTGCCACGAAGGATCGATCGATTTTGGCCGCCCCTGGGTCACGGCCTGGGGCCGTCCCGCTCGAATCGAGCAATGGGCTGAAAGAACCGTGAAATTCAATTCAATCGATTTCAACACGATCGAAAGCTGGCGAGTCGCCGCGCTTCGCCCTCGGGTCGACCGGGAGCTGACGGAAATGACCGTCCCGCTCGAAGCGGGGCTGACCGACGCGATTGCCGCGAACAAAGGCTGCTACCCGGGCCAGGAAGTCATCGAAAAAATCGTCTCGCTCGGATCCCCGGCTAAGCGCCTTGCGCTCATCGCGGGCGAAGGCGACATGCCTCAGACAGCCGCTCCGCTCTGGAATGTCGGCGAGCCTGCGACCGAAGTCGGCAATCTCACCACCGTCGTGAAAGACGGAAACGGATGGCGTGCCTTGGGATATGTTCGAAAAAATTACGCCAAACCGGGACTGGAAGTTCGAATCAATAACGCCGCTTCCGGAAAAAATGGGACTCTCCAGAAAATTTCAAATTATGAATAAATGGATACTTGCCGGGGTCGTTGCCCTGATTTCGCTCTCGGCCGTGGCGCCCAAACCGGCGCAGGCTCAGACGACCCTGGGGGATATCTACGGCATCTCGCCGTTTTGGGATTGGAAGATCATCGAGACCGAGCATTTTCGCATCACCTACCCGAAACGGCTCGAAGAGGCGGCTCGCAAAGAAGCGCAATACCTGGAAGAAGCCGACTCTTTCTTATCGCCTAAGCTTTATTGGCGAGTTCGTTACCGAACCTCGATCCTGATCCTCGACAACGTCGACTCCGCCAACGGGCTCACCTCGGCGCTCGCGCGATTCGGCATCATTCTGTACGTCACGCCGCCCGATAACTGGTTCAGCACCCAGTACTACGACAACTGGCTCCGGCTGCTGGCGTTCCACGAATACACGCACATGCTGAATCTGGACGCGACCCGCGGGTTCTGGGATGTCACGCGCTATCTCTTCGGCGACGTGCTTTTACCGAACGCGGCCTGGCCGCCCTGGATGCTGGAAGGCCTCGCGGTTTACGACGAGACGCGCTTCACGACCGCGGGGCGCGGCAGAAGCCCTTACTACGACATGACTTTGCGCGCGGCCGCGGAAGCCGGCGTGCTCGATCAAGGCAAATACGTCACCCTGGACCGCGTGAACGGCAGCAACCCCTATTATCCTTTCGGCGAAACCGTTTACCTCTTTGGCTATGAAATGATGAACCGGGTCGCGCTCTCGCCAACAAATGGGCAGACCAACGAGCCGGAAACCGCCGACCGCGATTCATATCTGCAAGCGGGCCCCGTCGATCACCCCGGCGACGATATGCTGGGCGAGATGTCCCGAAGGTCGAGCTACCGGGTTCCGTTTTTCATTAACGGCAATGTACAAAACATCTCGGGAAAAACCTGGTATCAGCACTGGGACGATCTCATGGTCGAAGCACGCAAGCACGCGGCGACCCAGCTCAAAACCATTCACGGCGCCCCCGTCACCAAAACCGTGCCAGTCACCCGCGGCGGCGGCGAAACCCTGGGCTTTACCTTTTCTCCGGACGGAAAATGGGTCGCCTACTCCCGATTAACGTCCGACGAGGAGAACCGCCTTTACCTCCGCGAGATCGAAGGTCCCGAAAAAAACTGGAAGGAAGAGAGCTGGAGCGAGGAAAAAATCAATGGCGCGACCGCTTCGTTCACGCCGGATTCGCGCTTCGTGCTCTTCAGCTCGCTCCGCCAGCATTCGAAGTGGGAATCGTTCAGCGAGCTCGGCTACTATGACGTCAAGAACGGCGGCACGCGTTTTCTGAGCGACGGGCTTCGCGCCCGCGACCCCGACGTTTCACGCGACGGAAAATGGGTCACCTTCACCGTGGTTCGCGACCAAACGATCGGCATCGCCGTCGCCCCCCTCGAGCATCCCAATGAAGACGAATTGAAATTGGGCGAACCGCGCGAGGTCTACTTCCCCGCCAAGTACGGCGCCGCTTACACGCCCAAATTTTCCCCGGATGGCGAATGGATTTATTTCAGCCTGCACGAAAACGAGCATAAAGCGGAAGACATTTACGCGATCCGCCGCGACGCGACTCTCGGGTCCGCGCCACGCATCCTGGTCTCCAACGGCTCGATGAACCGCTACCCCGCGGTACGCGCGCTTCCCTCGGGTCAGTACGAGGTTTGGTTCGTTTCCGACCGCACCGGGGTCGATAATCTCTATCGGCTGCGCGCGCCCGAAACGGACGGCGCGCCGGAGATGGCCACGAACATTTCCACAGGCCTTGCCTTTCCGAGCTTCGACCGGAACGGCAACCCCTACGCGGATGTCTATTCGTGGCGCGGCTGGGATGTGGCCCGAATCGGTTTCAGCCCCGAAGCAGTCGCCTACTCGCCTGACTCGCTCCAAGTGGAGAGGCCCAATGCGCCGCCATCGGTCGCGCCGTCCGCGGAAGACCACTCCGCGCCAACCGACAAATATCCGGATCGGGATTACACGATCTTTCCGTCCATCTGGCCGCGCCAATGGGCGCCGCTTCTCACCTTGGGACCGAACACCACGTACGCCGGCGGGGAAGTCTTCGGCTTCGACACGCTCTATCTTCATCAATATCTTTTGGGCGGCGCCTATAACGTTCAAGTCGGCAAACCCGATTACGTCGCCCTTTACCAAAACCGCCAGTTCGGAGTGGATCTGACGTTTCTCACCGACGTGTACACTCAGAACGAGGCGTTCAACCCGGATGGCTCGATCAATTCCTACTCGCGGCAAACGAGATATGCGGCGGGAGCCGCGTACCCCATTCTTTATACTTTTTCTTCGCTAACCCCCTCGATCGCCACCCAAATCGAAAGAACCAATTACTACGCCCCCGGCACGCCGGGCGGCGATCTCATCGGAAAATCCGCTTACGTGCCTTACGTCGACGGCTTGCTCACCTACGTCGAAGCCCAGTCCTCGAACCTTGCCATCACGACGGAGGAAGGGCGCATTTCCCAGATCGGAACCCGTGTTTCATTCGATTCCGGACAAACCATCGAAAAGCTCCTGGTCCGGGACACGGAATTTTGGCGCGTGGACTTCCCCGTCAAGCACGCCGTGCTGGTTCCCTCGGTCGTTTTTTCGGCGAGCAACCAGTTCGTCACGAATTACGCTCCCGGAAACGTGGTGGTCGAGGGACGAAGCAGCGGCCAGCTCATCAACTCCCTCCCGTACACCGACCTCGATCAGCTCGCCATTCGCGGCTACCCGAACACGATCTTCTATAGCCGCCGGGCCGGCGTGGCCTCGCTCGATTACCGGTTTCCGCTCGCGCAGATCTATCGCGGCTGGGGCACCAACCCCGCGTTCCTGAACGACCTCGATGGCTTTGTTTTCGGCGAGAGCGCGTTTTTCCCGATCAGCGGAACGACCCTTCCCTCCGCCGGCGGAGGAGTGAACGCCAAGCTCAATTTTTTCTACAGTTTGCCCCTCACCCTGACCGGCGAGTACGATTACGGTTTCCGGCAGCAATACGGCGGGACTGGCGAGCTGATCTTTCAACTGGGAGTGGTCAGCCCGATCAACCTGAATATCTGAGACGGCCCCCAAACAACCGGCTTTACTTATTAAACTCCGTAAGTTAAACAAGATCAACCCATCCGGAGCATTTAGGAATGAAGGCCTGCCTCGCACTCTCGCTCTCTCTTACGTTTTGCCTTCTCTCGAACAACGCAGCCGCCTCCGTTTCACTCGAAGAAAAACTGAATCAGCAATGGCAAAACTATCAAAAAGCGCGGGCACTGCTCTTAGACCGCGCGAAGGACCCCAACCAGCCTATCGAAGACAGGCTGATTTCCCGTTCGAACTGGGAAGCAGTCATCGCGCTTCAAGGCGACTACGCCCTCACTCCGTCCGATATCGACTCCCTCCTCGTTTCGCAAAGGGCCCGAATCCGATCGGCGCGGGCAGCGGCTCTCAAACGATCACCGATCGACCTCAACGAAGTCCGCGCTCGACAAGAGGTCTCGGCCTTTTGTGCTCAAATCCCCAAGGGCGGGATGCTTCATATCCATCCGGGTGGCACCGTGGATCGATCCACGGCCGAGGAGCTTCTCACCTCAAGGAATCCGGTTCTTCCTATCCAAGAGATCGTTCAAGACGTGACGACAAAGCCGGGAATGATGCTTTACCCGAACGAGCTGTCATGGCTTAAGAGTCTCGGAAGAGATGAAAATTTCCTGTCCTTAACCAAGGGCGACCAGGCTGTTTACGAGAGCTTTTTATTTCTGCCGCGAGGCAAGCAGCCGTTCGAGCGTTTCCAATCGGTCTTTGACTTCGTCAGAGCCGCTGAAAATGACCACCAAGACGAGAAGACCATTCTCAATAATTTTGCCCGTAGGGCGATGAAGCAAGGAGTGATCTACGTTGAGTTCACGACCGGATTCGACGAGGAGATGCTCGAAATCTTAAGTGAGGTTGAAGCCGAGACCGGGCTCACGATCCGCCTGAATAAGGCTTTCAGCAGAACCAAGACCCCTGCTGAATTGGATAAAGACCTGCAACCGTTTTTGGCGACCTCGCAGGATCCCCGAGTTCTTGGCGTTGACTTCATCGCTAATGAGTCGGGCAATCCCGCGCTCGAAAAAGGACAAATGCTCTATGGGAGCGTGCTCCAGGCTGTGCTCACGGGAAAAACACGTCTCCATCGCACGATGCACGCGGGCGAAACCGGGGACACTCGAGATCCTCGAGATGCCATGATACTCGGGGCCGAGCGCTTGGGTCATGGAGTCACGCTCGCAAGCGACCCGGTTGCGCTCGAATACGCGGCACGAATTCATGAGCCTATCGAAATCAACTTGAGCAGCAATCTTCGGCTCACCTCCGTGAAGACCGTCGCCGAACACCCGTTTCTCGATTATCTGCGCCTCGGCCTCCCTGTTAGCCTCAGCACCGATGACGAAGGAATATTCGATACCGACATCGACCAGGAATGCGAGCTCGCGGTCTCCCAGACGGATATCAGCTATGCCGAACTGAAGGAGATGGCCTTCAATTCGATCGAAACCTCCTTTGCATCCGACGACGACAAAAAGGCGCTGAGAGACAAGCTCGCGCGAAGCTTTATGGTTTTTGAAAAGGGATTTAGAGCGAAGGCAACCGATCACTCAGAGCTGATTTCGCGATAATACTGGATGTAATATCGCATCACGCGCATCGGGTAGTCTCTCGGCCAAACATTATGCTCCAAGGCGCCATCCACGTTCGTTTGGCCCATATTATAGGCGGCCAGATAAAGCCGGGCATGGGAGTCAAACCGCTCCCGCAAATACGAAAGGTAGGCCGTACCTAGACGGATGTTGATGACCGGATTCCGGAGCGAGGCGGCCCCTCTCCAGCGGATATCCGATCTTTTGGCGATCCATTCGGCCGTTTGCGGGCGAACCTGCATCAGCCCGATTTCGCCGGCCGAGCCTATTTTCTTGGGATTGAAGCTGCTCTCGTTGATGATCACCGAAGCGATAAAAACCGGGTCGAAGTCATAACGCAGGCTCTCGTCGACGATCGCCTGGGCGATTTTCTTGTATTGCCCTTTATAAGCCTTCGGGAGCGAACGGTTCGTCAGACGATAGACCTGATTATTGATCCGCCGAATATGCTCGCCGCTCAAAACGACGCTCTTATGATAATACTTTCCTAGCAATTCACGGGCGTTCGAAAGACGCGATTCGCGCTGCTCGGCCGCTATTTCCGAGGTTGATTCGCCATAAGCGGGACAAACGCCCGCGATAGTGACGCCAAGGCAGGAGATCGAGGCGAAAATCACTGGAAGGCACCGTGAATAGGTCATCCCTCCTATCTAGCAAATTTCGGGCAAAGCCCACGCTCGGTAAAGATTCGCTTTTTTCGGCTGATTTTACGAGAAATTCGGCTAGTTTTTAGTCAAACACCAAACCGTATTCAGCGTCGGGAATGACCGTGTCCGCCCTGACCGAGTGTCCTGAGTTGGAGGCGACTACTCCACTCGGTGGAGCTCAAACCCGCGGTGCAGGCACTCGACGGCGGCCTTGGCCTGAGCCGCGTCGATCAAGCAGGACACTTTGATTTCGGAAGTGGTGATGAGCTTGATGCTGATGCTCTTCTCGGCCAAAAGCGTGAACATTTTCGAGGCCACTCCGGGATGATTCTGCATTCCCACCCCGACAATGCTCACTTTGGCGAGATCGGCTTCTTCCACGATCTTCATCTGCGCGAACGTCGTCTTGAGCGTTTCGAGAACCTGGCGCGCCTTGAGATGATCGCCCTTGCCCACCGTGAAACTGATGGTCAAAAGGCCGTTCGAAGGCACGTCCTGGACGATGACGTCGACCACGATAGCCGAAGCCGAGAGCGGCCCGAAAATCGCGGCCGCGACGCCCGGGCGCTCCGGAAGGTTTTGCAGAGTGAATTTCACCTGGCCCACGTCGGCGGCAACTCCCGCGACCACGACTTGTTCCATCACTCCTGCTTGGCCTAACATCTCTTGTGGCACCACTCTCGTACCCTCCACGGAATTGAAACTCGAACGCACATGCAACGGCAGCTTGTATTTCGCCGCGATCTCGACGGAGCGGATCTGCAGCACCTTCGCGCCGAGGCTCGCAAGCTCCATCATCTCTTCGTAACTGATGCGCGCGATCTTGCGCGCGTCCGCGCACATTCTCGGGTCAGTCGTGTAAACCCCATCGACGTCCGTATAGATCTCGCAGTCATCCGCGCCCAAAGCGGCCGCGATCGCCACCGCGCTCGTATCCGAGCCGCCGCGCCCCAGGGTGGTGATATTGTTGTCGGGATCGACTCCCTGAAAACCCGCGATGACCGGGATCACGCCGGCCGCGATTTCACGGCGCAACAAAGTCGTGTTGATTTCCTGAATCCGGGCCTTCGAAAAAATACTGTCCGTCAGAATACCGATCTGATGCCCAAGCAACGGGCGAGAGCGGTAAGATCCGTCTTTCAACAGGCCGCGCTTCTCGGCCTCGGTATTGATCGCGAGGCTGACGAGCCCCACCGCCACTTGCTCGCCACTGGCGATCAGCATATCGTACTCGCGCGAATAAGGGATCGGATTGAGCTGGGTCGCAAGCTCGACCAGCCGATTGGTCTCGCCCGACATGGCCGACACCACCAGAACGATATCATCTCCGCGCGCTTGCGAATCGAGGGCCCATCGAGCCACGTGGCGGATCCGCTCAATGGTTCCGACCGAAGTACCCCCGAATTTTTGAACAATCAGAGCCATGGGCCGCTTTTTACAAGGTGCCATGACGCGTTGCAAGCCGTTATTCAGCTTCAATTCACCCTTTGGGCACTTGCACTCCGCTCCAACAGCGCCTAAAACCGATGGACTATGAGCGAAAATCAAAAGAAAGCATTAATCGTCGGCGTTGCCAATGAACGAAGTCTTGCCTGGGCGATCGCCCAGCATCTCCATCAAGCCGGCTACAAGCTTGCCTTTACTTATCTGGGCGAAGCGCTTGAACGCCGCGTTCGTCCTTTAGCTGAAAGCGTCGGCGCGGAGCTCATTTTGCCCTGCAATGCATCCGACGACGCGCAACTCGATCAGGTTTTCGAACAGGTAAAACAAAAATGGGGGCATCTCGATGCGCTCATCCACTCGATCGCATTCGCCAATAAAGAAGACCTCGACGGGCGCTTTGTCAGCACTTCGCGCGAAGGCTTTCGCATGGCAATGGACATCAGCGCCTATACTTTGGTCGCGATGGCCCGACGGGCTGAGCCCCTGATGGAAGGACGCGATGGCTCGATCATCACTCTTTCGTATTACGGCGCTGAAAAAGTCATGCCCAACTACAACGTCATGGGGGTCGCGAAAGCGGCACTCGAGGCCTGCGTGCGCTATCTGGCCTGGGACATGGGCTCCAAGAAAATCCGCGTGAACGCCATTTCGGCCGGCCCGGTGAAGACGCTCGCCGCCGCGGGAATCCGGGATTTCCGGACCATGCTCGCGAAGGCCGAAGAAAAAACGCCGTTGCGCGAAAACATCTCGGCCGAAGACGTCGGCGCGCTTGCGGCGTTTCTTTGCGGACCAGGCGGCAAGCACATGACTGGCTGCACGCTGCACGTCGATAGCGGCGCGCATATTATGGCATAGGGCAATACTAATGAACACGGAGCTCCACCGGCACCTGGATGTTTCGCTGCGGCTTTCGACGCTCCTGGAACTTGCCCAAAAGAAGGGCCTCGAAGCGCAAAGCACGAGTCTTGAGGCCTTTCGCGAGAAATTCGTCATTCACAAACCGCTCGACAGCCTCGACGCGGTTTTAAACGAATTCACGCTTTTCCAAAAAGTGTTGGACCGCCCCGAAATCATCGAGCGCGTAGGTTCGGAAGTCATCGAAGACTGCTGGGCCGAGGGCACCGGAACGGTAGAGCTTCGCTTTTCTCCGCTTTTCGTCGGCGAATTCAGCAAACTCAGCTGGGATGAGATCCTGGGCAGCTTTGAAAGAGGCATCCAGCGCGGGCTCGCCCGGCACCCCGAAATGAAGGCGGGCCTGATCTGCATCGCTTCCCGGAATTACGGCCCGGAAGAGGTAGGCCGGACGGTCGAGTTTTTCCTGGCCAACCAGACCCGGTTTATTGGAATCGATCTGGCTGGAAGCGAAGATTCCTTCCCCTGCCGGGTTTTTGTCGAATCGTTCCGTCAAGCGGAGCTTGCCCATGCCAATATCACGATCCATGCGGGCGAAAGCGGTGGGCCGGAAAACGTCTGGGAAGCCATCGAACTCCTCGGCGCAAAGCGAATCGGCCATGGCATCCGAAGCATCGAAGATCCCGCACTTGTGCGAAAACTCAGGGAAAAACGGATTTGCCTCGAAGTCTGCCCCACCAGCAACTGGCTAACTCGCTGCGTTTCAAGCTTTCAAGACCATCCCCTGGGACAATTGCTCCGCGAGGGAGTGCCGGTTTCGATCAATACCGATGACCCGGCTATTTTCGGAACAACCCTACCCCAAGAATTCGAGATTGCCTGGAAGCAGATCGGCCTTTCCAATTCCGAACTGGCCCAATGCCGTAAGTACGCCGAGCAGGCTTCTTTTATCCGGTAGAACGATTTTGTAGTTTTTTGATTATTTTTGTTGCAGACGAAATGAAGCTGCAATATATGTCCAGATACAAGTTGTTTTTCCATGGGTACCCCACTTCCCCCCCACACACAGAAGCGGTGCCCGTGGCGATAAAGGACTCTGAAGATTATCTTCAGGGTCCTTTATAGTTTCTAGGCTTTCATCAAGCGGCATTCACCTGGTTACGACCCTTCTTCTTCGCCGAATAAAGCGCCTCGTCGGCGGCCTTCAGCATTTTCGAAGCATCAAAACCCGTCTTCACGGCGCTCGCCATACCAACACTCAACGTGCACTTCCATTCGACCTTTTCTGAAGGTCTCCCGTCCTTCCCGATCACGGGACCATGCAAAGGTTCCGCGCCCCGCCTGATCAGCTCGCCCATGCCGAGAAGCTCGATATCGCTGGCGCGCGCCACGACGGCGAACTCCTCGCCGCCCAGGCGGCTCACGAAGCACGTCGGCGACTCGTACTGCTTCAGCAAAGAGGCGATCCGCTTGATCACTTCGTCGCCCGTCGCGTGCCCGTGAGTATCATTCACTTGTTTAAAATGATCGATATCGACCATCAACACGCCCGCGCCCTCGCCCAGCTTCCGGCATTGCTCGAGCAAAGCATCCCATTTCCGGAAAAAAGCCCGGCGGCGCAAAAGCCCGGTCAGGTCATCGAAGTCGGCGGCGCCTTCGACCCGTTCCAGAACCAGGAGAATCCTCGAATAACTCTCCTCAAGCACGGCCACTTCGCCGCTTAGGTGAGAGAGGAGTTTACGGATTTCCTTGAGGCTGGTTTCGACATTCTCCTGGTTCATGGCGACGGTCTCCTATCTGCCCGCTAGATAGAGCACGGAAGGTGCCAGGGGCCCTGATGAGAATTGACGAATGAATTCGTGGAGAGTTTTGGGATTGGTGTCGCGAAGGGGATGTGTCGGATGGGACACATTCTGTAAGAATGACCTGGATTTCAGGGAAAACCGGTCTTGCCGCTTCCGCTAAAAAAAGTCCCCGCCCCAAAGCCTTTCGAGAAAGAGCTCGACCGGCAAGAACTCAGTGGAACCGATTTTTCTCGGTACCGGATCGCGGCTCACCAGCACGGAGCGGGAGACGCATTTTTCTTTCTGAAACTCCACCAGTCCGCGCAAATCGCGCTCAGCAGCTCGACGGGTCGCTTTGATTTCTACGGCGAGCTCACCCTCGACGAGCAGGTCGACTTCATATCCGCTTTTGTCGCGCCAAAAAAAGAGCTCTTTTTTCTTTCGTGCGTAACTGTTGTAAGCGGCCACTTCATTGATGAGATATTGCTCCAGGCTTCGCCCATATAGATCCGTGTCTTGCGTCAGAGTTTCCGTCCCGAGCAGCCCGTGCAGGATCCCATTATCAAAGAAATAAAACTTCGCGGTTCGGATCGCCTTGCGTTTTTTGCTGCCTAAAAACGGCTCGAGCTCAAAACCAAGGAGCGTATCCGAGAGAATCTCGAAATGCGATTTCACGGTCGTTTCGGGAATCCCCGCGTCCGAGCCGATCGCGGCATAATTCACGAGCTGCCCGACGCTTAACGCAGCTGTTCTCAGGAACCGCTGAAACCTCGGAATATTCCGGGTCAGCCCCTCTGCCTGCACTTCAATCGTGAGATAAGTCCGTAGATAGGCATCCAATGCCTCCCGAGAATCCTCCGCGAAAAACAAAGAAGGAAGCGTCCCGCGATGGAGGATGTCATCCAGACGCCATTGCCCGTGAGGAGCAAGCTCCTTCCAAACAAAGGGCCTGAGCTCCGCGACCCAGGCGCGGCCGCCCAAGAGGTTCGCGTGACCCCGGCGCAACTTTCGAGCGCTGGAGCCGGTCAAAAGAAAACGCCACCGGCGCTCCTCGATGAGTCGATGGACTTCATCAAGAAGCGCCGGCAGCTTTTGGACTTCATCGATCACGATCTCAGCTGGACGCGGATTCTTCCCAAGAATGATCGGCTCCAAAAGTTCAGGATTTTCAGCCAACCGCGCGAAATCCGCCTGACGCAATAAATCGATGACGACCGCCTGCTCGGACAGTTGATCGCGAATCAGGCTGCTTTTGCCCGTCCCGCGCGGACCGAACAGAAAGAACGAGTTTTTAGCCAAAAGCGGCTTGAGCTGTAAGATTCTCGCCAGTTCCATATATGTTTCAGACGACCTTCGGCCGCCTTAGCCATTTCCACTACTCTATCGTGGATTATCTGGATAATCCACTACTCTGCCGTGGATTATCTCAAATTTAAAAGGAAGCCGGCGCTACCGCACCCCATGGAGGTAACGCCGATCTTCGCTTTGACTCAGGAGTCGAATGCTTACGCCGCTTCGCCGTGGCCGTGATCGGTGCCGTCGGTGCCGGTATCCCCTGCCTTGCGGTATTCCTGGGCCTTGAGCTTATGGCGACGGAGCAATCGCAGGAAGTTACTGCGATCGAGCCGCGCTTCGCGGGCGGCGGCGGAGACGTTGCCGCCGTTGCGCGAAAGCGTCGCAATCAGATACTCGCGTTCGAACGCATCCGCCCAACGCTGCTTGAGTTTGGTATAAGTATCGGCCTCGCCCATTTCGGTCGAGCTGACCTGAGTGGCCGTGGTCGACATCACTTCCAATCGAGAGCGAGTTCCGGTCGCGGCCGTATCGCGCGGAAGCGAAAGCGCCTTCAGCGTGACCGAGCCTTCACCGGACGAAATGAGCGCCACGCGCTCAACCACGTTGAGCAGCTCGCGCACGTTGCCCGGCCAGGGGTATTCGCGAAGGCCGTCTTGCGCTTCGAGAGAGAACCCGCCGAAAGTTTTTCCGCGACTCGAGAAAGCGCGTTCCGCGAACTGAACCGCCATCGGAACGATGTCTTCGGAGCGCTGACGGAGCGTCGGCATCTCAACCACGACCCGGCTGAGGCGATGATAGAGGTCCTCACGGAACTGGCCGGCCTGCGCTCGCTCGAGCAGATTGCGATTCGTGGCCGCCACGACCCGCACGTCCGAAACGATATCGCTCGTTCCGCCGACCCGGCGGAAGACCTTCTCCTGAAGCACACGAAGAAGCTTGGCTTGAAGCTTGATATCCATCTCTCCGATTTCGTCCAAGAAAAGCGTACCGCCCTTGGCGATCTCAAAAAGCCCGCGCTTCGCATTGGTCGCGCCCGTAAAAGAGCCGCGTTCATGGCCGAAAAGCTCGCTATCCAGAAGCTGCTCGTTGAAGTTCGCACAGTTCACCGCCACCCAAGGCCCGTGCGCGCGGCGGGAGCCGGCGTGGATCATGCGGGCAACACCCTCTTTACCGGTGCCGCTGTCGCCCAAGATCAAAGTCGCGGGCTCTTCGGCTTGGCCGCGAAGCGATTCACGGCGCAGCACCTGGAGCCATTCGTTGACCTTCGCCATGGACGGCGAACGGGACACGTACCAGTACGCGTCCTCGGCTTTGCCTTCCACCCGCTCAACGCGGGCCTCGAGCCGGCCCAACAAGTCCCGATTCTCGATTTCCAGCTCGTTTTCGCGCGCGCAGCGCTGAACGGCATGAACCAGCTGATCCATGTCGAACGGCTTTTCAAGATAATCGCTCGCGCCCTGGCGAAGCGCTTTGACCGCCGCTTCCTTCTCGCCATGGCCCGTGATGACGATCACGCGAAGCTGCGGGTTTCGCTTCTTCGCCCAGCCCATCAACTCGAAACCGTCTTTACCAGGCATTTTCAAGTCAGTGACCAGCACGTTCGGCTCGCCGCCGTGAGCCAGCGCCTGTTCGGCCGCTTCCGCGTTTTCCGCGGTCACGACGTCAAAGCCCTCTCGATCCAGCCGGCTTTTCAGAAGCTTTCGAATCGTATCCTCGTCATCCACCACTAATACACGTGCCTTATTCATAATCTCCCTCTCCTTTTATCCCAGTTCCCTGAAATCCTTGGGGATGCGGATCACGAATTCCGCTCCCTTTCCGAGCTCGCTCTCAACCACGATCGACCCGTGAATCTTCGACAAAATCCCGTAACTCAAACTCAGCCCCAACCCCATTCCCTTACCCACCTCCTTGGTGGTGAAAAAGGGATTGAACGCCTTCGACTTCGTCCGCATGTCCATTCCGCAACCGTCGTCGCGGAACCGGATCTCCACGACCGGCCCGGCGTCGGCGGTCGTGATCGAAATTTTTCCGCGCCCCCGGCCCGTCGCCTCGATCGCGTCGCGCGCGTTGGTCGCGAGATTGATGAACACCTGCTCCAGCTGGAGCGGGTTCGCGTAAACTTGCGGAAGTTCACGCGCGAAATTTTTCTCGACCGCGATCCCGCGGGAAGCGAACTGACGGTCCAGCATTTTCAAAGCCTCTTCGATCGCCTGGTGGACTTGCGAAAACTCGAAATTCTCGGTCGACTTCCGGACAAAGGTTCTGAGATGCCCGATGATCGCCGACATTTTATCGACGTTCGAGATGACTTCCTTAAGCGCGGCCGCGCTTTCGGCTTCCGTGGGACAACCCTTGAGAGCGGGAAGCGCGAGCGCCTGCAGCTCCTGCGCGTAGCCGCGGATCCCCAAAAGCGGCTGATTGAGCTCGTGAGCGATGCCCGCCGCAAGCTCTCCCAAAGCGGCCATCTTACCGGACTGAACGAGCGTTTCCTGCATCGCCTGGAACTCCGCCGTCTTGCGCTCCAGGCGGAAGTACGCGTCGCGAAGCTCCGCGTGTTTGGTGATCAGCTCGCGTTCCATGCGCTTTTTCTCGGTCACGTCCCGAAAAAGCGCGATCGTCAGAGAAGGGGCGGTGCGGACGCTCAGCTCGACGTAACGGATGTAGCCGTCCTTGCGGGCGATACAGACATCCTCATAGGTTCCGGGCGTGGCGAGCATCTCGTGGCTCAGCGCGCGCTGGCGTCGCTCGGGCGAGCCCGCGCTAGGCGCTCCCGGCTGCAATAGATCGATCGTCGCGCCGACAAGCTCCGATTTCACGAAGCCCGTCAGCTCCTGAAAGGCCTCGTTCGCGTCGTCAAAGGTCCCATCGGTGTTCAGGGTCAAAATCGCATCCGACGCCTGCTCGAACAGGACGCGGTACTTGCTCTCGGGATCCGTCACGCGCGAGGCGCGACGGTCTTTCGAGGACCGTCGCTCGGTCACGAGGCGGACGTTCGCGGCCGCGCGCTTTGCTTGAGTCGATTTAGCGGTACGCATTTAAAAACGCTCCTGCCTTTTCCATCTCGACTTGAAGTTTCTCGACCACCGCGGGAACGTCCTCCGCGGTCAGGCCCAAAGGTTTCAGCATTTCGGCCGTGATCTCGCCGTTCGAAAAATCGCCCGAATGACCTACGTTCGCGTGGATGCAAATCGCGTTGGCCAGGCGGACGATCTGAATCATCGACTTCGACGAAGGTAAAATCGTCGACATGTTGGAAACATCGTGATGATGATAGCGGATCGCCTGGCGGATGATTTGCGGCAATCCCCACTTGGTCGCGACCGCTTCGCCCATGAAAGAATGCGTCGGCATATCCCATTCGCGCTCGATCTCGATGAATGAGCATTTGCGGGAGCTGGATTCGCGCACGATCTCAACCAGGCGATCCGGGTCGATCTCGTTCAAAACGAGCTTTCCCACGTCGTGCAGGAGCCCGCAGGTGAAAGCTTCCTCGGGCTTGGCGAGCTTCAACCGGCGGGCAAGGATCTCGCTGCAAACCGCGGTCGCGAGCGCATGGCGCCAGAACTCCATGATCGAGAAGTTTTCGCCTTCAACCGGCGCGAAGAAATTGAAAACCGACAGGCTCAAAACAAGCTGGGCAAGCGTATTGAATCCCAGGAATGCGAGCGCGCGCTGGACATCGGCCACGCCGCCGGGAATCGCGTAATAGGAGGAGTTCACGAGCCGCAAAATTTTCGCGGTCAGGACTTGGTCCTTTTTCAGGACATCGGCGATGTCCGCCCCCGAGGAATTGGGGTCATTGATCAGCTCATTGACCTTCATCGCGACCATCGGAAGCGTGCGGATGTCCTGCAGCTTCTCGAGCAGTCGGCTGTAGTCTGAGCCGGCCTTTTTTTTCTGAGCACGTACTCCCATTTTCCGTTAGCCCTCAGAGTCATGTCGGACACAATAGGTCACAGCGTTAGTTTTTAATTCTATACTAAACTAGTCAAGTATTGGAATAAAATATTACTCTATCATTTCAATACATTAACCGCTAGTTAGCGGGAACGGGAGGCGGCAGCCATTTGACCGCCGTCGCGACGGCAAGGACCTCGCCTTCTTCGCCGTCGTCGGAACATTCAGGCGTTTTGAAAGTCTCGCTGGTTCCGTCTTCGTAAAATACGACGGAACGAATATTGATGACGGCGTCGGCGCCAACGGCTTTCGCGCGATCCACGAGATCGATGACCGCCTTGTTGTAGTAATTCCGGCAAAGCTGATCGTCCTCGTGTTCGAAATCGACGGATTGATACGTGACCTTGGTTTTCACCTGTCCCAGGACCTTGCAGGGTCGCGCGGGCACTTGGACGAAAGCAGTATCGCCAGGGAACGAGAATTTCTTCATGTGCGGAGCCGGGACCGTGGACGAGCACGCTCCTGCGAAAACGGCCAAGGCCCCGATGGATACTCCCACTCCGAGCGGAATTAAGGCTCGTTGTAGACGAATTCTTTTTTCTGATAGTTGCGGAACGTCCACTTTTTGCCTTCCCTCTTGACGACGTATTCCGGAAGAAGCGGGATTTTCCCGCCGCCGCCCGGACAATCGACCACGAAATGAGGAACTGCCATTCCGGAGGTCCAGCCGCGCAGATGTTCGATGATGTTCAAGCCGACTTCGATCGGAGTACGGAAATGACTGATCCCCTGGGACATGTCGCATTGAAAAATATAGTAAGGCCGCACGCGCATCATCAGGAGCTTGTGATTGAGTTCCATCACGATCTTAGGGTCGTCGTTGACGCCCTTGAGAAGCACCATCTGGTTATTGATCACGCAGCCCGCGTCCGCGAGCTTGGCGCAGGCATCGAAAGCCTCCTGCGTGCACTCCTTGGGGTGGTTGAAATGGGTGTGAATGAAAACCGGGTGATACTTGGTGAGCATTTTCGCGAAATTATCGGTCACGCGCTGAGGGAGCGTGACCAGGTTGCGCGTGGCGATGCGGAAAACCTCGATGTGATCCATCGCGCGGAGCCGCGAAAGAATGTACTCCAGGCGCTCGTCGGAATTCGAGAGCGCGTCGCCGCCTGAGATCACGACGTCGCGAATCTGCTTGGTTCGCTCGATGTAGGCGAGCCCGTCCTCCAGCTGCTGGTTAGCCGCCGAAGACGAAGGATCCGAAACTTTGCGCTTACGCGTGCAGTGGCGGCAATAAACCGGGCAGTTATGGGTCGTGTAAAAAAGCACGCGATCCGGATACCGATGCGTGATACCAGGCACCGGCATATTGCTTTCTTCAGCGAGCGGGTCTTCCATTTCGGTATCGAGAATCGTGAGCTCGCCCATTTTCGGAACCGACTGCAAGCGAATCGGGCAATTAGGATCATTAGGGTCTATGAGCGATGCATAATAAGGCGTGATGCCCATGTTGAATTGCTCATGGGACGCGGCGAACGCCTGGCGCTCCTCGTCCGTGACGTGAATCACCTTCTCGAGCACGTCCATCGACTTGATTCGTTTTTGTTGCTGCCAGATCCAGTTGTTCCAATCCTTGCTGTCCGTGTCCTTCCAAAGCGCGGGACGTGGATGACTGACGAAGCGATCGCGAATATTGTTTTTAGTAACGATGTTGAATGCCATATCGGCCCATTAAAGCCCAGACACACGACTTACTCAAGCCCATGCGTCAAAAAGTCGGCTCTTGAAACCGATGCGGCGGGTTAGATAGCATCGGAAAATGCTATCCCAACTTTTCCTAAGCATTTCATTAGTCGGCTCGGAGTGGGTCTTATATCTTCTTGTCGGCCTTTCGATCCTCTCATTCGCGGTGATTTTCGAGCGTTTCTGGTTTTACCGCGAGGCGAACCGGGGAATCGCGGAATTCAGAGAGACGGTCCGAAAATCCATCCAGAACGGCCGCTTGGAAGAAGCCCAACAAACCGCTGAAAAGCGCCTGGCTTCGCGCCCAACCCGGTCGCCCGATCTGGAAACCGAAATGGTCGATCAACTGGTGAAACAGGCGAAAGCCGGCCCCGCGAAAAGCTCGGGCCCCGAAATTCTAGGCGAACTTGCCCGTGATTCGGTCGTGCGCTCGAAACTCAACTGGGATCGAAACCTGTCCGTCCTCGCCACCATCGGCAGCAACGCCCCGTTTATCGGGCTATTCGGCACCGTTCTCGGCATCATCAAAGCGTTTCACGATCTTTCCCACCAGACGGCTGGCGCTCAAGCGGTGACCGCCGGCATTTCCGAGGCGCTTGTCGCAACCGCGTTCGGCCTTCTCGTGGCGATTCCCGCGGTCGTCGCGTTCAACATCTTCCAGCGAAAAGTAAAAGCGGCGATGGCCGAAGCCGAAGCGCTGAAAAGCTTTTTGATCGGAAACCTCAGTGGCAAGTAATTTAGATCTTTCATCCGATGAGGAGATGTTCTCGGGCATCAACATCACGCCCCTCGTGGACGTGGTGCTGGTGCTGCTCATCATCTTCATGATCACCGCGCCGGCTATTTATCAGTCCGCCATCAAGGTTCAGCTTCCCAAGGCCAAATCAGGAGAAGAAGCCGCGGCAAAATCGCCGCTCAATTTCACGATCAGCCAAGACGGCAAACTGACGTGGGGGAAAGATCCGATTGAATGGGACGCTCTCACCGGAAGGCTTTCCGGCTACGCCGCTTCCGCGGGAGATCTCAGCGGACAAACCGCCATGATCAGCGCCGATGAGGCCACTCCCCACGGCACGGTTGTTCGCTTGATGGACTCGCTGAGGGAAGCCGGCCTCACCCGTTTTGCCTTAAGCGTCGATAGCGCATTGCGTCACCCCTAAGGCAACCCGCCTTGCCTTAAAATCTTCGGCACGATAAAAGAAGGAACTATGCCGAGCATTTTGAACGCAGTTACGTCGAAGCTCAAATTGCCGGAATTCCCGGCCTACACGTATTCACGAGCCCGGTCCGCGGGACTGACGTTCGAATTTTTCCTGCTCAACTCGCTCTCGCTTCTCATGCCCGCTTCGCTGCGCAAATCGACCTCGGCAAATCGCAGCCTGCGGGACAATCTCGAACTGCATCGCGCCGTTCACGCGGACATGCTTCAACTTTTGCGCAACGACAGCAAGCGGATCGAAGCTGGCGTTTACCCTTTGAGCGTACTCACGCCCGAATCCCCCATCGAGCACGTGGCCCGTTATCCGAAGCTCATCAAAGACGCCTTTTCGATTTACTTTCGGCGCGTACGCGGAAGAACTACCGAATTCGACCCGGAAGCCAAAGAGCTGCTTTCGGATTTGCCGCGCTATTACCGCAGAAACTTCCACTTCCAGACGAACGGCTATCTTTCGACGACTTCCGCGGAAGTTTATGAACACCAGGTCGAGCTGCTTTTCAAAGGAGCGGCCGATCCGATGCGACGGCTCATCATCGAGCCCTTGCGCGAGCGTTTCGGCGATACCGATGGCGAAGGCCTGCGCTTTCTGGAAATCGGCGCCGGCACCGGGCGCGCGACCCGCTTCGTTCGCTTGGCCTTTCCGAAAGCGAAAGTGGTCGCGGTCGATTTGAGCGATCCGTATCTCAAGGTCGCTCAAAGAAAGCTCTCGGATTTGGCCAAAATCGACTTCATCCAGTCCGATGGCGCCCATCTTCCCTATCGCGAGGAAGAATTCGACGCCGCTTATTCGGTTTTTCTTTTCCACGAACTACCGGCCGCGGCCCGCAAGGAAATCATCGAAGAAAGCCTTCGCGTACTGAAATTCGGCGGCTTTTTCGGGCTCGTCGACTCGATTCAAACCGGCGACAAAAAGCATTTCGACCCGATCCTGCGCGAGTTTCCGCAAGAGTTTCACGAGCCGTTTTACCGTGATTATATCGCCCATCCGATGGACGATCTTCTCAAGTCCTCGGGCGTCGAAAACGTCCGGAAGGAATTGGGTTTCACTTCCAAGGTCTGCTGGGGAAGAAAAACGACCGGCGCGAAGCCCAAAAAACCGAGCACTAGGCGTGTAGCGCGTGAAGCTCGATCAAATTGAGCAGGGTATCGACCTCGATCGGTTTTTTAACGAAGGCTTTGATATTCTCGATTTTGGCCCGGTCTCCGGCCGCGCTGAACACGATGACCGGAACGTCTGAAACGTTTATATCCTTTTGCTTAACCTCGAGAAATTCCCATCCGGTCATGACCGGCATCATCAAATCCAGGAGGATGAGCGAAGGTTTTTTGATTTTGGCCAAAGTATCTAGAGCCTGTTGGCCGTTGCTCGCCGGAACGACGGAATAGCCCTCCAATTCGAGAACCTCTTGCAAGGTATTCCGAATGTCATCATCATCTTCCACGAGTAGAACTGTTCTGGTTCCCATTAGTGAGCTTTCTTTGCCCCTATTGGTAGCAAAAGTGGACCATTAAAACAACACTATGGACCCGGCGCCTCACCCATGGTACGTCCGTGATTCCCAACGTTTTTTCTCTATCGACACGTCAACCAGTCGATTTTGTTGCGGAGAGGTGGGTGAGTGGTTGAAACCGCACGCTTGGAAAGCGTGTTATGGGTAACACCATACGAGGGTTCGAATCCCTCCTTCTCCGCCATTTTTGATCTTGTCGCATTTCGCTCAATGTCCTGAGCGGTTTAATGATTTTATATCGGACAGTTACCCCATCTAAAACCCGGTTCGATAGTAGCTTATCTAGCAGTAACCGCCGTTCCTCGGTCGTCATGATTTTCCATAATGATTCTGCATTTGTAGCGAGTTCGATAATGGATTCGACGGTTTCAAGGGCAGTGTCGTTAATTGTGAGTTGTGCTTGTTTCATCATGCTCGTGTATTGGCGTTGCTCATCCTGCAAACGCTTGCGTTGATGATTGTATGTTTCAAGATCAATCGAGCCCGACGCAAAGAGGTCGTAAGCGCGGTCCTCGCGCTCCTTGACGGCATTGAACGCGGCCTCGAAACGGTCAAGATCGTCTTTCACTGCCCGCCGCATTTTCACCAATGTCTCATTCACGGCCTTGAGCAATTCGTCGCGGAAATCCTCGTTGATTGTGATTTCCCGAGCCACGCCCGCAAATTGGTCCATGATCGAATCCTCGACGACGGCCAACCCCTTGAGGCTAGGGTGGACGTGCTTGCCGTTTGAACAACGATAATACCGATAGGTCTTTGTCTCGCCCGTGGCTTTGATTCTTTTGGTCTTGGGGTCAAAGGTAATATCGCAGCCGCAATCGGGGTCGCCGCATTTCATCCAACCGCTGCCAAAAAGAACGTCGGGGTTTCTCCGATACGGCGTTTTGATGCCGAAAGTCTCTTGAACTTTCCAAAAGAGGGCAGCCGGAATAATGCGCTCATGCTTGCCCGTGTACTCGACGTCATGCCAAACGAATCGACCATCGTAAAAAATATTTTTCAACCGACGCTCAATCGAGCCGATGGGATATTTCTTGATTTCGTCGGGCGGCACCAACCCCTCGCCAATAACGCGGATTCGGATTTCGCGCAAAGACGGGGTCGGGGTTTCGGCCCGGATTTCAAATTCGCGCTGCACGCGCTTGACGATTTGTGCATTTGGGTTGGGCACGATGATTGAACCGCGCCGACGCTCGAAACCCTTATCCGATTTCAATTTTTGATTGATGTAACCCGTGACCGGGCAGTTGCCGGGCCAATGTCCGCTTTCGGCTTTGATTTGCGTTGCCTTTCTTACTTTGCTGCTCAAATCGCGGCTGTAATGTTTGTTTTGAACGGCGTGGTAATCACGCATCAAGAAATCCGTGTCCGGGCTGTTCTTGTGCAAGATTTTTCCGTCGGCGACATAATGCAGAACTATCTTGCCCTCGCGGACTAAAACCTCGTTGCTTTCGTTGTCTGTCAGGTTGCGAGTTTCGCGGTCGTACTTGTGAAAAAGAATGTGCTGAATGTTTTGTTTCAACGCTTTTTTCAAAGACTCGCCGTATTTTTTGCGTAACCCTGTCTTACTTGCGCTTTCAACGATTTGAACGGCCTCAATCAATTCGAGCCCGTTGCGGCGACAATAATCCTCGCACTCACGCTTTTGAGTCAGCCAAGACGTATTGCCCTCTTGCCCAAGGCTGCTTACTCTGAGCGGCGCAATTGCCTTTCTATTTTTTCCAATCCATTCAATATCGCCCATAACAACCTGCCGCTCTTGTAAGCCACTTTGCCCGAAAACACCATAACTGCTCGGTTCGATAGTGTCTCGTTGTGTGGTCTTTACCGTATTTACCAATCAATCAAGCCTTGTGCTCGGCCACGGTCACGGACCTTGATGAGTAACCGAAATACATCAAAGCCCCTCTCGGCCTCGTCCGTCGTGTATTGGGGCAACCGAGGATGGGGCTCATCGCCCGCGCGGGGTGGGTTCGACGGGGCCACAGTCCCGGCTGCCCCATCGGGCTCAACTCCTCGCGCCCCATCACCAAGAATCCGTTCGGTCTCGCTATTGGAGTCAGGGCCAAGCATATAGCCCCCAACGAAAAGCGACACCAAACCAAAGGGAGGCGACACACATGGCACGCGTCCGCTCTACTGCTTTCTTTTTTTTCTCTTTTTTTACTTCTTTCTCCAATAAGAATGGAGAATTTGAGCATAGTAGGAAAATAGAGTGCCATGTGTGTCGGCGCGGGTTCATAAAAAAGTTTTCGCCTCGTCATCAATGAGGCAAATCCCGCTCCATTCCCGCGCTCGCATCCCATCCGGTTGCCGTTTAGCATTTGGCGAAAGTAAAACGTCGGGGAATCTCTTGCGCACTTCTCTTGAAAATTGAGGTTGACCAAGTGGCTTGCTATTCTGACTTTCCATCCAACACGAATAACGTCGATAAAGATGCGTCGCCGATATTGATTTGCCAGACCGTAAAGAGCAATTTTCATCGAGAAACGTCGCTGCCGGATTCGCCTCAGCCTGATACTCCTTACATAACTCAACACTCGATTTTGGTGCGGTGAAACGCTCATTTTCATTGAGTCGAACAAGCCCGCGAATCGCCCAATTCAACACGCCCGGCAGCTCGCCGGATGATTCCCACCAACTTGAATCAGTAAGACGCTTATCTTGCTCGGCGGGATTGAGAATTTGAACCTTAAAAGGAATTGGCATCATGCGCCGCCAAAGAGCCCCGGTGCGGTCTCTGAATCGAGGCAAGACATTAGTAGCAAAAGTAAGCCGCGCGGTCGCTTTCATTTCAAAGGCGTCCTTGTGCTTGCGCTCAACGGTCATCACACCGCCCGCACTTAAATCCTTGAGCACACCCTCGGCGACCTTATCGGTCTCACCAATTTCCTCGACGATATTGGCAAGTCTACCGACCATAGCTGTAAGGGAAAATGTCCTCGTCGGGTCAAACTGCTCTAACCCAACCGCTGAAAAATTCTCGCGACCAAGTAAAGAACGGAGCACTGTACAAACCACGCTTTTTCCGTTCGCACCCTCGCCGACGAAAAGCACAAACTTGTGATGTTGGGTGTCGAACGTGAGGTTATAGCCAAACCATTCTTGCAAGAGCCGTCTAAGGTCACGGTCGGGCAATACCCTTTTCAAGACCTTGATCCAAGTTGGACAAGTCGCCTCAGGGTCAAAGTCAAACGGCAGACAACTCGTTGAAAAGAAATCAGGGGTATGCGGGACTAGGAAATCCGTGTTATCCGAAACGGCCTTTTCTAAATCGAGAATCCCATTTCTCATCGAAATAAGACGTGCGCTCTGTTTGTCCGGTTGACTTAAGAACGACGGGATTGAAACCGATTCGGGCACCAAGGTTTTGCCCTCAAGGTTTGCGACGACGTTATTTGCAAAGCTGAGGATCGCGTACTTTCTCGTTGATGCGGAGTTTCGGAGAAAAGCAACAACATTGGCGCGTAAATCCGATTGTGAAACCTTGACGTATCGGTTTTCATCATATCGGTAAAAGTCGCCCTTGTGAAAACGCAACTTGAGAAATGTGCCGTCATCAAGGTTTCGATCAACAAGATAGTGGTCGGCGATTTCAGCCGCGCTATACTTTTTCTTTGGCGTGATAAAGTAACTTACAAATGGCGACGATCGGTGTTGCTCCGTTTGACGTCGCAACATTTCATCGGCAATTCCTATTTCCTCGTTTGCTCGGTGGCAATAGTCGTGCGCCACTGTTTTTATTGAATCCGGGGAAATGCCGCATCCAAGCCCCTCGCGAATCAAAAGCAGCAATGTGCTATTCCTGCCCCCGAGCGGATTGTCGCCCCCCTCTTGGATTGGCAGTGATGACACCCAGTCAGCGAATTTTTCACAACCGGCGGACGGCGCAATCCCGCTGTCGTCCTTATCTTTCGATTTATCGACCTTTTGCGGAAAGGCCGCAAAGATTTCCTCAATCGTGTATTTGGCGTTTGACCGCGATTTTATTCTTACAAGAAAGGGGTCGTGTGGGTCTTTCAAGTGAAAGTAACCCGCAAGACGCATCACTCTTGAGGGGTCGCATACCTTGGGGTCTGAGCTTAGTTTGTGGATGATCGCCTTTTGCGCTTTCCGAAACTCATCGACAGCGGTTTCGGATTTCACTGACCAATAGGCGTGATCGCCGTTTTTTGATTCGATAATCAAGGTTGCCTCGATAGGCAACGTGGGTAACGGGCCGTTGTCCTTGTCAGCGAATACCGCGCGGACCGCGATGATGTTATCAGCTTTACGTCCGAGCCCGTCCGTTTCATTCACCGTAACGAAAATTCCAGCACCGAGGCGGTTGAGTCGAGTCAGAGTATCGGCGTGTTCGTCAAGTGTTCCATGTAAAACTGCCGTTAGCCCCCCGTGTGCGCCCTTGGCCTTACTGTCTGGAAATGTTTGAAACGTGAATTTGGCATCGGGCCGTGAATCAAGTGACCTAAGATGCCGACGCGCTTGTTTGAGGTCTGGCTCAAGTCGAACGCGGTCTTTTTTGGATTGTCCGTTATTGGATTTGTTACTGTTCATGTCGTTCTCTCTTTCATTGTCGAGCGGAAAGGAAGGTCAAGGGTGCCCATGAGGCGGCGGCGTAAGTGTGCCGTCACTCCCAAATGGAGCTGCATCAATGCTCGTTTTTTGTTTGCGTGTCCGGCGGGCCGAGTGTAAATTCGTGGTTATCGAGACGACGAATACAACATCGGGCCGGGCTAACG
>JARLHE010000017.1 GCA_031292385.1 Oligoflexia bacterium
GGGACGACCTTCTCGGTGGAACTTTACACCTTGGCTCCGGACGGGCAGCGTTTCATAGTTGGGAAAATTGATCGTGTTACGGCCCTGACTGATGAAGAGGCGGAGGCCGCGAAGAAGTATTTTCAAAAAAGCGGATGGCTCAAGCTCATGGCCCAGCAGGTGGAAGCCGTCGCGGGCAATTCCCAGATACTTGATGTCGGCACGGAGGGTCTCGGTATGTTTAATGTCCGTTTCAAGACCGAGGACGTGACGATCTATGACCCATTTCGTCCTGTCGCAGAGAACGACCGTGTTCGCCGGCTCACACGATACCGACTGGTCTCGATGGATGATGAACCGGCAGATGACGAGGAGCCGCTATCGGAACAACGCGAGATTTCCCGGCGTGGAACGCAAAGCCTTAAATCGACGGCCCCAATAATTCGACGCTCCTCTGAGGCAAAGGCGTTCGATCCCGTTCATAATCATTTGCAGAACAAAATTTTCGAGTTGTTGAGACAGCGTTTCGGTGTGGACAAAGTCCTCATGGAAGACAACTTTGTGGACATTAAAGTCATCAAGCCGGGCAAGGTCGTATACCTAGAAATCAAGACGGACCCGACACCACGCAAGGCGATCCGCCAGGCGTTAGGGCAGCTCATGGACTACGCCTTCTTTGCCAGTCCAACAAGAGAGCTAGTTCAGCTTATCGTTGTTGCACCAGGAGAACTCAGACCCACTGACGAAAATTACGTTCAAAGACTTACTCAGGAATTCAAGATCCCGATCTCTTACAGGCAGTTTACTTTAGAGAGCCGGGAGTTTGATATAGATTCCTGACGATCATCATTCTTGTTCAAGAACTCCTACAACACACCGCCGCGAGTCCGCCGTTTCGGATGAACGGGGTCAGCTCTTCACAGGTCGCGGTGAGCAGCAATCCTTCGCTACAAAATCTCATCCTCATACAGTTTCCTCCTTCGGCTGGCGCTCTACGAGCTTCGTGATCTGGATACGAGCGATGCCGCTAAAAACCTCCTCCTCTTGATAGAGAAAATCCAAGGGCGCCGAGCCGTGTCCCTTCTCGGGCGATCCGGTTAACGACACCGCGAGCGGAACGCCGTAGTGTTCGCAGAGGCGCTTGAGCGCGGTGATCGACTCGCATGGGAGCGAGCCCGTTGACCACGAGTGGACAATGGACGGCGAGCATTGAGCGATTTCCGCGAGCTGGCGGAATGTAGCCTTCTCTCGATCACGGAGGCGAAGGATAAACTGGGCTAGGACGGTTCGACCTGAGTTTGAGCGTTTCTGGCGGGGCATACGGACTCCTTTCAAAAGTACCTGACGTGATACATTAGGAAGGAGCGTGCCAAATTGACGCGAGCGCACAGAAAAGCCTTGAAAATGGCTCCATTTTGTGATGTAAATGAGAACGCGGTTTAGACATAAACCCCTAAAAACATAGGGCTTACCTGAGTGTCATTTGTCCCGTCTTCTCCGCCACTTCAAAGGCAGGCCGTACCTTTTGGTTGAGATCTGCGTCATTCGCGGACAAACCGGCACTTGCCCCAGTCCTGCTTGATAGACCTTCACAGACCTTCAATGTTGGGCGTAGCGCCGTATGAGCAAACTCAAAATCTACCATAACCCACGATGCAGCAAATCACGCGCAACCCTCGAGATCATCGAAAGTAAAAAAGCACCGGTGGAGATCGTCAATTATCTGGAAACACCTCCTTCGGCCGCCGAGTTGGACTCATTGCTGCGGTTGCTTAGGCTCGAACCCGAGCAGATCGTTCGAAAAGGCGAAGACCGTTACGAGGAGCTTGGCCTTGAAGCATGCCCGCCCAAGACCCGAGCGGAATGGATTGATGTGCTGGTCAAAAATCCGATTCTCATTGAACGCCCCATCGTAACGGACGGAAGACGCGCGGTGCTCGGCCGCCCTCCGGAAAACGTCCAGGCACTCTTAGGTTAACGGCGAAGCCGGCCGACGCTTGCGCTTACGGGCTTCGGACTTGCAAAGCCCTGTGGGCCTTTTTGAGCGCTTCAAGAGAAAATACGCTTTTTGGACGATTCGCTATGCCATTCCAATCCTGGTGACCGGAGGGATTTTGGCATCAGTGGGCGTCTACTACTCGGTTCGTCTCTACGGCAATCTCCGGACGGATTTGGAGGAGCTTCTTCCGGACAGCGCGCGCAGCGTAGTGGATCTCAAAAGGGTTCAGGACCGGCTTGCCTCGACCCAAAGTCTCGCTGTTCTCGTATTTTCCAAAAATACCGCCGCGAGCCGAAAGTTCATCACCGATCTGTCCGCACGTATCCCTTCGGTACTCGGAGAGGACGTCGACCGAGTCGAGTATCGAATCGACCAGGAGGTCAAATTTTTCGGCCGAAATCGCGGCTTGTTTATCGATATTGGCGACTTACGGCGAATTCGCAATTACGTGCGGGACCGTATCGAATACGAAAAAACGATCAGGAATCCTTTAACGATCTTCCTTTCAAAAGAAACTCCGGCTCCGGTGATGAATTTCGGAGGGCTTGAAAAGAAGTACTCCGACAAAGTCTCCGCCTATACTCGGTTCAAAGGCGGATATTATGCCACCCCGGACGAGACCATTCGGGTGGCACTGGTCTATTTGCGCGGACCGGTAGGAGTCGCCAAGGCGACACGGGTTACACAGGGGGTTCGGCGCCTTGTTCACGAACTCAACCCCGATTCTTACGGCCCCGATATGCGGATACGCTTCGCTGGGGATGTCGAGGATTTTGTCGAGGAGCATGAGTCATTGATCAATGATCTGGCCTTTTCGACGGTCGTTGTGGTCGTCCTGGTGAGCGCCGCAATGCTGATTTTTTATCGCGAGACGCTCATGACCCTCGCTTTGATCCTGAGCGTGCTCATGGGTGCGTTGTGGACGTTCGGCATTGCTTACTTTTCGGTCGGTTATCTCAACGCCAATTCGGCATTTTTGGGATCCATTATCGTCGGAAACGGCATTAACTTCGGCATCATCGTGCTTGCCCGATATTTGGAGGCGAGACGAGCGGGCAAAAAATCGCACCGCTCAATAGTGCTCGCGATCCGTTTGACGGCCATGGCGACGCTTACGGCCGCGCTCGCCGCGGGGCTTTCATACGGGTCGCTGGCCTCAACCACCTTTCGCGGCTTTCATCAGTTCGGGATCATCGGGCTTATCGGGATGACTCTGTGCTGGATCAGCGCGTTGAGCGTCATGCCGGCGATGATCGCGATCATCGAGAAATACCGGCAGCGAGCGATCCCTCCGGTCCGGCGTATCGGCGGGGGACTTTCGAACGCCGTAGCGAACCTGATTCGATTGGCGCCTCGCACCTTACTTTTTCTCTCGATCGTGGCCTTGATGGCTTCGGTCATCGCGGTTCGCAGGCATCCCGGGCAGATCCTTGAAGCCGATACGACGAAGCTTCGGGATCGGAGAAGTCTGCAGAGTGGCTCGGCGTTTCTTTCGCGGTACTTGGACCAGATCTTTGGGCGCTACATCACGCCGCTCGTCATCCTGGCAGACAATCCGAAGGACATGGACGAGATTGCGGCCCGGATCAAGGCATACAGAGCACGCACCGGGCGCGCGAGCATGATCGCACAAGTATATACACTGCATGATTTTATTCCGTCGGATCAGAAGAAAAAGCTCATGGTCCTCCGCGAGATCCGAAAGTACCTCAAGCCCTCGGTGATGGCCCAGCTCGCTTCGCCTGAAAAGAGGAAAATGGACGAGATCCTGCCTCACTCCGAATTAAAACCATTCGGCGTCAAGGATCTCCCTCCGCTCGTGCTCGATCGTTTCAGACTCAAGAACGGGGATATTGGAAATCTGGTCATTGTCGAACCGATCGTCGACCGTGTAGCCCTCGCGAAGTTCGACAATCAATACCGGATCGTCGCCGCGCTCCGCGATGCGGCAGACTCGGTTCGACCTGGCACGCCGATCGTCGGAACCCTGCCTGTGACGGTCGATATGCTTGAATCAATCAAGAAAGACGGGCCGAAAGCCACGGCCATCGCATTTTTATCGGTGATCGTGCTCGTCGCGATTCTCTTTCGACAGCCATCCGCGGTCGGGCTTACGCTGCTTTCGCTCGTGCTAGGCGTCGCTTGGCTCATGGGCATCATTTTCGGTTTCGACTTCAAAATCAATTTCCTGAATTTCATCGCCTTACCCATCACTTTCGGGATCGGCGTCGACTACGGCGTCAACATCGTGCAACGCTACCGCACGGAAGGAGCCGGCAAGGTCCTTGATGCCGTCAGGGGAACAGGAGGGGCAGTCGCGCTGGCTAGCCTGACGACGATCATCGGTTATGGTTCGCTGCTCATGGCGGGGAATCAGGCCTTTTTCAGCTTCGGGCGCATCGCGATTGTCGGCGAAGGCATGACGCTTTCGGCGGCGCTGCTGGTTCTGCCGGCATATCTCTATTTTCGGGATATGCGCCGCGCCCGTGCCGTACGTCGCAAGGTCGAGCCTGAAATTCGCAAAGCGGCTTGATGTAAGGCTGGCGGCTTTAACGATCGCCGATCACGGCGATCCAAGCTGGATCTGCGAAAGCTGGAAGTAGTGGTTCAGGCCCGTGACGTTGTCGTCCACGCTCAGCGTGGTGGGGATGATCTGCACGCCCCAGGTGGCGTAAGTCCCGCCGAGATCGATCGTGGCCACGCCGTTTGCGTTCGGTGACGTCGAGAAATGCCCGATGAAATTCCAGCTCGTCTTGCTTCCGGGCGCAGTCAGGTAGACGTCGTACGTGATCGGAAACGCGATCGGCTGGATGCCGCTCATGCGTGCGGTCAGGATCACTTTCGACACCTGCTGCTGGCTTCCCATCAGGCCTTGGAGATAAGTGCCGCGGTCGTTCGCGGACGAGCTGAAATAATTACTGCTATAGTAGGCGTTTGACGAGACGACCACATTGCTCGCAGGTTGGGTCGACAGAGCATCGTTCGACGTGGCGCTCACGATCGGGTAAACCGTCGACGGCGCCGAAGGCGCGTACTGGAGGTAGTCCGTACCCAGGCCAATCTCGGCCATTTGAAAGTAATTGCCGCCGGGGTTGTTCGTGCCCATCAGGGTGGGGACGATCTTCACGCCCGCGGCCGTGTAGTCAAACCCCAGGTAAGCGGTAGCCAAGCCATTGCTGTCGGGCTGGGCCGTGAAGTTGCCGACGTAAGTCCACGTCGGTGAGGACTGCGAGGCCGAGGAGGCGGTCACGTAGATATCGTAAGCAGCGGGAAAGCCCGTCGGCACGCCGCTCAAGAGCCGCGCGCGCAACAAGACGTGGCTCACGAGCTGCGGGCCGTTCTTGAGCCAGGCCGCAAGATAAGTTCCGCGGGTGTTGGCAGTCGATGTGAACGGATAGCTGCTATAGGAGCTCGCGAAGTTTCCATCCACCGCGCTGCTTGCGGGCCACCCGCTCAGCACGTCGTTCGACGAAGCGCTTCCCATCGGGAGATAGCCGATGGGGCTTCCCGCCATGTTCAGATTGCTCGAGTACAATCCGCGGTACTGGTAAATCTGATCGCGCACGACCTGAAACGTCTGGAAGCCCCATAAATTAGTGGGATCCATGTCGTTGATCGTATTCGCGTCCCAGCCCTGGTCAGGATGCGTGTACTCGTTGAACTGGTTGACGAAGAGGAAGGTGGGCTTGAGCTGGTCGGCAACGGCCATGAAAGCCTGGAAGGTCTCGCCATTGCCGCGCAAAGCGTCTCCCGGGTCGTAGGTGTTGTTGCTGCCCCAGCCGTTGTCAGACGACGCGGTAGAAATGCTGGCAGCGAGATTTTCCACGACCGAGCCGTTCAGGTTGTACGACGGATAGAGCCCATACGAGGGCTTCAACCGGTCGACCAAGCTGAAGAACGGATATTTCGGGCTCATCTGGATCGGGCCCGTCGGCGTCGAGTTGGCATTGAGCCAAAGGGCGGGCTGGCTGTCCATGAGGCCCGCGGCCATCTTGACGGTGAACATCGAATTGTAGCCCTTTTGCGCGATGAGCTGCATCACCTTAGCCCACTGCGAGTTGACCGTGTCGGGGCTTTGCGCCGCACCGAAGAACACCAGGATCAACGGTTTGCCTTCGTAGATCACGCTCAGATTCGGATACTGGCTCATCAGGCCGGCGAAGTAATCCAGCCCGTGCTCGATCGCGGTTTTCCCGTCGGTATCGACGGAAAGCGAGTCGGCGTCCGCGCCGCCGATCATCGGGATGATCTTGAGCCGCGTACCGAGCTTCGTCCATGCCGGGTACAGATTACCAGTGTTGTTCTTGAGGTTCTGCCAGAACTGCGCGGCGCCGGACGTGCATCCGCTATCAATCGTGCTGGCGAAGGCGAAGCTGTCGAAAGTGCAGGCCATCCCGTTCGTCAGATCGATGGTCACGGCGTCCATGCCCAGGTTCTCCAGCCACTTCACGTGCTGCCTGATGATAGCCGGGTCCGCGCTGTCATAGCCGCGAAGGCCGGCGCTGCTCATGTCCGTGGAGCTGAGCAGCGGCGTCGCCGCGACGTTCTGGAAATTCAAGGTATGCGGCCCGAACCAGGCTTCGTACGCCATGGCCACGACATGGCTCGAACCGGAGGTGACGACAAGCGGCTCGGCGGCAACTCCCGGGAACTCCGTGCTCGTAGACGACTGCACGCACGAAACAATCGCCGACGCGCTCTTGTACACGTTGGGATCCGGATCGCCGCCGCAGCTGCCATTGTTGAAATTCGGCTCACAGAAATCCTTCCCGTTGCAGAGGGAAGCCAGGTAGCTCGCGCACGACTCCGTGCTCGTGCCCGCGCCGAAAGTGGCCGATTGAACGGTCATCGTGCCGGAAGCACACGAAAGTTCAGTCGACACGCCTTCCCGCGCACCGGTGTAATCGCAGACAACGCCGGTACAGGTATTCCCCACGGTCAACGCCTGCGCGGTCGCGATCGCACAAGTTCCCGAGCCGTTCAAAAGACCGCCCCCGGTTGCACCAATCTGCGGATAGAGCCCGTAAACGTAAATCCTTTGCCCGCTGAACTGCCCGACCACGAGAGCCGGGATCGTGATGTTAAAGCGGTGGCTGCCGGTGTCCTGGCAAACGGTGTTCACCGCGGCCTCGTTAGCGCTGTTGGCGAGAACGCTCAACGGCAACGAGAAAGTGCCCGTGCCGTTCGGGCCCCCGAGGTAGACATTAGTCTGAATCGCCGCATTATTCCCCTGCTGGCAAGTCCAGCCATGCAGAGTCTGGCTCCCGTCGCTATGAGGCGTCATCCCGTCGATATTGCCCAGAATCGGCGCGGGCGAAGCCGCGGAGGCAGACGCAGCAGCCCAAAGCAAAACCGAAAACAGCGCGAAATGCCGGATGTCACTCATAGAAGAAAATCCCTCGCATATACATTCTACGCAGGCCGCGGAACGACTCAATTGTGTCTCGGACGACGCATGATTTATTCGCCTAAAAAAACTGGTACCTTGATTCAGAAGGCAGAAAATGAAAAGTCTAATTGCATCTCTTGCGCTAATCATCTCTTGCACCTCATGCACATCAAAAAGCGCCGTGTCCACTTCCAGTGGCGCTCAGGTGTTCGCAGCGACCTCTGCCCGGCAATTGAGCAGCGCTTCCGCGCCAGACCTACTTACGGCATTGAATCCCGTTTTCCTGGCGGCGAGCCGAAATCGGCGACATTATCTCGCGACCGGTATCCAGAACAACATGGACTATTATGGTACTCCCGCGATTGATGCCGCGTTTTCGGCTACGCAAATCCCGTCGCTTGGGGCCGCTTGGTATCGCGAGGCCATTCGTGATCGTGATCTAGCCCCGAACTTCGCGGAAATCGTCAGACAAGCGCATCTGAATCACATGAAGGTCATGGCCACCATCTTTCCGGATGACGCTGACTACAACTCTACGGCCGATGCGAGCCAGTATTCCGGCTCGCAGTTCGTGTCTTCTTGCGGCTATGCCCACGTCGGGGCAGTGAGTAAATTGAATCTGGAAAAATTTCAGTCCAGGCTATCGGCCTATTTTCAGGCCGTCCAACAGGCCGGGCAAAACATCGAAGCGATCGAAGTGGGTAACGAAATGGATACGGTCTGCTTCAATGCCGACGTGCCTTGGGGTACGGTGGCCACGGCCGCTCAAACCGCACAGATCCTGCAATCTTACGCGGCCTTTTTCAGCGCCTCGGTTTCCACGATCAAAATCTATTTTCCGTATGCAGTCATTCTTCCGTTCGCTCCGGCCGACATTCCCAGCACAGGTTGGGTGGGCTACCATCTGAACGACAGCCTGAACTTTATATCCAGCCTCTCGAACGTGAATGGGGTCAACTATCTCGCGCTGACGAATGGGGTGGCTCTTCACATCTATCCGTCAGCGGAGAATCCGTTGACGACGATCTCCAGCACCGGGAACATCCTGATGATCGATCAAACGAGGCAAATCTTTGGTGCGCAAGTTCCCATCTACATTACGGAATGGGGGTACAACCAAGCCTCGAACCGCGCGGCTGAGATGACTCAGTTTCTCAAGGCAGTCAGCGGGTACAATAGTTCGGGTCCGATCCTCGCCGCTATTTACTGGGCTTATAATTGGGAATCGGGAAAAGGAACGGATCTTGTTGACGCTACCGGAAAGATCTTGCCGGAGGCATTTCTGCTAGGTCAGCAATGGTGAGCGATTGTTAGAGGAAAATGAAGGAGTTCATATGGCGAAGCATTATGAAATAAGGTCCCTGTTCAAGTTCATTTTGATGCAATTCTTGTTCGCTTGCGCTTCATGCGTGTCTTGGGCCGGCAGTCCCGTCTCGATTAACGGCACTATTGGGCAAATCGCGAACGGCTGGGATGGCCAAGGGTATATCCTCGTGTTGTATTCTCCGTCCGCGCCGACGGGATGCAGTATGGCGAATAATTTTTATATCCCGAAATCCGCGCCTTATTATCAAGAAGCAGTAGCTAACGCGATGCTGGCATTCACGACGAAGTCCAATGTAACCGTGGTAACTGATGGAACCTGTGACGGCAGTCGGGCAAATGTAATAGCAGTTCAGCTTTTCCAGTAATTCGAGCCCCCTCGCGGCGGTTCGCCCTGATTCGTCTAGAGCGATGAGAGGTCCGCGACGAAATGTCCGGCCAGGAATTGCCCCAGCTTCCCGCAGTTGGTCTCGGTCTCCCAAAGTTCATTGCGCACGTACGTGGCCCGCTGCCGACCTTGGCCCGGTACCAGGACGGAGCAGCAGCTAAGAGCGGTTAGCGATCCGTCATTGTTCTCACAAACAGCGTCCTTGCCCGCCTGCGCGGCGGCAAAGCAATTGTTGTCCCGGAACCCTTCGCATTTCGGATATTGAACGGTGCCTGAAGTTGAAGACACGACCGCGGGAAAGTCCATCGAGCCAAACCCCGGAAGAATGGACCATTCGCCAACGCTTACTGTCTGATTCCCGCGGATGGCCAACGTCTGTCCCGGCTTGAACGTGGGCGCCCATTGAGACATCGCCGCCAGGATCTTTTCCGGATCGCTCATTGCCAAGCACGCCGTATTGTCAACGATAACCGAGGAGTCAGTCCTCGACATGAGCGGATAGACGGATGAATTGACGTAATCCACCATCTCCGAAGAACTGCCCCAATGGCCGACGTAGCCAATGGCGATTTCGGAGTCAAAAGAATCGCCCGAACCGAGATAATCATAGCCATTGGCGACGATTTTTTTGGAACCGCATCCGTTTTGTCCGGCAAGCCAGAGCTTGCACCCGATCCAAAAAAGCGGAGCTTCGCTGGACGGGGAAGTCCCGGTCTCACAATAACAGCTCTTCGCCGAAGCCGCAGGCATCCAAATGCTTCCAAGCAGCGCTCCCATCGCGACAGCGATTTTGATTCGATCAAATATCTTTTTTTTCAACACATTAAAGATGATATTGAGTCCATGATTAAAAGTCCAATTTGCCGGAATTGAAAGAAGCTGGCCCGTGGATTTCGGCCCATGCTACAATCGATCCATGACGCGGGCGAAGCCTGAAGTAAAAACATCCCGCCTTTTACTGACGCTCCTGCCTGCATTTTTGGCCATAAGGGCGGGGGGATCAATGCGCCGAGTCGCTGTGTTTCCGACCCCAACGACCCGAACGATATCGGCTATCAGATGACTTCCTGGAAATACGCCGACCAGTGCGCGGATACGAGTATCAAGCGCCCCGCCGTGAATGTTCACGACGACGGAAATACGATCACTTTTCGAATTTTTATTACCGAGGCAGATTTCTGGACCGCGACCGTATCGAAAAACGCCGTACGGCAAGTGATGCTCGAGACCAAAGAGCTGATGCCCAAGATCGCGGGCTACCAGTTGATTCACGGTGACCATGCCGAGATTCGATTCATCCTGGACCCTAAGACGCCGATGGTGCTCAACCCTCAAGGGACGAACGCCGGAAATGCGCCCGCAACTCCGGTCGCTGTCACGGACTTCATGTGGTCCATGGAATACGTCGCGCCCAAAGGGGTGCCCTACAGCGCCTTCATCGGAGAGGAAAACGCGTATTCCTCGGTGGATCGACTGATCGCGACGCGGGATCGGGAAGCGGAACAGGAGTCGTCTCCCGACCAGCCGCCGATTCATCAATTTGAATTGAAAATGAGCCCCGAAACCAAAGCGCGCCTCCTTGATTCGGCCGTAAAGAAAAGCGAGGCAACCGGGTACAAGCAGCCGTACAAGACTTTCAGCGACAATTGCGTCACCAGCGCGTTCGATTTGATCGACGAGGCGATCCGATACAACAAGCCCTATCAGATGTCCTTGGTCCATGACGTGCTCGAAGATCCGGATAAATCCATGGCCAAAGCCCTTGAACAGCGCGGACTTGGCCCATCCCCGCTGGCGACGCTGAATGAAGAGCTGTCCCACGCCCAAGAGCCATGTCAAAGATGACTCATTCCAAAGATCGTCGTCATTCCTCATAATAGGAAAATCAGGGGGAAGTTACCGTGATGAAAATGGGGATCATCACCGCCGCGGTGATTCTAGCGGTTTCATGGGCGTCGCCCGCACGTGCCTTCTTGGGTTCCAATGAAAATTCACTGAATGTCGCCAAACTTCTTTTTGCGCCGAGAAGCGAGAAGATCACGAATCGCCCTTCTCACACCGTTCATGAGTACGCGGTCATTAGGGGCGTAATCCGGGCCTATGTATCATCGAACGGGGACGTTTTTGCTTATACCGGGCGCGATCAGATGGGGCATCCGCCTCCGGAGCTCTTGGGCCCCTACCTCAAGGAATACCAAGACGCCGTCAGGGAGGCGCGCCGGAAATACGGGCGCAGGCCGCTCTCGATAAACACGGCCCATATCAAGGCCGGAATCTCGGGCCCCCAGGGGTCATTGCATTGGTATATCTATCTTCAGAATCTCCCTGCAGGAGTAAGCGCAGATGATATTCAATAATCGGGTATTGGGTTCTTCGAAATTTTTGATCTCATCCCTGAGCCTTCTGGCGGTCGCCGGATGTAAGCCACTGACGTCTTCGAGCGGCTTTAATATTTCTCCCGTTCCATCGACCGTCCCCAGCTCCATTCCCAGTTCCGTTCCTTCTTCCAGCCCTACGCCGAATCCGACTTCTTCGACCTTGGCGGCTCCGACCGGCGTGACCGTAACGGCTCAAAGCGCGAAAATCGTCGTGAGCTGGAATGCCGTCCAAGCCGCGTCGTCTTACCTGCTTTTCCGTACAGGAGGAGGCAGCAGCCAGAATTTTTTTACGACATCAACCTCATATTCGGACACAACGGTGACCTCAGGGGTCCAATATTGCTACTCCGTCGAAGCCGAAAACAGTCAGGCAAGCACATCCGCTGCATCAGCTCAGGCCTGCGCGACTGTGCCAAGCGCGAGCCCGACTCCAACCCCTACGCCGACGTCAACTCCAACTCCAACTCCGACACCGACACCCACTCCAACTCCGACAGCAAGCCAGTCCTCGACGCCGAACAACGTCATGCAGGTCACCGTGAATGGCTCGCTTTGCAGCGCCGCCACGACCGCCAACATCGGATACTATAACAAGCCTTGCGCGAGCATCACGATCTGTCAGCCAGGCACGAGCAATTGCGAAACCGTCAGTGACATCCTTATTGATACCGGCAGCTATGGCCTCAGAGTGTTCCCATCCGGAAACAACGCCGACGGAAGCACTTACAACCTGAACTCATTGAGCCTGCCTACCGTTCAGCAATCGGGCCACGCGGTCGCCAATTGCGCGCAGTTCTTGGATGGCTCCGCCCTGTTCGGCCCCGTCGTGCAAGCGGACGTGATCTTGGCCACCGGCGGGGAAAAAGCATCATCCCTTCCCATCGAGCTCATCAATGCGAGCTATAGCGGAGGCGCCCCTAGCAGTTGCGATAGCGGGCAAGCGTCAAGCACCGCGGTGGAAGCCGGCTTCAACGGCATCCTGGGTGTGGGACTCTGGGAACAGGACTGCGGAACGGACTGTGACCCGACCTATAGCAAGAGCGTCACGGCAAGCGGAATCGCGACGTCCTATTATCCGTACTACACCTGCAACGGCACCACCTGCACGCAAGCGCTCGTAAGCCTTGCCAATCAGGTCACGAACCCGGTTTCCGCCTTTCCGATCAACAACAACGGCTTGATATTCGAACTGCCCGCGATCACTTCGTCAAACGGCGGAGCCGCCTCCGTCAGTGGCTCGATCATCTTCGGGATCGGGACCGGCAACAACACCAACAATACGCTCTTGAGCAGCGCCAAGGTCTATTACGCCGACGCCAACGCGAAATTCGCGAGCATTTACAACGGCACGACCTATTCCGACTCGTCCTCAAACCTCAACATCATGGGCAGCTTCATCGATAGCGGCTCGAACTCGCTCTTTTTCACGCCGCCGAGCTCCGTGTCCTGCTGCGCGCAAAATTCGAGCGGTGGCCTGCTGAGCTCGACAGTGAGCTGCACGAGCGCTCAATCATCGGGCTGGATCTGCCCTTCAACGTCCTATTCGGGAAGCGCAACCAATGAAAGCGTGAGCTTCTCGACCGGCGCGCCGACCGGAAGCGGCACTGCCGTTTCTTTCACGGTCGGGAATTTCTACAATCTAGCCAATACCAGCTCGATGGCGTTCTCGACCATCGCCGCCGCGGACGAAAACTGCTCCTCCAGCAACCCCTGCGTCTTCGACATGGGTCTGCCGTTCTTTTTCGGCAGGAATATCTACGTCGGGTTCCAGAAAATGTCGGGCACTAGCCTGATTGATCAACCTTACTGGGCGTACTAGGCTCTAGCCGTCGCTGATAATTCGGCCATCGGCCATGCGGATCTGTCTTTTGGCCATCTTCGCGAAGTCCGGGTCATGAGTGACCATGATCACCGTCGTGCCGTCCTTCGTGTTGCATTCCTGCAGAATCGACATCACGGCCTCGCCGTTGATCGTATCCAGCGCTCCGGTGGGCTCGTCCGCGAAAAGATATTTCGGCTGCATGATCAGGGCCCTGGCAATGGCCACTCTCTGCATCTCGCCGCCCGAGAGCTGGCGCGGATAGCGATTCATCTTGTCGCTCAAACCGAATTTGGCGATGAGATTCTCGGCCCGCGGCCGTCGCGAGACCTCCTGATGGAGTTTCAGAGCCGGAACGAGGACATTTTCGAGCACCGTTAATTCCGCGATCAGATAATGGAACTGGAAAACGAACCCGATCTTCACGTTTCTCGTGGCATGCAGCTGCTTCGAGCTCATCTGAGTGATGTCCACTCCCTCGATCAAAACCCGTCCCTCGGTCGGGCTGTCGAGACTGCTTAGGACATACAAGAGCGAGCTCTTTCCGGCGCCGGAGCGGCCCGTGAGCGAAACGAAATCGCCGTCGGGGATGGTGAGACTGATATCGGAAAGAATCCGAACCGGCGGATTGCCGAAAGCTTTTCCGATATGTTCGGCCACGATACTCATTCAGCCTCCGATCCTTATGATGTCGATCGGCGTCAGCTTGCTGGCCGCGCGGGCCGGCAAAATACTCGCGAGCGCCGCCGAAAAAATCGCCATGAAAGCAGCCTGCGCGAAGATTTTAAAATTCAGGGCGATGTGAAGATGACCTTGGGGATTGGAAGGAGTAGCGACCATGAAGGGAATGGTCTGCAAATAAGCGCAGAGAAGGTAGCCGCAAGCCAGGCCGCAAGCCCCCCCGATCACGCCGACGATCATGCCTTGCGAAAAAAAGAGCATGATCACGTCGAACGCGTCGTAACCCAAAGCCCGCAGGATAGCGATGTCCTGGCGCTTCTGATTCACGGTCATGTTCAGGATATTGTAGATGCCGAAGCCCGCGACCACGAGAATCGTCACGATCATCGAAAAGCGAAGCGCCGTCTGGATGGCGAAAACGGACAGGATGTTCGCGTTCTGGTCGCCCCAGCTTTCCACTCTTTCCGGGGAGCTCATCGCCCAGGTCCGCGCCATCGTGTCCGCGTCTTGATAATTTTTCAGGCGAACCCCGATCTCGTTGACCTGGTTCGGGGTCAGATTCGTGCGCTGGATATCCGAGATCGCAGCGAAGGCCTGCAAATCGAGTCCGCGGCTGCCGCTATAAAATCTGCCCACGACTTTAAAAGGAACCGGAACCGGATTGACTCCCACAGTGGCCATGACCGTCTGGCTCATCGCGGCGCCGAGACGCTTCATCAACTCGTCGCCCATGACGATCCGATTACCGCCGACCGCGATATCGGTGAACTTTCCGGCGATCATATAATCGGCGATAGTGGTGACGCGAGCCTGTTTCTTCGGATCGCATCCCATGATGGTCGTGCCCACGGAATTTCTGCCAAGAGTGAACAGCGCGGGCGCCGACAGTTGCGGAACGTAAGCCTCGACCCTCGGATCCGCGGCAAGCCGCTGATACCATTGACTCGGGTTTTGAATTTCTTGGAAGCCCTCGACTCCGGCCGGCGGAGAGACCCAGAACGCATGGAGCCAGTCTTTTCCGAAAAAGGGCCCGTCCAAAACATGCTCCGTAAGGTAATCCTTTCGAGCCTCGACATGGACTTGCGCGGCGTTATTAACCAGTTGCTGAACCATGAATCCCTGAAAGCCGACGAAAAAACCCGAGACCCCCACATAGGCCATCGTTCCGAAGAAGACCCCCAGCAGAGTGAGCACCGTCTGCTTCTTGCGCTCGAGCAGGTATCTCAACGCGATGAAGATCATGAGCCTGCCTGAGGCCGGATGAGCACGCGATCCCCGGCCTGAAGATCGCCCTCGATCACTTCCGCATGAGTTCCATCGATCACGCCCAACTTGACCGGGACCACGTGCGGCAAGCCGTTTCCTCGCTTGGCCCAGACGCTTCCTTTTATAAATGCGGGAAGTGGAACGAGAAGCGCGTTTTCACGGACGCCGATGACGATGGCCACGTCGCAGGTCATATCCGGCAGAATATAATCCGGGATCTGCACCGTATCGATTCTCGCGTAAAAGTTGCTCAAGTAGGAATAAACCGAGCTGACCTTTCCTTCGAAAATCTGGTCTCGAAGCGAGTCGAAGCTGATCTTCGCGGTCTGACCGACCTTCACCTTCATGGCCCCCTGCTGCTCCATTGAAACCACGATGTAACGATCGCGCATATTGGTGACGACCATCATGGGGGTCGTCGGGTAGGCGTTCTCTCCGTTGCGATAAGGGAAGAAATTGACCACGCCGTCAAACGGCGCGTAATGTTTGAGCCCGACATCCGTCTTGAGGAGCGGCGCCCCCTTTTTTACGCTATCCCCTTCCATCACGTAACTTTCAGTGACGGTATTGCTGACCTGGGGATTGAAAGAAAACCTTTTATAGGCCGTGACCGTCCCAATGCCGTACACGGCGTCAATGATCGTTCCTTTTTCAAGGGGTTCCGATAACTGTCCCGAATAAGCATGAGCGAAAATCTGAATTGTAGCGACTGCGCCGATCAAAAAAACGGCGATCAGCGAGCTCAGAATTTTCCGGCGCCCGATCCACTCCCCAATTGACCTCAAGAAATCCATAGAGACCGATTGTGCAACGCGGGTATCTCCTCGCCAAGCCCTAATAAGAAAAAAGCCCCGGTAAGCAATCGGCCTCGGAGCCGAATCTTATCGGGGCTATCCTTTAAACAGCATCAAGTCTTAAGCAGCCTCGAGCTTGTACGACCGCGCGGTAGCCGCGTCGATCCAAGACTGAAGGATTACAAGATAGCGAGGATCGCTGTCTCCGAACGAAATCCGGAATGGGTTCGTCGCGTCTGAAATAATTTTCGCGGGAAAACCGATATGCCCGGCGGTTTGCTCATCTGAAAGAAAAACCTGACATATCTTCTCGGGCGCAGACCAAGGAACTTTCCGATCCAGCAGCAGGCCGCCCAAAGACACGTTAACGGTATGAGCACGGAACGTTTTGTTTTCAGAGACAACCACGACTTTCAAGCGCAGGTCGACTCGAGGATGTTTCCGATTCTCGCTTCCAGAGCCCGACTGCTCCATCGACTCAAAAACGGCGACTGGCTGAGGCGCAGCGACTGGCTGAGGCGCAGCGACTGGCTGAGGCGCAGCGACTGGCTGAGGCGCAGCGACTGGCTGAGGCGCAGCGACTGGCTGAGGCGCAGCGACTGGCTGAGGCGCGGCGGCGACCACTTCGGGAAAATCAACCGGAGGAAGGGGGAAGGGCGGCAACGAAGAGGGCGGCGCCAGATCGGAAGCCGAGACAACAACTGCTCCAAGAACCCACGGTACGGACTCAGGAGTGACCGCAAGCTCGGCACATGCCGTCGCGGTAGCCCATGTGCTCATTCCTTGGCTCCAAACAAACCACTCACTTCTGTCCTTTTCAGGTATCGAAGCGAGAAAACCGATCACTTCGCCTGTGGCAAGGCCGCCGATCTCGTAACGCTTCTGAACGTGACATAGCTTCCATTTTTTTGACGTTTCCACGATCAAATCCCTTTCATTGTATCTTCAGGTTTATCGCCCGAGAATCGATCAATCTTTAGCTCGCAACACTCAAAGGAGGGAGCGGAAAAGGCGGCAGCGGAGCGGACGACACCTCGGAAGCTGAGACAACCATTGCTCCAAAAGCCCAAGGGACGGCTTCAGGAGTGACGGCGAGCTCCGGACAGTCAGTCGCGGAAACCCATGAGCTCATCCCTTGGCTCCAAGCGAACCATTGGCTTCGGTCCTTTTCAGGGACCGCGGCTAGAAAGCCGATAACCTCTCCGGTGACGAGGCCGCCGAGCTCATAACGCTTTTGAACGTGACACAGCTTCCAAATTTTTGACGTTTCCACAATCAACTCCCTTTCGTTGTCTCTTCAACTCTATCGACGGAGAATTGATCTACCTTTAGCATCCAAGACATTTTAATTGTCCCGAGCTAAAAAAGTTTTCCTCCCGGCATGTTTGCAGGCTATACTTTCTGTAATGCCAAATTACTCCATGTTAACAATAGGACGTACCCGTCGTACCCTGTGCGTCGCGTGTTCCGCGGCAATCCTCCTTTATATGTCTGCTCCGGCACACGCGGACAACGGCCGGCTCCTCGACACCTCCCTCAAGCCCGATAATGATACGAGCGCCGAAACGCCGACGATTTTCAAGGACATGGGAGTGGTGCAGAACAAGGCGATTCAAAAGACCGGAAAACTGCTGTTAAGCATCTTTGGCTCCGAGGACTTCACGGACGGGCCCTACTCGTTCTATCGAGCGAATTTCGATATTGGATACGCCCCGACTGAGTTCTGGGAAATTTACTTCGGCGTCGCCCCGATCTTTAACGTGGAACGCTCGGTGACGAGCCAGATCGAAGGGTACAGTGTGACCGGCGGGACCTGTACCAATTTCAAGGGCTGCAAGCTCAGCTTCCAGGAAGACAAGGGTAAGACGCAATATAGTCTCGCCGCGTATTGGTCGCCGCTTTACGGAAAGGACAGCTTAGGGCTTCAGCACATCGTCCATAGCGATACGTTTTTGAAGTTCGGCGGCTCCTACACTCAGTACGAATCCAACAGCGGCGTCGGGTTTTTCATCGGCGTCGGAAAAACGTA
>JARLHE010000018.1 GCA_031292385.1 Oligoflexia bacterium
CAGTCGATTTTGTTGCGGAGAGGTGGGTGAGTGGTTGAAACCGCACGCTTGGAAAGCGTGTTATGGGTAACACCATACGAGGGTTCGAATCCCTCCTTCTCCGCCATTACTTTTTTTAAATGACACTCAGATGTAAGCCCGGAATCGAGTTTCCGGGTGCAGTTTTCCCGTCGAAGTTTTAGACAACCCCTAAAAAATTTACCACTGACCGTCCGCCCGCGATCCGCGTTCGCGCGCGTCGGATTTACCATTTTTGCGAAATTTTTCAGAATAGCACGAACCCCGCAGGTCGAGTCAATGACCACAGCGCGGCGTGTTCGGAAGTCGTTGAAGTCGCGCGCGTTTTTCGTGCTTCGATGCGTTGAGTTTTTCCGCGCTTACCTTACGGGGTATGAAACAGCGGGAGCGCCCGTCACACTCCAAAAGCAAAAAAGCGTCGCCTCGATCGAGCGATCTGCGAATTGCCTCCGTCGAGTACGCGACCGGCGTTCCCGCGCTTTCGTCCGCACAGCTTGCGGCGCTCTGGCGGATGCTCAGCACTCCTGCGTCTGCGTCGCCGCCTTCTCCGTCAGAGGTGGCCGATGAAAGCTCGCAACCGGGAGGCGTCGATGACGACTCCGCGTAAGAAGAGGCTCTCCGTTTATTTGAGAACGTCTGGAAAAACGCAGGAGCGCGAGGAGACGATCGAACGGCAGATCCTTAATTTTCATCGGGAGTGGCCCCGTCTCAAGGACACTTACGAGATCGTCCCCCGCATTATGGGCGCGACGATCAACGATCCCGAGCAGTGCTTTTTCATGGACCCGGGTTACAACCTCGAAAAATGGGATGAACGTCGAGCGGTTCATGATCTGATTAGCGTCCGCGTTCCCCTTCGCCAAGTGGATGCCATCTTTCTTTCCGAGACGGATCGTCTCCTCCGCTCTCGCTCCGATGAGCTCCGCGGTCGGATTAGCGATGCAATCCGGCGCTACAATATCGTAATCGAGACGAAAACCGGAACGGTGTCTCCTGGCCTCGCTCTGGGGCTTCTCTCCACCATCGGCGCGGAAGACAAAAAGAACATCCTGCTCAAGACCCAGGAGGGCAAGATCACTCGCGCCGAGCGGGATAATCGCCCGCCCAGCGGCAAAATCCCTTTCGGTTATAAATTCATCAAAAGGACAGGGCTCTGGGAGGTTGTCGAGGAGGAGAAGCACACGATCCTTTGCGCAGCGGCGCTCATGACGGGCATTCCAGTCGAAGGGATGCCTCCCGAAGTCGCGGCACTCGTCCAATCCCACCCCGAGGGACTCCCTGATCCCGATGTCGTGGCGGCTCTGAACGCGGCGAG
>JARLHE010000019.1 GCA_031292385.1 Oligoflexia bacterium
GCAATCGGTATTGCCGTTGTTCTGCACGATCTGGTCGACGTCCTTCACGAGACCTTGACAGAAGCTCGTCTGCGCGGATCCTTTCAAATTAGGAAAATACCGGGCGCAGTTTTGGCTGAGAAAAGCGTCATCCGCCTGATCCACCGCTTGCTCCGCTTGCGCCGAGCACGTCGCCGCGGTCTTTCCTTGCGCCGCACATTTGTTGAACGCCTGGTTTCCGAGCTGGCCGTTTTGTTTGAACTGGTTCAGAAAGTCCTCGAAGAAAACGCCCGCGATCGTCGAGTTGGAGTTTTGCTGGATCTTGGCCTGTAAAGCGGTGACCCCTTGAATATCCCTCATGAAGGCGATTTCGCTGGCGGTCGTCTGAGCGTCCGAGGCCATGGTCGCATCGATGGCCTTGAGGCCGCCGTAGCTTTTGCAGTTTTTCGAATTGGGCCCTTCGTAGCAGCAAGCGACGATGCTTAAGACCAATTGCTCATCGGAGATTCCGGCTTTATGCAGGCTTTCATGAAAAAAGATCTCGCCCGGATCCACCGTGCTCGACTGGCCTTTGATCTTATTGATCGTGATCTCGCCCGATTCCTCGTCAAAGCTTCCGTTGACTGGCGCCGAGACCGCTTTGCATTTGATCACCGGGGTTTGAGGCGCGTCCGAAAGACTTGAACCCGAGGACGATCCGGAACTCAAACAGTTTCCTTTCAGCTCCTGGTCGAAATCATCCTCCATTTTACCCGCATAATAGCCCAGATGGTTGGAACTCATGCACGACATCACCGCCGCATGCTTTGAGCCGGCATCGGCGATCACGCCCGTAATGCTCTTGAGCAGGTTCGAAAAATCCGTCGGATTCGCGCAAAACGGCTTCTCCCGGCACGAATCATCGAGAATCATGCTGCTGCTCACCTCCTCGGAGGTGATGGCCATGCTCGCGACACTGCCCGCGCTCGGCTGCATGGCGCCCAAAGAAGCGCTGCAAGACGCCTGAGAGGTTTCGGTGTCATACTGCTGCGCGAATTTGTGGAAACTTTGCTTCAGCAACAAATACTGAGTGGCATCCCGCGATAGAACAAACGACTCCCTGAGAAAGCCGTTCTTGCGACGCTCTTCCACTTCGAGCTTCAAATAACCTTTCAGTGTGGGCACGGAATAGACAAGTCGGTAGGGAGGCTCGATGATTTCCTTCACATCCACCACGCCGTAACCGTGGAGATCGGTGTCGATCTCGCGACGCCCCGGTTTGGAGATGGTCACGGTTCGGACTTTCCCGGCGGTAAAATCCGTCACCGTCGCGTCGCCGATTTTGTATTCGGTCGCAAGCCCGAGAGGAGACGTCAGCAGCAGCACTGAAGCCCCCAAAATCATGCCCGTGATAAAACCCCTGCGTATAACCATTGCCTTGGGACTATCGGCTTTCTGATTAATTTACTTAAGTATTTTAAGAATTGACGCTACGCATCAATCTCGGCATAATCAGAATGTAATTGATCTACTCACTTTGTCATGAGGGGGAAGCAAAGTATGGCTCAATTCCAATTAGAAGAAAGAAGCAATCGATTCAGACTGAGCCCGCAATTTTTCATTCTCATCGGCCTTGGGCTCTCGCTGATTGGCTACGGGGCATTCGCGTAACCTATCGCATTCAAGCTAGGTCGAGCATGACACGGCCATGAGGTGGGTCGTGTCATGCTTGGCTCTTGCAAACTAGCCCCATTGACACGTCGCACGCAGTGCCGCATAATTGAGTAAATTAGTCTACTAACAAAGAGTCGGGTGCGCACGGGGTAGAATTTTCGCCCACACGACTCCGGTAGATAACGGGGGGACGGAACGTGGCTCAACTTATTTTAGATAAAAAAACAGGCCCATTCAAGCCTCGCGCCCAACTGTACGCACTCGCGGCACTGGCTCTCTGCCTGACCGACTCCCGCGCCTTCGCGCAAACCACCGCCTGCATTTGCGAAAGCGATAACACCTATCACAGCAATGGTGGGCAAAACTGCTCGATGTCGGGGGCAAGTTGCAATTTCCAAGGCTATTCCGGATCGCAAATCGATTCGTTGGCGGATTCGAACTGCCGCGTTTCGACCGAAATCGGTAACGGCGTGGCCAGCGCAAACGGCGGCAACAATACCTATGACTGCACACGGACCCAATCTCTCGCTAGAACCACCGCAACCGTCAACCAAGTGGGCGAAGCAGCGGGAAGCCTGATCACCCAAACCGTCGGACAAATCGGGCAAACGACTGCCGTGAACTCGGGTTCTCAAGCGGCAAGCTATAATGCCGGCGCAACCACCGCGGAAATCACCGCGGTATATTACGGGGGCCTGGGCGCATTCAACCTCTATGAAGGCGTTCGACAGTATCAAGACGCTTCCCAGCATTCGGCCAATGCGAAATCGCTCTCCCAGACCGCTCAGGCCGCCTCGGGCGGCGCGAAAGCAGGAACCTTCATCGATCCATCGACCGCTGGGAATGCGAACTCGATCATTACCAATTCCATCAGTTCCAACCAAAACGTCGACGGTTCGGCGAATTACGGCGCACTTCAGGTCGCGGGCAATACGATCACAGGGAAGAGCGCCGCGACCGGCGCAGCCGCGGGCGCGGTGGATCCCGCCACTAAATCCCAGCTTCAAGCGGTAGCACGCACGGCAAGCGCCGCGGCGACTGAGCAAAAAGACGATGCCGCGCAAGGAAACTCGGCGGCACTTGGAACCATGATTTCAGGCGTCACCCAACTCGTCCAAGCTGGCGCCAATATGGTTCAAGCGGAGGAGCTCAAAAAAGCCGCCGCCGCGCTCAGCGCCAATACCGGAACCGGTGTTGCCTTCGCGCCGACGCAAGGCGCGCTCAATCCGAGCTCCGATACCTTCGCGAGCGGTAGCACGGCGATCAATCCAGGCACCGGGGCCGCTCCCGCTACCGCGGCTGCCACTCCCACGACTCCGGGAGGCACCACAAATCTCGGCTCGCCTTTCGCCACGGGCAGTAATGGCGGTGGCGGTGGAGCCGGTGCGACCCCTTCCGCTTTCCAACCGGGCGTTCCGAACGCGGTGGGAGGAGGCGCGGCGGCCCCCCTTGCAAGCACGGACACGGCACCAGCCCAAGCGCAAGCGGATAACTCTCAACCGAAGGTTGCCGACAACGGTCGCCAGCAATTCGGCTACGGCGGCGGCGGAGCGGCGTATGTTCCCGGCGGCGTAGGCTCGGATAAGGGAGAAAATCTCTCCGGCCTACTAAGCCAGCTTCTGCCGAAAAAGAACGAAGATGTCGCGCAAAAAGACGGAATCATGAGTTTCGCAAACCGCAATCCGGCCTCGGTCAATACGCTTTTGGGCCGCGACGTCAACCTCTTCAAACGAATCGAAGAATCGATGCAATCCAACTATCGACGGGGAGCGGTTGGAATTTAAATCTCAGCATACGAGCACGGGGGAATTTCAAATGAGATTCAATTCAAATGCACAAGGCCTTACCGGAGCGGTCTTGATTTTCGGGTCCGTCATTGGAGCGCCATCCGCCTGGGCGGATTCAAAGCTTGACCAGCTCTGCAACTCGGCGGCCATGGCGGGCAATTACGGAAGCAGTAACATGACCCAGGCCCAGCAATATTGCCAGGCGGGAAAGGCGGCCGAAGACTCGGCCTCCGCCGACAATAAAGTCTGGATGATTTACGCGGCCGCCTCCGCGATTTGCACCGCTCAATGCGTTCTCTCGATGTCGCCCGAGTCGGCCGCCCTTCAAGGCATGTATAAATACATCTGCACCGCCGTCGACCTGGGCGCGGCCGGCGCCGGAGCTCTTTGGACGAAAAATTACATGACCGCTCTCACCTCCGTGTTGCCGCAGGCCGAGCCTCTAGTCGCCAATGCGATTGGATTCGGAACCGGATCAGGAAGCGCGTCGACCGGAGGCTCGAACAATGTATTTAGCACCAGCCAGTTGGTCGCGCACCAGGGCGGCACCGCCGCATCGGGTGGCGGAGCCTGGGGCATGGGCAAAGCCGACACGACGGCGTGCATGACCGCGGCGACACTCGCCTACGGCGCATTCACCACGAATTCTGATGCGGGAAAAGCGCAAAGCACCGTCAATCAAAGCGTCCAAGAGCTCGAAGCGTTGCAGTCGGGCTCCGCTTCCGCCACGGGAGCCGGAGGAGCCGCTTTCGGTCAAACCGTCGTGAGCGGAGTGGGCGCCAACGGAAGCGCGGCGGGCGGAAGCTCGGCGCCGAACGGAACCTTAGGCTCATCCGGATCGAGTGCGGCCACGGCCGCGACTACCGGTTCCTGTTCGCCGTCTAGCACCGGCACGGATGCCGCGGTTCAATGCGCGGCAACGGCGGGTAATTTTCCAGCATCCATCACTCCTGCCGCTTTGGACTCGGCACTTCAAAAAGCCACTGGAAGCGGGCTCGCGCCTTTCATGGCGAACGCGGCTCAACTTGGGCCAGCCGGCGCCATTGCCTCGGGCTTAGGCTCGCTTGGAACGGATCCGGCCACGAGTTTCGGCAGTAAGCTCGCTTCACTTGCCGGCGATATGAACTACTCCGGCGTCTACACCGCTGGCGGCGGCGGTTCTAAGGGCGGCACCGATCCGGCGGATGCGATGAAGAGCCTGCTTGAGCAATTCGGAGCGAAGAAAAAAGATGGCGATAAAACGGCGAATTCGAACGCGGTCAGCTTCGCAAATCGATCCATCGCCTCCGCGAACCCGGAGAACGATCCCAGCATCAGTCTTTTTGCCCGCGTCGCAAGCCGGTACGCATCGATCAGCCCGCGGCTTTTGTCCCAGCCGATGGAGTTACAAGGCGGCGCGCTTCCGCCGCTTCCGATCAGCACGAAATAGGCCCGTTTCAATACCAATGCAGATTCTCATTGAGGGCGTCCCCTGATCGATCGGCGCGGACGGTCAGGCCTCCGCGCGGCAGATCCTTGCGAAGCAGCATTCCCGGCACAGATGAGCGGCCGTATAGGCCTTGCGACTTGGGGAGAAAGCGGTCCACTCCCCTCATTACGGCCAGCATCGCCTCCGGAAAAACCTGATAAAGCAAGCGCAGGAGCTTCGCATAGACGCCGATCACGAGGAATCGCTGCCTTTTTTGGGCTGCCCAGAAAATCGCGCTGGCCGCGGATTCAGCCGAAACGGATGTCTGAGGAAGAGTTGAACTCAAGGTGAACCAGTCGAATTCCTTCCTGACATTGCCGCGAAACGTCGCATGCACGAACGAGCCCGTGCGCATCGGACCGGGCAGAACGCTCGTCACCGAAATTCCGCGCGAGGCAAGCTCGGCGTCCAGGCCCATCGAAAATCCCAGAGCCCCGAATTTCGAGACCGTATAAGAAAGCATATGAGGCATCGCAACCGCGCCCCCCAGAGAGGTGATGTTGACGATGCGCGCGCCACGTTTCAAATGCGGCAAAAAATCGAGCGTCAACCGGATCATCCCGAGAAGATTCACGTCGATCACCTTTAAGAAGGCATCCATATCGAAGGTCTCGATCGGCCCGATTTCCGTGATTCCGGCATTATTGATCAAAATATCAATTGCCCCGATCCGGCTACTCACCTCTTGTACCAATTCATGGACTTGCCCGGATTCAGTCAGGTTGCAGGAATAGGTATCCACCTCGACGCCGTAAGTAGAAAGCAAATCCTTCGCTCGCCCGAGCTCCTGGGAGTCGCGGGCGCATAGGACGAGATTCGCGCCCCGGCGCGCATACTGATAGGCAAGCGCCAAGCCCAGCCCCCGTGAGCCGCCCGTAATCAGGACCCTCTTCTTTTCCAGGGATCGACGTCTTCCAATTGTTCTCCCCATTGTTCTCTTTAGGATTTGATCCAGGAGGCGGTATCCCGAATAGGCAACCCCGATCCATAACGCAGTCTTTGCCACAGCATTTTTGGACATTTTAAGAGTTCCATTGCAACCCCTGAGCCCAAATACGGCAAAGCTTTATTGTTTGGGCTCACGCTATAACAATTCGTTTTCATTGCCTATTTTTCCCACCCAATACCTGACTAATTTAATTTACTATTAATGAACCTTAGGCTATCTTTAACAACAAGGGAAAATTGACGTCCGCTTTCATGGCGACGTTTATCTAAGGGGGATGAGTTGATGAAGTCTCGCACATTCGAAGCCCGTAAACTCGGGCTTTCGCTCTTTGCTATAGGTGTTATTTTAGCTCCGGCAGCTAGTGCAAATGCAGCCGCTTCGGATCCTATCTCGGTCGTTCGAAACGCCTGTTCCAGCCAGCAAGCAAGCGAGCCACTCTCTCGCCTGGACTTGAGCTATCACCTGGACCGAGCCAAAAACACCGGCAAAATGACGAAGAGTTCCCTTTGTCAGGTCGCCTCACAGGCCCTCACTCCTCAATCCAATTCAAACGGCAGGACCGGAAAATCCGGATCTTCGTTCACTCCGAGTAGCTTTCCCTCAAACAGCAACAGCAGCGGCGGCAGCCAAGGACAGAACGAGCTTTGCTCGCTTCTCTCCGAGTTCTCAAGCGCCTTGAGCGAAGTTCAAGCCTCCTGTTCTTCGAAACAATCTTCAATTTGCTCGTTCTTGCCCACGGTTTTCAGCGCGATTCAGCAACAGTCGGGCAATTCAAACTGCTCATCTTCGGGCTCACCCACGCCAGCCCCGTCTAGCTACCCAACTGGGACGCCGACGAGCTACCCAACCGGGATGCCGACTAGCTTCCCGACCGGAATGCCCAGCGGAGCACCTACCGGAATGCCAACTGGAATGCCACCGATGCCAACTCCTACCTACACGACTCCTGTGACTACGCCCCCGGTAACGCCAACGCCGACGCCAACCGACACTTCGACACCGACACCAACACCTACACCAACACCGACACCAACACCGACACCAACACCGACACCAACACCGACACCAACACCGACGCCGACACCGACACCGACGCCGACACCGACGCCGACACCGACGCCGACACCGACGCCGACACCGACGCCGACACCGACGCCGACACCGACGCCGACACCGACGCCGACGCCGACACCGACGGC
>JARLHE010000020.1 GCA_031292385.1 Oligoflexia bacterium
GATAGTCTTGCCCCCACTTTCTCTATCAAAAAATTCATCTAAATTGTCAAAGAGCAGTACTTTCACCGAACTTAGGAAAAACCAGGCCCCTGAACTCTGTTTCAATAAAGAAACTGGTCAGTAACCGGTTCCGCCTTCGTGTCGGTGGAGTGTTGACCTATGTAGCCAACTTCATCTGTTCAGGCAATATTTATTTTCAAACTTTTTTTCGGGCGCCAAAAATAACGAAAACAGGCCGCACAAAAGTTTTAGAAAAATTCGAACTATCGGCGGCAATATCCTTTAATTTCAATGCATTAAAAATGGCTTGCAATAGATACTGCGCTGCGTTATCTTGAAATCAAGGACGGTTTATGATTTCGGCCCACGGACGATTGGGCCGGACGAAGAGGGTGGTATCCATACCCCCCTTTGAAAAAGGCAAACCGGATCGAAAGACCGGCACGCAAAGCCACAGGACTACGAGCTGTTTCACCCCAAACAGCTTTTGTCAGCTGGGCTGCCAAAGGAGGCAATGGGCCACACCACGGTCCACGAAATTCAAAGGGGGTCCCCCATGAGTCGCGCAAAGCGCTCACAAGGACCCTCCTCTTCAATCCGCGAAGCCCGATCGGCACGAATGCTGATCGGGCTTTGCACTTTTTATGTTATCAAAACTGAAAAATGGCCTTCAACGACATACTCATCACTGAAATTTTCCATAGCCTTCAGGGCGAAACCTCGCTGAGCGGAGTGCGCTTTGCCTTCATCCGCCTGACTGGTTGCAATTTGCGCTGCTCGTATTGCGATTCCACCTACGCCTTCAAAGGCGGGAAGAAAATGAGCATCGAACAGATCCTCGAGCAAATCTCCGGATACAACGTAAAACACGTGTTGTTGACCGGCGGAGAGCCGTTGCTCCAACGCCAAACCCCCGCGTTGGTGACAGCGCTTCGCGACAAAAGCTATGCCGTGAGCATCGAAACCCACGGCGAAGTTTCGATCGCCCAGGTCGCGAAAAACGCGCGCATCGTAATGGACATCAAAACGCCTTCAAGCGGCATGAATCGCGGCGGCTATCAAAAAAACCTTCCCCATCTCAAGACGGGCGACGAAGTGAAATTCGTGATCGCCTCTCCAGAAGACTACGCCTGGGCGAAGGAAATCGTTATCCGCGGCGAAATCCCCTGCGAAGAAATCTTGCTCTCGCCGGCGGTTCCAGCCAAAGGATCGCCCGGCCGTTTTCCCGGCGTGGATGCGACCTGGCTTGCTGAGCGCATCTTGGAAGACCGCCTCCCCGTTCGACTTCAGCTACAGCTTCATAAGCTGCTTTGGGGCGCCGATCGGCACGGCGTTTAATTCCCGGACTTCTGTGCCTGGACGCCCATGACGACTCATCCTCACTAATCCTCTAGGATAGCCGGCTTTTGCTCATCCGAACCCACCTCGACAAACTCGATGAACCGGCGGCGTTTCTCGAGCGAGACGGAAGGACTTACGCATCGGTAACGCGCTGCTATAGTCAATCTACTTGCCTATGGCGTTCGTTTGGAATTATGATCAAGGCCAATTCATACCGGGGTGACGTGCCAGAATGGCTAATGGGACGGTTTGCAAAACCGTATGTCGTCGGTTCGATTCCGACCGTCACCTCCATAAAATAAAAAAGAATAAATAAAGCGCGAAGCCGAAAGCCCAGCGCTTTTTTTATTTTGTGGAGGTGACGGTGCGATGAGCGTCCGCGAGGAACGCGCCAGCGTTTCGCGCGGCAAGGCGCGCAGGATGCGCGGCTTAGCGAAGAGGCGCCGCCCCGGAGGGCGAGCAGGAGCGAACCCGTGAGGGGGCACCTCTTTACCGAACCGAGGTCCATCCCGTTTAGAGCAACCCCGTTTCGTGGACACATTTCTTCTGAAGAGGTAAGTTATTTTCATGTCTTCGCACGATGTCCGCTGGAAACAAAGACTCAGCAACTTCAAACAAGCGCTCGATCAATTGTCGTCCGCGGTTGCCTTGTCCCACACGCGTGAGCTCTCCGACCTTGAAAAGCAGGGCTTGATACAGGCTTTTGAATTCACGCACGAACTTGCCTGGAACGTGATGAGGGACTATTTCGCCTATCAGGGAAACCCCTCCATCACGGGCTCTCGTGACGCCGCCAGAGAGGCATTTCAAAAAGGGCTCGTTCAAAATGGCGAAGCGTGGATGGAGATGATCAGGAGCCGTAATCAAACTTCGCATACTTACAATCAAGCGGTGGCTTCTGAAATCATCGAGAAAACGACCGGCGACTATTTACCGGAGTTTCAAGCATTCTTTAAAAAAATGATCGAACTCTCGAAAAAATGAACAGTGAAAGCGGTTTGCCCAAAAAAACCATCCAGAAGCTTCAGGGCCTTTTCCAAAAGCACCCCGAGATCCAGTCCGTCACCCTGTATGGCTCCAGAGCGAAGGGGACTTATAGAAAAGGCTCGGATATCGACCTGACTCTTCATGCTCCTAATTGGTCCTTGGGAGAGCTTTTAAAACTGGAAGTCGAGATCGACGACCTACTTTTGCCTTACAAGGTAGACCTGTCGCTTGATCACCAAATCGAGAATCAGGCGCTTTTGGAGCACATTCAGCGTCTCGGAAAAATTTTTTACCAAAAAACACGGATAATCGCGGCAAAAAAGAAGACCTCGAAAAAGCGAATTCGAAAATCCAGACAAAAACCAAAACCTTCACCAACGCCGGACACGCCCGTCCATCCCTGGCGAGTTTGCCCTTACGGCCAGCATCAAGTCATCGCGCATCCGAGACATAACCAACCTAGCAAGACCCATCCCGCAGGGTCGGTTTCTACCGTTCGTTGGCATTGTGCCCATAATCCCTCCGGAAAAGATCAACTCTATCCAGATGAAATCCAGGAGATCGCCAAGCAGCATTTCTCAACGGTAAAAAACAAACCATGTCCGTTGTCCTTGGGAGATCCCAATGGCAGCAAATATGACGATTTTATTGCAGGCTGGACTCAATATTGGAATGATGTGCTCAAACCCACGGAGCATTTAGATCCCAATCTGGTTAAGGCCTTGATCGGCTCGGAGTCTGATTTTAACCCAAATAGGCTTGCCAATAAAAAAGACCCGGATAGCGCGCGAGGCCTCATGCAGGTCACGAACGAATCGCGAGAAATCCTCAACGACGACGGCGGAGAAATCAAGGACCATCACATCACAGCAACCAGGAATGACCTCAACGATCCAAATATCAATATCTGCGCTGGAGTAAGATGGTTGTTTCATAAAAGAGCGCTGTTCTCAAATACTCTGAAACGACAGGCGAGCTGGTTGGAAACGGTGAGCGGATACAAGGGAACTAAAAAGGCGCCATCAAAGAAACGTGCCCAGGAACTCATCGATCGATTCAAGAAAAAATATGAGGTTCTTCAAAAATGCGGAGAGAAATAATCATCTTTCTCATATCTCTGCAACTGATTCCGTCTTTGACAACGGCCGGTCAAAATCCGAATCATCTGCAATCCGCCAAGAGAAAGTATCCTTACAGTCTACTCGGAGACGACTTCGGCATTCTCGACGAACAGGACCTCGCTTCAAATACCTGTGATGCCTACCCAGTGCCGTTTTCCGAAAAATCCATGGCATTTCCATACTGGCAATGCTTTCGGACGAGCACGGCTTCCTTCGTGTGCGATGATGCGGGATACGACGAAGATGAGAAGTCGCAGATGGCGATTTTAGCCATCGATATTCATGGACAGACCGAAGATCACTCTTATCTTTCACGCCGGGCAATCCATGCGAGCAATTGCGAATACTTTCGTCAAAAATGGAAAAAGCTAACTGGTGCCCAAGAGAACGTATGTATCGCCGGTCAGTTCACCGAATTCGACAAAACCGAAAGCAAGAAAAGGGAGGGCATATGGACTTTCGATAAATTCAAAACGAAGAAGGGCTGCTATTCTTACTTTTATGACGATTGCGACCTCAGGTACCAGATGAAGCATGGATGTAAAGTAAGACAAGTAAATGTCGCTGCCGCTAAATAACGCCAGGTGGGCTCGCAAAAGTCGCAGGCGCTCGCCGGAGTGATCAAAAAGTGCGCCGCAAGCTCGCAGACCGTGATATGAATTAAGCCATCATGTGGCACTGGATCCGTGACCATCGGCGCCAAAAAATCTTACAAACGCCTTTTCCTCCTGAGTGGGAGACGATTCTCAATGAGAACGTTGCCCACTATCGGCGCCTGGATCAGGAAGAGCGCCGCGTGCTTCACGACATGATTCAGGTCTTCATCGCGGAAAAACACTGGGAAGGCTGCGGCGGGCTCGCTCTTACGGATGAAATCCGGGTCACGATCGCGGCAGAGGCTTGCTTGATGATCCTCCACCTTCCTCACGATCTTTATCGCGAGGTCGAATCGATTTTTATTTATCCATCGACAGTGATCACTCCGGAGCGCAAAGCGGGGATCTTCGAAGTCCCAATGGAGCCGCTTCGCGCTTCCATGCCGATCCTAGGACAAGCTCAACGAAAAGGGCCGGTGATCCTCGTATGGGACTCGGTTAAGCGAACGGCTAGACATCCCGAGAGCGGCCATAACGTCGTCTATCACGAGTTTGCCCACAAGCTTGACCTCCTCGATGGCACGGCTAATGGTACACCCCCACTTTCCGGTCCGGAAGAAATCAGACGTTGGGCGAATGTCTGCGCAAAGGAGTTTCTTCAGCTTCGCGCCGAAGCCCAGAAGGGAAGACGCACTTGTCTGGATCCGTACGGTGCCACGAACGAGGCGGAGTTCTTTGCCGTTGCGACCGAAAAATTCTTCGACCAACCTCTGGAACTTCTGAAACACTCGCCGGAACTCTACAGCGTACTCAGAGATTTTTATCGACAGGATCTTGCCCGAAGAATTGAGGTGGGTCCATAAGCTTGTTGTGTTCGGAATTGTGAACTTCCGTTGCTCACGCCAATTCTTCCATGCATAACAGCAAGAACGAGGAGACCTCCAATTGATCTTGTGGAAAGCTTCAGAACCGCGGCGATTTGATTCTCATAGCCCTTTGAGCATCTTTCTAAACAAACTCGTCCAAGAGAAAAATCTCACAATCCGCGAAATGTGCAAAATTGCCGGATGTTCTCCGTCCGTGCTTCACGGTTGGCAACAGGGGGCCTATCCCACCTCCACGGTCACCCACTTGAAAAAGCTCTGCAACCACTATGGCTATACGCTTTCCGAAGCTCTCACAGGATCGCGCGACGAATTATGATGTCCAGAACCACGCACCTCTCCTCCCGACCGGAACAATTTCAGCCGGAGTGGTTTCGACATAACCTCCCTGATGGCTCTATTTATTACACTCCCGTACGCCGGTCGAAACGAAAAGTCATTCTCGCCGGATCGGGAGATCACGACCCGACGCCTCGAGAGCTCGCCTTTGCCTTAGAAGCCAATCCGGAGGCGGAAATTGAACGTGGTGCGAAACTCCTGGTCGAACAAGATGCTCAGGCGACCACGGAAGAAGCGGCCATCGTTCCCGGGGGAATCTATGGATACGAACGGTCCGACTCCTTTGCGCCTGATCGACTTGAGCCTATGAAGATTCGCGATGACTCCTATCTTCGACTTCCAAATAGTTACGGCAAAATCGCAAACGAAGTTCAGCATTTCTTAAATGGACAAGACATCTATCAGAAATTGGGCTTTCAATACCGACGAGGTATTCTGCTCTACGGGCCTCCCGGAAACGGCAAGACGAGCTTGATACGCGAAGTGATTCGAAACCTGATTCCAGCTGACTCGATTGTTATTTTCATGGAGAGATTGCCGCCTCGACACTTTGTCCAGATTATCAAAACGACTTTTTCGAGACGCATGAAAGTAATTGTCTTCGAAGAATTGGCAGCGACTCTCAAGAACACGAATTTGGATCAGATTTTGGCGTTTCTTGACGGAGAAATGAGCCTTGATCGTTGTCTAATTTTAGCCACGACGAACTATCCCGCTCGGCTTCCGGGTAATATCGTCGATCGTCCCAGTCGATTCGACAAACTCTGCAGAATTTCAGATCCGAATGAGACTGATCGAGAGCTTTTACTGAAACACTACCTAGGGCGGGACGTTAAGCACTCCGAAGTCGATATGACAAAAGGCTTGAGCATGGCGGGAATCAAAGAGGTCTGCCTGCTCGTTCGCCTTAAGCAACAAGACGTGAAAACCGCTAGCGCGACCCTCAAGCGTCATCGCGACCTTGTAAAACGCGAATTTGGCGCCATTGGCGAAGTGGGTTTCAGCGCAAGAAATCGGTACGATGATTTTGACGATTTTACGGTCTGATCGCCATGATCGTGCTTCGACACTTTTGCCTCTAGAACGCGGGACCCGCATCTCCGGAAGTCATTTTCCTCTTACCGCGCTGAGCGCGCGAAGGACTTCCTGGGCCCTCCTCGTCTCACCTGCATGAAGATAGCAGGCGTACAGATTGCTAGCCGCCGCTTGATTGCGGGGCTCGCGATCATAGACGTACCTCAATCGTTCGATCGCCGGCTTGTAATCTTCGAGCCGTCTCAAAGCCAGTGCATGGTTGTAGAGGATCGACGGATGATCAGGTAACGCCGTCTCGAGTATCGAATATACTTGCGCGGCCCGATTCCAGTTCCCCAGCTGATAAGCTTCCAAGCCCACGACGAAAAGCCCTGCAAGGCTATCAGGGTGCTTGAATACAAACGCCTCGTGAAGTTTCATCGCCCCAGCGATGTCGCCTTTCTGCCTTAAAGTCTCTCCTTGATCATAAAGCTGATCCGCACCGATATAACGCATGAGAAATGCCCCGCTTCCGGAAGCGCATGGAAAGATATGATCAAAGATCGAGGTATCCCGACATCCTGAAAACCGCTGGACAAGTTCCACTTGTGACCAGAGAGAGGGTGACCATGAAATCGCGTAAGTCTGATAAGGCTCATGCCCTTTGCTCAGATCTTCAGGGCGCTGCAATACTTCCTTGTGCAGAAACGTCTCGGGCGCGTCCGGGCGATAATCGTAGGGACGAAAATCCGGGAAGAGCGCGAGTTTCGCGTTCGGCGAGGTCTTCGCGAAATATTCGTAGACCTGATCGACCGACACCATGACTTGACCCATGTCTCGGCGATAGTGGACCGACCGATTGAGATTAATTCCCGTCTGAAACAAAAGAAGCGATATCGCCGCAGCGACAACCCACTTCGGGACCTGTTTCGAGAAATCCGAAAAAAAACCAAATACCCACGCCAAAAGCAAAGAAACAGGAACCAGTGGCAAGATTCCGTATCGGATGCGGAAAGTATAATTCAGGGCAGGAAGCGCGCTCAACGCCGCGACGATCGCGCCCGTCCAAATCAGAACGAAGACCAGCGCTCGCTTCCGCATCGACAACGTCTTCCAATTCCAATTGCAATCCCCCTGGCTCTTGCGCATTTCTACTGACCACGCCAGAAAAACTACCATGCCCGTCAAAAGGTACGGTCCCAAAAGCCCCGCCAGGGAAAGCGTCGGAGCTTTTAAAGCCAGGCCCCAATCGTACGGACCAGAAGACCAAAGAAAATCTTTCAAGCGATCAAGATTGGCCGGCTGCCACATCCAGCCGATGTCGCTACCGCGAGAACCTGGGACAAACGGCGGAAGTTTGTGAAAGATGACTCCTCCCCAAGGGACCGCGAGGAGTCCCATGAGCGCAATCGGCAGGGCGAAAAGTTTCCACTGGTGCCGCCTGACCAGCAATATGTAAAGCGCGAGAATTCCAGGGATGAGTTTCAAATCAGCCTTCGACTTATAGCCGATGTAGGTGAGAATCGACAGAACCACCCAACGGGTCAGCCAAGCTCGTTGCTGATCCTTCCTCGGATCCGGCAGCGTAACCCACTTCTCGGGCGTCCTCTCCACTTCCGCCCAGATGAAATAAGTCAAAAGCAAAAACAGGAACTCGGCCGTCGTAGCGAGATCCTGATGAAGAATGTGTGCCGCGACAGGACCCGGTGCCACGAGGAAAAAGACGGCTGCGGCGAACGCGGCGAATTTTCTGCGCCCGCCCAACGGCCTTCCCTCTTGCCTGCTATCTGGCCCGTTGTCTTGAACAAGCCTCAGGCCCCATTGATAGATCATAACACCCACGCCGGAGTAGATGAGACTCTTGTAAATAAAATAACTCCAGGACTCGTACCCACTGATGAGGTGACAGACCTGGTAGATGAGTGCCTGAATGGGTCTCTCATTGAAACCCCAGTATTGAGGCTGAGTGGAGATCGGGGATATGATCTCGAGAAGCGTTTGCAAGATGCTCTTGTCTTTGATCTTCCAGAACCAGCTCGTGAAATCATCGTCCCAAAGAGGAATCCCCTGCCCGAAGAAATATGCGAAGACAAACCCGCTGACCAATAGCCAGCGCCGATAGACATCTTCTTTCCACCAAAGTTTGAAGCTCTCAAATACTCTCATTTTTCGACCTCGGAATCAGACTGACGGACGCCTTGCCAAAATGCCAATGGTGCCGGGAGACGATGGCGGCGATACGGTTTTCTTCGCCCGACTCATAAAAGCGATCACACGTCGATGCAGCGGTTTCTCCGCAAGCTCGTAAACAAAGATGGAAAGAACGGTCAACGAAAGAAAGACGGGCACGAACTCGTTTTTCCATAATCCAGTTACCGGGTTCGCGAAGAACCGGTCCTGCAGCAGATAAAAGGCGTAACTGACACGACCCAAATATTCGACGCAACGATTACCAAGCAAGACTTTGGAAAAGGCACTCCCTTTCAAAGCCGCGATGATCAATAAAACGGTTCCCACGCTCGCGGGCGTACAGGCCGCGAAGCCGTAAGATGATAGGATTCCAAACTCCTGATGAGTGCGTTCGCGCAAGAGCGAAAGGATCCCGAGCGAGAGGGCGATCAAGATCACGCCGCCGAAGAAAGCGGTTTCTGCTCCGATCGGCAGTTTCTCGCAATACTCCTTTTCACAGGACATTTTTTCGACGACGAAGGCAATAAAAACCCCTAGCGCGAATTCACCAAACCGACCAAGCAGATTGTATTGATGCACCATGAGGGAGGCGAAGAAGTCCCCTCTGGCCATGATCCAACAGATCAGATCGCCCAGAACCCAAAAGGCTACCGTGAAGGCGAGCAAAACCCAAAAAGCCCGAGCCACCGATCTGCTTCTTATTATGAAAAATACGGATGGCGCGAGAAAATAGAAACTTTCTTCCACGGTGAGGCTCCAGGCCGGTGCGATCCCGGTCCAGATCCAAGAGTGAAAGAACGCCTGCGACAACGTGAAATTCACGACCAACTGACCGGTCGACTTCACCAAGTCCGGTCTGACCAAGAACTTCCAGCTGAGCAGCAAGCAATAGAGCGGATAGACTCGGGCGAACCGCCGAACCCAGTACTCACGAAATCGAACCGGCCCGCTTCCCAGCTTGGACATGTAAGTCCGCGTAATGAGAAACCCAGACAGAGTGAAAAAGATCGATACCCCGATGTACCCTTCCTGAAGAAAAAATCCGGGAAAGCTCTTGTCCGGGAACCACTGTCCGTAAAAGTGGTGGCAAAATACGAGAAAAGCGCCCACCGACCTGAGGCCGGTGAGCGCAGAGTAATACTCCATTTTCAATGTTAATCGTTCAGATCAGAGTGTTCATCTTGAAAGTCATGGACGACGTTGATCTTCCCGATCTCGGAGAGAAGTCCGAAGTCCTTTCTGACTTTCTGGATCCTCCCTTCGACCGCGATCAGCTCGCCGGGGCGAATGACTGTTCCCCGAATCTTGACCGAGGTAGGCTCACCCTCACGGTTCACCCCGAAGACGTTCGAGAGCTCATAGTCCGCACCGTCGCTGTGTACCACCACACTCCAGTACGATGCAGCCATCATCGTCATCGGTTTGATTCCATTTCGATGCTTGAATGATACCGTACCTACGACCTGCCCAAGCTCCGCCTGATTCACGGACTCAGCATTCGACGGCAGTGCTACTGCCAGCTGACTCATCAACATCACCAAAGACCACATTATCGTTTTGTTCATAATACAGTTCCTTATGGATTAGATTCAGTTGCTCTTACTCAAATAATTGATCGAACTCGGCATCCAATGTCGGTGTCGAGCAGCACAAGGCGTACGCAGTCACGTCCGACAGAGGCAAAGAATACGTACAACTCCAGCCTGTAGCCGCGGTTGCCGAAGCCCCGTTCGAAACCGCATCGGGAGTCGAACTGACCAAGTTGAGCCCTCCGCTGGAAGAACATCCACCCGAGATTGCAAATGATCCGGTGGTGCAGACTGCGTCGGAGGTTACGGCAGCTGAGGTCGTATTCACGACCCAACTACAAGACGTGACTCCGACACTTCCGGTCGCGCCGGTGACACCGGTAGCTCCACTAGCCCCCGTCGCGCCGATCGCTCCGTCAGCGCCTGTTGCTCCGGTCTCGCCCGTCGCTCCAGCTGCTCCACTGGCGCCCGTTGCTCCGATCGCTCCGTCAGCGCCTGTTGCTCCGGTCTCGCCCGTCGCTCCAGCTGCCCCACTGGCTCCCGTTGCTCCGATCGCTCCATCAGCTCCGGTTGCTCCGGTAGCACCCGTCACGCCAGTGACTCCAGCTGCTCCGCTTGCTCCGGTCGCGCCAGTGGCTCCTACTGCCCCACTTGCTCCGGTCGCTCCAATTGCTCCATCGGCTCCCGTTGCTCCGGTAGCACCTGTCACACCAGTGACTCCGGCTGCTCCGCTTGCTCCGGTCGCGCCAGTGGCTCCCACTGCCCCACTTGCTCCGGTCGCGCCAATTGCTCCATCAGCTCCCGTTGCTCCGGTAGCACCTGTCACACCAGTGACTCCGGCTGC
>JARLHE010000021.1 GCA_031292385.1 Oligoflexia bacterium
CAGCACTGAAACCCTGGAAGACCTGGAAAAGCTTAAAGGCCTTCTCGCACACCAGTTTCCGGAGATGTCACTCTCGGATCTGGACGCTCACCTCGCAACGCAGGCCCTGAACCAGCTCGCTCCGGCCCAACAAGAAGTCCGAGCAAAAGCATCGGTTGGGACGTCAGAGGTGAAAACCATTCCGGCAGCAGTGAAGAGCGAGGTTTGGCGCCGCGATGGGTCGCGTTGCACCTATGTCGATCCCGTGACCGGCCGGAGATGCGAATCGCGGCATCGCCTACAGATCGATCATCGAATACCAAAAGGCCTGGGCGGCGGGAACGATCTCGCGAATTTGCGCCTATTATGCGCCCAACACAACGCTTTCGAGGCCGCGCGGGTTTATGGCCGCGAAGAGATCCAGCCCTATTGGCGATAGCGTGCGTCCCGGATGACACAATTATATTTTAACGTACAATAAAATATTATGGGACAATTGAGAATATTTTTTGCGTCGGCATTCTTTGTTTTGTTTTTCGGAGCGACGGCATTTGCCGCCCCCTCGCCTCTGGACGTCCTTTCGTGCGTCAAAGCAAGAATGGCTCAAGAAGCCGCGAGCCGGGAGGAAGTTCCGGTGCCCCTCGAAACCGCGCTGACCGAGACGGCGCAAACGATGGGAATCCCGGTTAAAGAGGCGCGCTCAAGGCTTGAACGTGTGCCGCTGGTGGGGACTGCGATTTTGAGGGCCCGAGCGAAAGTCATCATTAAGCCCGGTCTTCTGGGCAAGATTCTCAAGGACCAGATCGCGACTCCGCTGGGGCTTTTTGTCGTTAATCCCCATGATCCCAGCTTCTTTCTGAAATGGGCGACTCTCTCGCCCACTCGAATGTATCTTGTGGCGGCCAATGCCGGCCACCACTCCGAAGCTGGAATCAAGAATGTTTTCGACGCAGGGGCGACGTTCGCGGAAAGAGCCTCGTTTCTAGCGAAGAAGTGCGCGGTACAGGGAACCGTCGGCCTTGGCGCGGGCGCCGCGGTCAAAGCGCTCGAGGAGGCGCTGGACCGGGACCAACACCAGACGTTAACGGACGAGGCGCGCGACATACTGCTGCACTCGGCTGCAACCGGCGGTTACTTTTTTCTCACGGCTTGCATCCGATACCAGGCGCTCGACAAGCTCAATACGAAGATTCCGCAATGGCTTGCCCACTTGGGCGTGCCTGAGACCCTGCGCCACAAGTCGGCGACCGTGCTCCTTACTACTTTGTATTTCGGGAACGCGGCGACCAGCGCGGAAATCTATGGAGCGGCGGTTCACCTAGAGGATCTGACCCGAAACGCGATCACCTCAAAAAATAGCCCGCGCCGCTCTCACCCTCCGGCGGTGAAGCCGGAAATCCCGGTCACCGTGGTCCGGCTGCGCCCTGACGGGACACTCCAGACAATCAGGTCTTCCAACTGATCTAAAAAGCGCGGTCGCACAGGCAAACGGCCGTCCGGCAACCCTCCCGGAAAGTCCCCAAAAACGCGATTTAAATAGGTTGACAGTGCCGCTCAGTTCAGGCAATCTCGCGCTCTACTTATGGCTATGTACGCAGTAATTGAAACAGGTGGCAAGCAGTACCGAGTGCAACCGGGCGATATCGTTGAAATCGAGAAGCTCGCAAGCGCGGAAGGTTCTTCTATTAATTTCGATAAAATTTTGCTTCTCAGCACGCCCGGAGCCGATAACTCCAAGATCGTGTTGGGCAAGCCTTACGTCAATGGCGCAAGCGTTCAGGCGGAAATCGTCGGCCAAGGCCGTGGCGAAAAAGTCATGATCGTGAAAATGAAACGCCGCAAGCAGTATCGGCGCACTCAAGGCCATCGCCAAGAGCAGACGCAGATTCTGATCACGGAAGTCAATAACGGCGCGGGCGAAAAGCTCAGCCTGGACGCCGCGGCGAAAAAAGAGCGCCTGGCCAAGTTCATCACTAACCTCAAGCCTCGCGGCCTTGCATCGACCCCAAAGACCTTGGGTTCGCGCAAGCGCTTGGCTGCCGCTGCAAAGGCAACCGCTGCCGCAGCTCCTGCCGCCAAAACGAAGGCGAAAAAAGGAAAATAAGTCATGGCACATAAAAAAGCCGGTGGTAGTTCCAAAAACGGACGCGACAGTAACCCAAAAATGCGTGGCGTGAAGCGCTACGGCGGACAAGCGGTGAACGCGGGAGAAATCCTCGTCCGCCAAGTCGGAACCGTGTTTCACCCGGGCCGCAACGTCGGACTCGGCCGTGATTTCACGATTTACGCGATGATCCCGGGCGTCGTGAAGTTTGAACGCTACGATCGCAAGCGCAAGCAGGTTTCGGTTTATCCGGCCACTGCCTAAGCGGTTCTGAGTTTCGAAAGTTCGAGAAGTATCCGAGACCGGCGCAAGCCGGTCTCTTTATTTGTAGTTAACGAGTTAAAAAATGCGTTTTATCGATGAAGCGAAAATCAAAGTCGCGGCAGGCCACGGCGGCCCGGGCAGCGTCAGTTTCCTTCGCGACGCCATGAGCCCCCGCGGCGGCCCGGATGGCGGAGACGGCGGAAAAGGCGGAGACGTCGTTTTCGTCGCTTCGACTCAGCTCGGCACGCTTCAAGACTTTCGCTTCAAACGCACTTACAAAGCTCCATCGGGAATGCACGGCTCCGGCGCGAACAAATCCGGCAGCTCCGGAGCGGATATCGAAATTCGCGTTCCGGTCGGAACGACCATTCGCAATACGCTCACGGGCGAAGTCGTTTGCGACATGATCGAGGACGGCCAACACTGGATCGCCTGCAAGGGCGGCCGCGGCGGCAAAGGCAACGCTCATTTCACGAGTTCCACCCACCAGGCGCCCCGCTTCGCGCAACCAGGCGAAGAAGGCGAGAACATGGAGCTCACGCTCGAGCTCAAGCTTTTGGCGGATGCGGCGATCATCGGCTTTCCGAACGCCGGAAAATCAACGCTCATTTCGAGAATCAGCGCGGCCCGGCCGAAAATCGCCGATTACGAGTTCACCACCCTCACCCCCAATCTCGGCGTGGTGGAGATGCCCGAATTCAAATCCTTCGTGATCGCCGATATTCCGGGCTTGATCGAAGGCGCGCACCGGGGCTTAGGCCTTGGCCATAAATTTCTCCGCCACATCGAACGGACGCGCCTGTTCGTCCACCTGCTCGACGGATCGCGCTTTCTCGAAGACGCGACGGGTCCGGACGAGAAAAGCTTTGATGCCGCCATCGACAATCTCATCGAGCGCTACCAGATCATTCGCAAGGAGCTCGGGCTTTTTAACGAAAAACTGGTGCATAAGCCCGAGATCGTCGTGATCAACAAACTCGACCTCATCGAATCGGACCCGGCGCTGGTCGAGCGAGCGCGCACGGCCTTGCGCCAGCGAATTACCTCGATTCGCGGCACGCATCCGCTGGGCAAAGAGCCGTACGTCGTTTCCGCGGCCTCCGGCTCGGGCCTCCCCGAGCTCAAATTCGCGATCCAGGAGCAAATCGAATCCTATCGCACAAAGGCCGAACTGGAAGCCATGGGCACGAAGCTCCCGGATGACGAGGAGTTTCGGACTTGAAAGCCTCCCAACCTCGTTGGGCGGACGTGACGGCGGTTTTCGGGGGACGCTTCGACCCTCCCCATCAAGGACATTTAGAAGCGGTTCGCGGCCTTTTCGCCAATCCGGGCGTCCGCCGGGTGCTCGTTCTCCCCTCGCCTACCCCTCCGCACAAACCCGCGGCGGCATCGGCCGAGCAGCGGCTGGCCATGACCCGGCTCACGTTTCAACCGAGTTTAGATAATCGGCTACCGGCCGAGGTCCAGATCGACCTGAGGGAATTCGAGCGCTCGCACGCTAAACCGTCCCAACCGACCTACAGCTTCGATACCTTGTCCGAAATGCGGCGCGAGTACGGCGAAACCCTTGCCTTCGTGATCGGCACCGATCAGCTCGAGAACCTCTCGAAATGGCATCGATTTCCCGAGATTTTGGGCCTTTGCCATTGGATCGTTCTGGAGCGGAAGGATTCGAATGCTGCGAAAGGACTTAAAACCCTCTCCGAATGGGAAGCCAGCGGGCTGGCGGCACGGGGGCCGGCCTCGAGCTGGTCTTTAAAGCCGGCCTTCGGAATGCCAAAGACCTCCCTGATCCTGATTCCCACGCCGGCTCGAGCGATTTCTTCAACCGCGATTCGAGAAGCCTTGGCCCTGAAGGGGGAAGTCCCGGAAAATCAGCTCCCCGCCGCCGTTTATGCCTATTTGAAGAACGGGGGAGTCTATGGTATCACGCGTCGAGATTAATTTATGAATACGACGACCGAATCAACCAGCAACACTGACACCTCGCGCGCCAAAGCGCTCGCCTGCGCCCGCGCGGCGATCGACAAGAACGCGGAGAGCGTTAAAATCCTCGATCTCAGCGAGCTTTCGGGCTTTACCGATTACTTCGTGATCTGCAGCGGCACTTCGGACCGCCAGGTGCAATCCATCGCGGATTCCATCGACCAGGCCATGACTGCGACGGGGCACGAAATCATCTCCGCCGAAGGCTATTCCGAGGGCCGTTGGGTTTTGATCGACATGGGCGACGTGGTCGTTCACATTTTCCTCGACGCGCTTCGCGAATACTACGATCTCGAATCGCTCTGGGCCGATGCTGGGCGCGTGAAAATCCCGCCCGAGTTCTACGGCCCGGCCGTTAGCCGCCTCAATTAGGCTAGTTTGCGCGTCCTCGTTTACTCTTTCGGAAAACTCAAAACTCCGGGCCTGCGCGATGCGGCTGATTATTATTTGAAGCTCGCTCGCGGCTGGCTTCCGGTCGAAGAAATCGAGCTCAAGCCCATTTCGGTGCCGGATAAAAATCCCGCCACCCGCCGCCAGATCCAGATTCGCGAGGGCGAAATGCTCTTGGAGCGGATCGGGCGCGACCTTTCGAGCCGCGGCGTGATCGCCCTTCTCGATGAAGGCGGAAAGAACCGAAGCACGCAGGAATGGGCCGAATCCGTTCGCCGCTGGGAGCGGGAGAGCGTCACGGAAGTCGCGTTTTGCATCGGGAGCAGCTTGGGCTTTTCCGACGCCGTGCGCGCGAAAGCCGCGCTCACGCTGAGCCTTGGCGGGCAAACCCTGCCCCATGAGCTTGCCCGCGTCGTACTCCTCGAGCAGATTTATCGTTCATGGGGAGTGGTTCGGGGGCATCCCTATCATAACGAAGGCGCCTGATGCCAAAATCCTAACCTTGAAAATCTAAAGTTCAGTGTTAGAATTTCAAGGATGAAGCGGAGTCACTATATCCACGAGATCCGGACCGCCTTCAGGAGCCATCCGGTCGTCGCCCTTCTCGGACCCCGCCAGGTCGGCAAGTCAACCCTTGCTCGCGAAATCGTAAAGACCGAACGCGGCGAAACCCATCTTTTCGACCTGGAGGACCCGACCGACCTAGCCCGACTGGAAACCCCGAAGCTAGCGCTAGAGGACCTTCGCGGAATGATCATCATCGATGAGATCCAAAAACGCCCGGATCTTTTTCCCCTGCTCAGGGTACTCGCCGACCGAGGAAAATCCCACTTTCTGATCCTGGGCAGCGCCTCGCCTCAGCTGATCGGCCAAAGCTCCGAATCGCTCGCGGGGCGGCTTGCCCGAATCGAAGTCCGGCCTTTTACCATGATCGAGAAGGTCGACTTGAATCGCCTTTGGCTTCGAGGCGGATTTCCGAAGGCGTACCTCGCCAAATCCGAAAACGACGCATCGATGTGGCTCAAGCACTATGTTTCGGCGTTTTTGGAAATAGACCTTCCACAACTCGGCGTCCAAATCCCCGCAACGACCTTGCGGAAGTTCTGGCTCATGCTGACGCATTACCATGGCGCCCAGTTCAACGCGTCAGAGATCGGCGGCTCGCTCGGGATCTCTGGACCGACCGCGCGGCGTTACTTGGACCTCTTGAGTCAGACGTTCATGGTGCGAGAGCTTCAGCCCTGGCACGCGAACATCGCCAAAAGACAGGTCAAAACCCCGAAGGTCTATATCCGCGACACGGGACTGCTCCATATTTTGCTTGGGCTATCGAAGGTTTCCGAGATCAAACGGCATCCGAAGCTTGGCCTGTCCTGGGAAGGCTTCGTGCTCGAGCAGATCACCAGCAACTTCGACCTGGGTCCACAAGAGGTGTTTTACTGGGGCACCCATGCTGAAGCCGAACTGGATCTTTTCTGCGTATTGAATGGCCGCAAAGTAGGGTTCGAAATCAAATACACCGACGCACCCAAGATCACCCGTTCCATGCGGATCGCGTCGCAGGACCTCAAGCTCGACGAGCTTTTTGTCATTTACCCCGGGGCGAAAAATTTCAGGATGGACAACAAGATCACGGCCATCGGATTCGATCGGCTGGTTGAGCTCAACCCCCGCGCGTGGTAGCTTCTTCCGTACTATGTCGCAGAAAGCCATACTTATCGTCTTGGACGGCTTCGGGATCGGAAAAGATTCGAAATTCAACGCGATCAACAACGCGAAAATGCCGTTCTATCGCGGACTCATTTCAAAATATCCGCACTCCCAGCTCATCACTCACGGCGAGGCCGTGGGCCTTCCCGAGGGCGTGATGGGAAACTCGGAAGTCGGCCATATGACGATGGGCGCGGGCCGCATCGTCTACCAGGATTTGAGCCGGATCTCGAAAGCGATCCGCGATCACGAATTTTCGAAAAACCCGGTTCTGCGCTCGACCCTTCAGGCCGGCGCGAACGGACGGGTCCATCTGATGGGGCTTATTTCGGACGGCGGCGTTCACAGCACGCTTGAGCACCTTTTTGCCCTGCTCGATCTCAGCCTTGAAATGAAAATTCCCCGCGTCGTCGTTCATTGTTTTCTCGACGGGCGCGACACCCCTCCCGATTCGGCCCTCGGCCGCGGCGAAAAAGAAGGCTATCTCAGGCAACTGCTCCGGCATCCCGCGTTCGCGAAGGGCGTGGCGAAAATCGGCTCGGTCATGGGCCGCTACTTCGCCATGGATCGCGACAAAAGATGGGACCGCATCGAGCGCGCCTACCGCACGATGACCGGCCAGGTGCCCGCCTTCGTGGCCACGGGTAATGAACCCGCGGTGTTGCAGGTCGTTCGGAAATCTTACGAGAGCGGAAAATCCGACGAGTTCGTCGAGCCCGTACTGCTGGACGCGGATTGCGCCATGCGCGACGGCGACAGCGTCGTGTTTTTCAATTACAGATCGGATCGGGCGCGCGAAATCACGACCGCGATCACCGAGCCCGATTTCAAGGAATTCGACCGGGGACGGGGCTTCAAGCCTTCCGCTTTCGCGGGTATGGCCCAATACGACAAAAACCTCCAGCACATGAAGGTCGCGTTTCCGCCGCAGAGCCTCAATCATATTTTCGGCGAGTGGCTGGAAGAGAAAAACCTCACGCAGTTCCGCGTCGCGGAAACCGAAAAATACGCGCACGTCACTTTCTTCTTCAACGGCGGACGAGAGGCGCCGTTTCACGGCGAGGATCGCGTACTAATCCCCTCGCCTCGCGACGTCGCCACTTACGATCTCAAGCCCGAAATGAGCGCGCTGGGCGTGGCAGATGAAGCGGCGAAACAGATCCGTACGGGCAAGTACGACTTCCTACTCATGAATTTCGCCAACGCCGACATGGTAGGCCATACCGGAAATTACGAGGCCGCGGTTCGCGCGGTGGAAACGCTCGACACCTGCCTTTCCAGAGTCATCGGGGCCGCGGAAAGCTCGGGCTATCACGTGCTCCTGACCGCCGATCACGGCAATGCCGAGGAAATGTGCGACTCCGAAGGGCATATCCACACGCAGCACACGCTGAACCCCGTGCCGGCCCTTTGGGTCGCGCCCGGAACGGCGAACGCACCGAAAAGCGCGAGAACGGCGCTCAATGACGGAGGCCTTGCCGATATCATGCCGACCCTTTGCGATCTGATGAAATTGCCCATCCCCCCCGAAGTCACCGGAAAGAGCTTACTTCGATGAATCTGAGACTGCCCGCGTTCCCTAAGAAAAAGAAACTGAGTTCGTTCGCGGTTCTCACGAGCGGCGGCGACGCTCCCGGCATGAACGCCGCGGTCCGCGCGGTCGTGCGCTACGGCATCGCGAACGGCTGCGAAGTTCACGGGATCATCAAAGGTTATAGCGGCCTGATCGAAGGATTGTTTCAGCGGATGGACGCCTCTTCGGTCGCCAATATTTTGCAGCGGGGCGGAACGATCCTGAAAACCGATCGCTGCGAGGAATTTTACAAGAAAAGCGTTCGCCGCGAGGCGGCCGAGATCCTGCGCCGGCGCGGCATCCAGGGCCTGGTCGTGATCGGCGGCGACGGTTCATTCACGGGCGCAAGCTTGCTGGAAGCGGAAACCGGATTCCCGACCATCGGCGTGCCGGGCACGATCGATAACGATATCGCGGGCACGGACGACACGATCGGCTTCGACACCGCCGTCAACACGGCGATCGATGCGATCGACCGGATTCGCGACACGGCGAGCTCGCACGATCGCATTTTTCTCGTCGAGGTGATGGGACGAAGCTCGGGCTTCATTGCGCTTGAGGTCGGCATCGGCGGCGGCGCCGAGACGATCATCGTACCCGAACGAAAGGAAAGTCTCGCGTCGATCTGCTCCACGATCGATCGCGGCATCCGCCGCGGCAAAACGAGCAGCATCATCGTCGTCGCCGAAGGCGAAAAGGCCGGCCTTTCGGCCCAACTTGCCGGTGATCTCGAAAAGCGCGGATACAAATCGCGCGTCTGCATTTTGGGACATACTCAGCGCGGAGGCTCGCCGACCGCGCACGACCGAATGCTAGCCTCGGCGCTAGGCGCCTCGGCGGCGGCTTTCTTAATGGGTGGAAAATCCAACGCCATGGTCGGCGTGCAGCGGGGAGTGGTGACGCTGGTCCCATTCAAATCCGTCATCGGAGTGAAAAAAGGCATCCCGCCCGAGCTTTTGACGCTCGCGCAAGTACTAGCGACCTGAGTCATACCAGGTAGGGCCTCATGACTTCAGGTCCGAGTTTGGCTAAAGCTTGCTGGCGATTGTGAGCGCGACAAAGCAAGCGAAGATTCTCCGGCGTACTGAGCCCGCCATGTGCCAGCGGCTTGATGTGATCGATTTCCAAGGCAAACCGTGAGGAGCATCGCCGACCCTCCGGAGTTCGATACGTGCAACAGCCCTGATCTCGCTTCCAAACCAGCCCTTTCACAGCTGCGGGAACGTAACGCGGATTCGTCGAAGGAGCCTCAGGAATTTGAGGCGACTCCGCCGGCGGAGTGGATTTTCGTTCGATTCGTTTTTCGGGGTCGAGCTTCTTAAGCGCCAAATCGGCGAGCCGGTGAAATAGATCGAGATAAGAAGGATCAGAGTTTACGTGCGCATCGAGCTCCCGGATGCGCTTCAGCTTTTCCATCAGAGCATCATCGGCTACGAAACGAATCTCGGTTTCAGTGGGACTGATCACGCGCTCCCGGTCCGCGGGTCGTGCCGCTTCCGGACCCAAAGCCACGAGATGCTGTTCGCACTCCCGGCGCGACTTGCCTTGAAGAGCCGCCACAAGTTCCATTTTCTCCGCCTTGGAAGTCGGCGCGTCTTTTCTTTGAACAAAACCCTGAATCGTCGAAAGCGTCGAAAGACTGATCGCGCCCGCTTCAAGAAGCGGCTCCGCCTCCGGAACATCGACAAGAAGCCTCATCGCGGCGATGCGCCTGCCCGCCGCCGCCTCGGAATAATTGAGCCCCCGGACGCAGTAGTCAAAAAGGCTTTGAAACCCCTGCTCGGCGTAAAGCCGCCTTTTCTGAATTTCATGCAGATGCCAAAGAACACTCGTCGTGAGCTTTCGCTCTTCTTGAACGAGAGTTTTTGTTTTTTCGAGAAGAGCCGAATCCGACACCGACTTGAAATTCATCATATATATTTTGTTTACCACAAGATTCCGAACCCATTGTCAATTTTTATTTTACCAATATTTACTCCGCCGGCGGAGTTGTGCTGTCCGGCCGTGATCCGCAAACCGCCGCGAAGCCCGAAATCGAAACACGCAAGCGCGCTGAAACCGCGACGCTTCAGCCCGCTTTTCGCAATGGCCTCCCTCATGTTTTCTCTCCTCTGGGTCTGCAATAGTTGCGGTGGCCGACTTTCGGATAACAATGCGCTCTTATGCCCGGCCTGCCTTCAGGCGATCCATCCCGCCCCTCCCCTTTGCCCAAGTTGCGGAAGTCCCGTTTGTGATCGACTCGGAAAATGCGAAAGCCCTTGGCTGGCCGAGGAATCCAGCCTGATTCGATCATACGCGGCGCTTTATTTATTGATCGAGCCCGGCTATTCGGTCTTGAGAGCGTGGAAAAAACGTGGAAGCCCGATTTTCGATCGGCAGATTCTGCGCTGGGATGAAGAGACGCGGCGGAAACTCCTCGAAACCCAAGCCCAAGCCATCGTGCCGATCCCCCAACAAATCAAGCGCTCCTGGAAACTGGGGCGAAGCCCGGCGGAAGTCATCGCGCGCTGGCTTTCAAAAAACACCGCTCTGCCGATGAGAAGGATTCTGCGGCCCCCCTCGCGCTGGCTGGCCGGACAACCGCCCAGACAGGCGCAAAGAAGCGTTCAGGAGCGGATGGAAAATCCTCTTCGTTTCAAAGCGATCGAATCGCGGATCGGTGGCCTCACCCAAGTCATCCTGGTCGATGACTTTATGACCAGCGGTCGCACGATCAAGGCCGCCTCTCAAGCCTTAGGCAAGGCTGGGATCGGAAGAGTCGACGTCTTCTGCTTGGGCGTCCGCCCCCGCCTCCGCAGGCTGGAGGAGTGATGCCACCTGGCGAAGCGCTTCCGTCGGACCGTAGCCATCGGTCAGGAAATTCAAGCCCGACACTCCCGGCAAGCTGAGCGGCTTTTGCGGGGCTTCGCCCGCGGTGTACAGAATCGCCTCTTCGAAGCGAACGCGCTCGGAGGCGATATTGGAGAGATATTCGGCTTTGCCTTCCGGAAGCCAACCGCTTCCCGAGAACATCTTGTCCAGCGCGCCCTTCATGCGGCGGAGGCGCTTGGCGATGGTGTGATTTTCTTCGCCTTCCTCGGACGAGATGCAAAGGCTCCAAACCGACTTCTTTCCGTCAGTCGTGAAAAATCCCCAAACGTGGCGCTCATGGGTCTCACCCGTTTCTTTATGAAGCGCGCCGAAAAAACCTTCTTGAATGCCCGCGGGAACAGGTTGCTCGTGCTCGAACTCCGCCTGAAGCACTCCCACGGGATAACGCTTGCGATGAAACGTAATCCCCTTCGGAAGGCCTTCGATCCGGGCCAACTGATCCCAACGATCGGCGTAAATCACTCGCTCGCACTTCAGCGTTTCGCCGCTGGCCAGGCGAATGAAGGAAACCGCACCGGATTCCACGCCCACTTCCTGCACCGGCACGCCTTCGATGCGACGAACCAGCTCGGAGCGTTCCGCGAGAATCACCCGAACTTTTTCTTCGATCTCGGCCGGGGTCAACGGCAGCCGCGCCTCGAACAAAGGAGCCAGGAAACTTTCGTTTTCGCCCAAAAGCTCGTCACGAACGTCTTTTCGAGCCTCAGGCGTCGGCGCCTTGGTCCAAGCGGCCTCGCGAAAGGCCTTGTTCCTGAATTCCCGGAGAAAATTTCCTTGAATCAACTCTCCCGCATCGAGCGAGTACAGCTTGGCGAGAAGCTCCCAAGTTTTGGCTCCGTCGTTGGCGGCATCCAGCGAGGGAAGAGGCGCGAGAAGACGCGCGCCGGTGGCGGTCACCCAGGTTACCGGCTGATCGGCCGCGGCTAAAAAAGCAACCGAACTCATCGCCGCCCAACCATCACCGATCACTACTACGGGCAAATTACCGCTCGTCATAACACCCCTTGGAAAATCACCATTTACTGACCAATGCCTCGTGAAGAACCCGGACTCCGTCGTCCGCGTGATTTTTCGATACCGCGACCGTAATAGCCAGGGCTGAAGCAGCCCCCATCGTAACCAAGATATGATTCTCGGCAAGTATTTCCATCACTTTTTGAAGCACCGTGCCATCCTGGGAAAACCGGTCGCCGACCACAGATAGAGGGATCCGGCTATCATCCAATTCATAGCTTTTCACAAAGCCCTGGACCGCGAGCTCGCTCAGGTAGGTTTTCCACTCGTCTAAGGCCTCGATATCGCCGAAAAAACGGACCCGCTGGTCCATGAAAAACGGAGAAATGACCGCCAGCGAATGCTGGGCAGCCACGTTCCATACCGCCGCAAGCGCCCCTGGGCGCTCCAGCTCAATATCCACGAGCATCTTCGATTGATCCGATGTGACCCCCAGGACTCGAAAATCTTCCATTTTTTTGGGCTCTCCGATTTCCGTAAAATAGCTATGGTCATCGATGGAACGCAAGCTGCTCCTAACCCGTAGCTTCACTCCGAACTGCTTGGCGAGCTCAACGCTTCTGGGATGAAGCACGCCGGCGCCTCGAGTCGCAAGCTCCACCATCTGATCATGCCCGATCTGGCGCAAAAGCCGGGCGCCCGGAACAACCCGGGGATCGGCCGAAAACACTCCGTCCACATCCGTATAAATCTCGCAGGCATCGGCGCCCAATGCCGCCGCAAGGGCCACCGCGGTGGTATCCGAGCCGCCACGCCCCAAAGTCGTGATCTCTTTGTTTTCGCTCACCCCCTGAAAGCCGGCGACAATCGCCACCTTTCCATCCGTCAGGGCCGCCCGAACGCGATCGCCCAGAATGTGGCGGATCCGGGCGCGGCGATGGCTTCCGGTGGTGATGATGCCGGTCTGGGACCCGGTGAAGGAGAGCGCCGGTACTTTGCGATCGGCGAGCGCCATCGACAAAAGGGCCATGGAAATCCGCTCCCCGGCCGTCAGCAGCATATCCATTTCGCGATGAGGCGGGGTTTTGGAAACCCGGTGTGCCAGCGAAATCAGATCATCCGTCGTGTGGCCCATCGCCGAAACGACCACGACCAATTTGCCGTCAGTTTGATAAGCGCGAGCGATGCGATCGGCGACGGCCTGGATGCGCTCGGGGGAGCCCACCGAAGTACCGCCATACTTATGAACTAAAAAACCGGGCATAGATCAGCCGTCGTGGCGACTGGAGCGCAGTATGCGTGCCGACTCGCGGCGCCGATAACTGATCCTGGAATAACGGCCGCGACGACGGCGACGGCGTCCCGAATGCTCTGGCGGATCCCGAACTTCCAAAGACGCCAGCGAACGCGAACGATCGTTCGGCATCGGCAGCACGACCGAAAGACCGCTGCGAAGAGGACGATTGGCCGAAAGACCGTTCAAATCGCTGATCGGATCGACTTTGATTCCGAAACGACGAGCGATGTTTTTCAGGGTTTCTCCCCGATGAACCTTATAGGTCATGAACTTCACTTCGCGGGGGAAGGCCGATTGATTGTACGTGGCCAAGAACCGTTCGCGAACCGAGGCCGGCAAACGGATTCGATACGCGCCAACGCTCGGCGGCGTGCACCAGCGCAAGAGCTCCGGATTGAGGCTTTTCACGGTCTGATACGAAAGGCCCGCCGCGCGCGCCACCTTCAGGAGATCGGCAGGGCTTTGCACGTCGAATTCAGCAAGTGCATCGCCTCCCACCTCGCCGTTTTTCGAAACATGGGGAGTGGGTACCGACTTCGCCAGCGGCTGATTGCCAGCGTTAGCCTGAATCCCTTCACGACCCCCTTCAGGGCCTCCGGAATTATCGACCGGCACCAGCAAGGTCGCGGGGGTGACGCGAGGACCGCTATCGCTGTCCGCATCTTCGTCATCTTGATCGTCGCCCGCCATGTCGGACACTTCCGAAACTTTCGAGATCAGATCTCCGACCTTTTCCGATTCGCCAGCTTCGATTTTTTCTTCCGGCTTTTCCGTCTTGATGACTTTGACCACTTCGCCGTCGCCCGCCACCACTTCACCCGCGCTCGGGCGCTGGGCATCGGCGGACGGAAAACCAAACTGCGTGCGGTTTTTCGCGATCAAAGCCGCGGCGATGATTTTCGGGACATAATCGCGGGTCTCGCGGCGCAGGAACCGGTGCTTGGCAAGAACCCAAAAATCCTTGGTTCCGTAACGCTGAATCGCCCGGGCGATTTTGCCTTCGCCCGCATTATAAGCGGCGGCGGCAAGCTCCCAGCTATTGAACATCGTATTGAGCTCGGCCAGGTACTCGACCGCGGCGAAGCTCGATTTTTTGATATCGCGACGCTCGTCGACCCACCAGTTGACCATGAGGCCGTAGCGCCTTCCAGTCGCGGTGATGAACTGCCACGGCCCGACTGCCTTGGCATGGGAGCGGGCAAAATTGTTGAAGCCGCTCTCGATCATCGCGAGATAAACCAGATCTTCCGGCAGGTGATTCTGAGCCAAGATGGGACGGATATAAGGAATGAAGTATTCCGAGCGATCCAAATATTTCGCGAAAAAGGGGCGTCCCCTTCCGGTGAAATAATCGACCCAATATTCCACGGAGGAATTGATGGTGACCGGGAAATCAAAATGGACGTTCTTCAGGCGAACCCCGTTCACCGAAATTTCGGTCGGATTCTCGACCGAGTTCACGACAATGGTGGTCCGCTCAGCCGGAGCGTTAGAAGAGTTATCGGCCCCCGCTAACGCCTTGGGCGGAGGGATCTCGCTTTGCTGAATGATCTCACTCACCGTCCGGGGAGCCGATTGTGCGTCGGAATTACTCCCGGAATTTCCGTGATTGGACGCGGCAGTGCCCCTCTGAGAAGCGGTCGCGCAACCCGAAAGGATTAAAACCAACAAGGCTAGGTGAGTTTTATGAAAATAGGCCATCCTTCCTTAAGTTTAGGCTAGATCGACCCAAATTGCTATTGATCAAGCTATTCCGGAATAGCTTCAATCACCAAGCCCGGCTCTTTTAACGGCGAATTCGCTGCTTGAGCCTGAGTTTCGGCTGCCACACTGCGATTAATGCCATGCATTAATTCGACATCGCTCAGGTTGAAATTCGTGATTTTGGCGAGCTCCTCCATATTTCGGGCGTAGCGACCGACTTCGCCTCGAAAGATTTGCTGGGCCAGATAGGCCTCTTCCGCCTGGCTCATGACATTGGCTTCAGCGAGTCCGGTATCATCCAAAAGTTCCGCGATTCCGGCTTCCGCGCCAGCCTGGGCCACCTGAGCTTCATTCGACTCGATTTGCATGCCCAAAACCGGCGGCCGGATCCCGGTCGCGAGGCCGACCCTTTTTCCGGTCGAATCGGGTTTCACCTCATAGCTGAAAAAACCTTGATAGACGCCTTCCTCAGACACCGAAAAACCAGGCTGCGCTTCAAGCATGGCCCGAAGATGTTTTTCCGCCTGCGTGCGAAGGTATTTGGAACGAGGCAACGGAAGCGGGAAATTGGCCTCTAAATGAAAAAACTGATCGATCGAAGCCAAATCGCCCTTCTGGCTGGCGCCTTGCTCGAACGCGGTGATCAGAAGTTTCCTGTCGGAGCCCTCAAGAACACGGATCTCATAGGTTTCGGCGATCTGCGAAGGGACCGAGTACCCGATCCGCTCCAAGCGAGGCGTAAACTTCCCGTAGATCGACCGATAGTAATTCTCGTGCACAACCAAACGCTCGAGGGTTTCCAAAAGGCCCAGACGAGCCGACGAGCGGTCCTCGCGGCGAGGCTCGACCTCAGCCAGCGAGGAGGTGGGCGATACGATCTGCGACCATCCCTTTAAAAGAGCGAGGAGTACTGCGCATAAGAATATAAATCCGCGAGTGCGTTGCATGACTTGGAAAATAACGCTGCAAGTCATATACCGATGGTTTGGTTTTTTTAACTATTATTTACTTAAAAATATCCATAGGTTATAAAATCAACGAGAGGCCTTATTAAGAAATACTGTGTAAGTCGTAAACATTGTAAATAAGTTTTACTCAATTCTGATCAAATCCTCGCGACAACCCCCAACATTGTCTTTTTTCACGGTCGCGTCATAAGCGAGTAATTTTTACCCTCTTCCCAGTTTCAATTCCTTGAAACTAAAAGAGAAAGCCATGGCCTACAGCTTGCTTATGACGCGGTGAGCAGCAGGAACCCAGAAATGAACTATTTAGGTTTTGAAAAACAGCTTTTAGTTCTGAGCATCGCCTTCTCCAGCTCTCTCTGGGGATCGTCGTCCGCTTTCGCCTTCGTATCCACGCTCCCTAGCGCCAGCTTGACTCAAGAAGCGCTCAGCGCCGTTCAATCGGATCATTCGGTCAAAAGCCTGCTCGGCAACGGCTCGATTTCAACCCTCCACCCCTCCCAGAGAGTTTCCGAGACCGAGTTGAGTACGATTAAATTCCAACATTATTACCACGGCATCGAAGTCATCGGTTCCATGGTCTATCACCAGGTCGGAAAGGCGGGAGCGAAGGTGGTGAACCGGCTCGCCGATTTCGATCTCGACGTCCAGCCCGCGCTATCCGAAACGCAAGCGATCGAGATCGCTTTGTCGGCCACCAACGGAAGCAGGGTCAAAAGCCCGCCCCGGCTAAAAATATTGCCCGAGGCGGTCGGCGACAGCGCCCAGCTGATCTATGAAGTCGATATCGAAACCATGGGCGGTCTCGGCAGCCGCCAAGTCACGATCGACGCGCACTCCGGCGCCTTGATCGCCAACCTGAGCAAGCAGATCGCCATCGCTCCGACCCAGATTTATTCGGCGGACCATATCGGCCTCGATATCGAAACCTTGGGCGGCAGAACACCGAAAACCGCCACGGGTTGCGATGCGGTCGACCTCGCCAGCGGAAACATCGAAAAATCACTGACCGCCGCCGAGTGCAACAATCTGGATGGCGAGAAGGATCTTCTGGCCACGACGAAATGCCAGTTCACGATCAACGGGATTCCTCAGAAATACGATGTCTCGACTTGCCCTCTCGCTGACGCGGGAGCGGATGCCTCCGCGACGCGGGCGGAGCGGAATTCGCAGGCGGTCTTGAATTATTATCAGACCCACCAGAACCGGAACAGTTTCGACGACAACGGCTCCCCTTTAATCAGCATCGTTCACGCGGGCGCCCGCTTCGCCAATGCGCTCTGGGATCAAGACGGCAAGTTCATGTTTTACGGGGATGGCGACGGAGAAAAGACGGGCGATTTCACCCAGGGCCTCGATATCGCGGGCCACGAAATGACCCATGGCGTGACCGATGCGACCGCCCGGCTCACGATGATGGGAGAGTCAGGCGCGATCAACGAAGCCAATTCTGATTTTTTCGGAATCATCATCGCAAGCCAGGCGACTAGCGGCGAAACCGATTGGAAGATCGGAAAAGAGGTCTTTCTGCACCCCGGCCCTCAAAGCGCGATTCGTGATCTGGCCAACCCGGGCAATATCAGCTTTTGCATCGCCGGCAGCAACGGTCAATGCACCGATTTACGCCCGGATCCCGACAAAATCAGCGAAATGATGCCGATACCCGCGCCGGGAGCCGTTACCTGCGACGATAGCAACGACAATTGCTGGATCCATTTCAACGCGACGATCCTGGGGCACGCGGCGTATCTCGTCAGCCAGGCCATCACCCCGAAGCTTGCCGAGCGGCTTTATTATCTTACCCTGACCCAAAGCTTGAGCGCGCGGGATAATCTGGTGACGGCCGCAAAGGCCTACAAGCAAACGTGCGCGCAAGTTTACGACAAAAACACCTGTAGCCAGGTGACGGCCGCGTTCGCGCAGGTCGGACTTTAAGAATTTAGTGCAATTCGCTCGGATTGAACTTCTGAACGACTTCGACGATCTGATGCTCGAGATCTTCATCCGTTTCATAGACATCGTCGATGTGGGATGAGCGCATGAAGTACTGAACGATCGTTTCGGCCACGGCTTTCAGCGGCTTCTGAAAATAGAACCCGTTCAACTCGTCGTCCCCGAAGGACTGACGAACCATGGACTTCGCGGTTTTATATTGCGCACTGTCGGTAAATTGGGAGTCCTCGAGGACGCTCGCCTTGGCGCCGATCTTGGCCAAAGTCCGATCCCTCAAATCCTCATCCGTCAGGATGAAGGGACCGACCAGGTGGAAAACCTCGTCGGCGACGATCTGTCTGAGCCGCACCGGGAAACTGATCGATTTATGATTTTCAAGGCGAGTCACGATGCTTTTGCACAGTGAATGGACCGTTTCTCTCTTCGTCGGATGGGTAGCGCTCATTTTATTTTCCTCGCCTGTGCCGTCAGCTTAGCTTATGCCGAAAGTCTTGGAAATCCACTTATTGATGCCTTCGTCGATTTTAGCCCGAAACGGGGTCGCCAAGAGGCTGAGCTTCGCGTCGAGAACCAGCTTTTCCTCCGTGCAGGAAAGTGTGGCCGTCACCATGGAGGCCTTGAGATAGACCTCTTTTTTGGCTGGATCACGCTGAACGTCATAGTGGCCGATGGCGGCCTTTTCCATGAATTTGTCGATACCGGCCGAAACCTTATCGTAGAGTTCCTGCGCGCTTTTACCTGGGATGCGAACTTCTCGAACTAAACTGGGCATAGTCTTCTCTCCTAACCCTATTGTGCCACAATCTCAAGTTCGGCCAACTCCTGTCCTGAGATCACCCGGTCTTCGGCGCTGACTTTCCAATGCTGAATGCGAACATCCTTGGGAAGCGCGTGAGGAATCAGCATACCCAGCGACTCGACGATCAATAGCGGCTCATGAGCCAGAACCGTCGCACCGTTCCGATAAAGCACGGAGTGAACGCGGCCCGAAACCAACGAGCGAATCACCGAATTCGCCCCCGAAGCCAGCTGCTTTTTATGCGTGCTCGGCTGAACTTGCCGCGTCATCATGACCCAGCTTCCAATCCGAACCAGCCACTTGGACGCGCTCAGCGGAAAAGTGCAAACCCTCAGCTCGCGTCCGTCGGGCACCTGGATTCGGGCCTGCCCCGGCGTCCGATCGATCCAATGCACTTCCACCTGCTGGGGCTTGACCCATTGATCCCCGACGCTCCATCGAGCACCCTCGATTTCGTACTCACGCAATACAGCGGCGAACAGAACGAGCATTTCCTTCGGCGGGCGCAGCGCGGGTAAAAATTCCTCATCGATAAACCCGGCATGAAAGATACCTTCCTTCACCCACGGGTGCGCGAGCAGTTCGGACAGAAATCGCTCATTCGTTTGCAAAGAGCCGGCGATCCAAAGCTCATCAAGCACGCCACGCGCGGTGATCACCGCCTGGGCGCGGTTTCGCGCCGAAATCCAGATCTTGCCGATCAAGCCGTGATCGTGCGGGCTCACTTCCCCGCCCGGCTCGACGGCGAGCTCGAGCTCGGCGCTTGCCGCTCCCAGCGACCACTGGCGCTTTTCGCCGACTTCGCTGATCTGCCCCGGCTGCGGCAGCTGCATGATCGGATCTTCCGCGTAAAGACTGAGGGCCACGCCGACCTGGTCGAAAGGCCCGGAAAGGTCGGAGGAGGCCGGGAACGGAACCGCGGTCGAGCCCGAACTCGACAACGTGGCAAGCTGCCAAGCCACGGCGCGAGTACCCGCCACCTGCTCCCAGATCGGAAAAGCCGCGTCGAGCCGTGCGAGGCCTCCGATCAGATGCGGCCGACCCCCGTCGACCAAGAACTCGAGAGCGCCCACGCCGATATATCCGGCATGCTCGGCCATTTGCAGGGTCCACTTTTGAAGCTGGGCCTCAAGGCGGGCGTCAGCGGGCTCGAAAGCGGGACAAAATTCCACCACCTTTCGGTAACGGCACTGCAAGGATCCGTCGACGAACGGAAAGGTGGTGCTGCGGCCGTCGGCGAAGCGCGCGAAAGGAACCGTGATGGCGTGAGCCCCTTCGATGTACCGCTCGCAGAACAAAATCGCCTCTCCCACGCTCAAACGGAGCTGTTCGATCCAAAGCGGAAGCTTGGATTCGAGATCTTTCGAGTCTTGAATGACGATGAGCCCGAGCGCCGCCGAACCCAGGGCGGATTTCAGGGCAAAGGGAAAATGAACCTGCCCCCGACGGATGAGAATTTCGATTTCGCGAATCGAATGAATCGGCTCGCCCGGAGGAATCACCAGGGTCGGGATCTGAAGGGCTTCGGCCTGCTGTAAAAAATTGAACTTGTTCCCGAATAAGGTCAGGGCGCGCGACGGCGGCGTGATAGCGACCAGCCCATATTTTTGAGCGAGCATGAGAAGCTCGGGCCGGTCGGCCCATGCGCTCAGTCCCGGATGAAGGTACCGGCCGGGAAATTTGGAGAGCAAGGCGTCCAGCTCGGTCGCGGTGGGATAATCCGACCCCGGATAAACCGACGCCTCGAATCCCTCGGCTTGAAGCCCCGAGGCGATTCGGCGGCCAGCAAGGGCGCCATCCAACACCAAAACTTCTCTTTTTTGGGGGGAGTAAATCCGGGCCATTACCTAAAAATTAGCTCAGACCCCAAATAAAGAACAATAGACAAATCTGTGATAAAGGGACTCTAATGAGAGTTCCCGACTCCCTTGCTAACGCCTTTGGCGAGCCTTTTGAGAGGCTCATCGCCGATTTCAGCGCAGCCCAGGGCTTGATCCCGGGCGGCGACTCCGCGGGCCCGCTGGATTTAAACGAATCCCTCCACTCGAAGAGGTTTCTCTCGCGCACGGTGGTGCCCCATATTCTCAAGCTTTCCGCCCTGTTCAATCGACAAGAGAAGGAACAGTCGGCCGCCCTTGACCCTTATTGGAAAGAAAGCTCGAATCCCGCCCATCTGCGAGCCGCTTATTTTCTGTATTTCATGCCGTCCAATTTATTTCGCGCCGCCGCCGTTTGGGCGGAGCTCGGCCGATTGGGATTTCGTTGGCCGAGCGCCATTTCAACCCTGAAAGGGATCGAATTCGGCGCGGGACCCGCGCCAGGCGCGTGCTCGACCGCGATCGCGTCGAAATTGGGAATCCTCGATTTTCCCGAATCCGGCAACTGGGCCCTGATCGAACAGGACAAAGCCATGCTGGAGCTGGGCTCGGCCTGGGCCCAAAAATGGTTTGCCGAACAAGGCCGTGCCGATTGGGGCGTGCGTCCCTTTCACCGCAAATTGTCGCTTTCGGACGGATTTCTTCCGCGAAGCGCGCCCCGCTTCAATCTTTGGATGATGAGCTTTTTCCTCAACGAGCTCTCGGAGTCCCCGGCCGAGATCGCCCGCGCTCTGACAAACGCCTGGGAGCGGCACTTGGAAGAGGAAGGCGTCATTGTCTTGATCGAGCCGGCCCTCAAGCTTCAATCGCGCAAGCTTCTCGAAATCCGGCGCGAGATCCTGATTCTGCGCGAAAAAAAGGGACTCGATTGGCTTCAAATTCTTTTGCCCTGTTTGGGCCATCAGGCTTGCGGCGCATTAGCTTCGACCGATGATTGGTGCCATGAGGAAGCCACCTGGTGGCGTCCGCCTTACTTCAGCCAAATCGACAAACTCGCGGGACTGGATCGAAAGACCCTCCCCTTCAGCTATCTCGTGATCGCGAAAAGCAAACGCGCGCGGGAAGAAATTTTGCCCGGACTCGGAAAACAACCGGACGCGGCCCGCAGATATCGCCTTGTCAGCCCGTCACACAAGGAAGGCCGCGAGCAGGAATTTTACCTCTGCGGCGCCGAAGGCAAACGGCGCGCGCGCTACCGCGGCCCGGAAGAACAATCCGAAGAAGAAAAAAAACTGGAGCGGGGCGATATTTTAGTCGGCACCGAAATCCGCGGCGATTCCAAATCGAGCCGCGTCGAGAACTTTGAAAACCGTGTCTGACTCCTGCTCTACCAAGTCCGGGCCGCGATTATTTGAATGACGCTCGTTTTTCTTTTTTCATAAAACATTTTCCGGTAAACTGAAATCATGGATCAATCGGAAGTCAGGATTCTGGTCGTCGACGACGTACAGGCCATGCGTACGCAAGTCGCCGACCTTTTGCTCTCCGTCGGATTTAAGAGTATTCAGCTGGCTTCCAACATCCAGGAAGCGAAACAACACCTGTCGAAATCGCCCTATCAGCTCATCCTGTGCGACTGGCATCTCAACCAAGGAGACGGACCGGAGCTGCTGGACCACATTCAAAAAGAAAGGCTCGATTCGGGCTGCGCCTTCATCATGTTGACCGCGGAAGCGACGAAGGAGCTGGTGCTGCAAGCGCTCAAGTCGGGGGTGGACGATTACATTCTTAAACCCATGAACCAGGCGAATCTCTCCAAGATCTACAAAGTTTTGCTTAGAAAGCAGATTCTCTGATGACCACCACGAACCTGAAATCGTTTATCGAAGAGCTCAGCGGCTTCGCGAAAGGCGCGGAAGTGCTGCTCGCGGAACCCGCGGAAAACACGGACCGCTTCACGAAATTCTCGAATTATATGATCGCGATCCGCGGCACCGCCGACCAGCTCGGCTTTCCGGATCTTTCCCGCATCGCCGGCTTGGGCGAAGAGATCGCCGTCAAGGCGACCCACGTGAAAAGCCCGAACCAAAGCCGCAAATGCATGAGCTGCCTTTGGGATGCCGTTACCACGATCAAGTATCTGCTCGAAAACCCGGCCGCCGAGGGCACCCCTTCGGAAGAACAGGCGATCCTGACCCAACGCCTCGAAAGCGTGCTGCAAAGCTTAGGCGGAAAACGCGAGAGCGTGAGCCCGGACGATATCGAAAAGCTGCTTCAAGGACGCGGCTGATTTTCCCCGGAGCGCTAAACCGCGCTCTTCGGGGCAACCATCGCCATTTTGCTGGTCCAGATGTGGTGAAGCGCGATCACTAAAACGTACGCCAGCTGCAAGCCTACTCCGCCGACGACGTAACCCGTGCCGCCGGAAGCGAATCCGTAGGAGTGCAGCCCTACGCCGAGCACGAAATTCACCCCGTACCAGGCCATCACCACCGAGCTGAACGCCACCACGGTCCATACGGCGAAGGCGAATGGCTTGATCCAACTGGTCATGCGCCCGTGAAGAACGGCCAAATAGCAAAGAAGCGCGATCAAAGCCCAGACTTCCTTGGGATCCCATCCCCAGAAACGGCCCCACGAATAATCGGCCCAAACGCCGCCCAGAATCGTGCCCGCCGCGAGCAGCACGACGCCGAACTGCATCGCGCGATAGGTCAGCTGATTGAGCGTTTGAATGCGCGCGCGCGCCACCGGAGCATCGGAGGCATCGGCGCCCGCCCGGTCGATCATGAAGAAATTCCAAAGCGTCACGTTCGCAAGCCCCAAGGTCAAGGCAAACGCCGAGTAGCCCAGGGTGATGGTCAAAACGTGGATCGTGAGCCAGAAATTATCACGAAGCACCGGCACCAACGGATGCAGGCCGGGATCCATCATCGCGGGAGCCGAGTCGGCCGCAATGAGCCCGACGGTCGAAAGCGCGCTCGCCACGATCAAGGTGATCGACAGCCGCTGGATCAAATACAAAATGAACGCGAAGGCGAAGACGCCGAAGCTCACCCAGATAATCGATTCATACATATTGGTGACCGGAGGCCGCCCCGCGATGTAACAACGGATTAAAAATCCCCCGACATGGCAGATCACCGCAAGCGAGGTCAAGGTCCCGGCCAAAACGCGGCGCACGCGGGCAGAGCTCGCCTGCTCTTTCGAAAGTCGAAGCAATTTGCCAGGGGAAACCAGCCACATCAACGCGCCCGCCAGATAGAGAATCCAGGCGAATTGAAACGGGTGCATGCGATTGTAAAAAACCTCGAGGCCGAGGGAACGAGCCATATGCCCGTCCCAATCCGGTACGCGGGACTCGACCGCCGCGCGCGCGACACTGGAAGCGCGATCGAACGCGGCCATATCTCCGGCCTGATAGGCTTTGATCAGATCGACGAAATGGGCACGAATCGCCTCGTCTTCAGCGGGAGCGGGCGGCTGGGCCGAAGCCCCCCCACCGGCGAGACTCACCCACGGCCCATCGGCATGAGGAATCACAAGCCAGGCATTGCCGGCCACGATGTCGCGAAAAAGAGTCAGCCGCGAAAGCACGTTCCCAAGCTCTTGCTCGCGCGGGCTTTCTTTGCGGCCACGATCCGATTTGCCGCTCATGGTTTCAGAGCCGGCCGCGGACGCATCCATGTTCCGGGCATACTGCAAAAGAGCGAAGTTATTGAAAAGCTCGCTCGGGCTGAAATAAACCCGGCTTTCGTCGAGCTGAAGTTCGCGCCGCACATCGATGCGCGAAATTTTCACGAAACGATGGTTTTCCCATTCCCGGGGAAAAGCGATCCACGAAATCAGCAAATCGGCGGGATCGAAACCCTCGAACTGGCGCCGGCCGGTGGCGAAAAGTGCGGCTTCGCGCGCGAAGGAGTCGAGCGGCTTGATCCGCCCTCCGGATTGAATCGGGATCGCCCGAAAGTCGCTGAACGACCAGCCCTCGTGTCGGGGAGCCATCTCCGAGGTCGGGACCGGGGCGGTATCCGCAAAAGCCGAAGCGCTCAAAATCGAAACGAACAAGCTAAGAAACAGCAGAATTTTTTTCATTGTGTCACCGCGGCTGTGCGCCGTTTCCTATATTTATTGGCAAAAAGCAGAATCGTCCCCAGAACGATCAGCAGCGAGCCGGCATACTTGGCGGTTCGCCCCGGGTCGTGATTCACGGAAAAAATGGAAACCGTCGGACGCGGCATGGCGTCCTCGTAACTGGCCTGGTAAAGCGCGATCCCGTCCCGATAAAGAGGATGGTTCATGCTGATCACCTGGGTTAGAGCCGGAGATCTGCTGTCTCCCTCGACCGAAACCTGGGACGAGTAGGAAGCAGGCTTATTCGAGCCGGGATAGTATTTTACATCAAAGCGGTTCAAATGCACCGCGAACGGCAGGATGACCTGTCGACGGAAATAACCGATTTCGATTTCGCGGCCGCTGGCGCGCAAAACCGCGCGCGTGCCGATGCCGAGCCAAACATCGGCCTGGTCCTTTCCCTTGCCCGCGAAAATGTGAACAGCCGATGGAGGGGCCATATCCCCATACATCGCGCGGGAAGGCTTGTAGCTGGTGTTGACCCAGGAATCGCGGATCAATTTCTCGATCTCGATTTTGACTCCGCCTCGCCAGTGCGGATCGATCGTTAACTGAGACGCGTTGGCCTTGCCGAGGGTCGCGAGCTGCGAGCTCGAAAAACGCCCTGATACTTTTTCCCCGCTCGAGGATTTCGCCGCATATGAAAGCGCGCCATCGGCGGCGACATCGAAAGTCAAAGTCGGGGAGCCCGGCGGGGCCACGGCGGCGGGTGCGATCGAAGAAACAGAGGCTGCCCGCTTCAGCTCAAGCCAGGCGGGACCGGCCGCATAAGCCGCCCATCCGGGATCGCCGGCCCAAAGCCAGAAATCCTGCTCGATCCGCATCGCTCCGCCGATGAGCTTGATATGAAGCGCGGGTTGCGGCGCCGGACTCAATGCCTTGGCAGAACCGGACCGCTCGACGAAATTGAAATCGGAGTCCGCGTGCGTGATGAACTCGCGAACGATGAGATCATACGGCAGGCCGTAATCCCTGACGTCGATGGGCTTGAACGACGCGTCAGGCGGGACCCATTTTACGGGAATGGTGTTCACCTTCCCGCCTTCGGTGAGCACGAGCAACGGGGTGTCGATTTCAACCGCCGCGTTGGACTCGCCTTCCGCGACGCGGAGATTGCCATCGAGCCCGTACCTGGCGGTGATATAAGCCCCCACCAAAAGCGTGACGATGCCCACGTGCGCGAGCAAGAACGGGATATGGGATTTTTTCCAAGGCCATCGGCTCAAGGCCGAGCAAATGATATTGACGGCGAGAAAACCCAAAACGCCATAAAACAAGCCTGTCCCGTAAACGTAATAGCGGGCGGTCGGCGTATCGTAGAGAGATTCAAGAACGGTCGCGGTGGCCAAACAGGCGGCAAGCGAGAGGATAACGATGACCGCGAGTTTAACCGAGGACACGAACTCCCAAATGATTTCCGGGACCGTCTTTTTTCCAGCCGCCACGATGCGGACATCCCCTTTACTTAGCGCTACTCAGCGGTGGTAAATCGAGCGGAACGATCTTTCCGCGATCCGGCGCGCTATCTCCGGCTTGAACAAATGCGATACCGACTAATTCGAGCACGGCCCGTTGAACGACCCGCTCGCGGGCAAGCTTTTCGGCAGGAAGGCTCTTGGCCTGCTGGCGTTCGTCGAAAACATGGTTGTAAATGGCTTTGCGGAACAATCCCGCGTTGCGGCCCACCGCGACTTTCGCCATTTTGCGCAATTTTCGCGCATAAAAAATGCCCTGCCGCTGACCAGGTCCCGTCAAATCGATCAGAAGATCGACCCGATCCGGCGAAATCGGCCCCATGGGAGCCCCAAGCGTGGTCCGAAAAAAGACGGCGGCTTCTGGATAGGCCGAGCTGATTTTCTGCCGCAAGGATTCCACATCGAAAACCATGCCGGCGGCCGAAAGAACGACCAGGACGGTTCGCACACCTTGAATACGGCGGGTTCGCACACTTTCCTCATAAGCCATTCGTTGCAGAAAGGCTTGAGATTCCGAATCTTGAACGAGCATGGCCGTTAATCTAACTTTCCTGACAGCCCGAATCAAGTGGTCTTCGTAGGCGCCGCCTTTCGATCCGCGGCCCGCCCCCCGAACAGCTCATAACGAAACAGCCGACATTCGATGGCGCCATTGAAAAGAACGATTTTGCGCGAAGGCTTCAGCCCCACCTCCTTGGCAAGCTCCGGACTGCCGGTGAAGACATAGCCCTCCCAGCCCTGGAACTTCTTCTTCATCGTATCGCCAATTTCTTTGTAAAGCCCTCGTAACTCCTCAACTTCTCCAAGACGCTCACCGTAGGGAGGGTTCACCACGAAGATGCCACGCTCGGAAATTCGCTCGCAGGCGGAAAGTTCGCGCTTCTCGATATGAATATTCTGACGCAGCCCAGCGCGCTCAACGTTCGCGATTGCGGCCCTCACGACTCGAAAGTCCGCATCATAGCCGACGATCCGAGGCAACTTTTTACGATCGCGAACCCTTCGCTCCTCGGCCTCAGCAACCAACCGGTTCCAAACCGCGGGAACATGGCCTAACCATTTCTGAAAGCCGTAATATTCCTTGCCCAAGCCCGGCGCAATGTCGGCCGCCATCTGTGCGGCTTCAAGCGGAAGAGTTCCGGAGCCGCACATCGGGTCGAGCAAGCTGAAATCAGCGCAGTTTCCGCTGCGGACGGCCTCTTTCCAGCCGGTGTTCATCAAAATGCCGGCGGCCAGGTTTTCTTTCAACGGGGCAAACGCGCCGTCATCGCGATAGCCGCGCTTATGCAAACTGTCGCCGGAAAGATCGATGCTCACCGTCGCTTCATCTTTGAGCAGGTAGACGTTGATTCGCACATCGGGGCGCATGACATCGATCGAGGGACGAGCCCCTCGGACGCTTCGGAGCTGATCCACGATCGCGTCTTTGACTTTGAGGGCGGCAAAATGCGTGTGCGTGATTTGAGACTGAGAGGCCGAAAAATCGACCGCGATCGTTGTTTCATCGCCTTTGCCGATATGATCGGACCAGCGAATGGCCTTCACTCCCCCATAGAGCTTTTCCGGATTGGAAGCCGGAAACCGGTTCAAAGGCAGAAGAACCCGATTGGCGATCCGGGACCATAAGCAAAGGCGATAAGCGGCTTCCAGGGATCCCTGAAAAGCCACTCCCGCGCGCGTGACAGCAACGGATTCTCCCCCCGCCTCTTTGACTTCGAGCTCGAGGAGCGACTCCATACCCTTCGCAGTGGTGGCAAAAAACTGATGAGTGGCCATGCGGGACGTGTATCAGCGATCACGCCCCGCGTCGAGAGCATCTTGTGTCCAACCGGCGCTATTCTAAAACGCTGACGCTGACGATTTTTGAAATGATTCCGTAGTCCGAGGAGACGTTCTGGATCTCACCCGTGAGCTGAATACGCTCGCCCGGATAGATCACGACATCCCCGACTTGGAACTCATTAGGAGCGCGGCCATCGTCATTACCGGCCGAAAGCGGCTGGTCCAACTCATAGTTCACGCCATTCGAGATAACCACCAGGCTCCAATAGTAGCGAGGCTGGTTACTCGGCCGTTCACATTTGTTTTCACCCACATAGCAAACCATCGGATAAAGACTCGCATGGCGCTGGAACGTGGCCTGCCCGCTGAGCGTGGTCGTGACGGTCACGGAGTCGAGATCAGCGCGCGCCGAGTCTGCATTCGTGGTGATGAGCACTGCTGTAAATGCCAAAAAAAGTACGGAAACAGATCGGATAAGCTGGGTCATTTTTATTCTCCTGAAAATTTGCAAAGCCAGGAGGCCCAGAGCAAGTAGCGTGCCTTCGATCGATTTTCGGGTCAATGCCCACGCCTTTTTATACAAAAGCTTTGTAAAAGCACCCCTTTTTACCCTGAGGAGCTATTATGAGGCGCCATTACAGGATCGATTTCGGCAAAGCGAAATCCTGCAAAATCAAACGCTCATTTTGCACGGTCGGCATGGGAAACCCCCACCCAACACTTCAGGTATCGACCTTCCGGAAATTCGAGCAACGCCGGATGATCCGGCCCCTGAAAGCCTCGCGCCACCCAGCGCACTTTGGCGCGATTCCGATAGGCGGCCTTGGAAAGAGCGCGAATGAACTCCTCTTCTTCCAAAAGGTTCGAACACGAACAACTCACGACGGCGCCGCCCGGGCGCGCGATACGAAATACCTGGGTATTGAGCTGTAAGTAGGCATGAGTGCCGGTCGGAATGTCTTTTCGGCCCTTGATCAGCGCCGGCGGATCGCAGATCACGAGATCAAACTGATGGTCGGCGAGCTCGGAAAGCGCCGTAAAATCGGCTTTCATGGTTTTGCAAGTCACGCCTGGCCCGACGTTCTCGATATTTCTCTTGGCGAGCTCAAGCGCTTTAGCCGAAGCGTCGAACGCGAGGATCTCGACTTCAAATCCGCGATTTTTGAAAACCCGGGCAAGCTGCGTGCTCCACTGACCGACGTAACAGCAGATGTCGAGAATCCGGATTTTCCGGCCATCCGCGGGCTGAAGATGCGAGAGGCTTTCCGCGGCAAGGCGGATATTCGATGCCTGATCGAGAAAAAAGCCCGTTTTTTGACCGCCCGAAAGATCGACGGCGAACTCAACCGCCTCTTCACCCTTGCCCCCCGCCTCGCGAACCAGGATGGCGACATCGCTCAGATCTATGCCCGGAACCGCATGAACGACCCGGGGCTCCTCCTCCGCGACTCCTTCGAGCTTGCGCACCGTCAGGTCGTTGCGGAAAACGACGGCCGTGCGCTGCCAGGGAATGTCGGTCATTTTTTCGGCGTATTTGCGCAGGATCGAAGGCAGGTCTTCCTGAAGGCGATTCATTCCGGCCGTGTGGATCTGAACCACGAAAACCTGCGCGGCGGGCTCGGCTTTCATCACGAAGCGATCGATGACCAGGCCCGGAAGCTGATCGCCCTCGCCAAAACAAAGGCGATGACTGAACGGGGCGAGGCCTAAAGTTTTGCGCAACTGACCGGCGCTGATGAGCGTCTTGAGTACGGAATCGGGCGAATGCGGCTCCAGGTTCTCGGGATCGCGGGAAAGGGCCCGAAACGCGATCAGCGAGGAAGGATTGCCGTAGCCTCGGGCGAGGAACGCGCCTCCCGCATCCCGGAGTTCGATGGGCTCCCCGGGCTCGATGCCTTTCGGACTATCCTGAAGCTCGTTGGAATACACCCAAGGATGTCCCGAGCGAAAACGTTTATCGGCTTTGGCGCGCACCCGCCAAACAGGCAGAGATTTTTTCATAGCTGTAAAGCAATGCGTAGCATGGATCTGTGTTAGAGCATATCACGATGTCCCTTAAGCCCTTAAATTGGAAAGAAATAGCGATCGTCGCAAGCTCCTTTCGATCCGAGATTGAAGGGCTTTTCGTCGACCGCATCATCGTGCCCGAGCGCGAGCGCTTTACCGCCGGCTACCTGAAAGGCGAATGGGTCATTCGACTGACCGGGCGACGAAACGAAGGCACGTTTCTTTTCAGCGTCCGTACTCGCCACCCGTACTTTGCCTACATTCCTGGCAAGGGGGCAAAAGCATCGAGCCGCGCGACCCGCTCGGCGTTCGATTTGGAGCTCAACAAGCGCTTAAAGGGAGCAAAGATCCGCTCTTTCGAGGCCCTGCCACGCGAGCGCACGATCATTCTTTGGTTGGACGGGGATTTGGGCCTGGTCTTAAATCTCATCCCTGCCACGCCCGAAGCACTGCTCATTCGCGGCGCTCCCGACGAGGGCCAGGGGCCCTACCCGATTCTGATTCGCTCACGCCTCGGGCGCGAGCAGCAGACGCAGTTTACCCCACCCGACGGCTCACAGGCCCCGCCTGAGCCGCCAGTGCGCGAAAACCTGGCCAATTACGTCCGCGAGCTGGAACGAGAGCTCGATCGAGAAGCGTTTACCTCCCGGCTCACGGTCGCGCAGCGCGAGTTGCGGGATCTCTTAAAGCAATGCCGCGAGCGGATCAGGCAAACCCGGATCGCGCTTCGGGAAGCCGAAGGAGATGAGAACTGGCGCCTTTACGGAGATCTTCTGAAAGCCGTCCTGCACGAAGCGCCGGCGCTTGAGGCCCAGGGAAAAACCTGGGTTCGCCGAGTCCAGAACTTCGCGAACGGTGAATGGGTTTCGATTCCGGCCGACCCGAAACTCGGGCCTTCGGAGCAAGTCGAAAAATACTACCAGCTCGCGCGCCGACGCGATCGCCGAATGGTCGAGGCCCGGGCCCGGCTTGAATCCCTGAGCGAAACCGAAGGAAGACTCGACCGACTCCTCGCCGAAGAGCCGGAGCCCGGCGATTTCAAAGCGCTCGAAAAGCTTGAACGCGCGGCAGGCGCGGGCGCCCCGAGCGGCGCCGGACCGGGCGCGATCCGACCCTCGAAAAAAGGCGCGTGGCTTGGAAAAACCTTCACCTCAAAAGACGGCCTTCCGATTTTGGTGGGCAAAAGCAAGGATGAGAACCTGGAGCTGACCTTCAAGCACGCGCGGGGCAACGATGTTTGGATGCACGTGCGCGGCCGTCCGGGAGCTCACGTCCTGATCCCGCTCCAGCCCGGAAAAAGCGCCCCGCTTGAAACACTCCTCGATGGCGCCGCGCTGGCGATCTATTACAGCGGCGGCGAAAGCTGGGGCAAAACGGAAGTCGATTACACATTCAAGAAATTCGTCAAACGGATCAAAGACTCAAGCGAAGCGAGCTACACCCATAATCGAACGTTGATCTTGGAGCCGGAAAAAGCGCGGTTGAAGAGGCTGCTGGCGAAGGATTAAGCCGGCTTGGGCACTAAATCGGCTCAAGGAGAAAAGCCCGCCCGCGAGGCAGGGCGCACATTGCTGGCGATGAGCCCGAGCAAAAGCATCGATTGGGACGTCCACAGTAAAAACTAGTCCGCTGACGGTGACGCGCACGTTCTCCATATTCACAGAACTCATGCGCGTTTTTTAAAAATTCATCTTGACGGTTTTCCAGAGCACGCTTTTTTGAATTCGAGGTCGCACTAAAAATCCGGCAATTAAGACACATATTTGATTTATAGCGTGCGAATCTCATCACGATTCTCATTTTATCTGAAAATATAAAATTCATCCCTCTACAGCCTAACCAGAGGCCTCGAAAATTCTCATATATAGAGTTCACATGAACTTTCAAAAACTTTCCGATTCCGATCTTCTTTCCCAAACCAAATCCCTGGTCCGCGAGGAAACGCGGCTCACGACTGAGGTTCTTCATCACTTGAGAGAAATAGAAGCGAGGAAGTTGTTTTGTGCGTTGGGTTTTTCGTCACTGTTCGAATACGCCGTACGAGAGCTCGGCTACTCCGAAGCGAGCGCTCAGCGGCGAATCGCCAGCATGCGGCTTTTAAAAGAGCTGCCTCAGGTCGAAGATAAAATCAAAAACGGCGATCTGTCTTTGACCGTCGTCGCGCAAGCTCAATCGTTTTTCAAACAAGAGGCGAAATCGGGACACGCGTTGACTTCCGAACGAAAAGAAGAAGTCATGAAAAGCCTTGAAGGTAAGAGCTCCCGCGAGGCGGAGCGCACGCTGATCGCCATGAGTCCAGAACCCGCGCGGAGCCGACCCGACTGCGTGCGATCGGTAACGGAAACGGTTTCTGAAATTCGATTTACCGCGAGCGATGAACTTGTGAAAGACATCGAAAAACTCAAAGGCCTTTTGGCGCATCAACATCCCGATCTTTCGATCGGAGAGCTGTTTCAGCTTTTGGCAAAACGCGCGCTCAAAGAATTGGATCCGGGGCAAAAAGAAGTCCGACCGAAACGAATGGTTTCTGCGCCGACAGTGAAACCTCCGGAAACGAGCCCTTGCACTATTCCCGTGGCCACGAAACGCGCCGTCTGGCGCCGTGACGGCTCGCGCTGCACTTATGTTGATCCCAAAACGGGCAGACGCTGCGAATCGCGGCACCGTCTTCAAATCGATCACCGGCAGCCCAAGGGCCTGGGAGGCGGAAATGAAATCACGAATTTGCGACTGCTATGCGCCCAACACAATGCTTTTGAGGCAGCTCGGGTTTATGGCCGCGAGATGATCCAGACATTTTGGCGCTCATGATCGGGCCACCTGATTACCCTCAACCCATCATTTCACGAAATGACTGACGACGTACTCAAGCGCCTGCTCTTTGGTCGTCAGGCGCCGCTCGAGCGCGAGATCTTCGATGGTGCGCAAGATCGCCGAAAATTCGGGGCCGGGCATGAATCCGAGCTGAATCAGATCCTTGCCGTCGATGAGCTTGGGGGTTTCAGCGGAAGAGCTGACGACCTGCCGGCGCCGAAAGGCGCAAAATTCATAAAAGGCGAGGTTTCCGTCCGAGGAGGACGCCTGCGCACGATGCAACTCGAGCATTTCGTCGAAATAAGGGAGTCGCACGAAACGCTCGAGGGTCGCTTCGCGCATTTTGAAAACGTCGCGAAACTTAAGCAGGCCCTCGACCATCGCGGCGATACGCTCGATGTCGGCCCGAGGCATGCGCAGGCGATCGCCGATTTCGCGCGCGAGGGCGCTGCCTTCGATTTCATGGCCGTTGAAATTTTTTCCGTCGTTTTTAAGCAACGCGACCGGCTTTCCCACGTCGTAGAGCAGCGCGGCCCAGGCAAGAGGCACCGAATGCGCGACCAAGCCGCCGACGTTCTTTTGCAGGAATCGCAATGTCCGGAGCGTCGTGGCCCAGATATCACTCTCTCGTTTAGCGCGGGGCGCGCCACTCAAGGAGGTCGGCGCCTGTACGACGCCGCGAAGCGCGTCCACCTCGGGCAGGATTTGCTTCAGGAGCTTGAACTCGGCGAGCATTTCCATCGCCTCGGCCGATTGCGGGCTCATGAGCATTCGGGTGAGCTCATCCCGGATTCGCTCACCGCTCACGTGCGCGATGAGCTTTGCGCGGGAATGAATCGCCTTGGCGGTTTCCGCCTCGATTTCAAAACCTAAAACGGTGGCAAAGCGCACGGCTCGCAGGAGTCGCAGGGCATCTTCCTGGAAGCGGGTTCTTGCATCCCCGATGGCCCGCAGTTTCTTTGCTTTGAGATCGTCGATCCCTCCGGTGGGATCGAGAATCCGGGAGGTCTTCGGATCGTAAAAAAGCGCATTGATCGTGAAATCCCGGCGGCGCGCATCTTCTTCCGGCCCCGAAAAACGAACCCCCGTCGGATGGCGATGATCGCGGTACTCGAGATCTTCCCGGAACGTGGCGACTTCGACCTCGGCACTGCCCGTCGGCACCTTGATCACGCCAAAGGCTTTGCCCACGGTAATGGAATGAGGAAAAAGGGAGCAGATCTCGTCTGGAGTCGCGTTGGTCGCGATGTCATGGTCTTTGATGGGCCGTTGGAGCAGAAAATCGCGAACGCTGCCGCCCACGATATAAGCGACGAAACCTGCTTCATCCAGTTTTTGGATCACTTCCCGCACGTAAGGCGGAAGAGGAAAAACCGAGTTAATCCGGGTCCACTTCCAATGGCTGTCCGTCGAGCTTGTACTTGCTTTTGATGACGGAGTCCGCTTTGAAGCGGTCCCGGGCCTCGGTGCCTTCGGCTTCTTTTTCACGGGTTCGTTTTCCGCTTTTTTTGTTTTTCTTATTCGGAGTCGGAGATGCCGTCTCGGACGGCTGGGTGGCCACTTGCGGAGCAGACTGTGAAGCCGCCTGCGGCGTGGACGACGACGCCGTTTGGGCGGAGCCGACGAGCGGCAAGCCCGCGACCGTTGCTCCTAAAAATAGGGGGACAAAAGCGATTTTCAAGTCCGACCGAGTCATCCTTAAGGAGACTACCAAAGGCCTTTACGAAAAACAACGAGCGTAAGTCCAGAAATTTAGGCTACATAGTAAACTATGACTCCTGATCGCAAAGTCTATTGCAACCGAACCCTGAACTTCCGATCCCTGAAGGCGATCGGTTACGACATGGACTACACCCTGGTTCACTACCATGTCGAAGACTGGGAGCGGATCGCGTACGAGGCGATCCGTCAGAAATTTCTGGCGCTGGGCTGGCCTGTCGAAAACCTCTCTTTCGAGCCCGCCCGCGTTTGCCGGGGCCTGGTGATCGATACGGAGCTCGGCAATCTGGTCAAAGCCAATCGCTTTGGATTCATCAAAACCGCGATGCACGGTACGCGGCCCATCGATTTTGAAGCACAACGCGCCGCCTACTCCCGAACCCTCATCGATTTGAGCGAACCGCGCTGGATTTTCCTCAATACCCTGTTTTCGTTATCCGAAGGGTGCATGTACGCCCAGCTCGTCGATTTGCTGGACGAACGCCGAATCCCCGAGGTTTTAGGCTACGTCGATTTGTACGAAAAGGTCAGGCAGGCCCTGGATAATGCCCACATGGAAGGACAGCTCAAGGCGGAGATCCTGCGCAACCCCGAGCGCTACATCGTCCTCGACCCCGAGACGCCGCTGACACTTCTGGATCAAAAACATGCCGGCAAGAAGCTCATGCTCATCACCAACTCCGAATGGGCTTATACGAGCAAGATCATGTCCTATTGCTTTGACCGATTCCTGCCCAACGGAATGACTTGGCGGCAGCTCTTTGAAGTCGTGGTCGTGAGCGCGAGAAAACCCTCGTTTTTTACGACGCTCAGCCCCATTTTCGAAGTCGTCACCGAAGATGGCCTGCTTCGCCCCGCCGGCCTTCACCTCGAGCAAGGCAAGGCTTACCTGGGCGGCAGCGCGCGCCAGATCGAAAAGTACCTGAAGCTTTCGGGCGATGAGATCCTCTACGTCGGCGACCATGTCTTTGGCGACGTGCATGTCACGAAAAACGTTCTGCGCTGGCGAACGGCGCTGATTCTGCGCGAACTCGAGGGCGAGATTCAAGCCATCGAAAGATTCAAGAAGACCGAGCACGAGCTCGCGCGCCTGATGAGCGAAAAAGAAGAAATCGAAGCCGAGTACTGCCAAGTGCGCCTGCTCGCGCAGAGAAAAAACCTGAGCTACACGCAAACGCCGGACGTCGCTTCCGAGGAGATCCACGCCAAAATGCAGGAGCTCCGCGCGAGAACGGAGACCATGGACGAAAGCGTGGCGCCGCTCGCGCGCGCCTCGACCGAGCTCAGCAACGAATACTGGGGCCTGTTGATGCGTACCGGAAACGACAAAAGCTACCTGGCTTATCAGATGGAGCGCTACGCGGATATCTACACCTCGCGCGTCTCCAACCTGCTCTACACGACCCCGTTCGCATATATGCGCTCGCATCGAGGGTCGCTGCCGCATGACACCTGAGACTCAAGATGCATACGTTTATGATGGGCCGAGCAGAGCGTAATCAGGTTATCGACTTCGTTCAACCCGCCATGGCTTACCGGGTTTTTATGGTGAATTTCAATCCATCGGGTCTGATTGCATCTTTTGCCGTGTAATACATAAGCGCATTTTCGCTGATCCCTGAGATTCACTTGATGTAGAACGGCCGCGGGAATTGGCGTGCGAACTCTCCGCGTGACGAGCTGATCGACTGTGACGGTCGACTTTTTCGCGCGCTTTGCTTTTTCTAGAGGATCATGACGATCGAGGTATTCCGCCGTCATCGCCTGAATGGCTTCCTCCAAGCTCACGACACGACCTCGAGATTGACATAAGAGATCTTGAACTCGTCTCAGTCTAACTAACTCTGACTCTGAAAGACCCAACTCCAATCTAACACGATCTTCCGTCACATAAGAAGTACGCTCCTGAACCGCCTCCTGAGGCCTGACTTTCACGATTTCTTTTTCAAGCTCACGGCTCGAAAGCTCACTGGCCTTCCGTATCCATTCGGATTGATTTTCCGGAGTCAACACTGAGACCACCCGCCGCGCGTTCGAAAGGGTGATTGCTCCTGCCTGGATCAATGCGTAAGCCGTGCTTTCCGAAAGACCTAACTCGGCGGTCACGTACGCGAGCATACTTGCATGCCCACGCACGAGAAAGACACGATGCTCTTCGGCTTGTTGCAAAACCTGAATGAGCTCTGCTTCGGTCTTTTTGTAGCGAGTGGATATCTCGACCGTCCGAAGATGGATGGAATCCAAATTCATAAAATGCCTCGTTTTTTAAATTATTTTAAAATGAACGATAGGCGGCGAAAAAAAAGAGGGTACGGCGTACTGCTACGAAATTCCTATCGAGACACTAAATATAAATCACAAAATCCGAGTAAAGAAAAGCTAAATAAGCAACGCTTCAAAATCCGCCCGCGTGAGCGAAACCGCGGCGGCGGAACCCTCGAGTGCCGCGCCCGCGAGTTCGGTTTTCCGCTTTTGCAAATCGAGGATCTTCTCTTCGACGGAATCGCGCGCGACCAGGCGATGAATGAGAACCGGGTTTTCCTGCCCGATACGATGTGCGCGGTCGGCGGCCTGATTTTCGGCCGCCGGGTTCCACCACGGATCCAAAATAAAGACGTGATCGGCCGCAGTTAAAGTGAGCCCCACTCCGCCTGCCTTCAAAGAAATCAGCATGCAAGACGGACCGTCGTCGCGCTGGAACGCATCGACCACCGCGGCCCGGTCGCGGGTAGCGCCATCGAGCCGTGAAAAGCGGATAGATTCGCGCGCAAGTCGCGCCTGGACCAAATCGAGAAGAGAAGTCCACTGCGAGAAAATCAACGCGCGATGCCCGTTCTCGATGGACTCCTGCAAAGTCTCCACCAGAAGCTCGACCTTGGAGGAGGTCTCAGCGGTTTGGCCCGGAAGCAATGCGGGATGACAGCAAGCTTGGCGCAAGCGCAGAAGCGCTTCGAGCGCGGCGATCGCCCCCTCGCCTGCCCCGAGCGCACGCAGCGCTTCGGCGCGAGTGGCGGCCATGACCGCGTCGTAGATCGCGCGTTCCGATTCCGAAAGCTCGCACTCCAGAACCGTTTCAGTCCGAGGCGGAAGCTCGGTGGCGACCTCGCGCTTCAAACGCCGCAGCAAGAACGGCTTGATCAGGCGACGCAAGCTTTGCGCGGCCCGAGTATCTCCGCTCGAAATGGGAGTGGCAAACTGGTCCTGAAAATCGCTTCGCGAGGCCAGGATTCCTGGATTCAGGAATTGAAACTGACTCCAAAGATCCAGAAGATGGTTTTCAACCGGAGTGCCGCTGAGCGCGATTCTGAAGCGCGCCTTGAGGCGATGCGCCGCGCGCGCGATCTGGCTTTCCGGATTTTTAATCGTCTGGGACTCGTCGAGAATGACCGTATCCCAGTCAGCGCCTGCGAGCAGATCCTGATCAAGTCGCAAGACGCCGTAAGAGGTAATGACCAGATCAGCGGTTTCGCTCAAGCGACGGGCAGCGCCGTAATACATCGATACCGAAAGGCCGGGCCGAAATTTTCCGGCCTGCTCTTCCCACGCGCGGAGCACACTCGTGGGCGCAATCACCAGGGTGCGACCGCGCAAAACCGCGAGCGCTTGGAGCGTTTTTCCGAGACCCATATCGTCGGCGAGCAGCGCGCCCATCCCGGCATCGCGGAGAAATGAAAGCCAATTGATGCCTTGTCTTTGATAGGGCCGCAGATCGGCCTGAAGATCGGCGGGCAAAACGACATCAGGAATTCTTTCGAAACTCGTGAGCATCTCGGAAAGCTTTTGCAAGCTCACGGGCATCGGATCGCCCGTCTCCTGAAGAAGCGCCGCAATCTCGGGCATCCGGTACGCGGGCAAAGAGCCACGGCCCCGGGCCTCGATCAAAGCCAAAACCCGCTCGCCGTAGCGCGAAAGCCAATCACTGGGAAGCGGCGCCCATCCTCCGCCCAAAAGCGGCACGAACGACTCTCCCGTTCGCCAAGCTTGAAAAACGCGAGCGGGATCGGCGCCGTCGAAATCGACCTCGATACTCTCACCCACCACCACGATTTTGGGCTGAATTGTCCGCGTGATCGAGAACGCCGACAAGCCGCCGCCAATGGTCGTGCTCGGCTGCCGACTGGAAAACGCCTTCGCTCGGCGCGCGAATTCAACCGCGGCGAGCCCCTCGAACTTCACGCGCTCGCCCGTCCTCAAATTCAGCTCCGACTGCAGAGAACGAAGCAGCGATTTTTCCGTCGCGGGGTCGCGAACCGGAAGCGTCTTTCCCCCCCGTGAAAGGATTCGATCGTTCGTGACTTCGGCGATAGCGGGATCGCCATAAACAAGAGTCGCGGTGACTCCGAGCGTTTCGGGCCCTTCGGATTCCAGGCGGAGCTCGATTCGAGGTTGAGCCGCAACCAATTGCGGCAAACGCGCGCTTTGAATTTCGATCGCGATTCGGCCTTCAAGCGCAGGTAGAACTTCCGACACCAAGATAGCGACGTCGGCACGCCCGAAAAAAGTCCCCTCGCCTTCGAGCAGCTTTTTGAACTCTTGCGGAAGATCCGCGGGCTCCCAAGGCTTCAGCGCGCCTTCATGCAAAACAATGCCGTTACTGAAGGCTTCGATGATCCCGGAGTCCCGTGACGCTTTCAAACGGAAGCCAGCTCCTTCATCGACGATCGTCGCTCGAGGACGAATTGCCTGGGTGGAAACGTGGATCGCTTGATCGTCCAGAAACACCGCCGGACATTCTTTTAATAGCTTGAATAACGCGCTGACGTTTTCCGGGCTAATTCTGCCGCTTCCTACCAACGGGTCGATCGCGAAATCTTCTTTGGTCGCGGGCACGGCAGGCGCCGCGATTCGTCCGGAACCGATTCCTCCCGCAAGACTCACTAACGAACCCGTTAAAGGCTCGCGCGCCTCGCCCCGACGGATCAGACGTTCGAGCACCAAAGCCCGATCCTGCCGCCGAAAACGGTATTCAACGCGTCCGGCGGAAGCTTGGGTTTCTTCTTGCGCCAGCTGGCTGTTTTTCAGGGCGACAGCCGCGGCCACGATGTGCATGCAAAGCTCGTTGCGATCGCCGCAGTCGCAATGCCAATCCTCATCCTCGGGATCGCTGTTCGGCCAAAGCGTTACTCGGGAACTGACCGTACGCCCGGGCGTTTTGACTCGCAGGCGGATCTCTTCCCCGTCGCTTGCGTCCAGAATCACGGCCCCGTCACGCGCAAGAGCCACGCCCTTCGACCAAATTCCCGACAATGCGGCTTTTTGGATCGCCCGAAAATAGGGTTCCGAAATCGAGATCATTAGCGCATGAGGACTTCGCGAGGCCGGGCGCCATCCGCCGGGCCCACGATCCCGCGGCTTTCCATCGTCTCGATCATGCGAGCGGCGCGGTTATACCCCACTTTGAGATGCCGTTGCAGAAAGCTTGCCGAGGCATGGCCCGAGCTCCGAACCAGCTCGACCGCCTCTTGGAAAAGAGCATCGTCGCTTTCTTCACCGTCTTCGCCGCCTTCACCGTCTTCTTCGTCGGCCGAGAGCAGAATTTCATCGCGATAAGCGGGCTTGCCCTGAGCCTTGAGAAAGGACGTGATCTTGGCGATCTCATCATCATCGACAAAGGCGCCGTGCAGGCGCAAGGATTGCGAGACCCCGGGCGGGATGAAAAGCATATCGCCCTGACCCAGCAGACGCTCGGCGCCCGCCCGATCCAAAATGGTTTTCGAATCGACATAGCTCGCGAGCTGGAACGAAACGCGCGACGGCAGATTCGCCTTGATCAAACCGGTGACGACGTCGGTCGAAGGACGCTGGGTCGCAATCACCAGATGCAGCCCGGCCGCGCGGGCCTTCTGCGCGATGCGCGCGATCGAGATTTCGACTTCTTTTTTGGCGATCATCATCAAATCGGCCAATTCGTCGATGATGATGACCACATAGGGAAGCTTTCCGACTTTCGGCGCTCCGCTTTCGTCGGGCTCGAAGGCTTCGATCCAATCGGAGCCCGACTTCTGGGTCGCCGCCGTTTGGGTGGAATCGTCTTCCTGGTTCTCCTCGGCGAGAAGCAGATCACGAATCACGTCCGCGCCCATCTCTTCGACCTTCTGATTGAAACTCGCCAGATTCCTCGCGCCGACCTTGGCGAGGATCCGGTAACGGCGCTCCATCTCGCGCACGGCCCATTTCAGCGCGGTACTGGCGTGCACCGGATCGTCGACGACCGGAAGCAGGAGATGAGGAATGTCCTGATAAGCGCGGAATTCGATGAACTTCGGATCGACCAGGATCATGCGCAGCTCGTCGGGCGTGAAGCGATAAAGCAGCGAGCAGATCAGGCCGTTCATGAACACGGATTTGCCCGAACCGGTTTGGCCGGCGCAGAGCAAGTGAGGCATTCGCGCCAGGTCCGAAAGATAAGGCTGGCCGCCGATGTCCTTACCCATCACGACGGGAATCGAATGCTTGTTGCCGTAAAAGTCCGGGTGCTGCAGGAATTCGCGCATGAAAACGGTTTCGCGGTTATCGGACGGGATTTCGATGCCGACGACCGCTTTGCCCGGAAGCGGAGCCAGGATTCGAACCGATTGCGCCGAAAGCGCCATGGAAAGATCGTCCGCCAAAGCGGCGATGCGCGAAACTTTCACGCCCGGGCCCGGCTTGAACTCGTAAAGCGTGATCACGGGACCCGGACGAACCGCGGTCACTTGGCCGTCGATGGCGAAGTCGGCGAACTTCTGCTCGAGAATTTGCGCGTTCTGCTTTAACTTTTCGCGATCGACGGTCGACTCGACCTTGGGCGGCTTGCGCAGGAACTCGACGGTCGGAAGGTTCCAACTGCCGCGTTTCGAAATTCGGTTCGCGGCCTTGGCCAGGCGGGTGGCGGCTTTGGCGACAACGCTTTCTTCGGCCGGCAAAATCGCGAGACTTTCGGATGCCGGCTTTTTCTCGGAAATGGCGAGGCCCTTTTTGCCCGCGGCTTTCAGCGCGGCATCATCCTCGAGCTCGGGCAGGGCGTTGGGAACTTCTTTGTCGCCCTGAGCTTCATGAGCTTCGAGCTCGGCTTCGTCTTCTTCGTTCGCGGAGCGCTCTTCCAGGCCCAGCGGCAATTGAACGCCCGGCCCCTTAGGCGCGGTGATCGAGGCCTGCCGCATCGCCGCCGCGCGCTCGCGCGCCCGGTTGATCGCGCCTTCGATCAGCTTCTGAAGCAGATCGCCCGCGGCATGCGCCATGCGCATCGCGGCCATTCCGGCGAGAAAAAGAAGATAAGTGCCGATCAGCTTGAGAAAACGCCAGCCCCAGCGCCCCACAAACCCGATCACCGAGGCTCCCAGCCGAGCCACGCTCAGCGGGGTCGAGAGCGCGATCGCAAGGCAAAACACCAACAACGAAACGATCATCGAGCCCAGAGGATTGAACTGACGCACCAAAAGATCGGCCACCCACGCGCCGAATGCGCCACCGGTCAAAATCAAGGTTCCCGAATAAGGCCAAAATTTCCAATTCAAGGTGAGAAAAACGGAAAACGCGATGACGGCCACCAGCATCCCGCCCAGGGTGCTGTAAATTCTCATGGAACCTTCGTGCTTGAAGACGGCCATGGCCATGAAGAAAATCGCGGCTGGCGCCAAGAACGCGCCCAAGCCGAACCACTGAATCATGAACGCCGCCAGCTCGGCTCCGACACGGCCGCACGCGTTGACCGCCGCATGAGTGGAATTGCTGAAAACCGACGGATCGGAAGGCTCATAAGTGAAAAGCGCCACGACCGTGAACACGCAAACTGCGAATAGCAAGATACTTCCGACCTCGACCTTTAAGCCATGAGGTGTCGCGCCTGTAGCGCCGCGCGCCGGTGATCGAGTTGCTTCAGATTTAATCTTCATTGAGCTATTAGCCATGTTCTCTTATGATACACGGTGTTTGATGAGCCGCAAAACTCTACGGAAAGTCTTGGCTTACGACCTGGGTGGAACCAAAATCCACGTAGGCGTCGTGAATTCCGACGGACAGGTTTTGGAAGCGATTCGCGCACCGGTCGCGGTCGCCCAGGGCAAAAAAGCGGTTTTCGAGCAGCTTGCCCGCCTGGGAAATCACTTCCTAGAGAAGCACCCGGAGATCCGCCGAGTCGGAGTCGCCTCGGCCGGTCCCCTCGATCCGAAGCGCGGGGTACTCCTGGACCCTACCAATTTAGCGAAATCGGCCGACCCCAAGGAAGCCTGGGGCCAAGTTCCCCTCGCAAAAGACCTGGGAAAAATGCTGAACCGCCGCGTGGAGCTCGAAAACGACGCCGCGGCCTCAATCCTCGCGGAGCATTGGCTCGGGAAGGCTCGCGGTTACGAGAACGCCATGATTTTGACACTGGGAACGGGGCTCGGCACCGGCATCATCGCGAACGGAGAATTGGTCCGCTCCGGACGCTGCCTTCACCCGGAAGCCGGACACATCATCATTCGAGCCGGCGATCGATCCGCCCTCTGCGGCTGCGGAAATTACGGCTGCGCGGAAGCCTATCTTTCTGGACGGAATTTCGCGCGCCGAAACGCTCCCAAATTAGGAAGACCTGAATTGACCGGCAAGGAAATCACCGCGCTGGCGCGAAAACGCGATCGCCAGGCCCTGGCCGCCTTTGACGAATACGCCGAGATGATGGCGGCAGCGGTCTACAGCTACACCGTGATTTACTGCCCGGAGATCATCGTCTTTACCGGAAGCTTCGCGGCGGCATCGCCTTTCTTCCTTCCGAAAGTCCGCAAATTACTGGAGCCGATGATGAAACGAAGGCGCGAAGGAATCGACCTGCTCCCGACGCTCACCGTCTCGTCGTTGAGAAACAAGGCCGGACTCCTGGGCGGGGCCTTCGTCGCCCTCAATGATCGGAATCTGTAAGAGCGCGCTCTTAAATCAGAGTCTGAAGACGCCGCCGACGACGATCAGCTCGTGACTGAGCTCAAAACGCAAAGCCACCTGTTCGTTGATGCTCATCATCGCGCCCGCGCCGATTCTCGGAAAAAACACGGTATGGCTTCCGAGGCCGCTACCCTGAGCACTTCCGCCCACGCCGCCCAACGCGTAAAACGTCCAATCGGGATTCAAAGTGAAATCCCAACGCCCGTGAACGCTGTAAAACCAAGCCGTATTGCCGGCCACGAAAACGGGGCCGATTTCGCCTTCAATGAAAACCTGATTGTTGATATCCGGCACGAAACCGCGATCGAGGATTTTCTTGGCCACCGCGCCGATGAGGGAGAAGCCCGCATGATAATCGTCGATCACGCCGATGCCGCCGAGAGCGGAAAAATTGAAGTCACTCGGATTCGCGGAGCCCTTCCAATCTTCCGAGGAGCCGCGGGAATACGTTCGCGTATTCGAATCAACCGATGAATAAGTATCCGGCTTGGATCCGGAGGCTGCCGAGGCGAGAGCGGGACTCAGGATCAAAAGAGAAACCAGTGCGAAACGGGAGATAGAAATGTTCATGAATCATTTCTACCTTACCTTCTCCCAACGATCGAGAAAGTTTTTGATCATCGCCGCGGTCACTCCCCAAATCCGATGACCCTGGTAGTAGAAGACATGGGTCTGAAATTCCGTGACTCCCCTGAAAATCGCCTCACGTCGGTAAGTATTCGGATCAGAGAGGACTTTCCAGGGAACCCAAAGGGTTTCGGAAATCTCCCCCGCACTCACCACAAGGTGAATCGCCGACATCGATTTTCGATGCAGAGCGACGTAAGGCTCAATCAGAAAACCCGTGATGACCCCCACCGGCGGAAGCTGTCCCAAAACCTCGAGATCAGCTCGTGCGATCCCTACCTCTTCTTCCGTTTCGCGAAAAGCGGTCTCGAGGAAATGATGCCCGCTCATCTCTTCGGGCTCGCATTTCCCGCCCGGAAAAGCCATTTGCCCGGTGTGATTGACGACCGACTCGGCCCGTCGAGTCACCAAAAGATGCGGCTCTCCCGACTGAAGCGCGAAAACCAGCATCACGGCGGCGCGGGCGGTGAGCTCGCCCGAAGGGGGCCGATCGACATAGGGAACATCCAGCGAGAGCGCCGCGCGCGCGCGTTGCGTAAAGTTTACGAAGAGCGGGTCATTTTCCGCGGAGATCAATGCCATAGCGCTGGGCCTTTCGATAAAGCGTGGCTCGATCGATTCCCAGCACCTCCGATGCCTTGGACTTATTGTAATTCACGTCCTGCAGGACTTTGAGAATGTGGATCTTCTCCATCTCTTCGAGCGAGCTCGTCCCCGCATCGCTCGCGGCAACGGAGCCCAAAGCCGTGCTTGCCGCCGGCGGCTGCGCTTCGGCCGCGGCTATTTCGGACGGAAAATCCTCCGGAAAGAGAACCGACGTGTTCGTCATCGCCACGGCGCGCTCGATCGCGTGCTCCAGCTCGCGGACATTTCCCGGCCACGCATATTTTCGAAGCAGCTCCATCGCCTCGTCGGAAACGTGCGAGACGGACTTCTTGTTCCGCGCCGCGTACTTGACCACGAAATGATGGATGAGATCGGCCAAATCCTCGGGCCGGTCCCGAAGCGGCGGGATTTCGATCGAAATGACTTTCAGCCGGTAAAAAAGATCCTCGCGGAATTTGCCGCCTTTGACCAAGGCTTCGAGATCGCGATGAGTGGCCGCGATCACGCGCACATCGGATTTCCTGACCTCGTTCGAGCCCACCGGCTTGAACTCGCCCTCCTGAAGCACGCGCAAAAGCTTCACCTGAAGCGAGGGCGAAACATCGCCGATCTCATCCAAAAAAAGCGTGCCGCCGTTGGCCTCGTCGAAAAGACCGCGTTTATCCGCCACCGCGCCGGTGAACGCCCCTTTAACGTGGCCAAAGAGCTCGCTCTCGAGCAGATTTTCGGCCAAGGCCCCACAATTGACCGCGACGAAGCGCTTGTTGCGGCGCGGGCTGTTGTCATGAATGGCGCGGGCCACGAGTTCCTTGCCGGTCCCGCTCTCCCCGATGACCAGCACCGTGCTTGCCGACATCGCCGCGCGGGCCACGGTTTTATAGACTTCCACCATCTTCGGGGATTTTCCGATCAGTCCCTTGCCGCCGACATCGAGATTGCTCGAGGACGCGGGCGCAAGACGCGAAGCCCCTTTGGTCGACTCCCAATGCTTCATCGCGCGCGCGACCACCGCCTTGAATTCGTCGATTTTGAACGGCTTGCTTACATAATCGAAAGCGCCGGCCTGGATCGCCTCGATCGCCCCGTCCATGCTGCCGAACCCGGTCATCAGGATCACGGCGGTGCCGACGTTCGCCTTTTTCACCTCGCGCAAAACGGCCATGCCGTCCATCTCGACCATGCGGATATCCGAGACGACGACCGGAAATTTTTCGCGCCGGTACTCTTCCACGGCCTCCTCGCCGCTCGCCGCGAGACGCACGGTATAACCCTGCCGAACCAGGATTTCCTGGATCAGCTTGCGCGTCACATCGTCATCATCGACCACGAGTATCTGGCTCAATACGGGATCCTCATCGTTACTTCGGTCCAACTTCCTTCCTTGGAATCGATCCTCAGCTCGCCTTCGTATTTGCGGACCAGTTGCTGACAGATCGTCAATCCAAGGCCGGTGCCCTCGCCCGGGCCTTTCGTCGTGAAAAACGGCTTCAGGACATTGGGCAGATCCGCCTTGCGGATTCCTTCTCCTGTATCATGAATCGTGATTTCGGCCCACTCCCGCCCGCCTTCCTGCAAGCGTCGCGAGCCGATCTCAAGGCGCAACCCTTCCCGCCCGCGTTTATTCTGTTTCGAGCGCAAGCTGTCCAAGGAATTGTTGATCAGATTCAAAAGCACCTGCTCGATATCGAGCGGCACGACCCGGACCGGGCCCAGGTTTCGATCCAGGCTCCTCTCCACTCGCACGCCCAATGACTCGATACGCGGATGGACAATGCCGAGCGTCCGCTCGGCCAGCTGATTGAGGTCCACCAGCTGACGCTGCGAAGTGGGCTTCGCCGTGCTCTGCAAGAAGCCTTTCACGATCGATTCGATTTTCGAAAGCTGTCCGCGAATGATCTCGAGCCGGCTCTGGGCTTCGACGCCGGCTCCCGTGGCCGGGATTTCTTCGGAGAGCAATTGTACATGCCCGCCCACGGCGTTGAGAGGGGTTCCGATTTCGTGGGCGAAGCTCGCGGTGAGCTGGCCCATGACGGCGAGTTTTTCGGTATTCATCAGCTGGCGCTGCACTTCGTGAAGCTGTTCGGTCAGCTCCAGGTTATGGGTTTCCGCCTCCCGCAGCTTACGATCGTTCGTGATGGTTTTCCGCAGAAAGTAACTCAAACCCAGGATCAGCATGACGACCGAAAAAATGGCGGCCGAAACGGTCGTTCGCCAAACCGCGCGCAAAACGCGTTGCACGACACCCAAAGAAACCTGGACCCGAACGGCGCCCAAAAGCCGCCTCGGCCCCCGCGGATCGCGGGCCTTTTGCTCGATCGGAACCCGAACCTCCCAGGAAGGCGCTCCGAGCTCGTCGGTTTGATATTCGCCGGTAACCGTATCCGTCAGAAGCTCGGCCGGAGCGACCGCGGTGGGATCTTCCTCAATATTGGTCGCGATGACTTTGATCGCCCCGGTCACGGGATCGCGCACGACCACCTCAAGACGCTGAATGCTCGGCTGGGTATAAAGAATTTCCTGGATACGGCGCTCGATCAATTGTCCCGCGTTGAACTGTTGAAGAAGACGGCTGCTGACGATTTCGGTCGCGAGCGTTTTGCCGGTATTGATCCCGACCTGACGAAGATCGTCTTCCAAGATGGGTTTGGTCAGCTCGTTTTCAGCTAAAGTGACCACCAAAAAGGTCGGAACAATGACGGCGACCAGGGTCAGAATGATTTTGGCTTGGAGATCAAGCCGGCGATAAAGCGGCGACGACGCCGAGGAATCTGACATGACATGACCCTATCATAAAAAAAAGCCAGCGAATCGGAGCCAATTTTGGTTGGCCTTTGATCCGCTGGCGTTTTTTACTCGATTCGATCTGAATTATTGGATCGCGGGAGTAGCAGGCAGAGCCGCTGGAGCGGAGCCGCTTGGCTC
>JARLHE010000022.1 GCA_031292385.1 Oligoflexia bacterium
GCCTGGCCCGAGGCGTTGGTCACGCTCGCTGGCTGCGTGAGAGTGTTGCCCGAGCCCGTGGCCGAAAACGCCACGGTCTGTCCAGGCACAGGGTTGCCATACGCATCTTTAAGCGTGATCGTGATCGCGTCGGTCGTTGCGCCATCGGCTGATTCTGGTGAGGCTGCGGCCGCAATCGTCGAACTCGAAACCGCCGGCACGTTAGGCGAGACGGTGATCGCGCTTGAGCTGACCGTATGATTTAAGGTGTTCTCCGTCACTAAAAGCGTGATCGATTCTGCTTTCGTGTAAGTCGCGTTACTCAAGGTCGCAATGCCGGAGGCCGCGGTCGTAGTCAGTGTCCCACCCAACGTGCCGGTACCGGATGCGAGCGAGACGGTCAGCGTTGTGCTGGAATTGCTCGTGATCACGTTTCCGTAAGAATCGAGTAATTTGACGGTAAAAGCCGTCATCGGCGAGCTTGAGCTTGCCGTGTAACTGGTCGCAGGCGCTGTTCCGAAAGCAATCGATGCGATCGTGCTTGAAGCGTTAGCCGTGGCCGTAAAGCTGGTCGATAGAGCCGTACCATTCACGGTCGCCGTTATCGTCTCAGCTCCAGCCGTATTGCCGAGCGTGAGCGTCGATTGCGAAAGACCATTGACACCCGTGGAGTTGGAAGTGCTCGAAAGATTGCCGGCAGAGGTCGTCCAATTGACCGTTGAGCCCGTCACGACGTTACCAAAACTGTCTTTAACGACCGCGATGAAGGGGCTTGAAAGAGCTTGTCCCACCGTACCGGTTTGATTATTGCCCGAGGAGATCGCAATGGATGCTGGGGCTGCTGCTGTGATGTTAAAGCTTGAGCTTGTCGCGCTTGAAAGACCCGAACTGCTCGCCGTCAGCGTGTAGCCTGGTCCGATCTTGTTGAGGGATAGGCCTGGGAACGAGGCGGTGCCGCCCGTTGCAGTGACCGAAGCCGTGCCTGAGAGCGTCGCGCTGCCCGCGTTGTTCCCGATCGCGATCGTAATGCTTCCGTTAAAAGAAGATGCCGTATTTCCTGCCGCATCAAGTGCGCGAACGGCAAGCGATGGGAAGGCCGTTCCTGCCGTTTCATTCACGGGGCCGGTCACGAAAATAAGCTGCGTGGCATTCCCCGCTCCAACCGTAATCGCGGAGGATGTGACCGTGGGAGAACCGCTTCCCACAAGCGAGGCGGTGAGCGTTTGATTGCCTGAAGTTTTGAGCGTGAAGGGAAAGCTCTTCGCGCCCAAATCACTGGATTGAAACGTGTAATCGGAAGGCAGGACCGAATCAGGATCCGTTGAGCTCCAGTGCACGGAGCCCGTAAACGCGGTATCCACGTTTCCAAACGCATCGCGCGCGGTGAGTGTCACGTTAAAGGGCGTGCCGGCGGTTGCGTTTGCCGGAACCCCTGAAAGCGTAAAGCTTGCAAGGGCCGCTGAAAGCGCGGTTTCCGTGAAATTTGCTGAAAGGGATGTGCCCGGGATACTGGCCGTAACCGTTTCAATCCCCGCGACCGATCCCAAGGTGAGCGTATTCATCGCCTGGCCGCTTGCATTCGTGGGCGAGACCGCGCTCCCGAGCACCGGGCTTCCCGAACCCGTTACGCTCCAAGAGACCGTGACTGATGGAATCACATTGCCGTGAGCGTCTTTCACTGCCACGGTGAGCGCTTGCGAAAGCGCGCTTTCAACAATACCGCTTTGGGATGAGCCCGTGACGACCGCAATCTGAGCAGGCGCGCCCGGAGTGAGCGTGATCGTAGGATAATTGCCGGTCACCTCTTGCCCTAAGATCGTTGCATCGAGCGCGACCGGAGATCCAGCAAGAATGCCCGTGAAGGTGCAAGAATAAGTTCCGTCATTATTATCGGTAACAGCGGAAAACGTGCCCGTGCTCGTACCCGAAAGAGAGAAGAAGGCGACACTGAGCCCGCCGCTGGTGAGCGGGTTTCCGTCTTGATCCAAGGTGTGCAGGGTGAGCGTCAGGCTTGAGCCCGAAGCCAGTGTCAGGCTCGAAGCGGTCACATAAGAATGCGTGAGCGAATAATTGCCCGGCATCACGCGAACGAAAGCGGATCCTCCCGTGACCGGACCATTGGCATAGCTTGATTGAATACTTGAAGAGATTTGGATCGTCGTTCCGGACGTCGTTCCGGTGAAATACGCGGTATAGGTGCCGTTGCCGTTATTCGTGACCGCGCTAAAACTTCCTTGGCTCGTCCCGCCGCTTTCTGAAAACGAGATCGAAAGCGGATTAGGCGAGATGAAGATATTGCCGTTTTGATCGCGCGTGGTGAGCGTGAGCTGAGTTTGCCCACCGGCCACAATTTGGGGCTCTGAAACCGTGAGCGTGGAATTGGAAAGCGAAAGCGAGACCCCGCCCAAAAACCCGTTTTGGATGGTCGAATGACTTCCCATCGGGTTACAGGCGCTGAGAGCAAGCGAAAGCGCTGCTCCGACCAGAAGTTGAATCGTCAGGATGTTCTTCCAATAGGTCATAAATGGGCTTAAGCCCATCAACCATATCGGTGAACTAATACCCAACCTAAAGGGTTTAATATCTAAATCACAACCATCGTTCACTGGGCTAAATCCTCGTCAGCAAAGCGTTCTTCAAATTGAGGACAGGACAGTAATCTTTTAGGTTTATTATAGCGCAATGCGTCTAGATTAACAAATTAAGCAGAATTGAACTTCGGAGGCGGGCGCGAAGCGTGTGTCTGGCGAGACACCGGGGTTACAAGAATTTGCCGCACCGTTTTTTATACCTACTGACTATTTATGGAGTCGCAAGCCAGACGAATTGGATGAAGTGATGATGGAGCGCTTTTTGCCTTGATTGCGAAAACGAGCAATTGACGCCATGATTAATAGTGGAGTTGGATGGCGAGATGAGAAAACGAACGAACCAAAATGGACGAAGTGGCCAAAGTGGATTAACACTAGTCAACCTTCTTGTCCTGCTGGGCTTGCTCGGAGGCACAGCCTTGTTTTTCACTCAGTTGGGCACGATGAATTCCAAGCAGCAAGTCCAGGGTAACGTCGCGGCTACGGCGATGTTGATTCGTTCCAATCTCGTCAATATTTTAGGAAATGAAGTCGCCTGGAATAATACGGTTGCCGCTAACTCAAGCATGGCCTGCCTAATTAATGGCGGCGTTTGCACGGCTGGCGCGCTACCGGTTGCGTTCGCGCTTCGAGATTCCGCGAATAACGTTTTGCTTGATCCCGCTCAGGCGAACCTTGGTTTTGCGATGGACGGCTCGACCTGTAAAACGTTCGATGCGAATAAGGGCAATGATGCTTGCCCGTTCCAATTCACGTTGACCTGGCAGCCTTCCTGTATCGGCGCTTGTACCGCGGGATCGGCCCAAGCCATGGTTCAGGCCGCGTCGGTTTATAAGCCGGCGAGCGTATCGCAAACAACATCGTTTAACGGCGGCAATTATGGCCTTAAGCTTCAGATCGGCGCCACGGCCAATAAGCGTTTCCAGGTTACGAACGCTTTGATGGTTAAGTACAACCCTTCATTTCCAACCGACTGCGGGATGAGCAACACCTCGAGCAAATGGTACGGGAATCAAGCCTGTAACCTGTACTGCGGTGCCGGCTCCGGCAGCCTGCCGGGGCTGGGGTATTCAGGCGGGATCATGACCCAATGTGATACTTCCGGGCTGGCCAGCATCTGCGTCTGCGTTCCGTGACAACCCTTGCATTCATTAAGGAGCGCAAACGCAGGTTGCGACCCCCGTAGCCGGATTACAACTTTCAATCACGCCACCCGAATATCCGAGACCGGAAAGGATTTGAGCGCAGTTGTTGATAGCGGTAACGGCGCCGCATCCGTTGCCGCAAAAGCGGTTGCACGCCGATGTCGTGCGGATCAGCTGGGCCGGAGTGTTCATGTCGCAGGGCAAGCTGACTTGGTTGTGATACAGCTGCAGCGTCGACAGTTGCACCGAGTAGGTCGTTCCATGATTTGTATTGAAGAAAAAGGTGAACCCGTAATTAGCTCCATTGAACGGAAGCAGGGTTTTATTATTCAGCGGTTTGTACAGTACGGTGCCTGTGATTTTCACTTGGGAGTAGATGCAGTTGGTGGGGCAGACGACCTGCCAAGTCAGTTGATATTGCAAGGGACAGGTATCGTCGCCGGTAGACGCGTTGAAAGTTTTGCACGGAGCGCCCGAAAGCGTCATGCCGCTAGCGGAATCGGTCGAATCGTTGACGACCTGATTCAAGGCGTCTTTGAGACGGAATGTTTGCGGTGGCATCGTGCCCGAGCAGGGTGTGCCTCCCTGGAGGCAGCTCATCGAAGGATTGAGCGTATCGGCGATCGTATTCGCGATCGCGGTTGAATTCTGTAAGTCAGCAATTAAAATCCGCTTCGCGGTTAGCAGCGAACTCAGCGCCGTCGACCGCGTTTGCTGTACGGTCATCTGGCTCATCAGAGTCCCGATGGCCAACGTCACGAGACTGATCAAGCCGACCGTAATGATCAGCTCCAGTAAGGTCAGGCCTGCAATGGTCCGCGCTCTCAGTTTCATAAGCTCTATCTTGAGTATACCAATATTCCTTTTGACATCCAGCGTGTAATCCGCTGTCGTTGTAGGTATGGAACTTCGCGACCGGCGTGGTTTTACGATTGTTGAAGCATTGATTACGGCGGCGCTGGTCGGCTTGGCCGCGCCCGCGGTCGCTTATCTGGCTCATTTATCCGCGCAGCAGGAGATTCAAGCGACGGTTACGTCCAAAATGGAGGTCATTCGCAGAAACTTCATCGCCGATTTGCAGAATAATGCAGCTTGGGTCAACACGGTGGCCGACACCAGCGCCAATCCGAGCATGACCTGTCTGACGACGCCTTCATCTCCCTGCAGTGCGAGTCTTCCGCCCACGAAATTTCTCCTGCATGATCCTACGAAGGCTGTTTTCTACGACGGCACGAACACTGCCTCGGGTTACACCGGGACCGACGGAACGTACTGCCAGAGCTTTGATGCCTCCAACGGCAACGACGGCTGTCCGATTTCGTATAACCTTACTTGGCAGCCCGTGTGTTCGGGATCCTGTCCGGCATCTCCGCCGTTGATCCACATTACCGGGACGGTCACCTACAAACCTAAATCTGCTTCGCGCACGGTCGCATTTAATATCGCGAAGTACAGTTTTCAGCTTTATCTGAGCACTTCCTCGGGCAGCAACACGTTCCTCGTTCCTGCCGGAACGATCACCAACTACAACACGAATTTCGATCCATCGGCCGCCTGGGGTCCTGCTACCAAGTGGTATATGGACTCGGCCTGCGACAACTACTGCGGCCCAGGAAACGGCGCGGGCGCTCCGGGTCTCGGTCTTTCGGGTGGATTCATGGTCGAAATTAATCCGACCGACGCTACTTGCACCTGCGTTTTTTAGAAAAGGTAGGCCGTACCTTTTGGACCGATTTTGGGATATAGGAAGGCAATGAGCCAACCTACGCATTGCCCCAAGTGTCAGTTTGAAGGCATCTATCCCGACGGAACCCTATGGATTTGCCCGATTTGTTCCCATGAGTGGAATCCGGATGTCGCGGCCGCGCCGGCAGACGAGGCCCAAGGGGCGGAAGACGCCGGCATCCGCGATGCGAATGGAGCCCTGCTCGCCAATGGTGATTCGGTGACGGTGCTTAAGGAACTGAAGATCAAAGGGGCCGCCTCTTCGATCAAATCCGGTACGAAAGTGAAGAACATTCGCCTCGTCGACGCGACCGACGGTCACAATATCGTCTGCAAGATCGACGGCGTCGGGACCATTCATCTCAAGTCGGAGTTCGTGAGGAAGGCCTGATCCGCTCTTTTGCCGCGAGCCGGATCCTCATTTGCGAAATCTGGCCATTCAGCTCTTTGAGCTTTGCATCAGCGCCAGGTTTCGCGCCAAGGATCGCGTGGATATCGATTTACGGGTCAAAAGCCGGCGCGCAGAACGAGGCAGATCAGACCCAGTAGCGGGAATACGCCTTGGGCCAAGGCGGGCCGAATCAACTTCCTTCGGGAATAGAGTAGGACTACGGAAGCGCCGAACATCGAGAAGGCGGAGTAAGCCATTAACGTCATACCGACGGCCTCGAGGCCGCAAAGGGATGAAATAATTCCTGCAAGGGCCGCGACGGACAGGAAAAGGTTATAGTAACCCTGATTGAACGCAAAAAGGCGGTTCTGTTCGGCCTTGTCCGCCGCCATTCCAAAAATTCGGTTGGTTCGCGGCCTCCCCCAAAGCAGAGTCTCCAACGCGAAAATATAAATATGGATCACTCCAGCTACTCCGATGAAGATATACGCCATACGGACTTACCGTAACCCCGGCGCTAGCTGGGGTCATCATAGAAATAATAAGGCAGAAGCGATGGCTATTAGGATTTATGTGTTTGAGAAGAAGGAATTGCGACCCCAGCAGGAATCGCCTTCCGCTCCTCGCGCTGCCGCGCTCGGGCTGCAGGCCGGCCTCCGCGTCCACCCGCAAGCGGGTGCCCGGACGCGTCCGGCATTCGATTCCTGCCGTGAGGTACAAAAAGCTTCGCTTTTTATTTTTTGAAATGTCGCCACTCCCACTTCGTGGGAAGTGGCGACCCCAGCAGGAATCGAACCTGCAACCCCCAGCTTAGAAGGCTGGTGCTCTATCCAGTTGAGCTATGGGGTCGTGACTTTGACTCAATATCGCATTCTCACTATAATCAACAAAGATGCCTCTTTACGAGTACCATTGCGACGATTGCGATGCCGATTTTGAGCAACTTACCTCCGAGCGTGATCCGGATCAAGGCAAGTGTCCGAAATGCCATAAGAACCACACGCACCGGTTGATTTCCAAGTTCCGGGTCGGCGGGCAGGGCGATTTGCGGGAAAGCACCTGGGACGGCTGCCATGCCCCGGGGTCGCTGAGTGACGGTAGCGACGACGGCCATCATGACCACCACGATCACAATCATCACGGCGGGCACGGCCCCGACGGGTCGTCCGACGAAAATTGACGCAGATCTCAACCAAAAGGTACGGCCTACCTTTTGCTTCGAAACGGGGATGATCGAGAACCCGGTTCGCTATATTCGGCGCATTTTATGGACGTTGGATCCCACCCTGGACGATGAGCAGGCGATTCGCAAGATGGTTCCGTTTTTGCGGAAGTTTGGCGAGTCGGCTGATATTTATCCCGTTTACGTGCTTGGGCTCGGCGCGCTCAATTTTCCGATCGGAGCCGCCAGCGAATCGTGGCCGGAGCAGTATCGATCGGTCGCTGAAACCCGCTTGAATGACCTGCTTGAGGGGCTTGAACTGCCGGGCATGCAGGCCCCCGTGGTTTTGGTTGAGGCGCAGACGACCCGCGACCAGGCGGTGAGGCATCTATTGGAATACGCGGAAAAGCTCCATATCTCGTCCATCGTGGTGAACGCCCATGCGCATAGCCGAATGAGCCGATTGCTGCTGGGTAGCTTCGCGCAGACACTCATGGTCGAGTCATCCATTCCCGTTCTTTCGATCGAGTTGGATCGGATGCCGGAAACGGTTACCCGCGCCGAACGGATGACGATTTTGTTCCCAACTGATTTCAGTGCGGCCTCTCGCCGCGTTTTTCGCGCGGTGGTCCGGGAGGCTCACCTGCTCAATGCGAAATTGATTCTCTTTCACACCGTGCCACAACCGATCGAACCTTATTTGGAGTCCGGCGCATCGCTTCTGGGCGGGGTATGGATCCCGGTGCATTCCGCTTTTGGAGATGAAATCGATCGTCACCGGCGTCACGCCGAGGCATGGGCACGGTGGGCGACGCACCAGGGAGTGGAAGCAAGCGTCCTGGTGGATAACTTCGGCGGCGATTTGGTGGAATCCATCGTGTCGATCGCGCGATCGAACTCGGCGATGATCGCCATGTCCGGGCCCGTTTCGGGCTCGATGATCGAAAGTTCCATCACTAAGCAGGTATTGCGCACTGCTCAGGCACCGGTTTGGGTGTTTCACCCCGCTTCGTTGTCACTTCGGGGTGAGCAATGCTATAATGATCGGGATGCCCTCACAAAATCCCTTCGGACTCCGCCTGGCGGACATTCAAGACGCCAAGCGTGAAATTCTTCGTTATCTTGAACCCTCCCCGCTGATCCGCAACGCATGGCTTTCCGAGCTTCTTGGGTGCGAGCTCTATCTCAAGCTCGAAAACATGCAGCCCATCGGTTCGTTCAAGATCCGCGGCGCGATCTACAAAATTTCCAAACTGACCGCGGAAGAGCGCAAGCGCGGCGTCATCGCCGCAAGCGCCGGAAATCATGCGCAGGGCGTGGCCTGGGCCGCGCGCCGCCTGGGGGTGCGTGCTTTGATCGTGATGCCTAAAGGCGCTCCGCTGGTCAAAATACAAAACACCCAAGCGCTCGGCGCCGAGATCGTGCTTGCGGGCGAAAATTACGACGAGGCTTTCTCGCACGCGCAGATGGTCGCGCAAACCTCGAAAATGGTGATGATTCCGGCATTCGCCGATCAGTACGTGATCGCGGGGCAGGGGACGGTGGCGCTCGAGCTTCTCGACCAGTTGCCGGATTTGGAAGTCATCTGCGCCTCAATTGGCGGCGGGGGGTTGATGTCGGGGATCGCGCTCGCGATTCGCGAGCTCCATCCCCAAACAATGCTCATCGGCTGTCAGGCGTCGGGTGCGACCGCGATGCTGCAATCGATTCGTCGCGGAGAAGCGCTGACTTTGGATTCGGTTCATACTTTCGCGGATGGCATTGCCGTGCGCAAGGTGAACCCCAATATGCTCGAGCTGCTCTCCCACCGTTTGGATTTGACGCTCGAAGCGGATGACGAAGATATCGCGGCGGCGATTTTGTCGCTCATGGAAAAGGCCAAGGTCATCGCCGAGGGCGCGGGTGCTTTGCCTCTCGCGGTTTTGGAAAAAATACGCGATCGGATCCAGGGCAAGAAAGTCGTCGTTGTCGTGAGCGGCGGGAATATCGACGTGAATCTCTTGTCGCGAATTATCGATCGCGGCCTGATTCGCGCTCAGCGCCGTTTGCGAATCAATGTTTTGCTGCACGATAAGCCAGGTTCGCTGGCCCGGTTAACCGAGCTGATCGCCAATCAGGGCGCGAACGTGCTGCAGGCGATTCACGATCGCAGCGAGCCATCCACGCGCATCGATCAAACGGACGTCGCGCTGACGCTTGAAACCAGGGGCCCCGAGCATAGCCAGTCGCTGATCGAAGCCCTGCGCCAGCATGTCTTGCCCCTGGATGTGGACCGTTAACGGCGAACTTCGCTAATCAAAATCGAAGCCGCTTTTCCACCCGCGACAACATTTTTCACGGGCTTCGCGGTTTGTAAATCGCCTGGATTGGCCGGAGTCGCCGAACCGGATTGGGAGATTCGCGCCGAAAGCTGGAACTTTCCGTCCAACGTGTCCCCGCCCATCATCGAGTCGCGCGCGGTGATTGAAAACTCAATCGGAAATTGGAAAGGTTGAGTAATTCTCTTCACCGCGATCGGGGGGCCGGAATCGGTCTGCCGGGCGATCAAATATAAAACCGCTTCGGGTTTAATTTTATCTTTGAGAGCCGGTGAAATTTGAACCGTTCCCGAGATTTCCGGAGCCGTCGCAAAACTGACGGAAGCTTGAATCAAACCCAATGTGACAGCAAGTAAAGTGAGTGTTCGCATAAGGCTACCTTATTCGGCTGAGCTAAAAAATCAATTGCTGGATTCAGTAAAGCCGCTTGCTTTTATTTTTACCGGGTGGAAAGATTTTTTGAGGTTCGCGGTTTAAAAGACGGGGGAGACGGCAATGGTCAAAGGCATCAAGAGCGTTTTGAAGGTTCTACAAGTTTTTTCGATTTTGTCGATCAGCACGGCAGCGTTTGCCGCGACCCCTTCCGACTTTGATCACTACAAGTGGGAAAAGCTGCTTCATCGAGTGCTTGAAACCGGAGCCGATACCGACGAAGGGCTGTTCGGTATTTATAAAACGATTTCTTGCTTCGATCCCGCGGATTTGACGAAGCCTCATCACGCGGACTATTTGAGCGCCGTCGGCGAATACATTTTTGATCGCCGGTTCGCGGTCGATCATATTGAAGAAATTTCCGAGAACTGGACGACCAATTCGGAAGGCAATTGGGAAATTCATCGCTGGTTCTTCCTCGCTCTCGATCGCGGCCTGTTGTTTTCAGTCATGCATGACCGTGTGATCCAGACGGCGGATGGACAAGTCTTGTTCCGCGAAGAATTTCCGGTCGATGATGACGAAGCATTGCGGGCATGGTTCCATCGCGTCGATCGTTGGGAGAATGGACCCTGCTCAGGCGCGGCTCCAACTCCTAGCCCAAGTCCAAGTCCGAGCCCCTCACCAACTCCAAGCCCGGTTCCAACTCCAACTGTAAGTGCAACTCCGACTCCGACGGATAGCCCGACGCCAACCCCGACGGTGAGCGCAACTCCGACTCCGACGGATAGCCCGACGCCAACCCCGACGGTGAGCGCAACTCCGACTCCGACGGATAGCCCGACGCCAACCCCAACGGTGAGCGCAACTCCGACTCCGACGGAGACCCCGACGCCAACCCCGACGGTGAGCGCCACGCCAACTCCGACGGTGAGCGCCACGCCAACTCCGACGGTGAGCGCCACGCCAACTCCGACGGTGAGCGCCACGCCAACTCCGACGGTGAGCGCCACGCCAACTCCGACGGATAGCCCGACGCCAACCCCAACGGATAGCCCGACGCCAACCCCAACGGATAGCCCGACGCCAACCCCAACGGTGAGCGCAACTCCGACTCCGACGCCGAGTCCGACTCACCCGGTTCCATCTTGAATTTAAAAGGAGCCGTTTAGCGGGCTTGGCAGTAACCGGAAGTTTCAGGAACCCAGGTGCAGCCCGGGGTCATCCGGCAGCCGCTTGGATCCATGTTGCGAGCTTCGCACGCCGAAAACGAGGCGGGTTCGGTCGGCATACAGCTTCCAGGACCGCTGGAGCTGTCGACCCAGACGCAATCCGCATTGCTTTCGCAGACCGCTTGGCCTGAGCCGAGGAGCCAGCATGAATCAAACGCGAATGCTGCTTGGGAAACCAATAAAGTTGATGCTAAAAAAAGTAAAGTTTTCATGACGCAGCACGTTATATCAGTTCGGCCGGCTTGTCTAGCTTAAAATTTTGGGCCGCCTGCCCGTGCCATGAGCCCGCGGGCAACGCCGCTGAACGGATCGAGGTCGTGAAGCTTCTCGGCGCCAAATCGGCTTTCGAGTGATTTGCGGATCCACGGCACGCGCGCTGTCCCGCCGGTGCAGAGCACGCGATCAATGGCTTCGGGCGCGACTCCCGCTATGCGAAGCGTTTCGTCGAGCGATTGGGTGATCGCCTCGAGCGTGGGCATCGCATACGACTCAAATTGCCCTTTGGTGACTGTCTCGCTGATTTGGATGCCGGGGTAGGCGAACTCAAAGCTTGTGGAATCGGCCGATGAAAGCGCGCGCTTGGTTGCTTCGATTTTCTCGAAAAGCGGAAAGCCCAGCTGATCTTCGAGAAGCGTGAAAAGCCGGCCCATCATCTCGCGGTCATCGCCCTCAAGGGCCCACTGTTGGACGTTCCGAAAAAATTCCATCGTATCTTGCTTGCGGAGCAACGAGATTTCGGAGGGATGGCAAATTCGCTCCATCAGGTGCCGGGGCATGGTCAGCACGTTCGAGCCGAAGGGAACTTGATAGCGAACTCCGGTGCCAAAATGCGCGGAAATCCGCTCTCTCATGATCGAGGCGTCGAGCGCGTCGCCGGCCAAGGGCATGCCGCCGACGGCGAGCACATCCGAAGGTCGGAACTCGCCATTGCCGATGCGGTACACGGTAAAATCCGAGGTTCCGCCGCCGTAGTCCGCTGCAAGAACGAGGCTCTCCTGAGCGGCGTCGGCGCCGTAGCCCAGGGCCGCTGCGACCGGTTCCGGAAAAAACTCAATTTCTTTGAAGCCCGCGATTCGCGCCGCTCTTTCCAAGCGACCTTCGGCGTAACGGTCGTCCCCTTCATCGAGCGCGAAGCGGGCGGGGCGCCCCAAAACGACACGAGTGACGTCGGCGCCGTAAAAAGCGTTCGCACGCTTTCTCATCTCGCCTAAAAACACGCCGATCAGGTCTTCCAGGTTGAAGGGCCGATTATCCACGAAAGTGCCGATGAAGCTTCGGCTGGGCAGCTGCTTTTTGATCGAGCGGATGAATCGTCCCGTATGGTCCCTGCTCGCGAACTCGTGGATGGCCTCACTTCCGAAAAACACCTGCTTCGCGTTTGGGAAATAAAGCAGGCTTCGCAGGATGGACGGATTAGCCGCGCCCGGGTCGAGGGGCGCGAAGCCGAGCGGTCCCTTTTCGCTCGCGGCGCCTAGAAGCGAATTGGAAGTTCCGAAATCGATCGCGTAAGTGAGCACTGAGTCCATTGTTCCATGAGAGGGTGATTAAAAATACTCTGCTCCTCGTTCGGAAGTTGGATTTTTTCTCGCCTGCTGCGGATGGCGCACCGCGCGCCCGACGGCGGCGTATCAGGTGAACCGTTGCCAACCGTTGCAAAGTCGAGGTAGCTCAATACTCGCTCTTGGCGTAAGAAATCCTTCATGAAGTCCGATCCCTTGGCGCGTCCGGATGGCGCGGCTCCTTTCAGCGTACCGCCCGGAATTTTTTGGCTCGGCGTGGTCAGCCTTCTTACCGATCTCAGCTCGGAGATGATCTTCTCCGTTCTTTCTATCTTTCTGACTGTAACGCTGGGCGCTTCCAGCGCTCTTCTTGGGGTGATGGAAGGTCTTGCCGATTTTTCCTCGAGCTCGCTTGATTATGTTTCGGGATATTTCTCCGACAAGACGGGACGGAGGAAGACTTTTGCCGTAGCTGGCTACCTCTTTTCCGCGATCTCGAAAGCGATTCTCCCGTTCACGGGTTCAGCCGCGTGGGTCGTCGTTTTTCGCGTCGTCGAAAGACTCGGCAAATCCATTCGCGGCGCTCCCCGCGACGCTTTGATGGTTTCGCTTTCCAAAAAGAGCCGCCGTGGCGCCTCCTTTGGTTTCCATGGCGCCATGGATAAGTCGGGTGCGGTCATCGGCCCGCTCGTGGCGTATTTTCTTCTCTCGAAGTTCGGCCAGGACCTTGCCGGGTTTCATAAGCTATTTCTCGTGGCCGTGATTCCGGCCCTTCTCGCCGTCCTCGTGATGGGAGTATTTGTTCGCGAGGACAAGAACGCGGAAGCTCGAAGAGACGGCATGGAACAAATGTTTTTTTCCGTTTATAAGAAGCTCTCTCCTGCGCTCAAATCCTACCTGAAAATCGCGGCATTTTTTTCGCTCGGCTATTTCGGTTTCGCCTTCTTGTTGCTCAAAGCCTATCAGGTCGGTTTCAAGACCCCCGATATCGCGCTTTTATACGCGCTCTTCAACGCGTCTTATGTCCTCGTATCGATTCCGGTTGGGCGACTCGGGGATCGCATCGGCAGAAGTTCCCTGATCCTCATTGAATACGGTCTTTACGGTCTGATGTGCACCGCTTTCATGTTCGCTCAGACCAAGGCACAGACCGTTGTTCTTTTCGTCGTTTACGGGATGTTTTTCGCTATCGATGAAAGCCAGACCAAAGTCTTCGTCAGCGATCTCTCCAGCACCGAGGTGCGAGGGAGCGCTCTAGGGCTTTATAATTTTATTACCGGCATGGGTTACTTGCCGGCATCCCTCATCGTGGGCGCGCTTTGGCAATGGGTTTCTCCGCAGGCGGCGTTTGCCTGGGGGGCGCTAGTCGCTATCTGCGCGTTCTTTTGGTTTTTATCGCAAAAAGCTGTTTTCGTGAAAGAAGTGGCTTAATCCGTCTACCAGTGGAAGGTCACTCCGCCTTGAACCAGAAACGCCGACGCGACATTCGTCGTTATGCTGCCAAGCGTAGGGAAATCGAAAGTCGCGCCGGAAATGCTGATCCAGGACAGGTCCAAATCAAGATTGAGCATCGGGATGATTGGAAACTCGTAGCCCAAGACCGGCCCCACGGTAAAACTGACGGCGCTCGCGCTGTATGAGGCCGGCGAAAAATTAGAATTGATGTCGGCGCTTAAAAGCGCGACCCCAATCCTTGATCCGGCATAAAGGCCGCTTCCGAATAGCTTGCGGCCAATGATCTCGCCGGCAAGAATCGTATAGGATCCGTTCACATTGGCCGCTCCAACCGCTTCGCTTTGCGATGCATGGTTGACGACAAGACCGATCGATAAAATGCCTCCAGGAGTCGAATAGAACCCGGTTCCGATGCGGCCCGTATAGGTGAGTTCGCTGCCGCCGCCAGATGACGTTACGATCGATCCCCCGAGCAGGGCGGATGCATAAGGTTCAGTTGCTTTGATCACGGGCGCCGCGGATGCTGATGCTTTATCGTCCGCTTTTGCGCGGATAGAAAAGAGCGACAACGCCAAAATAAGAAGCAGGGATACATTTTTGTTCATGTCCAATTATTGACTAATAAAAAGATAAATAAAATGTGTTTTTTTGAACTGTTGTTTTCGCCTACTTTTTTGATCGTGTAGCTGTCCATGTGAATTGCTTTTTGCTCATCAAACGAAAGTCTAAAACCAGTGGTCGCCAAACGTCGCAAAAATGTCCGAACGAGTCCTTTCTGTCGACCGGCCCACGAGAAGTTTTCGGCGCGGGCGATGGATGGGCACTCGATACGAGCAAAAGATATTTAACTGCGCAGTACGAACGAAGGGAAGAAGGAGGCCAAGGTGAAAGTGATAAGAGCGATCCGGGTTTGCGCGGATTCAATGTCGAGCAGGTAGCTCAGCGCCGAGGCCAGGATTCAACCGGGCTACAGGCCTTCCGGTGTTTCTGTTAAAGCGCGCATGTAACACATGAATTCTTAACTGCTTAATATTAAAGGGATAGTGTCTGCATGTTAATTGTGTTATATAACTGTGTTATATGAGAATTCTTGCTTGTCTCGTTAATTCAGATTAAAGAATATGTATGAACCGACGAATGACACAAGCATGTATCACAAATAGTTACTTTAAAAATCCATGTAACTTCAATATGTTGCTAACAATTGCGGTACAGATCATCGACAGAATATAAATATGAAAGATCTCAGTCGTCTGCTCCGAGGTGAAACTTTAGAAATCGAGTACAAACGGGATGACGGCTCGTTCTCAGACACCAACTTATATGAATCGATTGTAGGACTGACTAACGCGAATGGCGGTTCGCTTCTTGTCGGTGTTGAAAATTCCGGCAAAGTTGTTGGCTCAGTGCGAGCTAAAACAGAGTCCTGGAAAACACCGGAAGCTGTGCAGGGCAAAATCATGGCGAATACGGTGCCCGCCTGTGCCACGCACGTAGCTTTCGTTGACTACAATGGAATGATGGTCGCATTAATCAGCGTTCCAAAAGCTGCGACCACAACCGGCACTCGGAGCGGTAAATTTCTCAAGCGAACGATAGATGGAAAAGGAAAGCCGCAAAACCTTCCGATGACGGCCGACGAAATTATCGGCTCTGTAGCCCGGGTGGGAATACAGGACTTTTCGTCAACTGTGCTTTCGGATGCAGGCATTGACGAGCTGGATCTCGAACTAGCAGAAGACACAAGAAAAAGGCGATTGGCCCAGATTACTGATCCCGAATTGAAGGAGCTTCTAAACCACAACATCAAAGACCTGCTGCGTTCTGAAAATCTTCTTCGGGGAAGAGAAGATCGACCAACAATCGCTGCGTTGCTGCTTTTTGGAAAGCGAAATTCACTGCAGCTTCGACTGCCTAATCATCGCATTGATTATCAAGTGTTTGGTGGTAGAGGGGAAATCCTTCGAAACGAAACACTGGACGGACCGATAGCTGAAATATTCCCAAAGGTGCTAAATTTCCCAGAGCTTCTGCGAAACTCAGATCAATTCACCTATCGCGGTAGCAACGTTGTCATTCCAGAATATCCAGAAGACTCCAGAAGAGAGGCATTTGCCAATGCCATCGTTCACCGAGATTATACACTGCAGTCTAGCGTCCAGGTGCAACTATTTGATGGAGAGCTTTTCGTTGTCAACCCAGGTGGATTCCCTCAGGGAGTAACCCTCTCTAATTTGTTGTCGGTAGCTCCAACGCCGCGCAATCGAGCGCTTGCAGAGGGAATGAAAACATTTGGATTTGTGGAAAGATCTGGGCGTGGTGTGGATTTCATATTTCAAGGCCAGGCGAGGTACGGTCGCCCGGCTCCGGATTATTCCGCGTCATCGAGCGATTCCGTGAATGTACGGTTAACTGGAGGAAAAGCAAACCTGGAGTTCTGTCGTTTTATCTTAGCTGCCCGAGATGAAGCGACAATTCCCGAGCTGCTTCTTTTAAATGCCATGTTCTTTCGCCGGCATATAACTCCGGTCGAAGCGACCCAGGTTATTCAAAGGCCCCTAAGTATGGTTCAGGAAATTCTTTCGAAGCTCTTGGACGACAAGCTAGTTGATGTGATCCCTGGTAGACCGCCCAAATACCATCTTAAAGGCAGTTCCAGCATCAGGGCCCGTAAAGCAGTTAAGCCGGCGCGTTTAACAAAGCCCCAGTTGGTTCTGTTCACGGATCGAATTATGGCAGAGCTTACACAAAGGTCGCCTAATGCGCTTTCAGATATTGCTGATACAGTGGGTTTGTCGCCCTCCCAAACGAGGAGACTCTTATATCGCTTGAAGGCATTAGGGCAGGTAGATCTTACTGCCGGGAAGCGATGGGCATTAGCCGGAAATTCCAATAAAGATCTGTAAATCTATATGACCGAAGAACTGCGTATCCAGTCGTGGGATGGTTTGGCGGGGTTATAGGCTTCGAAAAAATAAAATGGTGGATCGAGGGAGGCTCGAACTCCCGACCCGCTGATTAAGAGTCAGCTGCTCTACCGACTGAGCTATCGATCCACGTAAGGGTCACCTAGAGGTTGTGGTAAGTAGCACTGCGTTGGGCAAAGTGCAAGGCTAGTTTGTGCGGTGATTCTTAAGGTAAACTATTCAAATGCGAGTTTTCGTAACCATTCCTGCTTTCTTGATGCTGGCCGCCCCGGTTTGGGCCACGAGTTTTTATTCCCGGCCCTTTTCGGAGACCGTCCAGGAGGCGCCGGTGATTGTCCGGGGCCGCGTCGATCGTTCTTACTCGGACTGGGCTAAAGGCGCTGACGGGGCGCGCCGGATTTATACCTTTTACAACGTGGAAGTGACCGAAACCCTGAAGGGCCCCGAGCAGCCGGCTACGCTGGTGATGCGCGAGCTGGGGGGCGAAAAAGACGGGGTTGGGATGCAGGTCGCCGGCGCCGCGCATTTTGAGCCCGGCGAAGACGTGGTCACCCTTTTGAGCGCCCGGAACTCGGATGGAACCTTTGATGTTCATGGGCTGATGATGGCCAAGCTCGATGTTTTGAAGGACGATGCCGGGGCAGAGTATCTTTCCGGGCCTGCCCTGGATACGACCCGGAAGTGGACGCTGCAGGATCTTCGTCAACTGGTCGCGTCGGCGCGTGCCGGCACGGCGGCGAATCCTGGCGCGAATCCAATATCCGCCCCTAAGTCCTCGCCCAGCGCCGCGCTTAAGCCGGCACCTCAATTGCAATCTGACCATGATCACGATGAGGATGTGGCGACCCCTTCGGATGGCCGCAAGACTCTTTTCGGTGTCCTCTTGCTGGGGATACTGCTGATCGCGGGAGCGTACGTGGCTCGTCGTCGCCGCTAAGCCATGAACCGGCGCGCTCCTCGAATAGGAGCCCACGGATGGGACGGTTACGGATTGGCTGCGCCCTATTCAGTCTCTTTTTCTGGTTTCTCTGGGTGGGCGCTTCCGCGCATGCCTATATTTCGACCGTCACATCGACCGGGGTTCCCGTGCGTTGGCCGGGCGGCGGCATTCATCTCGATTTAGCGGGAAATTACGTCAATTCCAGCGGGCTTGCTTCGACCGATGTTTTTGAGGCCGTGGTTCATTCCCTGGAAAGATGGCAATCGGCATCGGGCGGAACGGTGAGTTTCGATTATTGGCAAGGCAGCGATCCGAGCATTTATGAGCCGAACAGCGACCTGAACGGCTTGAATCAGCTTTACTTCGCCTCAAACGGGTCGAGCCGGCCGGGGCCCAACGTGCTGGGGTTGACGCAAGTCTGGTATGATTCAAAAACGGGCAAAATTCTCGAAACCGACATTGTTTTAAACGACATCGATTTTCAGTTCACGTCCCGCGGTACCGATACTTCGGGATACGGAGTGGGTTCTTCAAGTGGCTGGCGGGGCGAGGAGGGAATGCCAAATGTATTCGTCGAGAACGTCATCACGCATGAGCTAGGGCATGTTTTCGGCTTATCTCACAGCGCCGGATTGCAATCGACGATGCTCTTCATGGAGTCGCCCGAGCAAGCCCATTTGGGCTGCGACGAGCAGGTCGGGATTCACGCGCTTTATCCGTTAGCGGACGATGCAAGGGCGCGAGGAGCGATTTCCGGCGCCGTGATCAGCGCGAGCGGGGCGCCGGTTTTCGGAGCGCATGTGCTCGCGATTTCGAGAAGGCGCGGCGTGGCGCTTGCCACGGGAATCACGGATTCCTCGGGCCGGTATTCGATTTCAGGATTGGAGCCCGGCACTTATTTTCTTTTGGCCGAACCCTACTTCGCGGGATCGGCGGCGTTGCCTTCGTATTATTCAGGGATTCGTGCCGAAATCTGCGACGGAAAAACATTCGAGCGAAGTTTCCTCATGGCCGACGATGAGAGCGGCGACCTTCGCGAGGTCGATCTCGCGGCCGGGGGGCAGGAGGCGGCTCCTGCGATCGTGGCAAAATGTTCGCCGCCGAAATCGATTTCGCGCGAGCGGGACGCCATCAACGGCGCGGGTTCCGGTTTTGGAATCGTCGATCATCTGGGGTCGCGGTCGGCAGGCGCGTCTTATTCGCTGAATTCGCTCGGGGGGCATTTCGAAATTCATGCCTTGGCTTACAGCCTTTATTCTCCGATCAAGCTGGATCTTTCGCTGCGCGATCAGAACGGCAGCGAAGTTCCCGCTTCCGAATACGCGCCCGATTTCGAAGGCGATTCGGGCTATAAAAATTACGACGCGTTTCTCGACGTCGAGTCGCTTCCGCCGGGAAACTATACCCTAACGGTCAGCGCATCGTCGCTGGATGCGGGTTACTACCCGGCTGGGCCGATCGCTCTCGACGCGATTCCTTATCTTGTGTTGACGGGCTCGGTGGACGAGACGTCGCCACCGCTCGCGGACGTGCTTGCGGTGAACGGGCGTTGTGAGACCGTCGAGAGATTCACCGATTATTCGAGCCCTCCCGGCAATCCGCCGCGTCACGAGATCTCTCCGGATAGCAGTACGAACGGGGTGGGATTTTGTGGCACCTTGAGCAACGACCGAAAAAATAAACGGGGAGGCAATAGCCAAGCTAGGAGCGTGATCGGCTGGTTTGTTCCATGGATCCTGATGGCGCTTGTCCCAGTTCTGCTTCGAGTTGCTTGCGCCGTGGCATCTCTCCGTTTAAGCTTACTGGGTGATGAACCTAATATCGATGATGGCAGCCAGTCTGGCCTGCTTTGCCAGTTTTGCCGCTCACGCCGAGCTTCGTCCCGAAAGCGTGCATGCGGCTCAGCCGAAGAAATCGGGGACGTACGTCCTTGACGGGGTGATCACCGGTGGCGATCAGGCCGTGAACGACGTCGTGGTGCGGGACATTCGCCGCGCTTCCAATGCGGGCTTCGAGCGCATCGTCGTGGATCTGGAGGCTACTCGCGGCGGCGAGCCGGTCGCGATCCAGCGGCCGCCTTATTACCAGGTTTCCGTGAATCCGGACGAAAGACGGCTTGTCTTCACCGTCTGGGGTCGGCCCAAGCTTGATTTCGACGCCAAACGGGTGCTGAAGGCTTTCCGAAAAAGCCAAGTCATACAAAAGATCGAGCTTCTGCCTTCGTTGGAGCCGGATACCTGGAGTTTTGTCGCCGAGCTGAAGAACGGGAGCCCCGTCGAGGTTTTCGAGCTTTCGAATCCGCTTCGAGTCATCGTCGATATACGGAATAAATGATGAAGAAAATCACCATCGCTCTCCTTTTTACGGCGTTGATCTTATCCGCCTGCGCATCGGGCCCGAAGCCGAGAACCGAAACCTTGGCCTATGCGAAGCTGAACAACGAGCGGGTTTTCGATTATCCGATGACAACGACCTGGAAGGCGATCCAGGAGGTTTTTCGAAATTATAAAATCACCTCTCAGGATGCTTCCGACGCCCACAAGCGGAAGCTCGAAACGGACTGGATTTACAGTCAGTCGCGCGATCGTTACGCGACGATTGTCATTGATAAAATTCCGCGTCAGCAGCCATTGCAGGACCGTGTTCAATTCAAGGTGCGAGCGGAGACGCTTTTTGGCGGGACGCGGGTCACTGTGGAGACCTCGGAAGAAATTGAAACCATCCATGACGATGGGACCCATGCCGGGTACGATAAGGTGAGTCCGCCAGACCCCTCCCGAGCTGCTGATATTCTTGATAAAACCGGTCGAGCAATTCTTGCTGCACCGCCCACCGCTGCGCCCGATCACTTAAACGACTAGGCGGACCTTGCCAAACCCCGGCTGATGTCCATATTAGCTGGGCTATGGTTGAAACCACTACAAGCGGTGGCTTAGTGCTGCCGGACCAGATTCTGCCTCCTAACCTCTTTGTGCTCCCCATCAACGGGCCGATCGCGTATCCGACGTTGCTGGCGCCGCTTTTGATTTCGAATCCGCGCCATGTGGCGATGATCGAGGAAGCCATCAATCGGCAGCGCTTGATCGGGATTTTGGCGACCCGGGACGGGGAGCCGGCCGAAGAAACGAAGCTTTCCGATCTTTACGACGTGGGCGTTGTCGCGAAAATCATCAAGCGCCTTCGGATGCCGGACGGATCGGTGAATCTTTTGATTCACTGCATGCGCCGCTTCCGCGCCAAGCGGGCGTTTTCGGAGAATCCGTACATCGTCGTCGAGACGGAGTACCTCGAAGATATCGTCGAAAAATCGAATGAAATGGACGCGCTGACGCGTTCGGTGATCAGCTACGTGAAAAAGCTTTCGGAAGTGAATCCGTTTTTCACGGACGAGATGCGCCTGGCGATGATCAACGCGCCGGGACCCGGGACAGTCGCCGATTTGGTGGCGTTCGCGCTTTCCCTGCCGAAGACGGATGCGCAGGACTTCCTGGAAACGCTTTCGGTCAAATCCCGTTTCGAGAAGCTGCTCGTTCATCTGCGGCGCGAACAGAACGTCGCGGACCTGCAGAAGAAGATCAACGACGAGGTCAATCACAAGCTGACGAAGCTGCAGCGCGAGTTTTTCCTCAAAGAGCAGCTTAAAACCATCAAGCGTGAGCTGGGTTACGAGGAAGACGGCAAGGAAAAATCCTCCCGCACTTTCCGTGAGCGGATCGAGTCGGCCGGAATGCCGGACGAGGTGAGGAAAATCGCGCTCTCGGAGCTCGAGAAATTCGAGACCATTTCGGAGCAGTCGCCGGAATACAATATCGCGCGCAGCTATCTGGAAACGTTGGTTTCGCTGCCCTGGAGCAATGAAACGATCGACGATCTGGATCTGGATCATGCGCGCGAGGTGTTGGACGCCGACCATTTCGGCCTCGAGAAGGTCAAAGAGCGTATCATCGAGTTTCTCGCGGTCCGAAAGCTTCGCAAAGACGTCAAGGGCTCGATCATTTGCTTGGTGGGCCCTCCCGGCGTCGGCAAAACCTCGATCGGAAAATCGATCGCGAAGACTTTGGGCCGGAGCTTCTTCCGCTTCTCGTTGGGCGGAATGCGCGATGAGGCCGAGATCAAGGGCCATCGTCGCACTTACGTGGGGGCGATGCCCGGCAAGTTGATCCAGGGGATGAAGCGCGCGGGGACGATCAACCCGGTGCTCATGCTCGATGAAGTCGATAAGTTGGGTCAAAGCTTCCAGGGCGATCCGGCGAGCGCGTTGCTCGAGGTCTTGGATCCGGAGCAGAATTCCTCGTTTTTGGATCACTATCTGGACGTGCCGTACGATCTGTCGAAAGTGCTCTTCGTGTTGACGGCGAATTCCACGGCCACCATCCCGGGACCGCTGCTCGACCGCATGGAGGTGATCGAGATTCCGGGCTATACGCTCGAGGAAAAGGAAAGAATCGCGACCCAATACGTGATTCCGCGCGAGCTCGAGAAGAACGGAATCAAGCCCTCGCAGCTTCGAATCGAAAAAGCGGCCCTTCGCCGCATGATGATCGATTATGCGCGCGAACCGGGCCTGCGCTCCTTGCAGCAACTGGTCAGCCGGATTTGCCGTAAAGCCGCGGCGAAGATCGTGACTCGCGAAACGAAGAAATCAGAGCGCCACTCGGCGATCGTGGTGACAGAAGAAAGCCTGCTTTCGTGGCTCGGGCCGCAACGCTTTTACAACGAAGTGGTCGAGCGGATCACCGCGCCCGGCGTCGTGGTCGGCCTTGCGTGGACCGCGATGGGCGGCGATATCCTGTTCATCGAAGCGACCGATTTCCCGGGCGCGGGCAATCTCAAGCTCACCGGACAGATGGGCGAGGTGATGACCGAGAGCGCGGCGATTGCCTGGAGTTACGTCAAAAAGAAGCTCGCGCAGGACAAGAAATACGACCGCAAGTATTTTAAATCCCATGACTTCCATCTTCATATCCCCGCGGGGGCCATTCCCAAGGATGGGCCTTCCGCAGGGGTGACCATGGCAACCGCTCTTTACTCGCTGATTTCGGGACGCAAGATCAAACCGCGCCTTGCGATGACGGGCGAGCTTTCGCTCGTGGGCAAAGTGCTGGCCGTGGGCGGCGTCAAAGAAAAGGTCCTGGCGGCGCGCCGAGCCGGGGTCACGACCGTCATCCTTCCGAAACATAACGAGAAGGACATGTTCGAGATCCCCGAGTACGCCAAGAAGGGGATGACTTTTCACTTTGTCAGTACCGTGGATGAAGTCTTCGATCTAGCGCTCGTGCGAAGCGGGGAGTTCAAGCGGAAGCCCGAGCGGCGGGTGCTGCGTACGAAGCCGGCTCCGGTTCGCAGGCGTTTAGTGGTCGGAAGCCGGGCCGGGCGCCGCTCCCGTTCGCAGCTTCGCTAGCTCGAGCCGCGAGTTCGATAAGGCGGTTTCATTGGCGCGGAGGAGCTCTCCCAGCCGATTGATTTCAGCGCGCTCTTCATCCAGGTCTTTACGGGCAGAGGTCAGGTCTTCTTGCATGGAGGCGCGCTCGCCCAAGGCTGCATTAAGTTCCGCCTGAAAGCGCCGCTTGAGCGATTCGTTTTCTTTTCGGAGGGCTTCAATGGCCTGGTTGGCATTCCCGAGCTCCCGAACGCAGTCATCGATTTTGGATTGAAGCGCGATCTGCGCCTCTTCAAAGGGTTTGCGCGCGGTCAAGAGCTCCAATTTGATTTGGTCGCAAATCGAGGTCAGCTCTTCCGCTCGGGCGAGGGCAGTCTCTTCGCGTTTTTTGGCGTCGGCGACGGCGGACGCCAAGGCGCCTTTGATTTTGTCGTACTCCGCTTCAAGGCTCTGGGTCTTAAGCTGGGCCGCTTTTTCAAGGGTTTTGCCCACGTCGAGTTGGACATGCTGCTGGAAGTTCCGGTTTTCCGCCTTGAGGGCCTCGAATTGCCCGAGGAGTTGTTTTTTTCCGGCCTCGAGCTGGGCCGCTGCCTCGGCCTTCGTTTGCGAGGCAAGGGAATTCGCCTGGGCTCGGGCGGCGTCCAGAGCGGCCTTGACCTCGCTGTATTTGGCTTCCGTTGCCTGGATTTTTGCCGATAAGTGACGGAAGCTTTGCTGCTGAAGCCTTTCGTTTTCGGCCTTGGTTTTGGCGAGCTCGGCGGCCAGGAGCTTATGCGATTTTTCCGCTTGAGCCGTGATTTCGACTTTGTTTCGCGAGCCCATTTCGTCGATGCGCGCGCCGAGGATCTCCTCGGATTGCGAGGCGATCGCCATCGCGGCCTGCAGCGAGCTCAGAACCTTTCCGAATTCGACTTCGAGTGACTGGATTTTGGCGTATGTCACGTCTTTGGCGGCGTAGTTTTCGAGGCGGGACCAGGTCTGCTCCTGGGCTTTAGCGTACTCCGCCTTGATGACCGCCAATTCGAGCGAGTTGCGCCGCTTCTCCATCTCGATTTGCTTCGCGATTTCGCTCTTCGCTTCGGATAGGCATTGGACGCGGATCCTCTCCTCGCGTTCCTTGTTCTGTGCCTCGTTGGCTTTGGCGCTGTTTTTCTGGTGTTCGAGCCAAGCAGCCTGGTTTTTCAGGATTTTTTCGCGAAAAAGCTCGTTTTGCCGCGATAAATCGTCGAAAAGCGTGGCATGCGTCGCGTGCAGCCGCTCGAGCTCCTGCATGCGCGACGAAATGAGGTCGAAGACCCCGAGAAACGGCGACGCTTCGGTCTGGGCGGGGCTCCCGGGCTCCTGGTTTCCCGCCTTCGCGTAATTTTCTCTATTGTTATCGTGGAAAAAATTCGCGCTCATAATGATTGATTTTAACCGATTAAGTATCGGCCGCAATCGGCATAAAGTTGCCTAGTGTCAGGCGTTAGACGGGATTCGCCCTGAGTTTACAAGCGGTTATCCGGTCCGGCATAAATAAAAGGCGTAAAGTAAATTGATAATCGTATCGATGAGAATAGTGCATGGGAAAAAAGTTTTTGCTCATCGTGTCGTTCTCGATCGAAGCCGCCCTCTCGGCAGTGCTGTTTAGCGGCTGTTCTTCCATGTTCGTGGTGAAGAGCGATCCCATGGTCGCGGATGTCTATTATCTCGATCCGAAGACCGGCGCTAAGAAGGAGCTTGGAAAGACCCCTCTGGAAATGAAGGCTTCGGTGGTCAAGGAAGCGGTGGGCGAGGTTCCCTCCGGCGGCTATTTCACCGTGATCGTCGAGCAAAAGGGTTATATTCCCGAGCGGCTCATGGTTCCGGCGACCCGTTTCGGCACCTTGGTGACGCAGCTCGATGTGAAGCTGAAGCCGGGTACGCAGGAGAAGGAAGCGCGCGTCGCCAAGGAGATATTGGATCATCTTTTTTTGGCGCAGAAATACGCGTTGGCCAAAGAAACCGATCGGGCCCAGGCCGAGCTTGACCGTATTCTGAACGATTTTCCTGAGTTTGCACGGGCGCTTTCCATGCGAGCCTCGATCTATTTCGCGCAAAAGAACTATGCCGAGAGCCTGAAGTGGTACGAGCGCGCGCTCAAGTCGGATCCTCAGATGGAGGATGCCATCCGCATGACGGCGAAGATTCATGGCCTCGAGTCGGGTCAAGGCACCCGAGTGCCGACTTCCACCGCGCAGGGGGCAAAGCCATGACGCGTTTCGGGAGGCTTTTCGTACTGACCGGTTTATTGGCGGGCCTTTCGCTCAATGCGTTTGCCGCCTCCACGGTCAGTACCGCGCTTAAGCCTGAAGTCCTGGGAGCGAAGGCGTTTCTCGAGGAGCTGCTGGTTCGGCGATATGCGCAGGAATTGGCTACGTCGGTGGACCGGGCGTCGTTCACGCTGGGCGGTCAGCTCGATTTGACGGACGCGCCTAAAACGGTCGCTCCCGAGCCGCCAAAAGAAGCCGAGTCGCAAACGCCGCCGGATTTCGAGCTCGGCACTCTTAATCCCGAAGAGTTGATCAAAAAATATACGAGCGACCCCGAGTCGGTCGCCCGGGTCCAAGGATTTTTAAAAGACTACCGGATTCGTGCGGTGACGGTTTCCGTCGGCTTGAAAAACGATCTCGCGCCCGAGGTCAAATCGCAGGTTGAAAAGTGGCTCGGCGCGCGCGTGACCGCGGAATTCGGAAAGATCGGCAAAGGCGTTGTGTCTTATATCAGCGTTCCTGGCGAAAAACCGAAGCCCCCTAAAACTTTTTGGGATCGTCTGGAGCAGTTTCAAGAGCTCGCCGGTAAGCTTGTTCTGGCTTTGGCGTTTCTTCTCGGGGCGCTTCTTTGGACTCTGATGAGCTTAATGCGATCGACCGCTGCCGCGAATCCTTCAGCGGATGCGTCGCAGGCGGCTTCCGCCCAAGTCGCCCCGGCCGAAGAAGGCTGGGGATCCTCCGTGGACGAATCTCTTGTCAAAGGCCCACAGGATCAGGATAGCGCGGCCGAAAAGGGTGCGGAAAAAGGCTCCGGAATGGCGGAAGAAGAGGCTCCGGCGGTCGAAAACCCGTCGATCGCCAGAGAGATCGAGCAGTTTTCTCGCCGCGTCTCCGATCTTTTGCCGAGAATGACCGGCGGCCCGGCGAGCCTTATCCGGGCGTGGTGCCAAAACGGCGAAGAGGGCCAGCTCAAACTCGCTTGCTTGGCCGAGGCGGCTGGCAAGGACCTGGGCAAGCTGCCTGTTCCGGTGGACATGCTCCAGAGCGTCTCCAAAGTCTTTTCCAAGATGCCGGATCTGGGCATGAAAGAAAAACGCGATCTTCTTAAAAAGATCTATTGGGATTTTCTGATGGCCATCAATCTCGGGGCGGAAAGCTTCGAGCAGCCATTTGATTATCTCGGCGGCGTGAACGTCAAGATGGTCAATCAGACGTTGATGAGTCAGAATCCGAAGATGAAGACCTTGGTCGCCCTCTATATGCCGGAAAAGCTGCGCCAGGCTTACTTCAAGTCGTTGAACGAGGACGCCAAGCGCGACTTGCTGAACGCGGCCGCGCAGATGAGCGACATCCCTGCCGACGAGCTGAAATCGCTCGACCACGACTTCAAGAGCATGTTGCGTCCGGATGGCGCGAAGAGCCTCGTCTCGCTCGAGATGTCTTTGAGCAAGATCGTCGACGCGATGAGCCCGCTCGAGCAAATCAAGATCATCTCCGGCATGGCTGGAGGGGCGTTCGAGAAATTCAAGCGTACGGCTCCGTCGCTGGCCTTTGTCGGTGAATGGACGAATGAAGCGCTTTCCCGGCTTCTCTCGCAAGTGATGCCCGATGAGCTCGCGGCATTTTTGAGCTTAAAGCCTGAACTCCAAGAGCGATTCTTTGCGCTATGTCCTCCGATGACCGCTGAAGTCGCGTCGGACGAGCTGCGCAGAGCGGATACGATGAAGGAATCGGATAGAAATCGCCTCTTGTCCGCGTTGTCGGATAGGATCAAGGGAATGATCGCTAAAAAGGAAATCCATCTCGAAGACGTGTTCGCGCCAGTGGGGACCGATTTCGAAGGGTCCGGCATCAAGGATGAGACGAATGAGATGTCCAAAGCCGCATAACGTTAACGGCATTTCGGCCGTTGTCCTCATGGGCTTCAGCGCACTGCTCTTTTCCCACTCGGCCACGGCAGGGGATTTTCGCCTCGGCGCCGGACTCGGCTACGGCGGCGCCGGCGTGAACGCCACCCAGGCGGTAAACGGCTCCGATGTTTCCGTGCAACGCAGCGAAGGACCCGGTACCCTTTCGCTTTTCATGGATTATCTGTTGAGTGACCAATGGAGCATCGGGTTCGAGCATAACCGCGGGTATCGAATGGCCCCGTTCTCGACCGGCGCCTCTTTCACGGGGTTGGATGCCCGCTGGTTCTTTTTATCGCCGGCTCCCTCGTTCGAGAGACGCTCGGACGGCCCGGTGAGCCCCGAGGGAAGCGATTCGCGGATCTTTATCAAGCGTTATTCCTTTTTCGTCGGCTTGGCCGCGGGCATTGCCATCGCCGACATTTCCCGAACCAACGACCAAGTTCCGGACGTCCAAGGCTCGGGAGCTTATGTTGGCATCAAGCTGGGTGTAGAATACCCCTTGGTGCCCGGCCTGAATTTGCGGCCTGAAATCTCGTCTTACAAGACGATCGCGTCTCCGCCAAACGCGCTGCCGTCGTCGGTGAGCTATTTTTCGTTCGGCGTCGGCTTTTGCCTTATGCTGTAGCGGCGCTGGCCTGGGGCTAGCTCGCGATCAAGGGCCGATATCCACTATGATCGCGGAGTCCACGAGCGTCGCGCTTCCGCCCGCCGGATCAACATAAGGCAAGAACCGGTTTCCGCTGGTGAGCGTGATCGTTCCGGATCGCTGCCAGGTTTTGCTGCTCGAGTAAAAGGTGATCGACGAGCCGGAGACGGCGCCGAGAGAGGCGGTGCCTGAGTCTTGGGTGCCGTCCGACATCAACTCGATCGTCGTGTTGCTGGTAACGCTGGCTACGGCTTGGAACGCGGCGGTTGGGTTGGAGAACAACGTTAAGTCGACCAGCGTGCGCTCCAGGTCTAAGGTATTTGGCGAGGAAATATTCGATGAGCCCAGGCTGTCGCGATAAATCACTTCCGCTTTCGACAAGTTATTGAGAGAGACCCACAAGCCGGCTTTATAGAGCGAGACGGAGCCGCTGGTGCAACTGGTCTGGCAATTCATCATGATTTCGTATTGATCCGACTCGTTGGACGACCCGAAGCCGCTGACTCCTTCGTTAAAGGGGGAATCGATCAACGTCGGCGTGGCGGAGCCAAAGAGCGCTTCGGTATCCGCGACCGTCCCGTATTGGGTCAAATCCATCAGAGTGACGGATCCGGTGGCGCCGTTGTTTGCCGCCACGACGGTTTCGAGCTCCCAGGCGTTGTAGCTGTTGAGCGTGGAATAGGCGCCGGTGTTGCGCGTGTAAATCGATGCGGAGGCAAGCTCGTTGTAGGAGGTGGAAAAAGTGGTCTCCATGGGCGAGGCACCATCGCCGCTTGAAGGACTGCCGTTGGAAGCCAGAAGCGGGATATAAATTTTTGTCTTCGTCGCGCTGGTCTGATTGACGAGAACTCGAGCCGACAGGACTTGCACCTGACCGGCCGCAGTGGTCGCGGGCAGCGAGAGGCTGTAGATATTCGCGGTTGCGTCGGGAACAAAACTGAACCGGATTCGGGTCGGCGCCGTCGTTCCCGCGGGAACGGTGATCGAGCCGACGACGCTCGAGCCGGCGTCGACGAGGTTGATCGTGTGGGCGGTCGAGTCGGAGTTGGTGGCCACGGCTTCGAAGAAGTACGTGACGGTTCCGTCATATGCGGTCGGATCCAATGAAGTCTGGGTGCGCGCGAACGTGATGGGGCTGACGTCGGATGACAGGCTCTCGTCAGTGAGCTCGATCGGAACTTGAAGATTACGTACTTGCGACGCGGTCGCGGAAGCCGCCGCCGAGTCAGGGGAAATCGCGCCCGAAGGGAAAACCGCATCGACGACGTAATTATAAGTCACCCCGTTTTGAACGGAAGTGTCTTGATAGGAGAGCGCCGTGATTCCGCTCGCGATCACGCCGTAAGATCCACCCACAACTTCCCGCCTGAGCACGTAGCTTGAGGCTCCGCCGACGGAATTCCAGCTCAAATTGACGACATTCGTTCCGCTGACCGCCGCAAGTCCGGTTGGCGCGGGAATGAGATTGACCGCGGCTTCGTTCGAGCTTGTCGATTCGACGCCCGAGGGGCTGATCGACGTGACGACGTAATAGTAGGCATTTCCGCTCGATGCCGTCGCGTCCGTATAGGTGGTCGAAGCGCTGGCGGATCCAACGACCGAATACGGTCCGCCGGACACCGTGCCGCGATAAACATTGTAAGATGAAACATTCGGCATTCCGACCCAGGAGAGGCTAACGGAAGTCGTGCTTGTCGCTTCTGCCACAAGGCCGATCGGATTTAACGGCTGCACGCCCGGATTTACGACGATGCTTGGCGCTGAAGCCGCCATGGGTAATGCGGCCGATGCATAGGGCAAATATTGATAAATATATGGTGAGCCCGCGGTGACGGAAGCATCGGTATAGGTGGTCGCGCTGAGGGCGCTTGCGATGGTGATGAAGTTCGTGCCATCGCCGGAGCGCTGCACGTCGTAAAGAGTCGCTCCGCCGACTGCGCTCCACGAAACCACTACGCTGCTCATGCTGGCGACGGCGTTAGGCGCGGCAGGGGTGGTTTTGGGCACGACTCCGATTTGGGAGGACATGGTTGATTCCATCGTGCCGTTCAAGGCGGTCACCGTGAAATAGTAAGGGGTGCCGGCCGTGAGGCCGGTCATCTGAACGCCGGTCGTCGCTGCCGAGTTCTGTGCGGGGCTACCGTAAGGCCCACCGCTCGTGGTGGACTGGTAAATGTTGTAAGATGTCGCGCCCGGAACAGCGGCGAAGCTCAAGGTCACGTCCGTTCCGTTGTTATTGGCGGTGATCGTAAGGCCCGCCGGCGCGACTGGAGTGATGCCCGGAGTCACTCCAGGGCTTATCGAAGACGCAAGAGATCCTGAGCTGAAATTCGCGACAACGATGTAAAAATACTGCTGGCCGTTGGTCAGAGGGGAATCGGTATAGCTCGTGGTGGGAACCCCGCTGGCTACGGTCGTGAAGGTCACGCCATCGGTTGAATGCTGAACGGTGTAGGAAGTCGCGCCCGTGACGGGCGCCCAGAGGAGAGAGACTTGTCCGTTGCCCGCCGTGAGCAGCGGCACGGCCGGGGCGGAGTAGGTGATAGCCGAGACTTGCGCGGAATTCACGGATTCAACCCCGCTTTCGATCGCGGTGACGACGAAGTAGTAGGTCGTGGCGCCCGTGAGACCGTAGACCGTGGATGCGTGGTTTGTGGTCGGCACCGCGGTATCGAGTGTCCAAGGCCCGCCGCTGGTGGTGGACTGATAAACATTATAGCCCGAAGCGCCTGATATCGGCACCCAGCCAAGGGCAACGGAACCATTGGTTGTGCCTGTCACGCTGAGACCGACCGGGACGGTCGTGACACCGGTGGCGGCTGCCGTTTCCGGCGAGTTCTGTCCGATGGTGCTATCCGGGAAATTCGCCGAAACGACATAAAAATAGCCCGTTCCCGATACGACGGTTGAGTCTATGTAGGGCGAGCTTGCGGTTGAGCTCAAGACCGTATAGGGCCCGCCGGAAGTCGTCGACCGCATCACGCTATAATTGCTCGCACCGCTGACGGCGGTCCAATTCAGGGTAATTTGGGAGGCTCCGGCGGTCGCGGTCAAAGCGGTCGGAACGCCATCGCGGAAGGATACGATATTGGAAGCGGAGGTCTCATAGGATCCCCAGTTCGCGGTCACTTTGTAATAGTTCATTCCGATCTGCGGGCTGGAGTCGCTGTAGCTGTTCGCATTGGAGGTGCCTACGATACTGTAAGGTCCGGCTAAACTCGAGGCGCGATAAATATTGAAGCTGTTGTAAACTTGAGGCGCGCTCCAGCTCAGATTCGGCACGTTGCTGGTAATTGCGATCGCCAGGTTTGACGGCGCTGTCGTGGGGTTAGCTCCCGGGATCGCGCTGACCTCCTGCGATGGGTAGGTTTCGTTGTTTGTGCCGTTGAGATATGCATTTACCACGTAATAATAGGCGACACCGTTGGTTACGGCCGAGTCGGTATAAGCGGTGCCTGATTGCGTTGCCAGCAAAGTATAAGGTCCGCCCTGTGAGGTGGACCGGGTAATTTGATAGGTCGCGAAGCCGACGGAATTCCAACTCAGCTGGACATATCCATTGCCGGGGGCAGCGATAACGGCCGGCCCTTGACTGCGGTAGAATTGAACTTCGTTAGAGGGTGCCGAAGTGTAATTTCCCCAAGTCGCGACGACGCTGTAATAGATATAGCTGCTAGTCGCAGTGTTCGGCGAGCAGTCCACGTAGCTCGTGCCGCTCACGGTCGCGTAGTAGCTTTCTTGGCCGGGAAGACGGCCTCGTTGCACGTAGAATTGATTGAAGTAGGCCGGAGCGCTCCAAAAGAGCTGGATGCCGGCATTGCCGCCGCAGGCGGGAGTTGAATTGAGCGGAAGCATGGTGAGCCCGGTCGGCGCATTTGAAACGCCTTCGGAGGCCGCGCTCGCCTCATTGGATGTAACGCTGGTGCCGCTCGGGTTTATCGCGGTGACCACATAATAGTACGGCGTGCCGTCCGTCACTGTCTTGTCAATGTAAGTGGTCGTGGAAAGACCCGAGGCGATCTGGGCATAGGGGCCACCCGTGTTGGTGCCCCGGAAAATCGTATAAAACATATCCGTTCCAGGAGCGGTCCAGCTCAACGTGATCTGTTCTGGACCCGGTACCAGCGTCAGGCTGATCGGGGTGCCCGGAGCGGCGGCGGCCACGGTGGCGTTGGCTTCCGCGGAATTATCGCTGGTGCCCGTATTGTTGGTCGCCGCGACGACGTAATAGTAAGTCGCGCCATTGCTGACGTTTGAATCGGAAAAGTAGTTGGCGGTGAGATTGGACGCGATAATCGTATAGGGGCCGCCGCTGACAAGCGACCGCTTGACGATATAGGTCGGCGTTGGGTTGGCGGTCGTATCCGGATTCCAGTTCAGATTGATCGCTCCGGTGAGACCCTGACTGGCGGTCAGATTGGCAGGGCCGGTTTGGTGTTCGACGAAATCGATGAGATGCACGCATGAGGAGTTGTTCCCGACCTGGTCGGTGCTCATCGCGTAA
>JARLHE010000023.1 GCA_031292385.1 Oligoflexia bacterium
GGCCAATCTCAATCGGCTTTTTCGGAGAACGTGGTGCACGACAAAAACCAAGCAAGGCCTGATTGACCATCTGAGCATGTATGTCTCGTTTCACAACCGGGCGCTCACTCCGCCCATCAGCAGTTAAAGGGGCCAGTTAGTTAGACTTTAAGAATCGCCGCCAGCTGGTCGATCAGCTTCAGGTCAAAAAGTCCGATTTTATCGAAACGAAACTGCTTGATCGCCTCGAGCGGCGAGGTTCCGTTGACGTTGCACATCCGGTCGTATTCGTTGCAGAGATTGAGCACCTGCTGGCTCAAGGACAGCCGCGCAAGATGCTTTTTCCCGGGAAAACCCACGCCCGCGCCGATTTCCTCGTGATTCAAGATCATCTCGACGACCTCGCCGCCGATATGCGCTTTGTCCTGAATCATCGTCACCGCGCGCTCGGGATGGCCGCGATAGACTTTCAGCTGCTCGGGGTCGAGCTTCTCCCGCGGAAGGAGCGGATCCAGCCCGCTTCCCTCTTTGCCGATATCGTGCAGGAGCGCCGCCATGCCGAGCGGCTTGAGATCCTTCTCGGCGGTGATGCCGACCTTGCTCGCCAGCTTCAGCGCAAGCGTGGAGACGTGCGAAGAATGCTCGTAAATATCTTTCGCCACTCCGGAAGACAGCATTTCGTGAAGCGCGTTTTTCTCGCCGTACAAAAACTCGGCGACCGAAAGAATGCGCTGCTCGGATTGCCGGTAGGTTTCCGTGGAGGCGATGCTGGCTTGCGCGTTTTCGGCGGCCGTGATCAACGAGTCTTGAGCGAACAGACTCCGCTCGCGGATGTCGATTTTCACGTTTTTGAGCTCGCCGAGCCCTTCGTCCAGGTACTTCAGGTAATCGACTTCGCCCTCGCGCGGGATATAAAGCTTCGACACGCCCTTGGTTTTCAAGGACTTGATGCGATCCCCGTCGAAAGGATCGGTCTTTCTGATATAATGGATGTATCGCTCGCCGATTTTGATGAAAACATCGAAATTGACGGCATGTCCGGGCCGCAAGGTGTTGATTCTGACAGGGATGAAAATCATATGGTTATCGACTCTGATATTTTAAGTGAATTTCGCGCCGAGTCCAATGGTCTATTGAAAGAACTCAAGGAGATCGTCAGTCGCCTCGAGACCGAGACGGGCCGGTTCCCCGAAAAATTATTGACGGAGTACGCGCAGAAAATCGACCGCATCATGGGAGCGGCCAAAACCATCGGCGTGCTCGATCCCGATCATATCGGGCTGAAATCGATCGGAACGCTCGCAGAACTTTGTAAATCGATCGGCTATAAGGCGGCCACGAAAAGACAGCCGGCGCTGATGCCGTTTTTCGCCGCATTTCTTTCGGACACCATCGAAGTCATCGAGTCCCTGGTGAAGAACTTGGACGACACGGAGGCTAGCCGCATCATCGCCTCCGAGTTTTCGAGCATCCTGCAAGGACGCCTGGCCTGGCTCAAATCCAAAGTCGAAGCTTAGGCTTAGTTCGGACTTGCGCTAGGGCGAACGTTGGGTTTTTTGCTGGGCTTAGGGCTCGGCTTACGGGCGGTCAAGCGCGGATTCGGTTTTCGCGCCTTCGGGCTCGGCTTGCGCTCCCTTTTCATCTTGTCCGCGTACATGTCGATCAAACAAATACGCATCGCATCGAGAAGAAGCTTGTCCTGAATGGTATATTTCGGATCGCGCTGGATTTTGTCCGTCTCTTTTTCAAGATTCGCGGCGGTCACCCCTTGTAACTCGCTCTCGCGCGCCGTGCACTCGCAGAGCTGGCGCCCGGTCGCCGCGGCATCCGCTTTGCTCGTTGAAACTTCATAAGCATGCAAGCATACGCTGGCAAACCGCTCCTTGATCGGCGCGGGAATTTTCGACTTCGGCGTCGGCGTCGCTTTTACGGTCGTTTTAGCGGGCGCTTTCGCGGTCTTCTTCGCAGCGACGTTCGCAGCCCAAAGACAAGGCCCCCACAAAGCGCTCGCGAAAATGATGAAAACAGTGAATACAGCCACTCCAGGTATTCGCATCAATATAAAAATCCTATCACGACTCAAGCGGCTATAACACTAGAAACGACTAGCACGGAATGGATGAGGATCGAAGGTCGGCTTTTCGCCCAAGACCAATTCCGCGGCAAGCCGGCCCGACCCTGGAGCGGATTGGAGCCCGAGCATCTGATGCCCGGTCACGACGGTGAGGTTTGTGAATCCGCTGGCCCGGCCGATGATCGGCACTCCGTCCGGGGTGCAGGGCCTAAGCCCACGCCAAAGTTCCAAAATCTGCGGCTCTTCGGGAACATTCATGAATTCGCGCGCTCCGCGAACGATCGCGTTGACCCTTCGAGGCGAAATGGAGTCGTCGCCGTTGACCAATTCCAAGGTCCCGGCGATTCGCAGCGTTCCCGCTTGAGCGCCTTGCCGCGGAGTCACGGCGATTTTTTTCTCGATCAACATCATCGGATGGGAGGGATTCGGCGAAAGCACCGGGGTGATCATCGCGTACCCCTTCCCGCCCAAGACCGGCACCCTGAGGCGCAAGGCCCTCGCGATCGGGTGGGACCAAGAGCCCGTGGCGAGAACGTATTGATCGGCGACGAATTTTCCGCGAGTGGTTCGCACGGATTGAATGTGACCGCCACGGCCGATTTCAAAGTCGTAAATTTCGGTCCGGGAGAGCAGCTTGGCTCCGAGCTTTTCTGCTCCCGCCGCGAACGCCCGAACCACTTGAAGGGGCTCGGCATGGGCTTCTTCGGGGAAATACACGGAACCCTCGATCTTGCCGGTCAGCGCGGGCTCGAACGCCTTGGTTTCCTCGCCGGTCAGGAAGCGGCCCGGCACGCCGTGCGCCGCGACCAATTCCATTTCCTGGATCGCCGCACGCACTCCGGCGGGAGATTGCGCGGCCATCAACAGCCCTTTTTTCTCGAAGCCGAACTCGCTGCCGGTCTCGACAGACAGCTTTGAGTACGCTTCGAGGCTGTATTTTGAGATTTCGGTCAGAGCTCGAACCGACTCGCGCATTTTGCCCGCTCGCATCGAACGCATGAAGCCGAAAAGCCAACGAAACAGAAGAGGGTCGGCCGCCGGATGAATATGGAGCGGGCTTTCCGGATCCAGAAGCCAGCCCACGGCTTTGAGAAACATTCCTGGCATGGGAAGCGGAAGCGCGAAGCAAGGCGTAATCCAGCCTGCGTTGCCGTACGAGCATCCGAAACCGGGCTCGCCTTTGTCGATCACCGTTACCGATGCGCCACGTCGACTCAACTCATAGGCGGTCGACAAGCCAATGACGCCGCCCCCTATCACGAGAATATTTTGCTTCGCACTCACCCTTCCCATTTAACGCCACGCAAAGGAAATATCGCCAGTAAAATATTGGCAAATTATTGCAAAAACTCTCAAGAGTTGCGACTCTGTGTTCATGCTAAATATCTGGTCGGTTTCGGGAATAGTCGTAGTGCTGATCTTAGGTCTCGGCTTCTTGGGAGCACCGCTCTGGGCATGGACGCTCCTCGCGGCGGCGGTGCTGGGCGGCCTCGGCGCGACACCGATGGTCTGGGGAATTTTCGCCGCGCTCGCGATCCTCTTCAATATCCCACCGATCCGCACGATTTTGGTTTCGCGCGCGGTGATGAACCTCTTTAAAGCGCTGAAATTGCTGCCGCAGATCTCGGCCACCGAGCGCGCGGCGCTGGACGCCGGCGATGTCTGGGTGGATCGCGAACTTTTCTCGGGCAAGCCGGATCTCGATAAGCTCGCTTCATACTCCTGGCCGAAGCTTACGACGGAAGAACAGAGCTTCATGGACAACGAAGTCAACCAGCTCTGCGAACTGGTGAGCGACTGGGAAACCTGGAAAAACCGCGACCTGCCTCCGGCCGCCTGGAAATTCATCAAAGAAAAGAAATTCTGGGGAATGATCATTCCCAAGGAATACGGCGGGCTCGGATTTTCCGCTTATGCCCACAGCGAAGTGATCATGAAGCTCGGCTCGCACTCGGCGACCCTGGCCGTCACCGTCATGGTCCCCAATTCTCTCGGGCCGGCGGAGCTCCTCATTCATTACGGTACCGACGAACAAAAACGCAAATACCTGCCCCACCTTGCCTCCGGCGAAGAAGTTCCCTGCTTCGGCCTCACCGAGCCCGAGGCGGGATCGGACGCTTCGTCCATCCAGGCAAACGGCGTCGTCTTCAAGGGAACCGACGGCAAGCTCTATATCCGCCTGAACTGGAACAAGCGCTGGATCACGCTCGGCGCGATCTCGACCGTCATCGGGCTCGCGTTCAAGCTGCGCGATCCGGAAAACCTTTTGGGCCGCGGCCAGGATCTCGGCATCACCTGCGCGTTGATCCCGCGAAACACTCCCGGCGTCGATATTTCCGAACGCCATGATCCATTGACCGTTCCCTTCTACAATTCCCCGCTTCACGGCAAGGATGTGGTCGTCCCGATCGATGTCATCATCGGCGGCGCCGACAAGGCCGGCCAAGGCTGGACGATGCTGATGGAATGCTTGGCCGCCGGCCGCGGCATTTCGCTGCCGGCCGACAGCGTCGGGGTCGTGAAACGCGCCGCGCGCGCGGTCAGCGCCCACGCGATGATTCGTCGCCAGTTCCATCTTCCGATCGGTCAGTTCGAAGGCGTGGGCGAACCTTTGGCCCGGATCGCCGGATTTTCGTATCTGATGGAAGCGGCACGCCTCTACGCCTGCGGCGCCTTGAACGAAGGCGTTCGCCCCCCGGTCATTACCGCGATTCTGAAATACCAGCTCACCGAAATGAGCCGAATCGCCGTGAACGACGGTATGGACATCCTGGGCGGCCAGGGCATCACCTTCGGACCCAGAAATACCCTCGGACTTTTCTACTTTGCCGTTCCGGTCGGAATCACGGTCGAAGGCGCGAACATTCTCACTCGTACTCTGATCACCTTCGGCCAAGGCGCGCTCCGCGCGCATCCGTACGGCCTCGCCGAAGTCGCCGCAGTCGAAGCGGGCGATACTCGCGCGTTCGATAAAGCCTTCTGGTCGCACATCGGCCACATCGTTCGTAACTCGACCCGCGCGCTCCTTCTGACTCTGACTCGCGGCGCTTTGGCGGGTGGACGCTCATCCGGCCTCCCTCGCCGATACTGGAAAAAGCTCGCCTGGTCTTCGGCTCAGTTCGCGTTTTTGGCGGACATTCATATGGGCACGCTGGGCGGAAAGCTTCGACTCAAGGAATCGCTCACCGGCCGTTTCGCCGACGCGCTTTCGTGGATGTATATTCTTTCCGCGACGCTTCGGCGCTTTGAAGCCGAAGGATCGCGCAAAGAGGACCTGCCGTTCGTGGAATGGAGCGCGGAATACGCGCTGGCGCGAATCCAGGAGTCCTACGAAGGCCTGCTCTCAAACGCTCAGTTGCCGGGCGTCGGACTTTTCTTCCGCGGCCCCTGGCACTGGATCGTCCGCGCCAACCCACTCTCCAAGACCGCCAAAGGCGCTGACGATGCTCTCACCCGCAAGCTTTCGCGGCTCGTCTGCCAACCCGGCGAACAACGTGACCAGCGGATCAGCGGCGGGATTTTCATTTCGACGCAGACCTCGGACCGCATGAACGAGATGGAACGGGTTTTCAAGCTTTGCGCACGGGGCAATTCGTTGGCCGCCAAAAAGCGCCATGGCCAATTGACGGCGGAAGAGATCGAAGAACTCAAGGCGTGCGAGGTAGCCCGATCGGCCTGCGTTCAGGTCGACTCGTTCACGCTTGAGCAGTACGCGAAGTGGGACCGCATATAGAAGCGCGCAGCGACCGTCAGATCATTGACTGCCCTGATCCTTGCCCTGTTCCTTGCGTTGTTCCTTGCAGGAGCGCCCGCCTGATGTTTTCATTATCATGATGCTTTCATGAAATGAAGATGCGAGGCGTGCAAATGATTTCAAAGCGGAAATTCGAATATGCGGTTTTAGCGGCTCTGATCGGATCGGGAGCGATGACTGGATGCGCGCATCGTGCCGCACTGGGCGCGCGAGCCATCGCCTCGGCCGGGCTCGAATACGTTCATTGCAACGCCTCGAGCACGGGCACGCTCAAGCTGACGCCCGAGGATAACACCAGCCTTCTTTCCGACTTTTCGCCGGACGTTTATTTCGCCCCCGTCCTCACCTCCGGCCATTTGCGGTTGATTGATCTGCGCACGATGAAAGAAGCCGAGAACTACGACGTCTCGGAGCTCACCAAGCGCGCGCCCAACGATGAAAATGACCAGGAGTTCACCTACTCCGATCTGAGCTTTTCTCCTTCCGGGAGTTACATCCTGGTCTCGAGCAGCCGACTCGGCGAGGATCGCCAGGTTTTAGTGGATCGCGCGAACAAAAAAGTAACCCTCCTGGCCACTACGGACAATGCTTGGCTGGAACAATCCGACACCCTCGTGCAGGACATCGCTTCGAAAAGCATCACGCTCATGGATGCGGCAACCCTGGCTCCGACGGTCTACGACACGCCGGGAAGGCCCGGCGGACGCCTCCTGAACTATCCTCCCGCCACGCTTCGCGACAACCTCGTCATCATCCAAGACACGCCGAAGCCTCGGGCGATTATCTATTCATTGGAGAAAAAAGAAGTCAGCCAACGTTACGAGTTCACCCAGCGAGGCTCGATTACCTCCTTGGTTCCTTATCGCTACGCGATTCTTTCGCAGCCCCTGGCGCGCGCCAAAGGAAAAAACACGGGCGGATCGGCGCTCAGCCTGATTCGTCTTTCGGACCTGAAGACGATCGCTACCGTCAAATCCGGGCCGTCCTCGCAGGTGACTTCCGTGGAAGTCGGAACCGAAGTGATCCTCTACAGTTTTCCCTCGGGACCGACCAAGCGCGCGGCGACCGGTCTGACCACGACCCAGGTCGACACCGAAACATGGAAAGTGACCAGCGAGCATTACGACGGCGTCGACTGGAAATTCACCCCGATCGACCAAGATCATTATTTAGCTGGAAAAATCGACGTTACCGGCGCGAATCCGCCGATCTACACCCTGCGAGCCACCGCCGGACAAGCTCTTTTCACCGAGACATCCCGACCCCGCGCGCCCCAAACGGCGCCCAATATGGAATTGATTTCCCAATCGACCTGGATCCGCATCAACGGGCCCAGCAACGATCAGATCGGGCTTCTCGACTCTCAAAATCCGAATAAAGTTTACTACTATAACATTCCAGGAATCGGAGAGAGCGCGGGCAATGACAGCGCGTGGTTCACGACCGCCGGATTCTTGGTGAACTCGGAGCAAGCGCTGAGCGTGTATACGCTGCAAACGCAAGACTGCTCCGCGGACTCGTTTCACTTTTAACGGAGAGAACCCATGAGAGCGTGTAAAATTCAAGACATTGCCTGCCTCAGCTTTCTTCTCGCGGCGCTTTTTGAAACGCCTCTTTCTTACGCGACCGTGGGCAATACGATGCGCAACGCCATCTTGGCGCGAAAAACCCTCCACGAGCAGAACAACTACGGCGCCTTAAATAACGGCGTGTCCGGCCAGATCATCGGCTACGCCATGGGCAATTCGCGCGACCGAATTCAGGTTCATATCCGCTTTGACTCGGGCGACGGCAAAACCGAAGACGCCTGGATCCACTACCGGCCGGATCTCTCGGACCGCCGCCAGAGCCTCCTGATTTACGACCAGGACGGGCGCACCACTCTCGATATCACCCGGGGAAAAACGTTCACGACCATCAAGGCCGGCGTCTCCGCATGGGAAACGATGGAGCATGTCCAGGGCGAGATCCAGGCGTTCAACGCCGAGGCGAAGCCGAAAGGCAAATCCGACACCGAAAGAAAAACCGCCTCGATTCTCACGAGCACCCAACCCCTGGTGCCTGGCGCGCTTTGGTCGACCGATTGCGAGGATTTCATCGACTCCGACGGGAACTACGGAAAATGGGGAGAAGCACTCTACAACACGCTCGGGCAGAACGGGACGGAGGAGATCCTCGCCTCGAAGATCGGCGATATGTCAGTGATCTGCCCCAAATATTACGATTTCGATGATGTGGGACGGAAAAATTTCTGGATCTGGCTTGCGGCCTCCGTCGCCATGGAAGAAAGCTCGTGCAATCCCGAGATCCACACCAGCGGACCGAACGGGACGGCCGCGGGCTTATGGCAACTGGATCTGGGCAACCGCAATCCCGTGCAACACGAGCGTTGCGGCTCCATCAGCGCCTACGACGGCACCGTCAACATCAAGTGCGGCCTTTCCATGCTCAACTGGTATACCGAAATCGACGCGCGCAACTCGCGAAAGATCATCTACTGGCACGGCAACTACTGGCAAACGCTTCATCCCGGCAATCCCAGCCAGACCCGAACGAATCGCCTGATTCGCATGTATCATGCTTGTTCAAAATAGCCGCGAAGCGCCGGGCCGACTCGAAGGTTTTTGAATCGACCCAGCCCTTTCGCCTAGCGCGACCAATCGGTTTTATTTGCCGGCAGGCGCGACGGCATCGCGCTGCTCTTCGGCGCGAATTTTCGCGTCTTGGCCCTGGATTTTCTGAGCTTCGGCCGGAGTCAGGCTGCCCTTGGCCAGCCCCTGATTCACGCGCTTTTGCTGATTCTTCAGGCGCTTATTCACCTGCGCCCGGCGAGGGTGAGTTTTCTTCGCATTTTCGTCCGCATGCGCGCCCGAAACGGAAGCATTCGCAAGAGTCATGGCAATCAAAGACATGGAGAACAGTGATGCGTATTTCATAATATTTTCCTCTCTTATTGGCTCGTATGGAACTTCTCCATACGCCCCACAAGAAGAGCAAGGCAGGTGCCAGCCAAGAACACGGAAAAACTTAAAGATTTTACGTGTATAATTGCCGCCACACCCTCTTTTGCGACAGCGGCGCTGTCGCAAAAGGCGTCAATCCCTCAAAAAATGGCAAGTATATCCGCCCGGATTTTTGACCAGGTATTTCTGATGATACTCTTCGGCCTTCCAGAACTGCTGCGCGGGCACGACTTCGGTGACCAGAGGACGCGGCCACTTCCCCGAACGGTTCACTTCGTCGATCACCGTTTCGGCCATCCTTTTCTGCTCGTCATCCAGGTAGAAAATCGCCGAGCGATATTGGGTTCCGACGTCGTTCCCCTGGCGATTCTTCGTCGTGGGATCATGGAGCCTGAAAAACCACCTCAATAATTCCGAATAACCGAGCTTCTTCGGATCGAACACCACCCGCACGGCTTCCGCGTGCTGAGTCTGGCCCGTTTTGACGTCCTCGTAGGTGGGATTTGAAATCTCGCCTCCGGTGTAACCCACGGCGGTTTCGACCACGCCGGGAATACCGCGCAAAATCTCTTCCGCGCCCCAAAAACATCCGCCGGCCAGAATAGCGGTCTCGGTCTGCGGGAAAAGCCGCGAATACTCGCCGTACCCCTCGGCCTCGAGACGCCCGGAGGGAACAAACCGGATGGCCGCCGAATTGATGCAGTAGCGCAGACCCCCCAAAGCTTTAGGACCATCTTCAAAGACATGCCCTAAATGCGAGTCCCCGTGCTTGGAGCGCACCTCGGTGCGAATGCGGGGCGCAAGGCTTGCGTCTTCAAACTCCTCGAGGTGACCAGGCTCCAATGGGCGAGCGAAGCTCGGCCAGCCGCAGCCGGAATCGAACTTATCCAGGGAGCTGAACAGGGGCTCGCCGGACACGATGTCGACGTAGATCCCGGGCTCGCTCTGGTTCCAATATTCGTTTTTGAAGGGGGGCTCGGTTGCGTTGTTTTGGGTGACCTCATACTGCAGCGGGGTCAGGTTTTTTAAGGACTTTTCGTATTTTTTAGTCATATTGCGCCGCGCCAGCTCTTGAAAATTCAGGTTAAGAATTCAGAAAAACCCACCGACAAGACCTTCATGGAGCCACTCTACCTGCAATCAGAAGATGCATTGTACTTTTACCTCAAAAAATTCCTGAAAACAAAGCCGTCCGCGGCCTTCCTCGACGGCTCATCCGGGTCAGAAGGATCCAAGACGGTCGTTGCAGTTTTCAATTACTCTGTGAACGGAAAACAGTATAAGCTCTTCGGAAATGTGACACGCCAAGCGATTGAAGCGTTTGTCCAGCTTGCAGACGAACAAGGCTCGCCCGCCGTGGCCCTGAAGGAATATCAGGGAGAACGCGGCGTGAAGAGCCTGATACTCGGCAATACCAAGGCCCCCAACGGCTTCTATTGCGAGATTTTCACGACCAAAGCTGCCGACCGCTTCAAAAAAGTGGCCTGATCACCATCAGCCCTTAGGAGATTTTCGAACATGGCAGGCGGCCCTTGGCGTGGCTACAGTGAGGTTTCAACCAGCGGCGATACGGTCACTCTCAAGCGGTTTCAGGGCGCCCCTGTCCCTCCCGATTACTATACTCCCGATTGGCTCAAGGCCCACGCTCGCGAAATCGCGCTCGCCGCGGTTCTTGACGTCGAGACGAGCGGGCTGAATCCGGACGAAGACAAAATCATCGAGATCGGCATCACGCTTTTTAAATATCATCGCGAAACCGGGGAATACCTGGCCGAGCAAGAGACCTACTCAGGCTTGCAGGATCCCGGCTTTCCACTCTCCGCGGAAATCAAAGCGCTGACCGGCTTGACCGACGAGGCGCTGAAGGGAGAGCGGATCGACTGGCTCGCGGTCGAGCGGCTTCTGGCCGTAGCCGAAGTCGTGATCGCCCATAACGCCGGCTTTGACCGCGGATTCGTCGAAAAATGCGTTCCGGCGGTGGCTGGCGGCAAGCTTTGGGCCTGCTCGCTCAAACAAATCGACTGGCCAGGCAAAGGCTTCGGCGTGCAAAAGCTCGAAATTTTGGGCCTCTATCACGGTTTTTTCACCGATTCCCACCGCGCGCTGAACGACGCCCAGGCGCTCCTGCACCTCATCCAGATGCGCGACGCCGATACCGGCGCGCCCTACCTGAAAGAGCTGCTCACCAATGCCCGCCGTCCGTTCGTCAAGCTCAGCGCGCTCTACTCGCCTTTCGAATCGAAAGACATCCTGAAGCAGCGGCGCTACCGCTGGGACCCGACGCAGAAGACCTGGTACAAGCAGATCTACCAAGACGCCTTGCCGGCCGAGCTGAAATGGCTTGAAAGCATGGTTTACAAAGGCCCCTTCCGCGGGCGCACGGATGAGATCCCGCTCACCGAGAATTTCCGATCCTAAGTCTTCAGAACAAATCGATCGAAACGATCTCGCCTGGCTTCAAGTCCCGCTCCGGCATATGCGCCAGGGATAGCATGATTTTCGCGAAATCGGCGTGTCCCACGATCAGTGAAGGCAAAGGCTGAGTTTTAACCCATTCGAAAACACGCTGGACCCGCGCGCGGAAATCTTCCGCGCTTTCCCGGGCTGAAGAACGGCAGGCAAGCTCGTCAATCGCCTTCAGCTTCAGTCTCGAGGAAACCTGATCGTGAACGAAATCGGCCGTCTGGATGGCGCAAAGCTTCGGGCTGCAAAAAATCACGCGCAAACCCGGCTTTGTTTTAGCGAATTCGGCGGCGATCCGCTCCGCCTCTTTCATGCCGTCCTCGCTGAGCGGAGGATCATGAGCCGCTTCGCCGGCTCCGGCCGCGGACGCTTCCGTGACCGCATGAACCATGAAATAAAGCGTTTCGTTCCCGCGCATGCTCAGGCGACTCGGCGCCTCAGTCGCCCGCTCATCAGATTTTGCAGAAGCTCGCAAACGCCTTCGTAGTCCGGCTTTTCAAGCTTGACCGCGGCCCGGGCGCGCAGATTTTTCGTCGAATTCAAAACCGCGCAGCCCAAACCTGCCGCATCGAAAAGCGCGAGGTCGTTTTCGGCATCGCCGACCGCGACGCAATCCCGGGGCGAAACATTCAGCTCCTTCAGTGCGGCGCGCAACCCCGTTCCCTTGTCGATATTGGCCGGCAACACCATGACCGATTCCTTGTTCATGATGATTTGGAGCGAAAGCTTGAGATCCACGATCGCTTCGCGCACGGCCGCGCCATGCGGCTGTACGGTGGAGACGATGCTTCGTCCGACCGATAGCGGATTCACCCCGCGCCGGCGCAGCTCTTCAACGAAAACCCTCGGCGGGCGCTCTCCCAAAAGCTCGATGCGTCCGGTGGCCGGGCGGTAAATCAGCGCGCCGTTCTCGGCGATTACCAGGTCGCAAACGGAGACCGAGGGAAACACTCTCTGCAATTCCTCGAGCTCGCGCCCGGTGACCAGAACGACCAGCCCGCCCGCGCCCTTCCAGCGACGCAACTCGTTCACCGCCTCGACGGAAACCCGCCCCTGTCGCGCCAAGGTCCCGTCGTAATCGGTCGCAAGAACACGATAAGGAAGAGGGCTCAAATTAGGCATATCGTCAGCAGGCATATCGTCACTAAGAATGTTTTCAGGAGTCATATCTGGCGCTGGGTCCGCAACAAGCGTGCCGCTTTTCATTCATTATGTATGATTTCAACCCGCATTGACAAGTCGCAAGATTCTCGCGATCAGCTCGTCATAATCGATGCCCGCCTTCTCAGCCGACTGCGCAAAATCATCCTCGCGCGCGATCGAAGGGTTCGGGTTGGCCTCAATGAAAACGATCTCGCCCTCGGGAGTCAGTCTCAGATCGATTCGGCCGTAACCGCTCATCTGGAGCAATCGATAGATTTTCTTGCATAACTCGGCGATACGACGCTCCATTTCAGGAGCGATCCCCTTCGCCGGCCCGGTATCGATGCCCCATTTCCTGCGATAGCCATCATCCCATTTCGCGCGAAACGTCGCGATTTTCGGCTCACCCTCCGGCACCTGGCGGAAGAAAAGCTCGCGCGGCGGAAAGGCGACCAGACGCTCGTTTCCCATGACGCCCACGTAAAGCTCCCGGCCGTCGATGTACTCCTCAACAATCGCGTCGACCGCGAGCTTTTCGTTGATATAGCGCACGCGCTCGATCGCATGCTTTTCGTCCTCGGCGAAGGAAACCTGGGCGATGCCCTCGGACGCCTCAAGCGCAAGGGGCTTGATAAATGCCGGAAATGGAAATTTACCCAGGCTTCTCAATGGTTTCGATTTCCTGGAAACCACGAACCGGGGTACGCGCACCCGGTGGTACGAAAGAATTTTTTTGGTCAGGCTTTTGTCCTTGCACACGCGCAGCGGCGTCACGCCCGCCCCGGTATAGGGCACCCGCAAGAGCTCGAGCAGCGCCGCCACATGGGGCTCGAAATCGCGGTCGTTTCCGAACGCCTCGCAGAGGTTGAAAACCACATCCGGCCGATCCCGCTCGACTTCCGCGATGAGCGGGCGGATATCGTCATGGATACCGAAAATGCGCACCTCATGTCCCAGGCGCCTGAGGGTGCGGATCACGTTGGCGTCGGACTTCCAATCGTCGGTTTTCAGGTACTCGTCGAACTGCTCCGGCTGAAGCGGGATCGAAAGATCGGTCAGAAGCAGGATGCTCAATGCTTTTCCTGAACGAACCCCCATCACTCGGCTCGCTTTCGTTTTTTTCGGCGCCCGTAATATTTTTCGAGCGTGATGCGAAGCCTGGAAGCCGAGCAAGGAAGATAGCCAGTCGCCGAGGGATTCGGCATTTTCTGTCGCGATTCTTTGACGATCCAGTCCACGTAGCGAAGCTTCGCGAGCGCTACCGGCCAGCGGGCGTATTTTTTACGCCAGTTGCTTTTCGGATTCAGCCAGGTCGCGAAAGTTTCGGCGAAATCCTCGTCCGGATGGGCCTGGGCATAATGATCATCGAGATTTGCCACGTATTTGCGGCTGCTCGGCACCGGCCGGTACTCTTCGGGCGCGTACTCCTTTTTAGGCGAGCCGAACAGCTTATGCCACTCGCGCCTCCTCGAGAACCGGTAAGCGTGATCGAAGCAATGCCCCGCTTCGTGCCGCATGAGTCGCATGAAGTACTCGGGATCGGAGCCTTCGACCTCCCCCATCTGCCGATGTTCCAAAAGCATGAGACGAGGATGCGCAAGATAAAAGGGAATCGCGATCGCCAGCATGCCTTCGGGGCTGAACCACTCGTCGCCGAAATAGATATGGGGCCGAAAGCGGATCGACTGCGCCTCGAGCTCGTCGTAAAGCTTGTAAATTTTCGGCTCAATCAGCGAACCGGCGACCTTGAGCTTCAAGTCACGGATACGCAAACGCAGGAGCTGCCCGTCGCCGAGCTTTTGCAGCCTCGCCAATTGGGATTCATGTTGCGAAGACACTTTCTTAGCTTAACGCCAGTCGGCGCCCCGGTGTAGCAGGCAAGTTTTGCCGACTGGCACGGCATGCACCTTGCGAAATAAAAAACATGGTAGGAAGACCTTTGTTATCGCCTTTGTCGCAATTCCAGCTCGATGATCAGCGCCAGGCATCCATGGCCGATGAAGGAGGCGTATCCGCCGCGGAAGTCGAATCAGAAGAGTGCTTGATGAAACCCTCCCTCGCTTACGACGAAAAAGTGGTGACCTCCAGAAGGGAGCCGCCGCAGGGCTGGGGTAGCGTCTTGTTTTGGGCGGCCGTGCTCATGACCTTGTCATTCGTGATTTCAAGGATGGACCATAGCTTCAGGAAGTTCACGCCGCTCCGGCGGTAAGGGCTGATCTTGGTCATTTTAATGAACTCGTCGTAAGAGATCCGCGGCCGAAAGCCCAGAATCTTGCCGAGAACCGGGGCAAGGAGCGATGCCGCTCGCCCGATAAGGCTGTCCTTCTGGTCGAAGTAGGTCACGATGACGATTTTTCCGTCAAGCTTGCAAACCCTGCGCATTTCATCCACGAAGCGAGCGGGCTCGGGCACCACCGTTGCGACATGCATGGCGACGACCGCATCGAACGAGTCGTCAGCGAACGCCATGGCCTGGGCATCCATGATATCAAGCGACTCGATGTGCTTCAGGCTTTCGCGCTCGACGCGTTTGCGCGCTTCCTTGAGCATGGGCTCGCAGATATCGATTCCGGTGACCCGCACTTCTTCCGGGTAATGCAAAAGCGAAGCGCCCGTCCCAACCCCGACTTCGAGGACCCGAGCACCCGGCTCCGGAGCAAGAAGGCCGACTGCCGCCTTGCGACCCGGCCCGAAAACCCAACCGCAAACCCAGTCATAGACGCTGGCGTAATACTCGTAGGGTCTTTGAAACGGCTTTAAATGTTTTAAGTCTCGCGTCATAAGTCTGTCCCGTAGTAATGCCGGGAGATCTTTCTAGCACAAATTAGATTTTTCGCCTTATGTTGAATGTTAAAAATGCGTTACGAAATCAAAATCCTGACATTCAATACCTGGCACGGGCTCGATTATCGTCACCCCTACCTAATGCTTCCCATTCAGGGGTTTAAAAAAACCGTGGAACGCTATCGAAGCCAAAATCAGGCACTTCGAGCCGTCTTTGGTCACGACAAACCCCGGCGAGGCGTTCTGAATCTGTGTTGTTTGCAGGAACTGAACCCCTTGAAGGCCCGGCTGAAAACGCTCAAGGGCCTACTCAACGCCCACGGGCACGGAGCGGTGGCGAATGCCGGCATCCGGGCCGGCTATTTGGGCATCCCACTCTTCCTCAACGAAGGAATCGCCACCTTTTTCCGCGGGAAACTCGAAAATGCAAAGTGGAGCTCACGCGTTCTTTCCGGGAAAGGGAGGCGGGTTCGGGGCCCCTTTGGAGTTCCGCTCTTTTTCCAGCTCGAAGAGCGCCGTGTCGCGCTCAAGCTGCGGGGAACCTTCGGCGGCCTGCGGATTGCCATGATCCAGGCCCACCTTCATGCAGGCCCTGACACGAGCCCGAAACCTGATTCCGCCGACGGCGCCCCCGCTCCGGCGACTGAGCGCCGGGCCGCGGAAATCCTGCGTCTTGCCGAGTGGGTTCGCCCCGAGCTCGATCGCTGCGATCTTGTTTTTATTGCCGGCGACTTTAACAACGACCCCGACTCCGCCGAAACCGCCCCCTTAAGAGCGCTCGGTTTCGAGTCCCCTTCGCGGGAATTCACCTGGTGCCCGGACGAAAACCCGCTTTGCCATTTTCCAGCCGGCGGCACGCGCACGCCGACGGATGTCGCATGGGATCAAGCCCGCCATCGGTTCGACCGGATTTATCTTTGGCGAAAACCGGGCGTCATTGACGATACGTCTTGGGAGTGTAAAATCCAAAGAGTGCTCGATCAGGGTGGATTGTCGGATCACTTCGGGCTCATGGCCGAAATCAGTTTTGAGAAAGCGCTCTTATGACATCCTCCAGCGACCGTCCGTGGTTGAAATCTTATCCGTCTTGGGTTCCGGCAACGATCGACGCGGATCACTACCGAAACATTATGGAGGTTTTCGACGAGGCCTGCGGAAAGTTCGCGAAGCGCCCCGCCTTCACCAACATGGGGCACTCGCTCAGTTACGACGAGCTTGGAAAGCTTTCCCGCCGATTCGCCGCGTTCCTGACCCAGGAGTGCAAGCTCAAACCCGGTGACCGGATCGCCCTCCAGCTTCCCAACCTTTTACAATATCCGGTGGCGCTCTTCGGCGCCATCCGGGCCGGCCTCATCGTCGTCAACACGAATCCGCTCTACACCGAGCGCGAAATGCAGCATCAGTTCAAGGATTCGGGCGCGAAAGCAATCGTCATCCTGGCGAATTTCGCCGATAAGCTCGAACATATCCTGCCCCAGACGCAGATCGAAACCGTCATCATCACCGAGCTTGGCGATCTTTTTCCCGCGCCGAAACGCTGGGTCATCAACGCGGCCCTGAAATACATCAAGAAAATGGTGCCGACCTACAACCTCAAGCATTATACGCTTCGAGTGGCGCTCGGGGCCGGCGGCAGGGACAAATTCCACGATCATCAAATCCAGTCTTCGGATTTCACATCGCAAGAGCGACGTGTAGGGAAAC
>JARLHE010000024.1 GCA_031292385.1 Oligoflexia bacterium
CCGGGTCTGTTGAGCGAAGATGTGTCATCCGTATTGGTCCGGCTCTTGATTCAAAAGCATCCGGCCAATTTACATAATGCAGATAGCGATTTCGGCTGGCAGCTTTTTTCAAAATATGGGAGGCAGCTCGCTCGATTTTCAAAGCTCAGTGTTTCACTTGCAGCGAAAAATCGCGATGAGTCTTTTCAGCGAGCGGCGAGAATCGGGTCGGATCTTTTTGAATGTTATCCCTATCTTTCGAAAATGACTGTCAGTAACGGCGAGTGTGCCGCGATGTTGCGGGATATTTACGGATTTCCAGCCGAACGGTCAGAGGTCACTTCAGAGTAAGCATTTTGTGACGCGTGAGCTTTGCGGTGGAAAAAAGAGCTCTTATTGACAGGGGCTGGTATCCACGGGTCTGTGCGGATTTTTCTGAAGCCCTCGCTTATAGTCTGATCCAGTTTATCGGAATCAGGTCCTCCGGATCTAGGTCGTTCGTTCTGAACCAATTCCTTGGCGCGATGACTGTTTTTGACCGCAATGGGTTGAGCCAAGCACCCCACCAGCTAAAGGTACTGTTCGCAATTATATGGTGCTTGCAGCTCGACATGAGTCTAAGATCTTCATAGCCCTTTTGCGGAGGATTATGATTAACGTAAGTGGCGTTGCCTTCGATTTTCAAATTGTTTCGCACCCATTCTGGATCGTCGGAAAAGACAAAAAAACTTGGACTAGAAAATTTTCCATATATAAAGTCAATTGATTTTCGATAATAATCCAGGTCGAGAATGCCGTGAACCTGGGTCGCTGCAGCATTGGAGACATAATCTCCTCTTCGAATATGGATGCTTACTGAGTTTGTCTCTCTTATCTTTTTTAGAGCCCCTTCATTATTCTCATCTGGCTGGGAAATAATACGAAGGTCCTCTCGTAATTGTTCGGCTATGCCTTCGAAATATTTCTCGCTCTGCCAATAGCCTTCAAGATAAATTGATCCTTTAATTTGTAAGTGCTTTTCAGAGTAATGGAAGTGCGGTTCTTTGTAGATTTTTGGCGTGCGATTAAAGAAGAAAAATTGGGAGGCGGGCTTTGTGAGTTTTTTGATTTGTTCTTGGGTCGCAGATTCTGCTTGAATGTTAAAATGGTCTAGTGCGTAATCGTGCACCTTATAAGTTTCAAAGGCGGTACAGTCCAAAAATAGAGTAGACCGCTGCCTAATGGATAGCGCTCGTCCAAAAGCGTACTGAAAGAGCTGATTTCCAAGGCCGCCTACTAGCTTGACGATTACCATGACTGGATATGATCGGTATCTTGACTTCTTGTCAATAAGCGTAAAATCGGTTACCCAAAAAGGATAATGAAAATTAAAAAGGTTGCCCTTTGTGTCCTCACTCGAAATGAACTTCCCTGCCTAAAGGTTATCTTTCCAAAAATGCCTCGTCCTTCTCAAGAAGCCGGTTTTGACGCGATTTATGCTATAGATGGCGGTTCGACTGACGGTACCGTTGAGTTTTTTAGCGAAAATAACATCCCCGTAATTGCGCAGAGCAAGCGCGGTCGTGGCGAAGCGTTCTTGATAGCCTTTCGCGAGATTGACGCAGACGCATACGTCTTCTTCTCGCCGGATGGGAATGAGAGCATTGATGACATTTGCAAATTTAAGCCCATCCTCGAGTGTGGAGCCGACTTGGTCATTGCTTCTCGAATGATGAAGGGTGCCGTTAATGAAGAGGATCATCAGTTCTTGAGGCTTCGGAAGTGGGCTAATAATGCATTCAATCTTGCTGTAAATTTACTGTTTCGTCGGAAAGGCCAGTTTATCTCGGACTCGATCAATGGATTTCGGGCGATAACAAAGAGTGCCGCTGACAGACTTCAGCTCGACGCATGGGATTACACGATTGAGTATCAAATGACCATGCGCGCGCTTAAGGCGAGGATGAAGATAGTCGAATTCCCTACAATTGAAGGGCAGAGAATTGCCGGCGAGACTGGTGCTCCAAGTTTTCAGACAGGCCTTCGATTTATTGGCCGCCTGTTCAAAGAGTTTTTTGCGGCACCCAGAGTGTAGAGAATGATCCATTTTTATCAAAATAAGCGACGCTGGTGGGCCCAGCTATTTTTTCTAATTATAGCATACCTTTTATCTCGGTTTAATAATTTAGACAGGGAGCTTGCGTCTGAAGAAGGCTTTTTTTTAATTCCCGGACGTAATTTTTTCGAGCATCGCGGTTATTTCGCTAGATTTGGCGAGTTTTTAAACACCACTGATCATGTTAATCCGTTCCACAAACCCCCGTTAGCGTCGCTTTTTTTAGGGGTGTTTTCATTTTTGAGTCATGACGGAATTGCGGGAGCCCGGCTAGTGCCGTTTCTGTCCGGCCTGTTCGTGTGCCTGCTCCCATTTTGTGTGACGTCATCATGGCAGCCATCTGTCATTGTGCTGGTCGCTCCCTTCTTTTACGCGGCATCTTCTCATATGCAGACGGACCCTACGGTCGGCCTTGTTGGTTATTCTTTGGTTTTGATATATTGGGTGTCGATCTTTCAGGGGCGGCGTAACATTTTTCCGCTGTTATTAGGGGCGTCTTTTCTCTGGCTGGGAAAAATTGAAATTGCAATCATTGCTGGGGCTGCTTCCGTTGCCACGATACTGCTCATTGATAAAAAAACGCGCAAGCATGCACTGAAGGATGTCGCAGTTTGTAATTTTTTCGGACTCGTCCTGTTTACTATGTGTTCTTGGCTGCTTGGGCTGACAGCAGGTTTTCCGTTTCGGAAGTCCGTGTTTGAGGTGTTCGGTACCATTTTTCGAATATCAGCGGGGCTTAAATTTTCATTCGGAACGCTGCTGGAGCTATTAGGTATTATTCGGGATCAATGTGGCATTAGTCTCTTTTTTATAACCTTGATCCCAATCGTGGTGGGTTCGATTTTTTTCAGTAGTCGGTACAATTCTAATGCGCGCAAGCTTCAATTATCGATGGTTCTTTTTTCTTTTGTACCGTTGGTTGTTTATCTTAAGGGGGGCTATGTTGGCGACGGCTTTCCTCGATATTTTTTAGTCGTGTTCCCAAGCCTCTTTTTGGCTGCCGGCTTTGCGCTATCTAATATGGATTCCAAACTTCGTTGGGCAACAACGGCTGTCATAATGACTTTGGCCGTTGCATTACTTTTGCCGCTTACGTTGCGATTATGGAAGCAGCCTGGAAATGTAACTGTTCAGCGATATCAGTATGGTTTAGCTCAGGCCGTTGCGACACTTATCGAGAGGACAAAGTCCGGCGATCGGGTTTTTGGCGTTGAGAGAGCGATTTGGTACGCACGAGACAGAAAATGGACGATCGTAGAGGGATATGAGCCATATCCTGAGTTCCATGAGGCCGCGCTTAAAGTTGCGCCGCTTGCAGCCGGCGGAATATTTCTTAAAGGACAGGTGGCTGATTCAAGGTTTTTTCCAATTACCGGCCAGATCGTTGATATTTTGCGTCAGCGAAATTTTGTGCTTTATGATGTGGGCGATTACCTTGTTTTTGCACGCCCTAAATAAACAGCGATAGATCCACCTACATGAGTCCACGGTCTCGAAGGAACCAGTCGATCGTTCTTTCAAGGCCGGCACGGAAGGTGACGCTTGCTCGATATCCAAGTTCTGCCTCGGCTTTCGAAGTGTCGCACATCCGGCGGGGTTGCCCAGTAATGCCTTGTGGATCGAACACAGGAATTAGCTTCTTTTTCATCCGTGTCCCTACGATCTCTGCGACTAAAAACGCCAGTTCGCGGATCGTTATTTCCTCGTGGGCGCCTAGATTGACTGGATCGGCTTTGGGGTAGCGCGCAGCGACCTCAAGTAGTCCACGTGCGAAGTCATCGACATAGAGAAAGGATCGTGAATGACTACCATCGCCCCATACAGTTAGTTTGCCGTCGACATTCTCCACCGCTTTCAGGATAAGTGCAGGAATGACGTGAGACGTTTTTGGGTCGAAGTTGTCTCGCGGGCCATAGGCATTGTAGGGTCGGGCAATCGCCACAGGAAGGCCAAATTCCTCCGAGTATTTTTTACCCAGATATTCCTCCATGCGTTTTGCCCATCCGTAACCGGAATTGGTCGGTTCGGGTTCTCCCTGCATGCCTTCGCTCTCTGGTGTGGGCAACGTGCAGAATCGTGGATAAACGCATGCGGAACTAGTCACCAAGAACCGTTCGATATTTAAATTGTTGGCGGCTCGTATCGTATTGAAGAATGCTTGTAAGTTATCTTGGAAAATCGATGCCGGATGATTTTTATTATACTCGATGCCCGCGACGGTGGCCGCGACGTGGAGGACCACTGAAGTACCGGTCAGGCCTTTGCTGATAGCAGTCGGATCAAATAGGTCAACTTGGCGCAACTCAACATTTGGTAAAGCTGCCTGAAGAAATGTCGGCTCTTTCTGACGTGTCAAAACGATGGGGCGTGCACCGAGTTGTATGAGCTGCTCTACAAGATGGCTGCCAATAAAACCGCTTCCACCAGTAACCGCGACCTTTCGTCCATGGAAAAAGCTTCGTGTTTCTGTGTGAAAATCTTTTTCCTGAACCTGGGAGCGATATTCCGTCTTCATTTTGGGTCCGTTATACTTTCATCTTATCTTCGATGCCAAGCAGTTTCAGATCTGCTCGAACCATCATTTGAACTAGTTCGTCAAACGACGTTTTCGGCTTCCAACCCAGTGTCCTCTCGGCCTTGGTTGCATCGCCAATTAACAAGTCCACTTCGGCCGGGCGAAAGTATCTTGGGTCGATCTCAACGTATTTATTCCAGTCCAAACCAACCGCTCCGAATGCTCGGTCTAAAAAGTCGCGAATACTCCAGGTTTTTCCAGTCGCAATTACGTAATCATCAGGTGCATTCTGCTGAAGCATAAGCCACATAGCCTCTACGTAATCTTTAGCAAAACCCCAGTCTCGACGGGCATCAAGGTTTCCGAGATAAAGCTTGCTTTCCTTGCCGGCCAGAATCTGAGCGAGTCCTCGGGTAATCTTTCGAGTTACGAAGGTCTCGCCGCGCCGAGGGCTCTCATGATTGAAGAGGATTCCGTTGGATGCGTGTAAATTGTATGATTCGCGATAGTTTACCACCTGCCAGTAACTAAATACTTTAGAGCAGCCGTAGGGGCTACGTGGGTAAAACGGCGTCGTTTCTTTCTGTGGGATTTCGAGAACCTTTCCAAACATCTCAGAGCTCGATGCTTGATAGAATCGGATTGACCTAATCGCGCCCACATTCTTGATCGCCTCAAGCAATCGAGTTGTGCCCACTGCGACAATATCGGCTGTATAAATCGGCTGATCGAACGAAACACGAACATGGCTTTGGGCGCCAAGGTTGTAAACCTCGTCGGGTTCGATTTGGTCGAGTAGCTTTTCAAGACAGCTTGCGTCCGATAGATCGCCATAGTGAAGCTTCAGTTTTACAGATTCATGGTGAGGATCTTCAAATATGTGCGCGATTCTGCCAGTATTAAACGAAGAGGAGCGTCGAATGATCCCATGGACCTCATATCCTTTGCTGAGCAGAAATTCTGCCAAGTAGGATCCGTCTTGTCCGGTAATGCCGGTGATGAGCGCTTTTTTCATTGAAAGAACCTTTTTACAGTTTGAATTACATGCTCGATTTCCGCATCCGACATTAACGGATGGGATCCCCAGAATAGACCACGGTCCATTACCTGGTCCGCTCCATTGAGCTCTCCCGCGATGCGGTGCGGAATTTTCTTAAATGCCGGTTGTCTTGCTAAGTTGCCACAAATAATCGGACGCGTCTCAATGCCATTAGTCTCAAGATGGCGTTGGAGCCTGTCTCGTAATTGCCTCGTTTCGCACAAGATTGGAAATCCAAACCAAGTAGATTCTGTTCCGGGAGTAGTGCGCATTGGAACAAACGATTTGTTGTCGATTAGGCTTCTAAACGCATTGATCCAGATTTTAGCAATTTCTTGTCTGCGCTTGTTGAAGCCTTCGAGCTTTTTGATCTGGTGAATGCCGAAGGCCGCATTTAATTCGGTGGGGCGGAGATTGAACCCGGAGTTAATAAAAAGGAATCGAGGGTCGATTTCTGGATATTGGGCCTCAACTTCTTTACGGCGTCGTAGATGACGAGTCCATCCGTGAGCCCTCATGCAGCGAAAAAGCTCCGCTAAGTCATCATCTTGGGTGATGACCATGCCGCCTTCAATCGTCGTAATATGATGTGAAAAGAAAAAGCTGAAAGTCCCGATGTCTCCAAACGTGCCAACCATTTTGCCATTTTGGCGGGTTCCAAGGGCTTCGCACGTGTCCTCAATTAGCCAAAGCTTATTTTGACGTGCAATGTCAAGAAGTGAGGGCATTATGACCGCGTTGCCCAGTACATGGACTGGACAAATTGCAGCGGTTCGCTCGCTAATTGCTGCTTCCACGGAGCGAAAATCCATTTGTAACGTCTCTGGATCGCTATCGACAAGCACAGGAACGCACCCGGCCTGCACGATTGGCCAGATCGTCGTTGACCATGTCACAGCTGGAACGATGACTTCGGCGCCAGGCCTTAGTCTCTTGTTGTTCCCACTGATACCAACGGCTGGGCATTCCGCGTTGGCTAAGGCAAAGAAAGCGAGCAGGTTTGCGGAAGAGCCAGAATTGACAAAGATTGCGTTTTTTACGCCTAAATGAGCTGCGAATGCCTCTTCAAATTGAGCGCATTGGCTGGCCATTGTAACTTGGCCTCCGCGCAGTACATCAATAGCGGCCTGAATTTCTTCCTCCCCGAATGTGGAGGCGTTTAAAGGGACTTTTATCATTCCGACACCTTACGAAATTAGATGTTCCTGTGCAAGATCTTGAGCAAAAAAGCTTGTGAAATTATTGATCTGAAGATCGCCGACTCCATTAAAAGTGTTCCCGTTTTATAGGGAAGGCGAATTCCTCTATACCGCCGTACAGATATAGAAATTGGATTGCGCCGATTAGCCATGTCCTTGGGCCGCTGGCTATGGCGGCTTTGCCGAGTTTGACCCCGAATGCGCTAAGATATAATCGGCGAATCACCAGCTCTTCCTGGATGTATTTTTTGAGCTTTCTTTTTCGATAAAAGGCCGGGGCATTTCTCCAGATTGCCGCGCAAATTTCAGGAAAAATATGAGCAAAAATTTCCGTCAGCTCTGAGTTAATGCTTTCGATGCGTACTGCAGAGGTTGCTGCCTCGGTAGTCTTTCGATCTATCTCTTTCCCTAATGCCGAACTGAGTCGTAATTGTGTTGTTGAAAATGCAATTTCAGATTGCTCGCTATCCTTGGTCGCTGCAATTTCATCGCTAGCCTGTCTTCGCGAAACTAATGTCTTTTGGACCTGGATTATCTTGCCTATTTCGGAAAGTCGGCACCATAGCGAATAGCCTCTGGAGTGCAAATCATCTCTGTTATATTCGCCGGCTTCCGAAACGGCGTTTTTTCGGTACATGACAGATGAGTGGCAAATACAATTACGGAAGTGGAGGTTGAAGTAATAGGACTCGGGTGTAAAACTCAGCTTATCTTTAGAGAGCCGCATTCCGCCCTCGCCAACGGTCTCGGTCATGCAAGTGGCCATTACACAGTCTTTGTTTTTTCTCAGTACGTCGACCTGTTGTTCTAGCCTATCGCACGATGAGAAATCGTCTGCGTTCAGTCGCGCGATATATTCGCCACGCGCCAGTTTGATGCCGGTATTCAATGTTTCTATGAGTCCAATATTTTTATCGTTTTGAATAATTCGGATTCGCCTGTCGTGGTATGCTTGGATGATTTCCGATGATCGATCGGTGCTGCCATTATCGATGATTAACAGCTCGAAATTTGAAAACGTTTGCTTGAGAATGGATTCAATCGCTGTTTTTAGGAACTTTTCGCCATTGTAGACAGGCATAAGCACCGTAACTTCCGGTGCGCCATAATTGAGTACTGACTTCGGAGATATCAATGCTGGATGTTTCAGGCGAAAAATAAAATGACTTCTATTTAGCGCCTGAGCACAGATTAAAGTCAGGAGCGTGGGGCATTTTGCGATAAGCAAAAGGACCTTTCTAAGTCTCTTATCGCTAACGCCAAGCTGTGTTAATTTTACTATTTTTTTCAGCGTAATGTTTGATCTGAACTTTTGCAAAAGAGATTTTCTGGCGTCGATCGCAACCAAAGGCATGCTTAGGTAGCTTGAGATTACTTTGAGGTCTCCAATGAAAAAACGAAGGTCCATTATAGCGTCGTGCGGGCCGGGAGGGCGCCGTCTAATTCTAACCAGTTTCTCTGGGCTATAATCCAATTTGTATTGTGCTGCAATTCTGGCCCACATTTCCCAATCTTCAGAATAGGAAAGCGACTCGTCGAAGAAGCCCACTTTTTCAAAGCATTCGCGTTTAACAACGGCACCGCTAGCGCTGCTGCAGACTTTATTTCCATAAACAAGTTGCGGAAGCGCCCATCCTTTGACTGATCGATCAAGGTTGAATCCAGAGTAGCTCTCTAGCGGGTTGTTGCTTAGGTCGACTGGAATATAATCACAATAGACCAGTCCGAGTTCGCGGTCATTGGAGGCATGGAAAACGGCTATTTGCTTTTCTAATTTGTTGGATAGCCAGATGTCGTCTGCGTCTAAAAATGCGACATATTTTGATTTACTTGCGGCGAGGCCTGCGTTTCTTGCTGCGTTTCTTTCCCCGTGTTCCTTCGTGATGACTACTAGTTTTTCATTAGTCTTTGCGATCTCGAGCAATATCTCCCTCGTTCGGTCGGTTGAGCCATCGTCAACGACGATTACATTTGATGGCGGTAGCGATTGATTAAGCGCGGATTGCACGGAGTCCAGGATATAATCCTGGCCGTTATAAACTGGGATGATCACGTCTACTGTCTCGTCCGACGAAGATGTTGCTATTTTTGCGCTAGGTAGGCGATTCTCCATGACTTTTGCTTTTACATGATGTGGTCGCTTTTTGATCTATTTTTTTCGGTCATGACGGTTTCTATGCGATCCGATTTTTAAGCTGGGTGATTCATTGGCAGAAGAGGGGTTTAAAGTGGATAATCGGGATCTCGGGACCAGGCAGCCGCCGCGACCGACTACAGGTGATGTGCCGGATCAAGTGCTTCCGCTCTCTCTTCTTCTACATGCCTCGGTTCTATCGCAAATGGTTTGGCACAAGGTCGGACAAAAATGACCATCGAGATCTGATTCCGGCGGGCGGTTTAAGACTTTAACGAACGTTGAGTGACGGGTTGCGTTAATTATGGGCGGGTCGAAGACCGCGATAAATACGCTAGCAGGATAGAAACTCCGCTTTCCAAAGCGCTCTTGCACCTATAAATTTGCGAGATCTCAGAACTTGGCAGCCTAGCAACTCTAGTGCTCAAGACTTAAGGGAGCCGCAGTCATAAAAATTCATAGGTCGCCGCGAGCATGCATGAACCAAAAATCTTCGTAATAAAACCGGCTTTGGTCCAGCCGCAAGAATTTATTGGTGAGCATCGTAGTGCCCCTATGCTTGTCTCTGGTGGATTTCGAGATCAGTATTACGACATCCATCCACAAATTTCTGAGTATCGGCCTCTGCCAGGGGCTCTTTTGGTCGAATTAAATTTTGAGTAAATTCTAACTATGAATTCAGACGCTACGTTAAAATTGCCGTATCACCGCGCTTGGGTTCTTGCCGCTGGAGACAGAACATTTCGGTTAGATTACGACGGGCTCAATGAGAACTCGGTTGTCGTCGATGTCGGCGGGTATCATGGTGACTGGGCAGACGCCATTCATAAAAGATATGGCTGTTTGGTTCATATTTGCGAACCAATCCCTGAGCTTGCAGAAAGGATTCGGCGGCGCTTCGAGGGGAATAGTAAAATTTTTGTGCACCCAGTTGGGCTCGGTGCTTCTACAAATAAAGCACGGATTTCGCTTGCAGAAGACGGGTCGTCGGTCTTCGGAAATAAGGCCAATTCTGTTGAAATAGATATTCAAGATATTTCAGAATTTATACGCGAAAATAAGATCTCTCATCGATCTGATAAAGATTAATATTGAAGGTGGCGAATACGAATTATTGGAGCGCCTGCTTGCTTGTCAGATGATTGGAAGCTTCAAGAATTTGCAAATACAATATCACGATTTTGTTCCCGGCGCTGTAGGGCTTCGGGATGCAATTTCTAAAAAATTACGAAAGACTCATTTTCTCACCTACTGTTTCGATTTTATTTGGGAGAACTGGCAGCTGCGTCCGACCGTGCATGAACAAAGCCGCGATACTACTGATCGTGTTTTTTCATTTTTAGATAAAAACATTGAATTGCAGCGTATTTTCGCGACGGAGAATGAGCGCATGAGTCAAGAATTGGCGGTCAAAGAGAATTCTTTAAAGTCGGAGGCGGCCGCCATCTTGGCGATTTCAGCACGCCTCGAGACGGCCGAGAAGAAATTAGCGGACCGGTCGTTTTGGGGTAGGATTCGACTTCTAAAGTCAGCGCTTAGGCCCTGGTGAATAAATTTACGGTACGGCCGTGGTCCCGCGAGTTCAAGTGGCTCACTTTCCACGTTGTGGTCGGTACTTTGGCAATGGCTCGTCGATTTAAGCCATTTTTTCAATAAGCCGATTTTCAAGCAGCGTGAAGCAGCGAAGCGAGAAGAGGAAGGCGAAGAGCGCTAAGGTAGTAGATGCAAAATAGCCGGTCGCTCCATAGAGCCTGCCAAACAGCATGACATCCCGGGCTGAGCACACAAGGTAGGTCAATGGATTCCAGTGAAGTATGAAAGCGAGATAGTGGTTTTGTACCTCCTTGGCATAGATCACCGGGACCAAATAAATGATGAAGCCAAAGCCGATATTCATAGCGTTGGTGATGTCTGGTGCCACGACGCCGATCATCGCGGCCCAAAGACCCAGCGCAGATGAAAGTAGCATCATTGGAATAATAACGAGTGGTAGGAAAATGATTTTCCAAGATGGGATAACGCCGAGAAGCCCTAAAACAAGTAAGTTAATTAAAAGATTGATGCCAAAGGCGACTAGCTGCTGCGCGAGTTGTTTTATGAGCAACACTTCATGCGGATATTTTACTTGTTGGATCATGTCGGTGCCAGCGGTCAATGTGCCTGCTGCCCCGCTATAGCTTCCCATCAAAAGACCCCACATTAAGGTACCGGTAAGGACATACGCAGGGTAGGGCACGCCAACTTCGCCCGGCTTTAAAATTCCGGCGCTATTCATGATGACCCATGAGAGCACGCCGATGATGGGTGAAAGGATCATCCATGCGTACCCTAGCGCCGATTTCTTATAGTTGGCGAAAAGGTCTCGTTTAAAAAGTTGCCAGATGAAATCGTGCGACTTGCGAGTATTTTTGCAAAGAGTGATAAAAGATCCGAGCATTCCGCTCGAATGCTTTGAGTGTGGAGTATATACTACTTCTCTCATGACTCCCTCCTGAATTCCCAGCGTGGCTTGGGATTAAATATTCCGTAGCTGGTCGGAGCTTTGGTTACGCTGAAAGAATAAGCTTTTTCGTGCCACTCAAGGGGCTTGTTTATGTCGTTTTCAGTAAATGTAAGCGATAGAAAATATTTTGACGGATTCAAGGTTAATGGGCTTAGGATAAAGTCGATGTAAGCCTTTCCTTCGAGTTCGTCGACTTTCCATCCATCAAAGCTGGTGTAGTTTGAAATGACTTGAATGTTCTCGATGTTATGGATTGAGATTGTGAAAATAGGGTTTCTTACTTTTCTCGCACAATCGATGTGAATTCTGATTTTCATTTCTTCGTCAAAGACGAATTCCGAACGTGGCAAGGAATTTTTATCAAGGATCTCAACTTTACTTACGCGCGCTTTGCTGTCGTAATTCATGACGGATTGGTTTCGGTCGTCGCTTGCTTTAATGGAGCGCATGGATTCGGCTTCGTATAGCGCACAGACGTCTTGAGCGTCGCCGATGGCTTCAATAATTCCTTTGTTTAGCCAAATGGCATTCTTACAAACATTTCTTATGATTTGGTTGCTGTGGCTCACCATGATGGTGGTTCCGCCGCTTTGCCGATAGTCGCTCATCTTTCGATGACATTTAATGGCAAAAGCGAGGTCACCGACCGCGAGAACCTCATCGACGATCAAAAGATCTGGACGGCTATTTACGGCGATCGAAAAGCCAAGTCGGGCGACCATCCCGCTTGAGTACGTAGACACCGGGCTATTCATGAACTGGCCTAGCTCTGAGAAATCCGCAATTTCTTCGTAGCGGGCGTCAATTTCGGCCTTGCTCATCCCGAGAATGGTACCGTTGGTATAAACATTTTCACGGCCGGTCATGTGAGGATGAAATCCAGCACCGAGCGCGATCAATGCGCCCACTTTTCCGCGTACGCGAATCGTTCCTTTGTCGGGTGGATAGATACCGGTAATAAGTCTTAGCAGGGTGGATTTTCCGGATCCGTTTGAGCCAATAATTCCTAGTGTTTCACCTTGTTGGAGCTTGAAGCCGACGTTTTGGAGAGCCCAAAATTCTCCTTTTCTCAAAATTCCACGGTCCGCATCGCGGCCGATAAGACCATTGGCTAAATCAACGGCGCCATAAAACATGCTTCTGCGCAGGTTCAGGCAGAATTTTTTAGATACTCCCTCGACTTCGAGGATGGGAGATTTTGTTGACATATCAATATGTTATTTGCCTTATCATAGCCCACTTATTTGAGGAATTGAATTCCGAGTCGGCGCTTCAAAAGCCCTAAATGGCGTCGAGCGTCCTTGGGGCCGCCGTCGAAAACGAGCGGGAAAGTGTAATAAAGGCCCCAGCGTTTCCAGCTTTTGGGTTGTTCTCGGGTGAACTGGTGGTGCCAAAGCTGGAGTAAGAAGCGGCGAAGGCGCGATTCGGTGTAAAACGCGGATTTTTGCCGATTGGCTTTGTAGAGCTGCATGAGAAGCTGGGCAAATTCTCTCAGTCTCGTGTCTTCAATTTGTGTATTTGGGAGTTGAGTGTTTGAAGCCAGCGCTTCGAGCAGGAGTGCTCTATGGCCGTCTGTCCGCAGGTCGATGGGTAGGAGATTGAGAAGCAGGAGGACTTTGATTTCACGGGTTGCCATTTCCTGGCTCGCGGAGTGGACCCGGCTCACCTGTTGTTGATGTTCCCGGTATTTGAGCAAGACCTCAGGTATATTGGCGAGCTGGGTTTGGCTTGAGAGGGTGGCCCAAAGGCCGTAATCTTCGGCGTTCTTAAATCTTTCTTCATAGCGAGCTCCCAATGCAACGAGGTCGGCTTTGCGTATCATCACGGTCGGATGGCCCAAGACGCAACCGGTGAAGAGCAGCTCGTCGCGTACGTCTTGCGGATCGGCCGGATGCTTCATGACAAATGGGTTGGATCCGAAGAAAACCTCGAAATGGGTCCCGCAGACCGAGACTTTTGGGAAGCGATCCAGAAACTCCACCTGGCGCGCGAAGCGGTGAGGCAGGCTGATGTCGTCAGCGTCCATTCGCGCGATGTATTCGCCCTTGCTCTCCGCGATGCCTCGGTTGAGTGCGGCGATCAGGCCTCCGTTTTTGGGGAGGTCGATGAGCCGGATTCGGGGGTCTTTGAACGAGTGAATGATTTCCACCGACCCATCGGTCGACCCGTCGTTGATGAGGATCAGTTCGAAGTCGGTGAAGGTCTGGTCCAAGATGCTTTGAATGGCTTCCGCCAGGTAGGCAGCGGCGTTGTAGACCGGAAGAAGGACGGAAACCCGCGGGTTCGTTTGTTGGCCGCTCCGGCCGCTAGGGCCGATAGAGATTGAGTTCTGCATTGCGTGATCATGACCGTAGCAAAGTAAGGGGCTTATCCAAACTCAAAAAAGTAGCCGACGGTAAAGGGATGAAGAATCGGACGGCCGTCCCGGACGGTAAAACTCCGATATAACGCCTGGAGCGGCGATTTTAGGTGCCGGCAAGAAGGCGGCTACGGAGGCGCTACCGGCTATTCTTGAGTTTTCCGAGCTGGGTGAAAAGATCTACATGCCCGTGAAAAATTACTCGAGCGGGATGCTCGTGCGCCTTGCCTTTTCGATTGCCGTGCACTTTCCCGCCCCCATTCTTTTGATTGATGAAATCCTGGCGGTTGGCGATGAAGGGTTTCAGCGCAAGTGCCTCAAGAAGATCGACGAGCTTCACAAAGAGGGGCGCACGATTGTGCTGATTACCCACGATCCGGCAGCGGTTCAGCGGCATTGCACGCGATGCATCGTGATTGAAAAGCAGGAAAAGATCTTTGATGGCCCCGCGGCCGAGGGTGTGGCGGTTTATCATAAGCTTTTTGCTCAGTAGGATTGGGTAGGGGTGGGCTTACCTCGCCAATGTCGGGTTAAAACCCGACACCGTCGCAGACCATGATCCGAATTCCGAACTTTCTGTAGTGTTTCCAGATAGTTAAATTGATTTTGATCAAATTTTCGGCTTTGAAATCGACCCCCAATGCGCTACTTAAGCGACTATGGCGAGGGTCACGCTCAGTTTAGTTTTGAATGAGATGCGGGAAGGCTTCGGCGGCCTCGCAAAAAGGATCGATCAAGTCGAGGCCAAGAGTGACGCTCGCTTTGAGTTCATCAAGCAGGAATTTCAAAACGTCAATCGTCGCTTGGATGGGGTTGAAACCCGCTTGGATCGAGTTGAGAGCCGGCTAGACCGAGTTGATGTTCGCTTGGACCGGATGGAAACGAAGCTCGACAAGATCACAGAAATCAATTCGCGGGTTTCGAAGCTTGAGCACGTGAGCGCGTAGGCCTCCCTGTCCCTCGCTCGCCAATGTCGGGTCAAAACCCGACACGCCCAGCCGCTTGAAAGCCCCTCGACGCCCAGCTCGAGGAATGTTAGGCTCCCGGCAAGAGGATTTTATGATTAAAGCCGGCAAAGTCGTGGAGTTGAAGTATTCGCTGAAAAATACCAAGGGAGAGATCCTGGATCAGGCGGATGCCAATGACCCGTTCTCTTATTTGCACGGCGCGGAGCAGATCGTTCCGGGCCTGGAGAGTGCGCTCGAGGGCCTGAAGGTCGGCGATAAGAAAGACGTCGTGGTTTCTCCCGAGGAAGGCTACGGTCCCAAGAGCGAGGAGCTGCGCTTGCTGGTGAATCGCTCCCAGTTCCCGAAGGATATGGACCTCAAGCCAGGCATGTCTTTCGAAGCCGATACGGGCGGCGGCCATGGCATGGCTTTCACGGTGGAGAGCGTGAGCGGCGATAAGGTGCAGCTCGACGGCAATCACCCGCTCGCGGGCGAGACCCTGCATTTCGCGGTGGAAGTCTTGAAGGTTCGCGACGCGACCGACGAAGAAAAAGATCACGGCCATTCCCACTCGGGAGATGGTCATCATCACCACTAATGAGCGAGATCGACCGTTCCGGCACCGCCGTCGGTGCCAATAGCCTCAGCAAAAGCTACGAACCTCAGCAGTTCGAAACGCGCATCTATCAGTCCTGGCTGGATCAGGGCTGTTTTGAGGCGAAAGATCAAAATGCGCCGGGGCAAAATGCCTTTTCGATGGTGATTCCGCCGCCGAACGTGACCGGCGTGCTCCACATGGGGCATGCGCTCACCAATACGATTCAGGACATTTTGGTTCGCTGGCACCGCATGATGGGCGACAACACGCTCTGGCTTCCGGGCACCGATCACGCGGGCATCGCCACGCAAGCTCAAGTCGAAAAGCAGATCGCCAAAGAAGGCAAGGGCCCCACGGGCAAGCCGCTGACTCGTCACGATTTGGGGCGCGAGGCGTTTTTGGCCCGCACCTGGAAGTGGAAAGAAGAGCACGCCAATACCATCACCGGGCAGCTCAAGCGCCTGGGCTCTTCGCTCGATTGGAAGCGCGAGCGCTTTACGATGGACGAAGGCCTCTCTCAAGCCGTTCGCGAAGTTTTCGTGCGCCTCTACGAAGAAGACCTGATTTATCGCGGCGAGCGCATCATCAATTGGTGCCCGCGCTGCCAGACGGCGCTCTCGGATCTTGAGACCATCCCGACCGAGCGTAAGGGCCATTTCTGGCACATCGTTTATAAAATCGTCGAAGCCGATGGCGTCACGCCCGTGAAAAACGCGGACGGCACGCCCGCAGAGCTGGTGATCGCGACGACCCGCCCGGAAACGCTTTTGGGCGATACGGCGGTGGCCGTGAACCCCGATGACGAGCGCTATCGGCACCTGCACGGAAAGCAAGCGGTCTTGCCGCTTTTGGGGCGGCTGATCCCGGTCATCACCGATTCGTATGTCGATAAGGAGTTCGGCAGCGGCGGTCTCAAGGTCACGCCCGCGCACGATTTCAATGACTACGAAATCGGCAAGCGCCACAATTTGCCGTTCATCTCGGTCATGGGTAAGGACGGAAGGATTACGCCTGCCGGCGGGTCTTACGCGGGCTTGAAGTTCGCTGAGGCCCGCGAACGCGTGATCCAGGACTTGAAGGAAGCCCAGCTCCTTGTCAAAACCGAAGACCACGCTTTGAAGATTGGCCTTTGCCAGCGCTGCGAAAACATCGCTGAGCCGATTGTTTCGAAGCAATGGTTCGTGAAAATCGGCCCGCTCGCCAAGCCTGCGATCGAGGCGGTCGAAAGCGGCAAAATTCAATTTTCGCCCAAATCCTGGGAAAAAACCTACTTCGAGTGGATGTATAACATCCGCGATTGGTGCATCTCGCGCCAGCTCTGGTGGGGACATCAGATCCCGGCCTGGTACTGCGGCCATTGCCAGGAAGTGACGGTCGCGCGCGAGGCGCCCACGAAATGCCCGAAATGCGGCGCGGCCGCAAGCGAGCTCAAGCAGGACGAAGACGTGCTCGATACCTGGTTTAGCTCGGCGCTTTGGCCGTTCTCGACTTTGGGCTGGCCCGAGAAAACGCGGGCGCTCGAAACTTTTTATCCGACCTCGATTCTTGAAACCGGTTTTGACATCATCTTTTTCTGGGTGGCCCGGATGATCATGATGGGCATCCATTTCATGGGCGATGTGCCTTTCCACAAAGTGTACCTGCACGCGATGGTGCGCGATGAAAAAGGCGACAAGATGTCCAAGTCGAAAGGCAACGTGATCGATCCGCTCGTCGTGATCGACCAGCACGGCGCCGACCCCTTGCGCTTCACGCTCACTTCGATGGCGGGCCAGGGGCGCGACATCAAGCTTTCGGTCGATCGGGTCGAGAACTTCCGCGGTTTCTGCAACAAGATCTGGAACGCGACCAAGTTCTTTCATCTTCAGTTCGATGCCCTGAAAGACAAGGGCGTCGGCATTCCGGCCGATTTCGATGCCGAGAAATGGCTGCTCGGCAATTTGCCGACGCTTTTGCCGCAGAATCGCTGGATTCTCTCGCGCTTGCAGGTGGCGATCGCGCGCGTTCAGAAGGGCTTCGAGGATTTCGAGCTCAACGAGTCGGCGCAGGCGCTTTACGAGTTTAGCTGGCATGAGTTCTGTGACTGGTACATCGAGCTTTCGAAGCTGCCGTTCCGCGAGGGCGGGGATGCGGCTCAGCAAAGCATCTACACGCTTCACTACGTGCTCGAAACGGTGATGAAGCTCATGCACCCCATCATGCCGTTCGTGACCGAAGAACTCTGGCAATCGTTGCCGTTCAAGCGGGTCGTGCAAAAACCGGCGACGATCATGTTGCAGCCGTTTCCGAAGGCGAACGCGGCGTTCACCGACTCGGAGTCCGAGCAGACGATCGCCGCGCTGAAAAGCGTGATCGAGGCGCTTCGCAATTTCCGGGGCGAGAACAACCTTTCGCCCAAGGTGGAGTTCCCCGTGCGCTACCGCGCTGGCTCGGTCGGGGCGGATACGTTCATCCGCCTGCATTCGGCCGATTTGCAGGCGCTTTCGCGCGTTTCGAAATTCGAGCGGATCGAGGGCGATCATGGCGGCGGCTCGGGCGGCAGCTCGGGCGAGGCGATCATCCCTTTGACGAATCCGCCCGTGGAACTTCGAATAAGCCTAGCCGGTCTCGTGAACGTCGAAGAGGAATCGAAGCGCCTGGTGAAAGAGATCGAAAAGGTCTCGGAAGACATCGCCTTCGTGCAGCGCAAGCTTTCGCAGGAAACGTTCATCGCCAAGGCGCCGAAAGAGCTGGTCGAAAAAGAGCGTAAGCGCGAAGGCGAGTTCGTCGCGAAGCGCCAAGAGCTGCAGGCGGCGCTGGAGCGGCTCAAAGCCCTGGTTAAATAATGCGCGCGATCCTGGTCGGGGCGAATTTAGGGAAAGATTCGGCATTCAAGAAAGTTCTGCGCGAGTTGCGTCTGAATCCAACCGATCTTCGTGTGGCCGTGGACGGAGGGATCGAGGCTTGGAAGAGCTTCGGGCTCGAGCCTCATTTCGCGATCGGCGATTGGGATAGCCTGAAAAGCCGGAGTCTGCTCAAGGGGCTCACTTATTTGACCTTGCCGACCCGCAAAGACCGAAGCGATCTCTCGTATGCTTGTCATGCCGCGGCTTATCTTGGGGCCGATGAGCTGGTTTGTGTGGGGGTGACTGGCGGGCGAGCCGATCATCATTTGGCGAGCCTTCTTGAGTTGTCCCAAGCTGACCTTCCCCTTCGTGCGCCGATTCGTGCAATCGATGCGCAGGCCGAAACCATTTTTCTTTCGGAAAACTCGTCGGCGTGGCGTCGGAAGGGTTTGCGCGGCCAGTTGGTCTCGGTCTTCGCGCTGGGCGGAGCGGCGCGAGGCGTGACGCTTTCGGGGCTTGAGTATTCGCTGCGCAATGCCAAGCTTGAGCCTTCGTCTTTGGGGCTCAGTAACGTGGCGCGTGGTGGTGAAGTTCGTGTCAGCCTCAAGCGCGGACGTCTTGTGATTGTTCTTCCCCGTTAAATCACTTAAATTGGATGAATGGGGAAATGCCCGGCATCCACAAGCGATCCTGCGGTTCGATTTGAGCATTTGCCCTTGATCTCGGGGCCGTTGGGGCATTTGAACGCCCAGCGCCCGCGCATCATGGCCGATGTGATCCGCCGGACGCTGCAGGATTTCGAGTCGGGTCCTTTGGATCTCGTGCTTGGCGAATCGCTCTACCAGGAGCGCCAGCGCTTGAAACGCGAGCAGATCAATCTTTTCACCCGCGGGCGTCACAAAGCCGATCAGAGGCTCTGGAGCGAGATTCAGACGGGGCTTCTTCAGTCCTCGGTGAGTGTCGATCGCAAAGGGCTTTTAAAGCAGGTGACCCGCCATTACGCCGACGAGATCGCGGGCCGCTTCAATCCCGAAATTTACAAAGTCGCGACCCACGCGGTGCCTTTCGCCTTCAGCTGGTTTTTGAACGCGGCCAGCGTGCGGAGGTTTTTGCCCTGGGGCTTGAGCGAATCGCTGGCCACGCGCCTCAGCATCGTGGGCGAGGTTTCGCATCTGCAAAAGTTGGCGCAAAAGGGGACGATCCTTCTCGTGCCCACGCACCAGAGCAATCTCGACAGCGTTCTGATCGGCTACGTGATTTACCTGATGTCGCTTCCGCCTTTCGCTTACGGCGCGGGCCTGAATCTTTTCTCGAACCCGGTTTTGAGCTTTTTCATGGGCAATTTGGGCGCCTACACCGTCGATCGCAAAAAGAGCAACGCGATCTACAAGCAGACGCTTAAGAACTATAGCACCACGATTTTGCGCGAAGGCATCCATTCGATTTTCTTTCCCGGCGGCGGACGCTCCCGAAGCGGGGCGATCGAGCGCCGCTTGAAGCTCGGGCTGCTCGGCACGGCGCTCGACGCGCAGATCGAAAAACTGCGCAACGGCTCCGATAAGCCCAATGTTTACGTCGTGCCGATGGTGATGAGCTATCACTTCGTGCTCGAGGCGGCGTCTCTGATCGAGGATTTTCTCGCTGAGAGCGGAAAGCATCGCTTCATCATCACGGATGACGAGTCCTGGCAATCGGCCAAGGTTTTGAATTTTTTCTGGAAGCTTTTTTCATCCCAGAGCGGCATCGTCGTGCGGATCGGGATGCCCATGGATGTTTTCGGCAACCCGGTCGACGAAAACGGCGCTTCGATGGGCCCGAACGGAACCACGATCGACCCCCGGAAATGGCTGACGACCCGGGGCGAGCTTCGGGCCGACGCCGCGCGCGATCACGAATACACGCGCGAGCTGGGCGAGCGGATCGCCGAGCGCTTTCATCGCGACAATACGGTGATGACCTCGCACGTGGTGGCTTTCGCGTTTTTCGAGCTGCTGCGCTCGCGCTATCCGGAGCTCGATTTGTATCGGTTTTTGCGCCTCTCGGCCGAGCAGCGCACGCTTCAGTTGGAAGGGTTTCTCGCGTATGCGCAGCAGGTGCACGCGAAGCTCTTGCAGATGGAGGCCCAAGGCGAGCTTTATCTCAGCCAGGAATTGCATGCCGCTGACCTCCGGGCGTGGGTGGATGACGGGATCAAGCAGCTCGGGGTGATCCACGATGCGGCGGTGGTGAAAGTCGCCGAGGACTCGGTTTGGACGGAAGACATGAACTTGCTTTATTACTACCGCAACCGGTTGACCGGTTACGGCGGCTTGAAAAAGACGATGGGGAACTGTGGAAGAAAAGGCTTTTTGGAGTAAAGCGAAAGTCGCGGTGATCGGCGCGGGCAATTTCGGGACGGTGCTGGCGAGCCTCGTGTCCAAGAACTGCCTGCAGGTGCGCCTTTTGTCGCGAAGCGAGGAGCAGGCGCGGGCGATCAATTCGACCCGGTTGAATCCCTCCTATATGACGAAGCTTTCGCTCGCGCAAAACATCACGGCTTTCAGCGAGCCGGAGCGTGTTTTCGAAGGAGGCGTGCAGGCCGTGATCTGGGCGTTGCCGTCGCAGGTTTGCCGGCAGGAGGCCAAGGTTCTCGCTCCGTATTTTGGCGGCGACGAGATTTTGATTCACACCGTGAAAGGCGTGGAAGAGGGAAGTTTGAAGCGGATTTCGGTTTTGCTTCGCGAAGAGATTCCCTGCCCGCGAATCGGCGTGATCAGCGGCCCCAATCTGGCCGAGGAGATCGGCCGAGGCGAGCCGGCAGCGACGGTCGTGGCCTCGGACTTCGAGGAAGTCGTGGCCGCCGGCCAGGCGCTGCTGACGGGCGATTATTTCCGGGTTTATCCGGGTCATGACGTGATTGGAGTGGAGTGGGCGGGTGCTTTGAAAAATATCCTGGCCATCGCCGCGGGCGCGGTCGAGTCTTTGCAACTCGGCTGGAACGCGCGGGCGCTTTTGATCACTCGAGGCCTGGCCGAGATGGTTCGTTTCGGGATGGCGATGGGCGCGAAGGAAGAGACTTTCCTGGGGCTATCGGGGGTGGGGGATCTGCTCGCGACCTGCAGCTCGCCGCTTTCGCGAAATTACCGCACGGGCTTGCGCCTGGCGAAGGGTGAGTCGCTCGATTCGATTCTTCAAGCGCTCGGGAGCGTCGCTGAAGGCGTGAAAACCACTCGCAGCGTGCGTGAGTTCGCGCATGCGCATGGAATCGACATGCCCGTCACCGAGGGCGTTTATCATCTGCTGGAAGGCAAGCTATCGCTTCAAGAGATCATCCAGCTTCTGATGACCCGGCCGACCGCCAGGCCTTAATTTGGATATTTGAGATAGTAGATATCGGGAAGGTTGCGGCACTTCTCTTCGAGGTCGAGGCCGTAACCGATGAGGAATTGGTCTTCGATCATACGTCCCACGTATTTAACCGGGACGTCGACGACGCGCTTCGAGGACTTGTCGAGCAAGGTGACGATCTCGACCGATGCCGGGCCGGATTGCTTCAGGCGCTCGTACAGGAATTTCAGCGTGCGGCCGCTGTCGATGATTTCTTCGATGATCAAGACATGCTTGCCGCGGATGTCGGCCTGGATGTCCTTGATGATGGTGACGGTGCCGCTTGAGGTGCGCGCTTTGCCGTAGCTCGAGAGGCGAACGAATTCGACCTCGGTATCCATCTTGAGGTGGCGGGCGAGGTCGGCCATGAAAACGATCGCGCCTTTGAGAACTCCGACCAGAACCACTTGCTTGCCTTCGTAATCGGTATTGAGCCGGCTGGCGAGCGCTTGCACCGCCGCATCGATTTCGTGGCGGTTCAGGTATTTGGTGAAGTTTTTATCGTCGATCATTTTAGATTGGATGGCCAATTAAGCGTTCTCGGTTTTCTTGGCGGTGTTATCACCGGCTGGAGCCGCAGCCGCCGTAGCGGTTGCCGTCGCTTGCGCTGGCGCCGCCGTGGGGTGAGCGCGTTCTTCGTCGATTCGGCGAAATTTCGCTTCTTCAATTCCCGATACGGAATCCTTGAAGTTTCGGATCGCCTTACCTAAAGTATTGCCAAGCTCCGGCAATCGCTTAGGTCCGAAAATGAGTAATACAATGCCTAAAATCAGGAGATGTTCGCCAGAAATTCCAAACATTTCTTATTCCTATCTTTTTGGGCACTTACTGTCAATTCTGATCGCGTTCGGCTCCCTCGTTTATACCCCTGCTTTTGCTGATGAAATCCAGCCCCAAGGCATGAATTTGTACCAAAACATTACCGGCGATGATGTCGAAGCCGATCGAATGCATTGGGATTCGCTATTTAATCAGGCAGGTTACGTCTACGGGCGCGCCCCTGCCGCCTTTTTAAAAGAGCATATCGCGCTTTTACCGGTCGGCAAGGCGCTCGATATTGCGATGGGTGAGGGGAGAAACGGGGTTTTCCTCGCTAAAAAGGGTTTTCAGGTCACTGGGGTGGATTATTCCGAGATTGCTTTGACCAAAGCTCGCCGCTTGGCTCATGAGAATCGCGTGACCCTGCGGACGGTGAACGCCGATCTCACCGAATATACGATCAAGCCCGAGGCTTACGATGTGATCGTGGATATCGACTTTGTCCTGCGTTCGCTGATTCCCGAGATCAAAAAGGGCCTCAAGCACGGCGGAATGGTGGTTTTCGAGAGCCAAACCGAAGACCAGCTGGCCAATACGGGGGGCAACGTCATTCGCAAGGATTGGCTGCTGAAAAAAGGGGAGCTTCGGGAGCTCTTCAAGGATTGGGACATCCTGGTTTATCGTGAGGTCAATGACGGTAAGGACGCGCGAGCCAGCATTATTGCCCGAAAGCCGTAAGTAGCGAGACGCTATTCACCGTTTTCAGATAAGCGGGCCAGAGATCGCCTTTTTGCCAGATCGTCTCGACGGGGCGTCCGAAGAAATCGTCCGACTCGATTCGCTTCGAGAACTGGGGCTGCGGATGCCACCCGAGTTTGGCCGCGGCAGTTTGAATTTGCGTGGGTAGCTCGGGGATCTGTTCGATCGAGTTGATCGGCGCGGTCAAGGTATCGGGAGCATCCAGCGCATAAAGCTCGAGCGATGAGACGCCTGCCAATGAAGTAGAATGGGGCGGTTCGATAAACCGGTATTTTTTGGCGATCTGCTTCAGACCTCGGGCGGTTTGGAGGCGGAGGTCGACCGATTTCACTTGAGGATCGACGACGGTAAAGCCCGGCGCATCAACTTGCGTGACTTGAATTCTGACCTCAGGGTTCGGCCCGTTTTTGACATCGACGACTTCATAGCGAAAAAGTGAGGGCTCGCTCAGATACGGATCGCCGTTTTTTTGAGTGAGCCAGGACGCGACCGTCCAGGAATCGCCGATTTGGTAATAACGTCCGGAAAGAAGGGCGAGCCGCGATGCACTGAGCGCTCCCGGGCCCTGCCGACTTTGCGTTTGAATCCTCTCTACCTTGGCTTGGGCGAGCTGCAGGTTTTTCAAGTAGGCGTCATTGTTCGGGCTAGGGTGACCGGAGTGACCCGACGCCCAGGCCATCGGGGTTGCAAGCCAAACAAGCCAATTAAGACTGATAAGCGCGGCCATCATGCGTGCGCTTTAAGCAAAGCGTGCGCCTATTCAACCTTCCCTAAATATGAGATAGATTTTAGCCGTGAACCTGAAACCCGCACCTTTATTTCCGCGCCTGATCGCGTTCCTGATCGACATCACGCTGGTCACTTCGGTTTTGACCGCGTTGGAGTGGTTTATTCCCGAGACGAGCGGACTCGCGCTGCAGATCATCGTGAGCATCCTCGAGCTTTGCTTTTTGCTGGGTTATTTCATCGTGGGAGTCGCGCGTTACGGAACCACGATCGGTAAGCGGATTTTCAGATTGCGCGTGGTTCTCGCCGGCGAAAACGAGGCTCCGCTGAGCTGGTGGCGCTGCTTCTTGCGCGCGTTATTCCTGCCGGTCTCGTGCATCATGGGCGTCGGTCTTCTCATGGCGCTCTTTAACCCGCGAAGACAGGCCTTGCACGACGCGATCGCGGGCACTCTCGTCGTGAAGTCGCTGAATTCTTAAGTGACTTCCGATTCGACGAATGAGCACTGAATAAGTCTGAGCGAGCTAGGGAAGCGACACGAAGTCGTGTGAGTTCCTGATTCGCTCAGCGCGGCCCCTGGTATGTCGCTTGCTTTGACTCCCGCCCGGGGGTCTTTGCTTATGCGATTCGTTTGCGGCTTGATCATGGTCACCGCGCTTTCCGCTCTTCCGGCGCTGGCGAGCGAATATCCGCGGGAAAGAAACGCTTTCTATAGGCAGAATTTAGATTTCGTGAATCAGGCGCTCGAAAAGCGCAAAAAGAAGCTCACGCAGCTCACCGCCGACCTGGTCGAGTACGGCGCGAACCCCGTCGAAAGCATCATGGGGCGCTCCTACCGGATCGGCGAGGAGTGGGATGTGGTTTCATACTACAACTTGCAAAACGCAAGCGCGCTGCCCGGCGGAAGCGCGCGAACCGATTTCGCGCCTCACGGCAGGATTTCCGCTTTTCACTATCGGGTGAGCTCGATCGCGCCGCTTCGGATCGAAGTGACGGAGACGAAGAAAACCGACCCTTCCGTCACGAGCGTCACGCTCGCGTTCGATGCCGAGTTCCACGAGATCGCGAAGGCGTATCACCGTACCGACGGCTCGACCACGGAAGGCTTGGTGCACGGCATGCACACGCGCTTTCTGCCGCTCGAGATTTACGAAATCGACGCGCCTCAGGTGAGCACGGCGGAGTCCGTTCCTTATCAGACTCCCGACGAGCTCATCGCGTCGATGCCCGCTCCGCTGGCCGCGATCGCGCATAGTTCGCGCTTTTCTTACGACGCCGACAACGCAAGCTCGATGAGGACGATCGACGGGTTCGGACGCGAGGTCGATTTTGTCTGGCAAAAAGGAAATCCTTGGCCGTCGTACGTGAAGACGGACCGGGGCATCAGCATTCTGACGAACGGAGCCGGCCATGATCACTAAGCGTGAAATTCAATCGACTCTATTTAAGGTTGGCTCGCTGACTCTGCTGTTTTCTCTTGCCGCTTGCAGCTCGTCGAAAAACGGCACGGATGGAAATAACTCGGGAGTCGAGGGCTACAATCCTTACGGGAATTACAGCCCGGCCTCGGGCCAGGAGACGAATTTCGCCGCGCTCATCAATCGCTACGCGGACGGAAAGCCCGATCACCAAACCTGGGCCAATACGTATTGGCCCTATAATGCGACGACCAAAGACGGGATCGCGACGACGGCCTTCGCGACGGGCGGGATGAGTCCGGCCGAAAAATTCGATAAGGCGTATGGCTGCGGCAGCCAGGCCGCGAGCTGGGAGAGGGTCTATCACAGCCCCAGTCCGCCTAATATCAAGCCGGTTCCGGTGGCGGGCTGGTATGGTCACTGTAACGGTTGGTCGGCGTCGGCTTCGCTTTATCCGGAGCCGCCCGAGGCGATCACGGTCAACGGCGTCACTTTTTCGCGAGCCGATATCAAAGCGCTGATGACCGAGATCGGCATGCTGGTCGATGCCGATTATTTCGGTCACCCCGTTCAGCAGTTCAGCGCCAACGATCAACGAACGGTCGACGATATCTATCCCGATCAGTTTTTCATGGTGTTGACCAACTACATGGGGATTCATCGTTACGGGATCAATATCGATCGTTACACCGGGGATGAAATTTGGAATCAGCCTTTGGTGGCCTATAAGATCGATTATCCGAAGCCCTCGGATTATCTCGGAGCGGACCCGGCGTATCCGAACGTTTATCGGATTCAGGTGACCACTCATCTTTGGTGGGCGGACGATAGCGCCAACCCGAACGACGAGACTCCGACGTTCGATTATACCTATAACGAGCCTTATTTCGCCGGGCGCGATTTTCAGGCCGAGCTTTGGCTCGACGGGCCGGTGGCGTTTGATTCAGACGGCCATATCACCAGCAGCGGCAATCTCGTGATTGTTCCGCAAACCGGGGCGCCCGGTGGCACTTCCTGGTATCTGGGCGGCACCTGGCTTGGTCAGGCCGCGGACGATATGGTGGATGGTCACCCGGATTTCATGTGGGTTCCTTATGCGTATCTGGATGCCTCCGACACCTCCGATACCGGCCCTAATGCCAAGCTCGATGCGAATCCCTATGTCGATCACACCTGGGTGGTGGATCACTTCTATAAAAACGTCGGGGATGATGTCGGGGGTTCGGCTTGTGCGGCGTCAGCACCTACGCCGTCAGCCTCGCCTAGTCCTTCTGGCAGTCTTTCTGGCCCACCACATAGGTAACCGCGCCCTGGTTCGGAACGCGGGCGGTGTGCAGGGTTTTGGCGGGCAGGTAAATTCGGTCGCCCGCTTGAAGCAGGTACTCGGTGCCGTCGATCTCGATGACCAGCTTGCCGCTCAGAATCCAAAGACATTCGTCTTTTGGATGGCGGTGTTTGGGGTAATGCGCCCCCGGCACGTCATACCATTTGAACGATTGATAGCCTTCCTGATGGAGCCGGGCCTCGGCCTCCGATTGGGAGGGGGGAGGGACGGTCGATTCAGTTCGGATTGAGCTCAAGCGGAATTAAGGGCCGCTTCCCAAAGCTCTCGGGAAAAGCTGCGCACTTCCTCAAGCTCTTGCCACATCGCCGGTTGCCAGCCCTTTTCGCCTTCAAAAGCTTCGTATTCCCCTTCAATGGTGTCTTTTTGAAGCTGGGTTAACGCGGCGCTTACACCCTGGGTCTTGGCTAGGTCTAGATACTTCTGACGATCGAATTGCATACCCTATGATTACTCATAATTCAGTTTGATCTCAAGGGAGTTTGACAGCTTGCATACCTGTCGGCTAGGGTGCCCTTGTCGGGGCGTAGCGCAGCCTGGCTAGCGCATCTGGTTTGGGACCAGAGGGTCGGAGGTTCGAATCCTCTCGCCCCGACCAATTCAAAAAAAGTAGGCCGTACCTTTTGGTTGAGGCCTGCGTCATTTTCACACATTAATTCAAGGCTCCGACGGATGCGCTGCTGGAAGTTTCCAGCCGCGCCGTAGAGCCGCGATCCGAATCCCAAAGCAACAGCCCGCACCGACAATGGTGACCGCGGCTTGCGGAAAATGAAATCCATGCCCCAGGACGACAACGATCGCGCCAGCTAAGGCGGCTACCGCATAGAGGTCCGCCCGCAGCACGACGGGAATTTCGGTGACGAGTATGTCTCGCAGCATACCGCCCCCAATTCCGGTCAGCATGCCAAGCAATGCCGCGGGAACCGGCTCAAGTCCGTGGTTCAGGGCCTTCTGGGTTCCATTCACCGCGAAGAGGGCAAGGCCCGCGCCGTCAAAAATCAAGACCGGGCTTCGCAGCCGATCGATCAGGGGATACCAAAAGAAAACCAAAAGTCCCGCTAGCACGGAAACCGCGACGTATTTCCAATCATTGATCGCTGACGGCGGGATAGTGCCGATCAAGACATCTCGCGTAATCCCGCCCGCATTTCCCGCTGCGAAAGAAAGAACAAGGACGCCAAAAAGATCCAGTCGCTTTTGAACCCCGGTCATCGCACCGCTCAGGGCAAATACGAAGGTGCCCAGTAGGTCCAGGATCAGCAGGGTCATTATTTTATTTCTCCAGCCAGGCCATCGCCGCCGAAATCATCGCCAAAACTCCGGTCTCCAGGGTGGGGTGCAGGACCGGCGCGAAGCGCGGACTGTGGTTGGTCGGCAAATCGCGGAGGCGGTTCGATGCTTGGGCCTTCGCATAGAGATCCGGATCCGTTCCGCCAATAAACCAAAAGACGGAAGGAGCTCCCCATTCCGCTCCGAAACAGCCGAAATCCTCGCTGGCGGAAGTCGGCTCTGTCTCATGGATCCGATCGGCCGGGAAATAGTTGCGGAGCGAATTGAGCACTTTCCGCGTCGCTTCAGGATCGTTTTTCGTCAGCGGATAATGATCTATGACTTTGAACTCCGGTGCCTTTGGAGCGCCCGAGGCCGTGGCTTCGGCGTTTACGATCCTGTGAGTCGAATCAAGGACCCGCTGCCGCACTCCTTCGTCAAAAGTGCGCACGTTCAGCTTGATGATCGCTTCATCGGGAATGACGTTTTCTTTGGTTCCGGCCTGAAGCGCGCCGATCGTCACGACCGCGGCCTCCGTTGGCGCGAGCTCTCGAGAGACGATGGTTTGCAATCTGAGGACCGTGGACGCGGCCATTACGACGGGATCGATACTCGCCTGGGGCATCGATCCGTGCGCGCCCCTGCCGAACATGCGAATTTGCAAGCTGTCGCCGGCCGATGTGATCACGCCGGCCTTTCCAACTCCCGTGGTGACTTCAAAACCATTTGAGCGCAGATGGTCCGCAGTGCGAGCCGCGGTTTGCACTTCCTGCATGGATAGTTCCGGGTGAGCGTGAATGTCGGTATAGATTTTCTCGAGGCCTGGCAGGAGGGCTTTGATATTTTCCACAATTGAAACAGAAAGAGCTGTCTTACTGGTTTGCATTGGCGTCACCTCGCATTGCCAGAATGAGAGGCGTAGATTGATTCATTAAAACCAGAAACGCAATCTCCGGATGGCGGATTTTAAGGGCCCTATATTGCCGCGTTAACTGCATGTGCCATTCGCGTGGTTCGCCGGAGGCAAATGTTGACACCCGCCGGGTGTTAAACGTACACCTTTATTGATTGATCCGCGCGAAACAAGAAAAATTAATCAAGAAGATTCCCATAAAGAGCGCTCTCGTTCCGGGCGTTTGCGCGGCGTTCTTGGCGGCGGGCGCACAGTCTTTCGCTAGCTCGCCCTCGGGTGTCGCGGAAGTGATCCTGTGTCTGCGCCCAAGGGTTTCGATGCAAGAGCTAGCAAGCTCGGTGACCGATCCATCCGCGCCGCGCTATCAGCGGTACTTCACCCCCGAAGAGATCCGCGCCATCGCGGCGCCGCCTCAAGAAGAATACGACTCGATCCTCGCCGATCTGCGCAGACACGGCGTGACCGTGGTCCGCGAATCCTCGGCGCATTTGTCCATTACGGTTCGCGGCGAGCGAGCGTATTTGGCTCGCCTTAAGGCCGAAGTCGAATTCGCGAAGCCCCGCGCTTCGAACGGTATCGAATCCAGTATTGAATCCATTGTCGGGCTGACTAACGGGCCGAAGCGCCATCATTCTTCATTGCTGATCAGAAGCATGACAGACGGCGACGCGAACGGGCTTCAGCCCCCGGCGATCAAGCAGGCTTACGATTTCAATCCGATCTATCAAGCGGGATTTACCGGGAAGGGCCAGCATATCGCGATCGCTACTTACGACGCGTTTTACCTCCAGGACATCCGCGACTATTACGTGATGAACCATCTGGACCCCATGCCGAGCGTGGACCAGGTGAAGTTCAATGGAACGCCGGACGACGACGTGCTCTCCGCGGTCGAGACCGAGTCGGACGCGGAGTTCGCGGGAATGATCGCACCTGGCGCCTCGATTCACGTTTTCGCTTCCGCCAAAAACGGCGACGCGGGCGAGCAGGCCATCTTTACGACGATTCTCGACGATAACCGCTCCAAGATCGTCACTTACAGCTGGGGCACGTTGGAGAATACGCTCGATCGCGAGCATAAAAAGGCGATGGACGCTCTTTTTTCTCGTGCGGTTGCCCAGGGCGTGACGATTTTTGTCGCGACCGGCGATGGCGGGGCGCAAGTGCCGGATTTTCCGGCCGGCAACCCGAACGTGGTGGCCGTCGGCGGCACGACGCTCACTGACACCAGCGGGGCTCGATCGGAGCTAGCCTGGAGTGGCAGCGGAGGGGGCATCAGCACTTTTTATCCCAGGCCTTCGTACCAGGCGGGGCTCGATCCAAAAATGGGTACGGGACGAGATTATCCGGACGTCGCGTTCAATGCCGACCCGAGCTCGGGACAGCCGACGTGGGTTCACTACGACCCGACTTCGCCGATGTCCGCTCCGGATGCTCCTAGCTATTATATTATCGGAGGCACGAGCATCGCCTCTCCGCAATGGGCGGGATTCATGGCTTTGGTCGACGAAGCGCGTGGATCGAAAAAACATCTGGGGCTGCTGAATCCTTGGATCTACGCCATCCCGACCGCGTCTGTTGGCGATTATTTCAACGACATCGTCTCGGGCAGCAACGGCATGTATTCGGCTGGACCCGGTTTTGACTTGGTGACGGGCTTGGGCAGCATGATGGCAAGCGCCTTGTTTTCTTACTTGCAAGCACTTTGAGCTCGGAGCCGGGGGAGTGATGATGAGAAGCTTTTCGATCGTTTTCCTGTTGTTGCTTTCGATCATGGCGGCGTCTTCGACCGCGTTCGGCGCGGGCGTGGACAAAGTCGTTTTGCCCGTCAGCCGGGACTTCGATCAACTGGATTCGGATCTTTGCTGGGCCTACGCGGTGCTGAATGCGCTCGAGTCCTTTTATATGACGAGGCATCCAGGAGAGGAGATCGAGCTTTCGCGCGGGTTTTTGCAGCATACCGATTGGTTGAGCGGTCTGGAGGACCGGCTTTCGAATCCTCGCTCGGAGCTGAACGATCGAGGAACCGCGATGGACGCGATTGGGATCATCCAGGGTTTCGGGATGTCGCAGTTCAAGGATTATTCGGATCTCAGCTCCGATTACTATCCGGACATCGAGCGGATTTTGGCCGACGTGGCCCGTTTGAAAACGAACCCGCAAAAGCTCCGGAAGATTTCTTCCGATCTGGATTCGTCCTACGGGCCTTTGCCGAAAACCACGAAGCTCGACGGACGGACTCTTTCGGTACTGGACTTTGGCCGTGAGCTTTTGGGCGAGAAACCCTGGGTTTCTTATGCCCTCGTCGACAGCAAGCACCCGGCGGGGTGGGGGCCCGATCCGGACTCGGACGCAAGCGGCAAGTACCAGGTCATGTACACGACATTGGACGATATCAAGGCCAGGATCCGCGCTTCCCTCAAGTCGGGCGTGCCAGTGGTTTACTCCGATCTGAGCCACATCGTGATGATCTATGGCGCGGAGTTCGACTCAAGCGGCGAGGCGACCACCTATTATATCAAAGATAGTATCAACAAGCCCTATCGATATCAGGCGGATCCCGGCGATCTTTATCAAACCTTGGGTGAAATCACTTTAACGGTTCAGAAGTAGGGAGTTTGAAGTTCGGCGATGATTGCGAGTTCACCATCGCCTGATAGTCCTGCGGTCCCGGTACCGGCGATCGCCGAAATGATGCCCGTCGATACCGTTATCATTCGGATCACGTTATGAGCGGCATCGGCGACGTAAATATTTCCTGAGCGGTCGAGCGCGAGACTCGAGGGGCTGATTTCCGCGGCCGTCGCCGGTCCTCCATCCCCTAGATCGCCGGCGGTCCCGGTACCGGCGATGGTTGAAATGACGCCGTTTGATACCTTCCGGACCCTATTGTTTCCGTAGTCGGCGATGTAAAGCTCGCCTGCGGCATTCAACGCCACTGCAATAGGCAGATTGAGGTCCGCGGCCACGGCCTGCTGGCCATCGCCGGAGTTGCCCGCCGTGCCCGTTCCTGCCACGGTTGTAATGGTGCCCGAAGCAAGGACTTCTCGAACGACGTTGTAGTAGTAGTCAGCAAAATAGACGTTCCCGTCTTCATCGATCGCGATACTCTCGGTGATACCGATCTCGGCGTTGATCGCCGGGCCGCCGTCTCCGGTATAGCCCATGGTTCCGTTTCCGGCGATCGTGGATATATCTCCGGTCGTCGCGTCGATTTTACGGATACGGTAGCCTCCGGTGTCCACGACGTAAATATTTCCCTGGCGATCTAATGCGATCGCCGTCGGCGCGGAAAAAGAGGCTTCTGTCGCCGGGCCCCCGTCGCCCGAATACGCGCTTTTCATAAAAGTTCCTGCCGCGGTCGAAATGGTTCCGGACGGGCTCACTTTGCGAATGACGTAGTCTTGATCGTCGGAAATGTACGTATTGCCTGCGCTATCGATAGCGACGGAAGCGGGCATGTACAATATTCCATCCGTCGCCGGGCCGCCGTCGCCGATTTCGCCGGGGACCATCCCGGCATAAGTGCTGATAGTGCCGGTCGTGGTGTTCAGCTCCCGTACTTGATTGTTGGTCGAGACATAAACATTCCCCGAAGCATCGACCGCAAGTCCGCTCGGGGCGTTGATTTCGGCAGCGGTCGCCGGTCCGCCATCGCCATTGTCGCCCGCGGTTCCGTTTCCGATAACGGTTGTGATGATTCCGGTCGAAGCGGAAACTTCGCGGACCACGTTGTTGGAAGAATCCGCGATGTAAATATTGCCGGATGGGTCGAGCACCGCTTTCGTGGGACCCCAAAGCGTTGCGCTGGTCGCCGGCCCTCCATCGCCTGTGTAACCTTGCGATCCTCCGGACCCGGCGATCGTAGAGATCTTACCCGTGGATGCCGTCACCTTTCGGATGACTTCATTTCGCGTATCAGCGAGATAGAGATTGCCGGCGTTGTCGGCAGTCACTCCGTTAACCCAAGACAGTTTGGCATTGGTTGCCAGTCCTCCGTCGCCGGAAAATCCATAAGTGTGATTGCCTGCCACGGTGGAAATTTTTCCGTCCGCCGCGGCAACCATGCGTACCACGGAGTTCTGGGTGTCTGCGATGTAGAGATTGCCTGATCCATCGACCGAGACATCGCTAGGAACGTTGAGTTCGGCGCTGATTGCCGGCCCTCCGTCGCCTGAATATCCTGCCGTTCCGGTTCCAGCGATCGTTGAAATAATGCCCGACGCAGACACTTTTCGAACGACATGGCTCCAATAGTCGGCGATGTAAAGGTTGCCGGACGCATCGAGGGCGACGCTGCTGGGCGAATAAAGCTCGGCTCGGGTTGCAAAGTCTCCATCGCCCGAATAGCCGCTCACCCCAAATGTTCCGGCTGCAATCGAAACAGTGCCGTCCGCTGCCGCGATCTTCCAGACCACGAATGAGTTCATGTCGGCCATGTATAAATTGCCCGCGCTATCGAACGCGCTGCCTCTCGGCATCATTGTATAAGAATAGATCTGGCTTTGGTTCGTGAGTCCGGCAAAGGCCGTGATTATCCCCGTCGACATCGTGATTTCCCGGACCAGGCCGTTGGCCGAGTCAGCGAAGTAGAGGTTTCCGCTCGCGTCGAATTTTTGCGCGTAAACGGACCAGCTAGGCTCCGAAGACGAGGGGGAAGGCGATGGTGATGGAGAAATGGATAGGGACGCCGAACTCGCGGTGCTCGAGCTTTGTGTGGGCGCAATCAGCACCGGCATGCAGCCCATGCAAAAAATAGAAATAAAAATGAAAAAAAAGCGAGCAGTCCACATACGTTCATCTTGCCGGCACGGAGCCAGCCCTTATTTTTAATAGTTTATGTCTTTGCGGCCTCCTGCGGAAGCTGTGTCAAATCGGACGCAGTAAAAGGTAGGCCGTACCTTTTGGTTGAGGCCCGCGTCATTCGGTTCGCTGAAAAGGCCGGACGTAGCAATCCGCGGACTCCGGCGAGCCGCTGGAACTCTGACTTCTCAGGAGCTGTTTCCTCAACGAGGAGACATGCCTGATCAGCTTGTCGCCGGCAGGCGTCCCCGGATAGGCAAAAAAAGAAGAAGAAAGCAAAATCTCAAAAGGGCCATCGATCAATCCCTCAACGAAAGCATTAAATGAGAAGCAAGCTCGATCCGGTGGTCTTGCGTGCTTCCAGGTCCCGGTGCGCCCGCGCTGCCTCGCGGAGCGGGTAAGTCTGATTGATCGAGACTTTAACGGCCCCCTGTTGAATCACCGAGAAGAGATCGTGCGCGCTTTTTTCGAGTTCATCTCTTTGAGCGACGTAGGTCATCAGGGTCGGGCGGGTGACGTAGAGCGAGCCCTTTTGCGCGAGGATGCCGAGGGGAAAGGGTTCGACCGCGCCCGAGGCGTTGCCGAAGCTCACCATCAACCCGCGCGGCGCGAGGCAGTCGAGCGAGTCCATGAAGGTAGCTTTGCCGATGCCGTCGTACACGACCGGGACGCCTTTCCCTTCGGTCAGCTCACGAACCTGTTTGGAAACGGGGCCGCTTCTGCTGACGATGACGTGCTCGCATCCGCTCTGTTTCGCGAGCGCCGCTTTTTCTTCGCTTCCGACGGTGCCGATCACCCGTGCGCCCAGATGCTTGGCCCATTGGCAAAGGATCTGCCCGACGCCTCCTGCCGCCGCGTGAACGAGGATCGTCTCGCCGGCCTGGACTCGGTGGGTACGCCGAATCAAGAATTCGGCGGTCATTCCTTTTAGTAAAACGGCGGCGACAGTTTTTTCGTCGAGATCGGCGGGAATTCGCGCCAAGCGGCTCGCGGGGCGGATGACCAGCTCCGAATAGGCTCCGAGCCCTCCCGCGTATCCGACCCGGTCGCCCGGTTTGAATTCCTTGACCTCGGAACCGACCGCTTCGACCACGCCCGCGCCTTCGGCTCCGGGCGTCAGCGGGAGTGAGTCGGAGTAAAGCCCGTTACGATAATAGACATCGATGAAATTCAAGCCGACGGCTCGATTGCGAATGAGGACTTCATGGGGTCCGGGGCGAGGGGTTTCGACTTCTTCCCAGAGCATTTTCTCCGGACCGCCGACCTCATGAACACGGATCGCGAATGGCATTTGCCGTCTCCTTTTGCTTCAGATTACCGCAAACCCTTGAGAGATCCAAAATTGTCGTATACGTTCTTCTATGCTTTTGTATGGAATCGAAATACGAATGGGGTCTCGGTAAAAATCCTGCAAACTACACGCCTTTGACTCCTTTGGAGTTCATCAGACGCAGCGCCGACGTTTACCCGCAGCGCACGGCCATCGTCCATGGGGCGATTCGCAGATCCTGGAAAGAAACCTACCTTCGCTGTTTGAAAATGGCCTCCGCGCTGAAAAAGCGCGGAATCGGTAAAGGCGATACCGTCTCGGCGATCCTGCCGAACGTGCCGGCGATGGTGGAATTGCATTTCGCCGTTCCGTTTGCGGGCGCGGTTTTGAACGCGCTCAACATCCGGCTCGATGCCGAAAGCATCGCCTTCATGCTTCAGCATGCGGAGTCCAAGGTCGTCTTCGTCGATCCCGAGTTCTCGCCGCTCATCCGGGATGCGATCACGCGAATCGAGAAGCCTCCGCTGGTCGTGCACGTGAGCGACGCGCTTTACGAAGGAGAAAACGGGCCTGCTTCATCCTTGGAGTACGAGGGCCTTCTCGGCGAGGGCGATGATTCTTTTCAGGGCGACTATCCGATCGACGAATGGGACGCCATCAGCCTGAATTACACGTCTGGAACGACGGGAAACCCGAAGGGGGTCGTCTACCATCATCGAGGCGCGTATGCGGGGGCCATCTCCAATGTTTTGGAATGGGACATGCCGAAGCATCCGACCTATTTATGGACGCTCCCCATGTTTCACTGCAACGGATGGACGTTTCCCTGGGCCGTGGCGGCGAGGGCGGGTACTAACGTTTGCCTGCGTAAAATCGACGCCGAGCAGATTTTCAAGCTGATCCGCGAGCATCACGTCACTCATTACAGCGGTGCCCCGATCGTTCACAGCCTTCTCATCAACGCGTCCGAAGAAATGAGAGAGGGCATCAAACACCGGGTGGAGGCGCTCGTGGCCGGTGCCGCCCCTCCCGCCGCGATGATCGAGGGGATGAATAAGATCGGGTTTAATATCACGCATGTTTACGGGTTGACCGAAGTTTACGGCCCCGCGAGCGTGTGCGCGAAGCAGAGTGAATGGGAGCGGCTGCCGATCGGCGAACAGGCGCGGCTCAACGCCCGTCAGGGAGTGACCTACAGCCTCCAAAGCGCGGTAGCCGTGCTTGACCCCGAGTCGATGAAGCCCGTTCCCGCCGACGCGGAAACGATGGGCGAGCTCATGTTCAAGGGTAACATCACCATGAAGGGGTATTTGAAGAATCCGAAAGCCACTCAAGAGGCGTTCGAGGGCGGGTGGTTCCACACGGGGGATTTGGGCGTCGTTTACCCCGATGGCTATATCAAGATCAAGGATCGCAGCAAGGACATCATTATTTCGGGTGGGGAGAACGTCTCCAGCATCGAGGTCGAAGACGTGCTGTACCAGCATCCGGCAGTCATGCTCGCGGCCGTCGTCGGCAAGCCCGACCCGAAGTGGGGAGAGGCCGTCTGCGCGTTTATCGAGCTCAAAAACGGATCCGTCGTCACGGCGGAAGAGTTGATCCTTCATTGCAAACGGCATCTTCCGCATTTCAAGGTTCCGAAAGCGATCGTGTTCAGGGAGATTCCAAAGACTTCCACCGGTAAAATCCAGAAATTCGAGCTTCGCAAGATCGTCGGATCGGCGAGCGCGATTGACGTTTGAGCGCCATTCGGAGGGAAATATGGGCAAAGGCCGGTTAGAAGCATTCAGCGACGGAGTGATCGCGATCATCATCACCATCATGGTGCTCGACCTGAAAACTCCTCAAGCGACGGGGTTGGCGGCGTTGGCCGAGCTTTTGCCCGTGTTTTTAAGCTACGTGCTGAGCTTCATCTACGTGGGCATTTACTGGAACAACCATCATCATCTTTTGCATACGTGCAAGCACGTCACGGGACGGATTTTATGGGCGAACCTGCACCTGTTGTTCTGGCTGTCGCTGATTCCGTTTTCGACGCGCTGGCTGGGCGAGAGACGGTTCACTGGCGTTCCGGTGGCGGCGTACGGAGGCGTGCTCCTGATGTCGGCCCTGGCCTGGCTGATTCTCCAATGCGCCATCATCGCCGCGAACGAGGGGGGCGAGTCGATACTCCAAAAAGCGATCGGCCACGATTGGAAGGGAAAGGTATCCTGCGTCTGTTACCTTGCGGCTATTTTAATTTCGCCTTGGGTTCACTGGGTTTCTCTCGGCTTGTACGTGATCGTGGCGCTGATCTGGCTGAGTCCGGATAAGCGGATCGAAGAAATCACTGCGGCAGCTGCGGAGCCTCGATCTTAGGGCGCTTGCCCGTGAGGCTCTTCAGGAAGGCCACGATGTCGTGCACCTCGGAGTCCTTCAGGTCTTTATTGAGCTGAAGTTTAGCCATAACCCGCACGGCTTCGTCGAGTGTCGCGACCGAGCCATTATGAAAATAGGGGGCGGTGAGCTCGATGTTTCTCCAGGACTGCACCCGAAACATATGCTTATCGGCGTCTTTGTGCGTGGCCTCGTAGCGGCCCAGGTCTTTGCTGAAGCCGTATTTGGCTTCGAGCGCCGCGCTCGGAAGAGCCGGAAAGCGCATGTAAAATCCGCTGCCCGTCGGCAGGTTGGGGCCCGAAAAGTTCGTGCCGCTATGGCAGGCAAGGCATCCCGTTTTCTGCACGAGGTTGAGCCCGCGCTGCGCCGCCGGAGATAAGGCCTTATGATCGCCCTGAACATAGCGGTCGAAGGGGCTCGATGGGGTGAGGAGCGTTCTTTCGAATGCGCCGATGGCTTGGGCAATCCGGTCGATATTGATTTGCTCGTCGCCGAAGGCGGATTTGAAAAGCGGGTGATAGCCCTGGATCTTCGAAACGGCCGCGACCACGGCATCGTGGTTCGGCATGCCCATCTCGACGGGATTGATCATGGGGCCTTTGGCCTGGTCTTCGAGCGTCGCTGCCCGGCCGTCCCAGAATTGAACCGGGTAAAAAGCGGCGTTCCAAACGGTCGGTGCGTTTCTCGCGCCCTTCTGCCCGTCGACGCCTTCCGAAACCGGTTTGTTGTCCGTTCCCGAGCCCTGGACGTTGTGGCAGGAGTTACACGAAACTTTTCCAGTCTTCGAGAGCCGCGCGTCGAAGTAGAGCGCCTTTCCCAGTTCGATCTTCGCGGAGGATGACGGATTATTCGCCGGGTCGGCCGCTTTGGGCGGAAGCGCCTCGAAAGCGAGAGCTGAAGCGGCGGTGACGAATGCGGCGATAGCGATCGAAAAATTTTGCATGTTTCGATTCTATCGATCGCTCTGATCATCGTCAAGGCGACGGGGTGAAGCTGTGATATTGAAGAGATGGAGGGAGCATGACGAAATCCAGTCCGCCGATGAAAGAGCTGGTTCTCGTTTTCCTGCGGCTGGGATTCACGGCCTTCGGCGGTCCGGCGGCGCATATCGCGCTGATGGAAAACGAGTTCGTGCGTCGGCTCAAATGGCTGACCCACGAGGAGTTCCTGGATCTATTGGGGGCCTCGAGCCTGATCCCGGGGCCGAGTTCCAGTGAGCTGGCGATTTTCATCGGATATCGCCATGCGGGGTGGCGCGGCCTTTTGTTGGCGGGAATCTGCTTTATTCTGCCCGCCGCCCTGATGGTGGGAGGATTGGGTTGGCTTTATGTTCATTATCAATCCCTGCCCGCGATCGGGAAAGTTCTCTACGGAATCAAGCCCGTCATAATCGCGGTCATCGTGCAGGCGGTTTGGGGACTTGCGAAAACCGCGGTTAAAAGCCGATTTTTGGCAGCTTTGGGGGCGTGCTCGGTTTTTCTGGCCGCGAAGGGTTTGAGCATTCCGCTGCTTTTGATCGGTGCGGGGTTGGTATCGGCGGTTCTTCAGTTCAGGCCCAAGGTCAGAGTCGTCGCTCTTGCGGGCCTGCCGGCGGTCGCGCTGTTTCCCGGCCGGGCTTTCGCCGCGGTTTTTGCGAATATCCCGGTGACGCTCGACCGGATTTTTCTTTTCTTTCTCAAGATCGGGTCGATTCAATTCGGAAGCGGTTATGTATTGCTCGCATTTTTGCGGGAGGATCTGGTGGAGCGTTACCGCTGGCTCTCGGAGGGCCAGCTTTTGGATGCGGTCGCGGTCGGTCAGTTCACGCCGGGACCGGTATTCACGACGGCGACGTTCATCGGCTATCTTCTTCACGGCGTTTCCGGCGCGATCGTCGCGACGGTGGGCATTTTTCTTCCCGCGTTTCTCTTGGTGGCCGCCAGCGGCACCTACATTCCGCGTCTGAGAAAATCGAAGGCCGCCGGATTTTTCCTGGACGGCGTGAACGTCGCTTCGCTTGCGGCCATGGGTTACGTTTCCTTCGTGCTCGCGAAAGCCGCGATCATCGATTGGGCGACGCTTGGGTTGGCGATTGCCGCTTTCATTGCTTTGGTCAGATTCCGGATCAATTCGGCATGGCTTGTTTTGATCGGGGCTGCGGTGGGGATGATCAGTTCTTGAGCATCCGTTCGACGGCTTGTCGGACGGTGGCGCTGCCCCAAGGCTGAATTCCCACGAGCTTTGCGACGATTTCTAGGCGGGGATTCAGCAAATAGGTCTCAGGGAATTCATGTGTTCCGTACTGATCGGCGACCGAATCGGAAAGATCGACGAGCGAAAGCATATCGGACGGAACCGAGCTTGCGGGAAGCGTACGCAGCGCATCGGCCCAGCTTTTGTCGACGCTCACGGCGAGAATTTTGAACTTCCGGTCTTTGTACCTTTCGGCAAGCTCGAGCAGGCGCGGCATTTCCTGACGGCAAGGCGGGCACCAGGATGCCCAAAAATGGACGAGCACGACGTTTCCGCGAAGTTCTTCGAGCGTGTGGGGCTTGCCGGCGGAATCCTTGAGCTCGATCGGCGGGGCCGGGCGATGCGGTGTCGCGCTCGTTTCGAGTTCTCCGGTGAGCCGCTGGGGCAGTTGAGAAAAAGCGATCAGCGCCCCGGCTGCTCCGAGGGCGCCAATTGTGATTAAAAGCCACGGAATTTTGGGTTTGTGGTTTTGCGGCATCGCGATCACCACTTGGAGCCCGGGCTGTGGCAGCCTGCGCAATCCTTGCCTGTATTGTGGCCACTGGGTCTTGCGTTTTCGTGACAAGCCGAGCAGGTGCCTGGAATCGATCCGCCCGAGCTCGCGGTGATCCCCGAGCCCGAGGTGTAAGTATAACTGGTCGGAGCCAGGTAGTGGTTGTACGTGCCGCCCGAGCCGTAACCCATGGTACCGCCCGACCACCCGGTTGCTCCCGAGCCGGGAGCGGCGGCGATGATGTTCGTTGAGCTTGCGGCGACGACAACGTTGTTTGCCGCGGAAGAGTGGCAATAGATACAGGCCGTTCCGTTCAGATTGTAGGATCCCTTGATGGTGACGGTCCCTTGCGATCCGGTGACCGAAGCCGGCGAGACATGGTAGAATGTCAGGTTATAAGTGCCGTTCGGACCGTTCGAATCGGAAACCGTGATCATGCCTGTCGGCATCCCGACCGCGGTTCCTGACGTCACGCTGCCGGAGTAAGTTTGCGTTCCGCCCTGGACGTGACAAGTCACGCAGCTTGCCGTCTGCAAAAAGGTCGCGGTATGTGGGCTCGTTACCGAAGCGCCGAGCCAGCTCGTTCCGATATTGGTCGTGTGGCACGAGCTGCAGTCGGAGGTGAGTTGGCCCGCCGGAGTGGAGATGGTGCCGGAAGATGAGATCAGTTGCGTGTGATTATAGGTCGTGAACGAAGCGTTGGGCATGATGTTGTAATGGCAATTGGCGCATTTGCCGCTGCTGATATTGACCGTCGTCACGTTCGTGTGAAACTTGGCTTTTTGCCATTGGGCATAGTCCGATCCCGCATTGGCGGCCGGAACGGTATGGCAGCTCGAGCAGTCGTGGCCGGTGACATTGGCATCCGTGTGACTGACAAAATCGTAAATCGGTTGGCCGGCGGCGGGAGGAGAGTAGGCCGGTGTGATGGTCGTGCCTGAGTTGCCCACGGAGCTTGCGTTCGATGTGGCCATAGGGCTTCCGGGAATCGTATTGCCCGTGCCAGCTACCGTGCTTCCGTTTCCGAGACCGTGACATTCGGCGCAGGTGCTCACGCCGGAGGTGATCGACGAGTGAAACGAATCCGTTCGGGAGAATGCCGTCGGCGATGTGCCCGCCGCGAGGTTCTTGACCTCGGCCAGGTGGCAGGTGGCGCAATCGCCGGACGCTTTTTGCGAGGCGTGGTTCATGTATTCCAGAGTCGGCGAAGTCGTGTCGACAAGACTTTGCGTCGTGGCGCCGGGGCGATCGCCCGAGTGGCAATCGTTGCAGGAGGTGGGTTGTGAAGCGATTTTTCCATGATAAATTCCACCGCTCCAGAGCGTGGCTTGCGGGTACCCTGAAGCCGAAATCTGCGTGGCAGTCGGCTGCGCGTGGCAGGTGGTGCAGTCCTGAGTGACCAGGGTCGAGCCGTGATTCATATGATAGAGAACGGCGCCGATATAGGGGCTTGCGTCCAGGTAGTGACAAGTCGTGCAGCTCGAGGGCGTGACCCCCGAGAGTTTTCCGTGAAAGTAACCGCTCGATCCCCAGGCGCCCGATTGTCCTGCCGTGCTTGGGCTATGGCAGGTCGCGCAGTCCGACGCCGTCGCGACGGGTGTGCTGCCGTTCGAAAGTGGCGCTGCATGATTCAGGTAGCGACTGGCCGAGCCGACGATTCCGGTGGGCAGAATCGAAATATGGCAGTCCTTGCAGGTTGTGGGCTGCGAAAGCCCCGCGGCGGTGATTGACGAATGGAAGACTCCCCCTCGGTAACTGTTCGAAATGCTCGTGGCGCTGTGACATTTCGAGCAGACGAGCGTGCCTCCGGAGGACATTCCCGCGGGGATCGCCGATGAGCTATGCAGCATGCTCAAAACAAAAGAGGTCGAGGAGCTCGAGACGGATTTGACCTGCGGGATGCTGGTCACCGGCGTGGAGGAGGAATTGAGGGTGGAGACCGTATAGGAGAGGCTTTGATCTCCTACGAGCCCCGAAGGAACACCGCTTTGCCCGGTGCCGGCCCAGGCGGAAAGAGCGGGCGAGCGTCCTTGGGTGATCACGTTTTGTAAAGCCGCGCTATGACAGCCGGCGCAGTCGCTGCCGGCCGCGTGGGTGTATCCGCCGGCGACTCCCGCGCCCGTCGCGCTTGGATACCAGGAGGGATCCGGAATCACGTGACAGCCCAGGCAGCTGGATGTCGTTGAGGAATGGGCGAAAAATCCGCCGGACCAGCCGCTCATCGAAGTGAATTGGGTTGTCCCTCCGTGGCAGGTGGCGCAATCGAGGCCGTTGCCATGACCGGCGTAGTAAAAGGGGGCGTTGGAGTTGAGCCCAATCCAACCCGTGGTCCCGGTCGGGCGTTGGCTGTTGTGACAGCCGTTGCATGAGGTTTGGGAACCGGCGTTCGCGTGGTAGCTGCCGTTCGCCCAAAGCGACGCCGAGGGTGTATTCGAATTCGTTGGAGCCGCGTGACAGCTGGCGCAGTCACCCATTCCATTGGCGTGATCGAATTGCGTCGGTGTCGATGAGGAGGGCGAAGTCGGGACCGCTCCGGTGGGGCGGTTGTTCGCGTGGCAATCGAGACAAGACGCCGGTTGGCCTTTTGATCCGCTTGTGAGTGAGGTGTGGAAGTTCGCGCCGCTCCAGGTGGAGCCCGGCTGATTATGGCAAACGGCGCAGTCCTGATTGTAGGCAGGCGTCGAAGTGCGAGCCCAACTTCCGTTGGTCAGTTGCCATGCGTTTGCGAAGTGATTCATTTCAGGTGACGCCGGGTTTCTGCCGGCACCCGCGGCGCCGACGAATCCCGCAGGCATCCCATTGGTCGCCGCGCCGGTGGACGCAAGGGTTCCGGCCCCATGGCAATCCGCACAAGTCGAGGGAGGGGTTGAAAGGCTGGAAGCGTGGTAATAGCCCGGACGAAACGATCCGCTCGCCGCGTCCGCGTGGCAAGATGCGCAGTTGGCAAGCGTAGCGGCCGAGATATTGACCGAGTTGTGATTCATGGTTTGCGGTATCGCCTGGGTTAAGGAGCTGACCGCCGTGATGGTGCTGCCAATGGTTCCGCCCCACGTCGGAACGTCCGAGGTGACTGTGTAGTCGGTGGAACCCTGCGCGGTGCCGGTCAGGGCCGAGAACGTGCCTGGATAGCTGGAGCCCGTCTCACTCCAGCTGAGGACGGGCGGGGATCGGGTCATGTTCGTCAGGGCTTTTTTATGGCAAGCGGCGCAATCGCCCGTGGCCTGGGTGAGATGATTGAAGCTGGGGACCGAGTTTCCAGAGGCATCGATAAAAGGCCCGGATGATGCCGGGATTTGGGGAGCATGGCACTCGGCACACGAGGCGAGTGAAGAAGTATGGGTGAAAAACGCGCCTGACCAGGTAATGCCCACATTCGCCGGGACGGCCATGTGACAGCTGACGCAGTCCACTTGAGCGATCGACGCGGAGTGGGCGAATTCATGAGTCAGTTGGGCGGGTCTCGCCGTGGCATGGCAGCCCGAGCAGCTCTGAAGCATCGTGCCCGTATGGGGGACCTGCGAGCTGACGAGTGATGTGGTGCCGACTTGCGGGCGCTGCAGGCCGCATCCCATCACGAGAGCTGCGATGATAGCGAGGCCGGCAAGTGTCCGTCCTCGAGTGCGTCTTTTCGGCAAGATTGGTCCGCTCCCCCTCTAAGACCGGATCGGCAGAATTCGTTATTTCATTTATTCTAATAGAATAATGTATAAGACCAATAAGGTCAACAATTTAGCTTAGGTTTTACAGGCGCTTAAGGGTTTGAATTAAAACTGAAATTGATTGTGACATTCTGCGCAATTAAGCATTTGAGGGAAGACGTGCGCGGGCACGGGGGGATTGGTGACGAGCGGGGCCTGGCTGAGGTGGCAGTCGCTGCAGTTGGAGGGGGTTCCTCGGTAGATGCCGCGGCTGTGGCAAGTGTTGCAATCTAACGTGCGATGAATCCCTCGCAACGGAAACTGGGTCAGAGAGTGCTGGAATTCCGGATTTTCCCAAAATAGCTGTTTATGGCACTCACCGCAGTTCGGGAGTGTTCCGTTGTGGACATCGTCTTTTTGGTGGCAGAGGGCGCAATTCTGGCTCATGCCTTCAAGTCGTCGCCCGTCTTTGTGGCATTCGGCGCAACCCAATGTCTTGTGAATGCCGTTGAGCGTGAAGTTCTTATGGAAGTCCTTCGTCTTTTTCCAGGAGGCTTCGTTATGGCATTCCGTGCAGGAAGCTCCGAATTCCCCTCGATGCACGTCTTTGTGGCAGCCGACGCAACCCTTGCCCTTGATCTCCGGGAAAAGAAATTTATGGATCGGCTCATGGTCTTTGATGTCCTTTGAGCTTGCGAAGAGGCGTCCGGTCGGAACGTGACATTTCTCGCATTTGGCTTCTTCGTGTTTCAGCCGCAGCGGAAAGCTCGTCTCATTATGGTTGAACGAAAGCCGATGGGTGAAATCGTTGGTAGTATGGCAGGCCGAGCAGTTTTTCTCGGAAAATTTGCCGTGGAATTGGCTCTGGTGCACGTTGCGATGGCAGCTGATGCAAAAATCCTGCGCGGCGGTCTCCCAGCGATAGATCGGCTTGCCTTTGATCTCGTGGCAATCCTTGCATTTGGCGGACAAGTGCTTGCCCGTGAGCGGAAAACGGGTGGTTTTGTGGTCGAAGGCCTTGCCGTTGAGAAGGATGATCCAGCCCGCGGTCACGTGGCATTGATCGCAGCGCTTCAGCCTGAACTGCGGGTTCGGGCTGCCGATGTGCGGATTCTTATGGCAAAGGGCGCAGTTCTTTTGCCGAAGGTTGTTCCAGTGGTAGACGGCGCGGATAGGTTTTTTATCCTTGTCTTTGATTACGTGGCAATCCTCGCATTTCAAGCCGACGTGCTTGCCGTCGATCGGGAACCGCGTGTCGTCCGTGTGGTTGAATCGCGCCGGTTTCCAAATCTTTTCGTCATGGCACTCGAGGCATTGGTTCGGGCTCTTGAATTTCTTCGATCGCCACGCGCCGAACCGGTGAACGTCCTTATGGCAGCTGAGGCATTGGGCTTTTAGTCCCATCCAGTGATACGATTTGCGCCCGGCCTCGCCTTGCGCCAGCACGGCCGGGGTTTGAATGTGGCACTGAGTGCAGTTGATTTCGGCATGTTTGCCGTTCAGCGAGTAGTGGGTGATTTTGGCGTGGTCGAATGTTTTGATCTTCCAGGCATTATTGTCGTGGCATTCTTCGCAGCGGCCTTGGAATTTGCGGCTCAAATGATTGCGATGAGGGTCCGTGTGGCAACTCGAGCACTGGGTTTTCAGCCCGATCCAGTGATAGGATTTCAACCCGGCTTCACCCTGCGCGAGAACGGCGGCGGACTGGATATGGCATTTGGTACAGGTGATTTCGGCATGTTTTCCGCTCAGCGAATAGTGGGTGATCCGGGCGTGATCGAATTTCTCGATTTTCCACGTGTTGTCGTTGTGTCAGGTTTCGCAGCGGCCTTGGAATTTGGAGCTTAAATGGCCGCGGTGCGGGTCGCCGTGGCAGCTTGAACAGGTCGACTGCAAGCCTTTCCAGACGTAGTACTTGGTGCTGGTTTTGGAAGCGGTTTCGCTCTGTTTGTGGCAATCGACGCAGTTCAGTTTTGCGTGCGCTCCCGTGATCCGGTAACCGGTGACTCTTTCGTGCGGAAAGTCCGATATCTTCCAGCCCTGCATCGTATGGCAGGTCAGGCATTTCGGACCCGTGAACTGGGCTTTCATTCGGCCCTTGTGCACGTTTTCATGGCATTCGAGGCATTGCCGGGCTTTCAGGTGCGGCCATTTGTAGACCGAAGCCTTGGGGCGCGACTTGTCCGGAAGATGGCAGGCGGCGCAGCTCGTTTCGGCGTGTTTGCCTTCGAGTTTGTAATGAGTTTGCGTGTCATGGTCGAATTTGACTTCCGTTTTCCAGGACTTCTGGCCGTGACAGAAATTACAGTCTTTGGCCGCCCATTCCTTCTTGAAATAATGGACGTCATCCTTTTTGTGGCAGCTGACGCAGGTCGATTTCTGGCCGATCCACCGAACGCTGCCGGGAAGGATCGACTTTTCGTCTCTGCGGTCGGTGTGGCATTTCTCGCAGTCGACGGTCGCGTGCTTGCCCTCGAGCCGGTATCCGGTCATCGCGAAGTGATCGAACTTCTCGCGGTCAATCGCCATTGTATCGAAAGCCCTGCCTTTGTGATCGACGTGGCAGGAAGCGCAGGATTTGGTCTGGATCCCGTGAAACCCGGTCTTTGCCTTGACGCTCGCGGCGATCTCCTTATGGCAGTCTTCGCATTTGGAGTTGGGAACCCCTTTGCCCATGTCGTGGCATTTGAGGCAGTCCGACTCGAGATCCATGTGGCCTTTGATGAGCGGGCCCGGCGCCAGGAGTTGATTGAGGAGGCCTTCGGTCGTGTGACCGGTCGATGCCAAAGATAGAAATACCGCGTGGCCGGTCAGTACGGCGACGAGGGTCCTGCGGAGCGCGCGTGAGAGTTGGGGGAGGATTCTCACTAGATTTTCTCCGCGGGGGGTGCGCCGTTTCGGATGGGCGCGGCCGACTTGGTTCCGAAACGGTACCCGATGTTCAGGTAGGTGCTGAAAATTTTCACGTCTTGATCGACTGCTTCCTGAAAAGAAACTGTCCCATAGAGCGATTTGTTGAAATAAAAGGCGGTTCCAAAATCCCCGTAGATCGGGGTGAGGACGTTTCCGGAGGTGTATTTCTGGTAGGCGACGGTCGTGTTCAGGGTGAGCTCCCACTTGTCCGTATAGTATCCTCCGCCGAACTTCGCCAGAACATCGTTACTGACGAACTCGTGCCTGAGCCCGCTTCCGAAATAGGCGGCGAATCTCCGGTCGCCGCCGAGCTGGTTGAGGTTGGCGGTGAGCTGGATCTCTCTTCGGATGGTTCCATCGGCTTGGCGCGTACCGTAGTCGGCAAGCAGATTGAGCGAATCCACCGGCGTGAGCCGGTATTGGCCGCGGACGGACGCCTCGGTGTAGGCGCTGGGGCCGAGCTGTTCGAGGACGCCCTCTTGGCGATAGTACTCGATCGCATTGATGGTCGATAAACCGGTGTTGAGGGTGAATTTCGGGTTGAAGTCGTGGCTGTAGTTGAGATTGGCGTCCTGAATGTACGGGTTGGGTACGAAATCAAGGTAGCTGACCGTCATGAAGCGGTCTGCGGGATCCGGTTCGTAAACCAGGTTTTCAAACCAAAACCGTCGGTCGACATGGCCGAAATTGTCTTCCGTGACGAAGGAGTTCGTGAAGTAGAACGATTTAGTCCAGCTGGAAAACTTCGGCTGGTACAACAGATAGGCGCCGTAGTCCACGCAACCCGGATTGTACTGAACGTAATATTGGTCATCGCGTTTCGGGTTCAGTCCGCCAAAGGCCGAAACGCTCCAGTTCGGATTGAGACGATATCCGAGCTCGGCTCCGTCGGTGTAGATCGCGCCGGCGTTCGTAACCGGGAATCGCCCGAAATTGCCGTAAAAACCCACATTTTTTTCCGGAATCGAAAGCGAGAGCTGTCTTGCCTGCAGGGTGTTCGCCCCCGTGAGATCGAGCATGGGCTTGTTAAAGGCATCGAAGAACCCGTATTTGTCGCGCACATCGGCGATCGCTTCCCAGTCGTTCCGGAATTTCGATACGTCGAGAAAGAAGCGAAAAGACGCGGTCGCGAAATCGTTGGACGTGCCCATGAGCCCGCTCTCGGAAAAGCGCTCCTGCGAGAGATAGGCGCCGGTGATCAATCGTCCCTGGTATTCATAGGCCCAAGAGGACGAGGAAACGGCGGCAAGGGCGATGGCCCCTAATCCAGCTGTTCCAAAAGCAAAATTAAGCCACAAGTCCCGTCGCATGTTGAAATTGAGTGGAGCCGGCAAAAATTCTCGGCGATGGGCACTGGGAGAGTCAATTATATTTCTTCGCTTAGGTTGAACTTTTTGCTTGAGCCGATATACTCTCGGCTTCTGCGCCAAGGAGCCAATGCATGAACTGGATTCGAGTCATTCAGAAGAATCGGGTTTTTCGATTTGCGTCCTCCGTGAGGCTGGCGGTGCCGTTGATGGCGACCCTCCTTCTGGCGGCCGCGACCGGCACTGTTTTGGAAAGCCGTTATAATTCGCAGGTAGCGGCGATTTATGTTTATCATAGCACCTGGTTTCTCCTGCTGTTGGCTCTGTTGTGGGTGAATATCTTTTCCGCGACCTTCGCGCGGATTCCGTTCAGGAAAAGCCATGTCGGGTTTGTCATCACGCATATCGGCCTGCTCACGCTGTTGATTGGCGGGATCGTGACGGCGACGGTGGGGGTCGACGGGCAGCTCCGGGTGGTGCAAGGTTCCTCGGATAACGAGGTTTTCCTGCAAAACCTGGTGGTGAGAGTCGAGGATGAGCGGGGCTCGTTGTCGCACGCTTTGTTTCCTCGCACGCTCAAGCCCATGGGCGGCGAAGAGCTGGATGCCATCAACGATGCGGTTGGCTCGGGTTTTTTGATCGATCGTTACGAACCTTTCGTGGCCGAGGAGCGGGGCTTTGTCGCCGGAGGCGACGATGCGGGCCGATTGGCGCTTCAGTTTTCGATGAAGAGCCGGTTTTTCGATGTGACCGATTGGCTGGATTCCCGCGATCACGCTTCCATGCAGATGGGGCCAGCGACTCTGCGGCTCGTGTTCGACTCGGCTTCGTCCGAGAAAAAGTCGAAGCCGCGCCGGCCGTCATCCCAGGGGTCGGCAACCCGGGCGAGGTCCGGCGCCATTTTGCGGGTCAAGGAGTTCAAGAGCGGAAAGGTATTGGCTGAGATTCCGGTTTCCGAGCTCGAGAAAGAGCCCCAGAAAGTCGGGCTATTCGAGGTGAAGCTTGCCCGTCGCTACGAGGCCGCCGTCGTGGCCGGCGGGGGTGCCGGCAAGCTGGATGAGCAGGGGATTCCGGGTAAGAATCCGGCTCTTGATCTACGGATCAGTCATCAAGGCCAAGAAATTCGCGAGGTCATTTTTTCGCATTTTCCTGGATTTTCCCTTCAGCCGAAAGGCGTTTTCGGCATGCGTTTTGAGTATGTCGTGGGAGCAGGTGCCGCGTCTGAGGAAGGCTTGACGGGTCGCGATGCGGAGACCAGCGTGGAGGGTGGCGCCGCCGAGCGTCCGCGAGAGGGCAATGTCGTCGAGTTTCACGTGGACTCGAAGAGCGCGGTGACGCTTGAGCTCTTTAAAAACGGAAATCAGGTTTTGAAGCAGGCTGTTCAAGAGGGCGTCCCCGTTCAGACTCCATGGATGGGCATGCAAGTGACGCTCAGGTCGATCGTCCGGGGTGGGCAAGAGGTGGGGCTAGTCCGCCCGATTGAGCTTCCGGTTCGGGCGCAAATGCCGCCAAGCGCCCTGCGCGTTCATGTTCCGGGGCAATCTGGCCAGCAAGATGACGGAGTTTGGATCGTCGAAGGAGAGCGGCGTTCGCTCACCACGCAATCCGGAACCCGCTTCGTCTATTTCGGGCCCGACTCGATTCATCTTCCCTTTCGGGTCGCGCTCAAGGAATTCAGCAAAGTCGATTATCCGGGAACCGATACGGCGATGAGCTATCAAAGCCGGGTTCAGGTCGACGGAGCCGATCGCGATATCGTCATCTCCATGAATGAGCCCTTCAAGCGGGCGGGTTTCACATTGTATCAATCGAGCTATGTCCTGGAGCCGGGGCAGCCGCCGATGTCCATCTTTTCCGTGAATCGGGATCCGGGGAGATTCATTAAATACGCGGGCTCGCTCATTCTGGTGATCGGCATCGCGTTGTTCACGCTCATGAGGAGCAGTTGGTATCTGAAGCGAGGTGTTGCATGAGGCTATTTTGCATTCTGGGATGTATGCTGGCGATCAGCAGCTGGGGCGGGCGCAGGGCTCTTGCGGAAGACTCTTTTATCCCGGCCGATCAGGCTCAGTCTCGTTTCGTCGATCTTGCCCGCCGGATTGATACGGGGGCGATCGCCGCGCTTCCGGTGCAAAACAACGGGAGAATCAAGCCGCTCGATTCGTTGGCGCGCGAGGCGATCGTTTTCATGACCGGCAAATACGGGATGTGGGGGCTTTCGCCGCTTCAGATTTATTTGGGGCTGATGCTGGACGAGTCGAGCTCGTCGGTGCCGCTGATCGAGGTGCGGGATCCGGAATTGCGGCGCGATTTGGGGCTGGCGGCAGGAAGGCGGTTTTTTTCCGCCGTCGAGCTGCAAACCACTGATCTCGAGAATCAGGCTGCGCCTCTTTCGAAAAAGGAGGAGTCGAACAGTAAGTCTCTGAGTTCGAAAGAAAGCAAGATCCTCGAAACCTATCGCGAGCTGATGCTTTCCCGGGCGGTGGCGGCGGGCAATCATTTTTTCACGGCCCTGGATTTCAGCTCCCGCACCGATATGCAGCATGGCGCCGAGACTGGGACGATTCAGCAGGCCGCCGAGCGCTATCTGCGAGCCTTGTCGGCGGCCGATCGCGAACAGGCGCGGATGTCGGCTCGCGAGCTGATCGAGCTGGTCAACGCTTATCCGCTGCCGGATATCCTGAAGCCTTATCGAGATACGGTGAAGATCGAGGTTTTTTATAACCAAGCGAGACTCTTTCTGATCGCGGCAATCGCCTATCTCCTGATCGCGATCCTGATTTTGATTCCACAGACACGCGCTTACCTTGGAAGGAACGGGGTTCTGGGTCTTCTCGCGATTCCGGTGAGCATACACGCTCTGGGGTTCGGGCTTAGGGTTTATATCAGCCGATTCGCGCCGGTCACCAATATGTACGGAACGATGCTATGGGTGTCGTTCGGCGTCGCGCTTTTCAGCGCCGTTCTTTACTTTTTCTACCGGCAAGCCATTGTGGTGGGCCTTCTTCTGGTCGCCTCGGCTTCGGTGCTTTTGTTGACGCATAATCTGCCTCTTATTTTGAGCCCGGATATGGATCCGATCGTGGCGGTTCTTCGAAGCAACTTCTGGTTGACGACCCATGTGCTGACGATCACGATTTCGTACGCTGCCTTCACGGTGGCCATGGTCTTGGGAAATACGGGGTTAGTGGCGAACCTGATCGGCGTGAGAGACGCTGGGTTTTACAAGCGTTACGCTCATTTCACTTATCGAATGATCCAGCTCGGGGTGTTTTTGATTTCGGCAGGCATCATTCTGGGCGGGATTTGGGCCGACTATTCTTGGGGTCGGTTCTGGGGTTGGGATCCCAAAGAGACCTGGGCTTTGATCGCCGATCTTGGGTTTTTGATGATTCTTCACGCAAGGTACGTCGGCTGGCTCCGGGATTTCGGGTTGCTCGCCTCGTCGGCTGCCGCGTACTTGTTGGTCATTATGGCGTGGTACGGGGTGAATTTCGTGCTCGCCGCGGGTCTTCACTCCTACGGCTTCTCGAGCGGAGGCGCGACGTTCGTGGCGATCTTCGTTTCAACTCAGGTTGCGCTATTGGCGGCGTCGTTGCTTATTCGCCGTTACACGGCGAAAATAAGCGCTGTCACGATGTGAATGGCGGCGACTATATACATCAGAAACGCGAACGGGATGTGAAACGAGTGCCAGTATCCCAGGTACTGTTTGAAGGTCTCGAAGAAAAGCGCCCGCCGCTTCGTGATCGCGTATTGTCGAAGAACATTTCTCGTGCCGCGCGGCATTCCTGAGGCCAGTGAAGGCGAACTGAAGGCAAGTCTCAGGTCACCGAGGAGCGAGACGCTCATCAGGGTCACGAATCCGGGTGGAGTCATTTTGGGTTGCGCAAGAACCCGGCCTCCCGCAAAACGAAGCGCGGCGATTTTAACTTTTTCCCATGCTTCCGCGGCGATGCTTGGGGCTTGCTTTTGGAGCTCGCGAAGCGATTTTTCGTAGAGCTCGGCTTCTTTGTCGAGCTCCGAGCGCTTTTTTGCCACCTGCACGTAAAAATATCGGCCGATGACCCCGCTTGCGGCGACGATCATCATGCTCCAGAAGCTGATAGCTACAAGCCCGTGAACGCGAAATCCGGTATGAAAGACGATTAGCGTCGGCCCGAGCAATCCGCAAAAGATATGAAAATTAAGCGAGCCCGAGAGGCTGCCCATTTTCTTCAGGAAGGGAAGCCGTTTACGAAGCACGTACAGGTTGGTGAGGAGCATGACCCCGATGCCGGACCAGCCCAGAAAAAGGCTGATCGGGCGTCCCGCCTCGGGTGAAAGGTTCAGGCTTTTAAAGTCCGGAACGTTCGCTTTAAGATAGCCGAGCAAGCCGTCCATGGGGCGGCTGTTGAGCATGAGAAACTCATACGTCAAGACGAGGCAGAGAAATAGCCAGAGGTAAGTATATTTTCGAAGGCTCATCTGAGTGATTGAAAAATACGCCGGGCACGCCGTCAATTGAAATTCGCAAACCGCGCCCTTTGATTAGCCTGTTTTGCTTTTCAGCGCTTCCCCGAATTTCTTGTCGATCTGGATGCCTAAGGACATGAGCATTTTCGACGGAAGCTCCGCGCCGGCGAAGATGAATAAGAAATCGTTGTCGAGCGTCTTATCCTGTCCTTCATTCCGGATGAGCAGGCGATCCGGATGGATCTCCTGGACGTTCGAGTTGAACCAGATTTGAACTTGCCGCCGGGTCGCCATCTCAGTGATGATTTTTTTGTTCTCATCGTTGCAGCGGTCAAACTGCGGGCCGCGTACCAGGAGCGTGACCTGGTTGCGCCATTTTGAATCGCCGAGCATTTGGGCGGCCTCGACGCCGGCGTTTCCGCCTCCGACCACGACGATGTTCCGCTGTTGATACTGTTCAGGATCAATCAGATTGTAGGTGACTTTCGGCAGGTCTTCGTTCGGCAAGCCGAGCTTCCTGGGCGAGCCCCGAACGCCCAGGGCCAAGATGACTTTGCGAGCGGTGACCTCGCCCCGGCTGGTCTTGATCTTGAACAGATTTCCGACCTGCTCCAGATTATCGAAGCGAACTTTTTCTTCGACTCGCAGGCCGGTTTTCCGTCGGACGTTATCCCAGGCGTCGAGCAGCTCTTCTTTGGAGACTTTATTGTCTTTGAATTTCATTTGACCGACGATCGGCAGGATCGTGGGAGCCGTCATGACGATTTTTTGCCTCGGAAAGTTGTAGACGGTTCCGCCGAGCGAATTTTGTTCCAGGCAAAGATAGTTTTTCCGCTGCGAGATCGCCTCGAGCGAGGCGGAGAGGCCGGCCGGTCCGCCGCCGATAATCACGAGGTCGTATTCGGCTTTTACGTTCGTCAAATTTTTGACCGCATGATTTGCGGCAAGCGCTCCTTGTTTCACCGCGTTTCGAATCAGGCCCATGCCGCCGAGCTCGCCGGCGATATAGAGGCCGGGGACATTGGTTTCATAATTCGTGTTGATTCGCGGGATGTCCATTCCGCGCGTCTTGGTGCCGAAAACGAGCGTGATGGCGTGCGTCGGGCAAGCCAGCTCGCATTCGCCGTGACCCACGCACTTGCTCGGAGAGACCAGGACGGCCTGATGGCCGATCAGTTTGAGAATGTCGCCTTCGGGGCAAACCTTGGTGCAGGCTCCGCATCCGGCGCAAAGAGCAGGGTTCACTTCCGGATGAAGCGTCAGCGGCTCGTTCATCTGGGTGTCGATTGACTTTTTCAGCAGTTTTTCGGCCGTTTTGTGATGCTTTTTGCGGCCACGGACTCCCAGGCAAGCGACGGCCAGGAATAAGCCGATCCCGGCCCAATCCAAGTGGTTGCTTAAAAAACCGGTAAGAACATTGACGAGCACGATGCCCCCTCTGACTCATTCTTATCGGATTGAGGGAGGGGGAATTTTAGAGGTAAATGCTGCCGACGATAAAACCGTAGGTCTGAGCCGACGGATAGTTCGGGCTGAATTGTTGCTGGACCTCGAGTTGAATATAGAAATGGGGGCGAGGATACCAGTAAATGCCGGGCCCGGTGCCGATCAGACGGTTGGTCATGATCCCATACATCGGATTGATGGTGGTCGGGTTGAAATTTCCGGCCACATCATAGACATAGGTTTGCTCCATCCAGTAGAGATGAAGCCCTTGGATCGGTTCGTAGCCCAAGCGCTCGAACGAGGCGAGGCCTCGCGTGGAGCTTCCGCTGCTGGGTTGGGTGAATTGCAGATCCGCCTCGCCCAGCAAGTAGAAGTGACGGGTGAAGCCGAGAAGCGCGTAAGGACCCGTGAGCTCGCGGGTGTTCGAATTTTCGGTTCCGTAAAAAACGCTGTAACCGACTTTCGAGCTGTCGCCGAGGGCCATCGCTCCGGTCGCCATCGCTCCTTTGTCGAATTGCAGGCTGGGATTGTCGATGCGGCCGAAATCGGCGGTGATCGATCCCGAAAACTTTTCGCCTTGATAGCTGTACTCAAGATTGTAAGTTTCCATGCCTTCGTCAAACCCGATGCCCTGGCGGGTGGGAATGGTGTGATCCGGGAAGTAAACCCCGTAATCGGCGACGAACTTGCCGGCGCGGATCGTCGTGGTGTCGTTCAGGCGGTACATCAAGTACTGCCTGCGGCTCACGAGCGGGGAGGCGCCCGGAACTTGCACGCTGTTCAAAACGTCGGGGCTGATTCCGACCGCGAAATCCGCCGTCCATTGTCGCTGGGAACCGAAAGTCACCGCAGCTTCGACATCGCCTTGCATGTACCAGAAGTAGCCATTGCTCATGGCTGAGTTGTTTTGCGCCGTTTGGACCGCTTTGGCGAAAGCGCCGGTGTCGATCCAGTCCGGCTGTTTGAAGGCGCCGTAAAAAGGCTTGGCTTCGTTTTCGCCGCCCCAAGTGCTCAGCACGTCGGCCGAGGAGTTGCGGCCGTATTCGTTGAGCAGGCCTCCACCGTTCGGGCTGATATGGCATGACGTGCAGTTCACGTAGCCTGCGCGGATCATTTCGGGAAACGCCAATGCGTCGGAAGCGTGAAATGCCAAGACCGATTGAGCGAGAACTGCCAGCGCAAAAATGAGAGAAGGCTTTTTCATAACGGCGTCCCGTCTTGAATCCAAACCGAAAGCACTTTTTCCTCATAAGGGGTCAAAGGGGAATCGGCGGGCATGCTTTTGCGGACTAAGGCGCGTTCTTGGACCTGATTGATATTGGCGACGACGGAAGCATAGGTCGAGCTGTCGAAATTAGCGCCCCCGAGGGAATGGCAAATGGAGCAACGCGGTTGGAAAACTTCGGCCGAAACCCGGCTCCAATTCACCGAGCCGTTGGCAACCGTGTTGGGGTCGGGCGGGCTTTTCTCGTTATAAAACGCGCAGCCCTGCAAAATCGCGAGGCTTAATAAAATCGGCGTGAGTCGGAGCATAAAAATTTTTTAGCAGCCGGCTTGGCGAAACGCAAAAAATTCTCTCGGCTCGAAACCGATTAAATATAGATGTGCCAGAGAAAGTAGATGTAATCGTAGAAGTCGGAATAGCCCATCCCTTTGTTCTGGCGCTGCTGATACTCGAGGCTCGCTTCAAGATGCGGTCTGGGAAACCACCAGATTCCCGCACCGTAACGCTGTTCGAGCGTGTTGGGATTGGCGAATTGGGTTCGGGCGAATTCCTGGTCGATGATGAAATTCAAGCCCTGCACGATTTCGTAACCGAGTCTTGAAGTTTCGGCCATTCCCCACTCGACGGGGTTGTAACCTGGCGCGGTTTTGAGCGTGAGCGCTTGGAAGTCCATTTCGGTCAGAAGGTAAAAATGTTGCGTGAATCCCAACATTCCATAGGGGCCGATGACATTCCTTTTTTGCAAGTCGTTGGTCCCATAGAGGTAACTGAGGCCGACTTTTGAGCTGTCGCCGAGCGCGCGCGAGACGACGACCGATGCGCCGATATCCCGTTGCACCGAAGGATCATCGGGGCGTCCGAAAATCCCGGTTACCAAAACATTGTAAGTGTCGCCGATATACGAGCCTTCGAGATTGTAGCTTTCCCCGTCGCCCAGGGGTTCGGGCTCATGGATGTTGAGCGTGTCGCGGATGAGGAGCGCGTGGTTCGGCGTTTGAATTCCGTACGCCGGGAAAAATCGGCCAAAGCGCAGCGCCAGCTGATCGGTCGCGTGGTACATGACGTAATGCGTGCGCGAGATCAGGTAGTCGCGTGCCGTGTTGGGAGCTGCTGGATCTTGGTAGCCCGCGCTCGCATCGAAGGTGAACGCTTTGTAGTTTGCCGCTGCCTCCAAATCGAGTTGCATGAACTGGTATTGCCCCTGCTCGAGCTTTGGCGTGTTTTCGTAGTAGTAGGCGCTTCGGTAATCGCCGCCCAGGTCGAGCCAATCCGGAGAGTTGATGAAATAGGCGGGTTTTTCCTCGCCCTCGTAGGCCCAGGTGCTGAGGACTTCGCGCGAAAGCTGCCTTCCGTAAGGCGTGAGGGTGCCGCCACCGGTGGGGCTCACGTGACAAGAGGTGCAATTCGTATAGCCATGCCGGACCATGTCCGGGTAGGCGAAAGCAGGTACCTCGCCGAAGAGCAGGAATCCGAGACCGAGTAAGCCGAAAAGGCGTAGGAAAGTTCCGATCATGCGGCTGAAGATAACTTCAGCCGCATGATTCTAAAACAGATATTTATGCATTATTTATTTGCTCGCCGCGACTAGCGAGACCGGAGCGTTCGCGTCAACCGCGATATTGACTTCGTCGGCGACGGTAATTCCGGCGAAAACGGGGATCGCGATCGAATAATCGCTGATTTTCACCGTGAACTCGGCATGCACGACGGCATTTTTCGCATGATGTTCAATGCGGAGCGTGCCGGACACCGGCTTGGTGACTCCGTGCAGAGTCAGATTGCCTTTAAACGACGCGTTCTCTTGAGTGAATTCCTTGCTCACGTTGGTCGCGGGGATTCCGAGTTCGGTGATCGCGAGCTTAGCCTGAGGGAATTTTCCGGCCTCCAGGTATTTTTCCTTCATGTGGTTCGTGCGCATGGAGATTCCGGTATCAAGCGACGAAAGGTCGAGCGTGACGCTGCCGCCAACTCTTCCGTCATCACCCCAAGTCAAAACGCCCTTGGGGCTCGCGCCAGTGCCGTTGATCTTGATCGCGCTTGGACGCCCCACGGCGTGAAACGCACTGCTTCCGGTTGCGCGGTCGAAATCGATTTTCTCTTGAGATGCGTGCGCCGCAAAGGGCGCGGCAATCAAGAAAGCCAATGTCGCGGAAAAAAGACCTTTTTGTAATTTCATTATTGCAGTCGCTCCTCTTTCATCTGTTTTCCGGAATTTGTGCCGCAATGTCAAATGGGTCGGCGGCATTTCATCGCTCGCTTACGCTTTTATTACAAGGCGTCAGGAAAAGCCGCTCACGGTCACGCAATTGAAAATGATAAATAAGTTCCCCTAAAGTATGCCAAAGCATGCCAGGGCGCGAAGGAGCACCGTGATGAAAAAGATATGGATAATCACTCTCATGATGACGGCCTTTTCAGCGTCGTTTTCCGGTTGCGGGTTTACTAACGAAAAGGGAACGTCGACTGGAACCGGGGGAGGCGCTCCCAATCCAACCAGCACATCCACGAGCAGTCCGACTCCGACTTCCGCGACCTTCACGCAGGTCAATCAACAGATTCTTCAGGTGTCCTGCGTTTCGTGCCATAGCGGTGGGCAGGCTCCCAATCTCTCTTCATACGACGGATTCGCGACGAACACCGCGTACGTGGTTCCAGGAGACGCCGCGACCAGCCTCATCTACACGATCACCGAAAGCGGGCAAATGCCTCCCGGTGGCCCGGCCTTAAGCGCGGCGCAAGAGCAGCTGCTCGCGAACTGGATCAATGCCGGGGCTCCGAATAACTGATCACGCGCGCGTGACGGGATTGGGTCCGTAAGGAAAGTACCGCTCGAGCCAGTCGACGAGAACCCGGACTTTGGGCGGGAGATATTGGCGCGCGGGATAAATCGCGTAAAAATCGAATTCCTTGCCCCATTCCGCTTCGGGCATGAACGGAACGAGGCTTTCTTGCTTCAGCTCGGGCTGTGCGACCAGAGGGGTGAGGAGTCCGACGCCGGCGCCGTGGATGATCATGTGCTTGACCGCCGTCATATTGTTGCCCCGAAAAACGATTTTCTTGGGCCGGATTTCGTGAGTTCTCCCGGCAATCGAAACTCGGATCGTCGGGCGGCTGGTTTCGAAGAAGAGATCCGATGAATAAAGGACCCACGGCAAATCATCGAGATCCTTGACCGGCATTTTTTGCTTCAGGAGGTTTTTGAGCCGGGGCGAGGCGTAGGCACTGTAGCGTACGGTGCCAATCTTGCGGCTTATCACGGTTTTTTCTTCGGGTTGAGTGGCGCGGATCAGCAGATCCAGGCCGGGATCGAGAGGACTGCGCTCGTTGGCGAAAAAATCCCACTCGAGCTCGATCTCCGGATAGGCCTTGAAAAAGCCGGGCAGGACTTTTTGCACGAGATATTGCCCGGTTTCGACCGGGCTTGATACGCGGACGACTCCTCGCGGTTTCATTCGGGTCGAGAGTAGGGAGTCCACCGCTTGTTCCAAGTGCTCGAGGCTGCGGCGAATCTCCTCGTAAAAGCGCTCGCCATCCTGGGTGAGCGAGACATTTCGGGTTGTTCTTTGAAGAAGCTGCACGCCGACGGAAGCCTCGAGGCGCACGATCCGCCGGCTGACCAGCGAGGTTTGAAGTCTCAGTTCCTGCGCAGCGCGGACAAAGCTTTTCAGTTCAGCGACCTTTACGAAAAGCCGCAACCTGCCGCCTTCGAAGCGTTCGATCGGCTTCGCGCTCTTCGGCGTATCCGCGGCTTTCGCGCCTTCGATCGGTCCGACGATCGGCGGCTGGCTGACGGTCAATTACAGCTGGCATTACATTTTCTATCTGAACCTGCTTCCCGGCGCGATCCTGGTCAGCGCCATCGCCTACGGCATCGACCCGAAGCCGATGAATCTCGAGCTGCTTAAAAAGGGGGATTGGGCCGGTATCACGTCGCTCGCGACTTTCCTGGGCTGCCTCACGTTCGTGCTGGAGGAGGGGAACCGCAAGGACTGGTTCGGATCGCCCGAGATCACATGGGCGGCGTTGATCTCCGCCGTATCTTTCGTGGTCTTTTTATTCATCGAGCTGACATCCAAAAACCCGGTGATCAATCTGCGACTGCTTTTTCGAAGGAATTTCCGGACCGCGACCATCCTCGTGATGGCGCTCGGGATGGGCAGCTACGGCTCGGTTTATATCCTGCCTCTTTATCTCGCGACGGTGCAGCGCTACGACGCGCTCCAGATCGGCCGGATCCTGATGTGGGTCGGGCTGCCGCAGCTTTTCATCGTGCCGTTTATTCCTCGCTTGTTGAAGCGGATGGACGCGCGCGTGATGATCGCGATGGGGATGTGCATTTTCGCGCTGAGCTGCTGGATCAATGCCTTTCTGAACCACGACATCGCCGGACCGCAGCTGATGTGGACCAATGTTCTGCGCGCGGTCGGCCAGCCTTTGATCATGACCCCGCTTTCGACGACCGCTTACGAGGGAATCGAGATGAGTGAGGTCGGGTCGGCGTCAGGTCTTTACAATATGATGAGAAACCTCGGCGGATCGATCGGGATCGGGTTGCTTGGCACTCTGCTCACGCGCCGCTATCAGTTTCACTTCAGTCGGATCGCCGAGTCGGTCTCGCAGATCGACCTTTCGGCGCAATCGCGGCTCGCGCAAACCGCCGCGAGCTTCGTTTCGAAGGGGTTCGACTCGGCGACCGCGCATATGCAGGCGATTCAGGCGATGGGAGCGGTTTTCAACCGCGAAGCCAACGTCATGGCATTCGGCGATTGTTTCTTTTTCATGTCCATCACTCTTTTCGTTGGCGCATCCCTGACTGTTTTCATGAAGAAAAGTTCGTCCGCTTCCGCGCCCGCCGGCGAGCATTGAGAAGCTTACGGATAGGGCGAGACGATCTGGAACGGACGCATCATATCCATGTCCTCGTGCTCGAGAATATGGCAGTGATAGACATAGTATCCGGCGTAAGGGCCGAACGTCATGATGATCCGCGTGACGGTGCCGGGTTGGACCTGGACCACGTCTTTCCAGCCGACTTGGTTCGGATCCGGAGGCTGGGCAGCGCCGGCGTAAGTGATCTGTCCATTGTTTCCGTATTGCGCAAGATCAAAGGGCCGGTTGTCGAGAACCTGGAAATTCACCAGATGAATATGAAACGGGTGCATGCTCGTGGTCGTGTTGACGAGCTCCCAGATCTCGGTGGTTCCGAGAATCGGCGTTTCCGTAATGGGGTCTGACCAGCTTTTCCCGTTGAGCAGCATCATCTGCATATTTCCCGCCTGCGTCTGCTGAAGGGTGATCCTTCGGGTCGTGACCGCCGTTTCGGGCGGGATAGCGGGGATGGGGCGTAACTGCATGGGAAGACTGCTCGTGTCCGGTTGAAGGACTTGGGGTCCCACCTTGAAGAGCATGATTTGCGGAAGCGGCATCTCGCCGTCGCCCGGATCAAGCGAGTTGTTTTGGAGCAGTAGGTTTTTCCCGCCGAATTGGGAAAAATCGATGATGACATCCGCCCGCTCCGCCGGAGCCAGGTTCAGGCGGGGCGAGTCCGGGTTGCCCGGGTCGTTCAAGGTCAGCGTGTTGTCGAGAAAACCGCCGTCGGTTCCGATCTGGTAGATCGCCGGTCCCGCTTCGTGGGTGGTTAAATCGACGAGCTTCATCGCATAGGCGCGCGCGTTGGACGCGTTCAGGATGCGAAACCGGTATTTGCGGGGCTCGACGTTCATGTACGGCCAGAGCTTGCCGTTCACGGCGACGGTGTTTCCGTAAAACTCGTTTGAGATGTCGGTTGTGTAATAACGCGAACCATCCCCGTTGAACCCCATCGCCTGGAGGATTAGGGGGACTTCATAATCGCCCGAGGGCAAGTTCAGGAATTGCTCGAAATCGTCGCGAATGAGGTAGGCGCCGACGAGGCCCGCCGCGACGTTGCGGCCGGTGCTTGCCATCGCGTGGTCGTGGTACCAAAGCATGCGGGCGTCCTGGTCATTGGGGTACTCGCTGATCTGCTCTTGTCCCGGGACGATCCAGGCATCGGGCCAGCCGTCGTTATCGTGCACGCGATCCTGAATTCCGGGCTGTTCCACGACGGCGCCGTGAAGGTGAGTCACTGTTCTCACATCCGGCATCGAGCACATGCGGCTTAGGCCCGCGGGTAATTTAAAAATATGGGCCATCGGCAGCTGGTTCTGCCAGTGCACGCGAAGCTTCTGCCCTTTCGCGACGATGATGGTGGGACCGGGCGAGCTGCCGTTGTATCCCCAGGAAGGGCTGGGCGGAAGATCGCGATGAAAGCTCGTTTGAAACTGGCCGATCGTCATCGTCAAATCCGCGGTATCTCCCCAGTTCATTTCCTGGCTCAAATCCACGACCGGCGGGATGGGCAGGGGATCGACGAATTTTTCGAAAGCCCCGGCTGCTTCCACATGGCTCGATAAGGGCGCGAAGGCTCCCAGTAGTCCGAATAAAATGGCCGGCAGCGCCTGGCTTTTTTTCAAGATCATGAATTTCATGGGCTCTGAAACGGGCCGGCCGCGCATTGTTCGCTAGCGTTGTCCCAGGCTTGCTGAAGAAGATACGTGGTTCCGTCCGACACCGTCAGGGTCGTGTTTTCCGAAGCGCAGAGATCGCCGATTTCCTCTCCGATGGTCGTGCTCCACGCGGACGGATAGGTGGGGCCGGTGTTTTGGTCGACCGCGGGGTCCGTCACCACTTCCACCAATTCATGTGAGGTCACCGAGGTCTGGTTCTCGAATTTGTTGTTACCCACTCCACAGCCGAAGGCGCAATTGCCGCCCAGGTCGGGGTGGACTCCGTAGAGGATCATCCCGTAGGCCGCTGATTTGTAATTATGGTGATAGCCGCAGAACACCTGGCACGACAGCGAGCCGCCCAGATCAATGGTCATTCCGGCCGGGAAGTAGGTCATGAAAACGGTGTTGGCATCCGGGGCGGGAAGAGCTCCGATTTGGACCTGATGTTCCAGCTCCGCGCCGATCTCATCATCGGTGATGGACAATTTCGCGTTCGCGGGCTGAATGGTGATCTGCCCGGCAAACTGGCCTCGCGCGATGTGTTGCTGCGTGCCGTTGCGTCCGTCGGCCGTGTTGATCGTCGTGTCGTATTCTTTGAGCATATCGAAGTAGCTGCTGTTGAGCGTGGCCGTGAGCATCCCTCCGATGCCGGTTTGAATCTGTGAGTCAACGGTGCCGCCCCACATGACGGCGTAGACCTTGGCTTGGGCGATCACCGGTCCTCCGTGATATTCGAGCCCTTTCTTGGATTTTCCGACGTCAATCAGAAGCTTTTCCTGGTTGAGCTGCTTCAGGTAGTCACGGGTGTATACGATCCCATAAGGCGCGGCCAGCGCGGATTGCGAAGTTTGCCCTAGAGAGGCTGCCAGGCTGGTTCCGAGAAAAGTTGCGATAACGGTTAGGCGCCATGCGATTGTTGATTTCATTTTTATGCTTCCCCTTAGCGCCGCAGCAGAGAGCAATAGCGATGCCAGGCGGCTCAATCGCAACTTATTGAAAACAGGGGGAGAGACATAACCGCTCTTGCGAGGTATCGTGCGTAATGGGGTATTTAGTCACTTGTCTGAGACATAATGGGCACGGCTAGCGGGTCGGGGCGCGGTCCACTGATGCAGGATTTCCGAAAGTTTTTCCTTTTTAACCGGCTTTGAAAGATAGGCGTCCATTCCGGAGCGCAGGCACTTCTCTTCGTCCTCTTTCATCGAGTTCGCCGTGAGAGCGATGATCGGAATGTGCCGTTTCGTCTGTTGCTCGATTTTCCTGATCGCGGCGGTCGCTTCGTAGCCATCCATTTCCGGCATCTGGCAATCCATGAGAATAAGATCGTATCGGCCTTTTGCTATCGATTCCAGCACCTCGAGCCCGTTCGTCACCGCGTTGGCCGAATATCCGAGTTTCTTCAGCATCGCGACCGTGAGCATTTGATTGACGTCGTTGTCCTCGGCAACCAGGACCCGAATGTTCGGATCGGGTGTCAGGCTGGATGGGGGCGTCAGCGGCACCAATGGGCCTTCGGTTGCGGAGCGAGAAGGCAGCAACGGAAAGGTGAGCCAAAAGGTCGATCCTTCGCCTTTCTGGCTTTCGAAGCCGATTTCCCCATCCATCAGCTCGACCAAGCGCTTGCAGATCGACAGACCGAGCCCGGTGCCGCCAAATTTTCGCGCATTGGTTTCGTCGCCTTGGGTAAAGGGCTGAAACAGGATTTTCCGCAATTCATCGGGTATTCCGATGCCGGTGTCCTGAACGCTGCATTTAACCATCGTCTGTCCGGAGGCGGATCTTTCGAGACCGAGTCGCGTGATGATCGATCCGGATTGCGTGAATTTGATCGCATTGCCGATCAGGTTCAGCAGCACCTGCCCGATTCTTCCCGGGTCGCCTTGAATGCGGGAAGGGACGCTCGGGTCGATCAGCGTCGTGAGCGAGAGTCCCTTTTCCTTGGCGCGGTTCGCGAGCAGATTGATTTCGTTCTCGACGGTCGAAACGGGGCTGAAATCAATGAGCTCGATCGTCATCTTACCCGCCTCGATCTTGGAGTAATCGAGAATATCGTTGATGATCATGAGCAGGCCGGATCCGGAGCTTTGAATGGTTTTGGCGTATTTCTTCTGCTCCTCGTTCAGCGAGGTTTCTATCAGCAGGTCGGTGATGCCGATAATCCCGTTCAGAGGCGTTCGAATTTCATGGCTCATGTTCGCCAGGAAGGCCGATTTGGCGCGGGCGATTCGGATGGCCGCCTCCCTGGCCTGTTCCAAGGCGATGCGGGCCTGGATCTTTTCGGTGATGTCGATGGCGACGCCCAAGTAGCCGGTGATCTCGTTTTGAGTACCCCGCAGGGGCGTGACGGTGATGGAGATCGGGAAGAGGCTGCCGTCCTTCCTGACGTAAGCGCACTCCCTTTCCTCGATGATGCCGCGCTTCGCCTTCGCGATCAAGGCACTGAAGTCGGGCGGGATTTCCTCTCCGAGCTGGCCGGAGGCTTCTTCGGCGAGCGCTTTTACTTCGAGCGGGTCGTGGAAGAGCATGGGGTTGTGGATTCCGATCACTTCTTCCGGGCGATATCCGAGATTCCTCTCGGCGGCGGCGTTGAATGTGATGATTTTTCCGTGGGTATCCGTCGCGATCAGCATGTGCTGCGCGCTGTCCATGATCGCTCTTCTCCATTCGAGCGCCGACCAGGCTTGAGCTTCCGCCTTAAGCGAAACCAAAAAAAGCCAGCCGATAATGCCTACCAAGGTTGAGAGAAGCAGGCCTGAAAGTAAGATGACCCAAGGAAGAGAGCTGCTGCGGTGATGTAGGGTTTCTAGGGTTGGCGTCGTTTCGACGGTCCAATTCAATTCATGATACTGAAATGGAATGGAAATGCCCCAATGTCTGCGAAACTCGTCGCTTGACGTGCCGGTCGTGTAGATGGGTTGCCCGTCGGAGCTGATCCGGATGTCGAATCCTTCGGAAGTGATGATTTTTTCCAGAAGCGATTTGGCGTGGAAGCCCGCGCCGACAATGCCTTCGAACCGGTTATTTCTGAAAATGGGAGCGAAGATTCCGAAGCCCGGGCCGCCCTGCCGGATTTCGAAAATATGAGTCAGCGTCGGCTCATGCGTGCGCATCGCCTGGTCGATCGCCGTGATTCTTTCCTTTCCGGTGTATAAATTGAAATTCGTGATCGATTCATTGCCTTCAAGCGGGTAGATGTAGCGTACGAAAAAGCGCGAATCGACCCAGCTGATGACCCGAAACCCGGGCATATCGTTGTAGTCGTTAGCCGCCTCGTTTTCCCATTCGTCCTGGGCAATATACCCGCGGAATTCCCGGCGGCTCTGCATCCTGCGAATCGCCAGAAAACGATAGTCGAGACCTGAAGTGATTTGGTTCGCGATCGTGGCCGCGTGCGATCGGGTCATTGCCCGAATTTGCGCGGCGTCGTGCTTGATGGTTTCCTGGCAGAGCAAGGTGGTGCCCAGGATAAGCGCGAAGAAGATGCCGAAAGGTAGATAGATTTCCTTTTTCATGCTTGTCTTTGAGTATATGCGCAAGTCGATCGACATGGGGATGATTAATGAGATCCGCGAACTCGAGACCGATGCTCACCCGGATCTTGTGTCCAGCATTTTGAAACTTTTTTTGGATAGCATGCCGGCCCGGGTAGAGAGAATTAAGTCCGCTATTGATTCTGGCAGGAGTGATCTGCTTCAAAAAGAGGCTCATTCGTTCAAGTCAAGTGCCGGGAATATCGGTGCAAACGAATTGTCAGTGATTTGCGCGACGCTCGAAGGGCTCGGAAAGTCCGAGCGTTTGGAAGGTGCCGCCGAGCTTTTTGCTCAACTGAGAGCGGAAATTCTCGAAGTCCAAATGGAGCTTCATCGTCTTCCCGAATTGAATAAGCTCGACTGAGTCAGTCGAATGATCGTTCGATGAGCGCGATGGTTTCTTTTATTTTTTTGACCGAGCGCGGAGCGATGAAAATCGTATCATCACCGGCGAGGGTCCCTAAAATGTCGCCCGGGCGTACGCGATCGAGGTGCAGCGCCACCAACGAGGCCGAGCCGGAAAGCGTATGAATCACGATCATGGAACCGTTGGATTCGATTGTCTTCACGAGATCCCGCAACGAGCCGTTGGCGACCGGGACGGGGGCCGATAAATCCCCCGATAGGCGATAAACCGTCCGCCCATCGGGAGCGGTACCTTTGACGGCGCCGATTCGGCGCAAATCGCGTGAGATCGTCGATTGCGTGACTTGAAATTTCTTGGCCTCCAGCTCTTCGCGAAGCTCATCCTGAGTGCTGAGCTTTCCCTGGCTCAAGAGCTGGCGCAAAGCTTCGAGACGGGATTTTCCATCGCTATTGCCGGTCGACGTGCGAACTCCCATAATCACTGAACTCCCAAGCTCAACATGAGCGCCTTTTGCGCGTGCAGGCGGTTTTCGCTCTGACGGAAGAATACCGCGTTTGGATGCGCCGCCATCTCCTCGGAGATCTCTTTGCCTTTCACCATCGGCATGCAGTGCATGAGCGACGCATTGGGCGCGGCTACTGAATAGAGGTCGGAATTGACCTGAAAACCCGCGAACGCGGCCTCGCGCGCGGCTTCCTCTTTTTCGAAGCCCATGCTGGTCCATACGTCCGTGTAAATGGCGTGGGCGCCCTGGCAGGCGTCCTTCGCGTTCACGAAATATTGGATCGAGCCACCGCCTTCGGCGGCACGCGACTTCGCGCGGCGGGTGATCTCGGCGTCGGGCAGAAAGCCCGGAGGGCAGGCGTAGTGGACGTTCACGCCCAAAAACGGGCAGAGCAAAAGGAGGCTGTGCAAAATATTGTTGCCGTCACCTACGTAGGCGAGGGTGGCGCCTTTGAGAGAGCCGAGCTTTTGTTTCAATGTCAAAAGATCGGCGAAAACCTGGCAAGGGTGATGGGTATCCGAAAGCCCGTTGATCACGGGGATGGGGGAGTGCGCCGCCATGCGCTCAACCGTTTTTTGCTCGAAGGTGCGAAGCATGATCAGATGCCCGTAGCCCGCGAGCACGCGGGCGATGTCTTCGGGTTCTTCCTGTTTGCGGTTGGAAGAGTAGCTTTCAACGGCGTAGCCGCCCAATTCCTGGATCGCCACCGTGAAGCTGACGTGGGTGCGAAGCGAGGGCTTCTCGAAAAGCGTGATCAGCGTGCGCCCGGCGAGGTCTTTGCGCGTTGAAACTCCCCCGTTTCGGATCTTTTCGGCGCGAAGGGTGTCGGCGAGATTCAAAAGCGAGAGCAGCTCGGCTTGGCTGAACTCTTCTCCGGTCAGGCAATGTTTAGGCATAGCAGTGAGTCCCCGTTTCGTATTTCAAAAGGGCATGAGGCGCGCTTGCGCTCATGATCGATACTTTCCCGATCCCGTGATTGGGCGCGTGAACGACCGTCTGGGTTTTCGCGAGCATCCCGCCGCGAACGACTTGCTCGCTGATGAGGGATTCGAGTCCGCTCCGATCGATCTGCGGAATCAGCTTTCCGTCGCGGCCCAAGATGCCGTCCTGATCCGTGAAAAACAGAAGCCGCTCGACCGACAGGGCTTCCGCGATGCGGCAGGCCGCCCAGTCGGCATTGACGTTAAACGCCTGGCTGCCGATCGCGTCGCAGCCAAGAGGGGCGATCACCGGGATCAAGCCCGCCTCCCAGACTGCCAGAATCGCGCGGGTATCGACATATTCGACGGAACCGACTTGTCCCAGTTTCTCGGAGGCTTTCCGGCATTGAAGCATCCGGACATCGGTTCCCGAAAGGCCCACGGCCGGAAGACCCGCGATGTTCAGCTCGCGAACGATGCGGCGATTGACCTTTCCGCAAAGCACCATCTCGATGACGTCGATCATGGCGGGGGTCGTGACGCGCTGGCCGTCGATGAACTCCCAAGAAATTCCGCGGGCGGTCAGCTCTTCGTTGATCGACGGCCCTCCTCCGTGGACGATCACGGGCCGGATGCCGTTACCGACCAAAGCGCTGAGGTCCCGGCTCAAGGAAGTGATGAGCGCCGGATTTTGAAGGGCGGCTCCTCCGAGTTTGATGAGCAGGGCGGGTTTTTTAGCGCTCATCAGGAGTACTCCGTATTGATTTCGACGTAGCGCCGGGAAAGATCGCAGCCCCAGGCGGTGGCTTCGTGATCGCCGGAGTGCAGGCCGACCTGAATTCGCACGGTGTCTTGCTTCAAGAGGTTCCGGACGGCTTCGCGGTCGAAATCAACCGCTTTTCCGTTTGCGACAATCGAGGCTCCTTGAATGGTCAGCGAAGCCTGTTCCAGTAGGGCTCCCGGTACGCCTTCGGCGCCCAGGCGCGCAATGATCCGGCCCCAGTTCGGGTCTTCTCCGTGAATCGCGGTTTTGATCAGAGGGCTGATGGTCAAACTGCGAGCCGCTTTGCGGGCCAGCTCCATACTGGGAAGCCCTCCGACGGTCATTTCGATGAGCTTGGTCGCGCCTTCTCCGTCCCGGGCGATGGCTTGCGCGAGCAGTTGCGAGACCTGCGTGAGCGCGCGCTGGAAAATCGCGATATCTTCCACGGTTTCGACCCGTACTCCGCTCATGCCGTTGGCCATGAGGTAGTTGGAGTCATTGGTCGAGGTGTCGCCGTCGACGCTGATCATGTTGAAGCTCAGGTCGGTCGCCTTGGTGAGAAGATGCTGCGCGAGCTCGGGCCTGATCGCCGCGTCCGTCAAAAGATAGCCCAGCATCGTGGCCATATTCGGATGGATCATGCCGGAGCCTTTGCAGATGCCGGTGATGCGTACGCTGCCACCGCTTAAGGTGACTTCGGTCGAAACGGTTTTCGGCACGAGGTCGGTCGTCAGGATGGCGAGCGAAAACGGTTCGGCGATGTGAGTCGCGCGCGCGACGAGCTCGGGCATCGCCGCCGTGATGGGCTCGATGGCCAGGGGAACGCCGATCACGCCGGTCGACGCGGTCAGCACCTGGTGAGGTAGGCAGCCCAGCGAGCCCGCGGCGGCGACCGCCATCTTCCAATTGTCTTCCCAGCCCCGTTCACCGGTGGCGGCGTTGGCTTGGCCGCTGTTGGTGACGATGGCGCGAATGGAGCTCGAAGGCGTCAGGCGCTTCGAATAGATGACGGATGCGGCTTTGCACTCGTTTTGCGTGAAAACACCGGCCGCCACGGCGTCGACTTCGGAAATGATGATGCCGAGGTCGGGACGATAGCGACGCACGCCGCAATTGATGCCGCTGGCGGTGAAACCTTTAGGAAGTGGAGTTCGAGCGATGCCTGGGCCTGGAGTCATAGTGTCTACCTTCCGTGATTACCCGTTCGGGTCGAGTCCGGTCGTGACCGGGAGGTCTTGAAGTCGGTTGAAGTTTTCAATCGCCTGGCTGGCGGCGCCTTTCAGGAGATTGTCGATGAGCGAAAAAAGATAAAGCCGGTTGCCCGATACGGAATAGGCAAGCTGAACGCGCGGCGAGCCGACGACGCGATTGAGCGATAATTGCCAGTTTTTCGTATCGTTCTGGATTTCGCTCCATTCCGCGAGCGGATAGTTCGCGTAGGCTTCGTGAAAGGCGTCGCGAATTTGGGCCGCGGTCACTCCTGGTTCAGGCCGGGCATAGATGGAGCAAATGATCCCGCGGCGTACGGGCAAAAGATGCGTCGTGAAGGCGAGATCGATCTCGGTGCCGCCGAACGTATTCAGATAGCGGGTAATTTCAGGCAGGTGCTGATGTCGGCCCACACGGTAGGGAAGGCATTCGCCTTCGACTTCGGCATGCAGCAGATTTTCGGCGGCCTTTTTGCCCGCGCCCGTGGTGCCGGATTTGGCATCGATCACGATCGAGTCTTTTTGGATGAGGTTTTTCTTGAGCAGGGGGATCAGCGCCATGAGTACGCTCGTGGCATAGCAGCCTGGATTGGCGATCAGGGCCGGTTTATCCCGGGCCGGGCCCGCGAACGGAACCAGTCCGTAACAAGCCTGGGTCAAAAGCCGCGCCTGGGGGTGGGCGAGGCCGTACCATTGCGGGTAATTCTTCGCTTCGAGCCGAAAAGCGCCGCTGAGATCGATCACGTTGATTCCGCGGGCGAGGAGCGCCGGCGCCAGCTCTAAGGACGCTTCCGCGGGCGTGGCGAGAAAAACGGTTTTCGCCTCCGTCTTCCCGAGCTGTTCCAAAGGAAGAACCGGGGGCAAGTTCGTGCCCGAAAAGACGTCCGAAAGGCTGAAATTCTTGTCATGCCCATAGCATGCAACCAGATTGGCTTCCGGGTGGCGCATCAGTAAACGGGCCAGTTCGAGGCCGGAATAACCCCGCGCGCCCACGATCGCCACGGGGGTGGCGGGTACTTTTGGGGCGCTTTTGGTCGTTACATAATTATGCATTTGCTCGGCATAATTATGCCACCCTTTTTCAAACCGCAACAAATAAAATCGTTGCAGCCTAAAAAAAATCCGGGTAGGCCATGCATACAAATGCAGCACCTCGGACGTGCATAAAGGGGATTAAAAATGACCGTGGCATCAAAAAAAGTGGTTTTGGTTTATTCCGGGGGGCTTGACACCTCCATTTGCATCCCGATGATGCGCGAGGAATACGGTTACGATCACGTGATCACGGTCACGGTCGATGTCGGCCTGCCCGAAGCAGATATCGAAGAAGCCGCGAAAAAGGCCCAAACCATGGGCACCGAGCATTATACGGTCGATGCGCGCGAAGAGTTTGCCCGCGACTTTTGCTTCGCGTCCCTGCAGGCCAACGGCGATTATCAAGGCTATCCGATCAGCACTTCGATCGCCCGTCCCCTGATCGCCGCCAAGGCGGTGGAAGTGGCGAAAAAAGTCGGCGCCACGAGCTTCGCCCATGGCTGCACCGGCAAGGGCAATGATCAATTCCGGATCGAATTCGCCATTCGTTCCCTGATGCCAAACGCGGTGATTCATGCCCCGATCCGCGAGCGCAACCTGACCCGTAAGTGGGAAATCGAATACGCCCAGAAAAAGGGCGTCCCTATTCAGCAGAGCCTGAACAAAATCTGGAGCATCGACGAAAACCTTTGGGGACGCTCCATCGAAGGCGGGCGTCTTGAAGAGCCGAACTTCGCCCCGCCTGAAGAGATTTTCCGTTGGACCAAGGGTCCAGACGAGGCGCTCGCGAATCCGGTTCCTCTTCAGATTCGTTTTGAAAAAGGTATTCCGGTCGCCATTAACGGCGAGACGCTGAGCCCGGCTCGCCTTGTGGAGCGTTTGAACCTGATTTCGGGCGGAAGCGGCGTCGGTCGCATCGATATCATGGAAGACCGCATGCTTGGGCTCAAGGTTCGCGAGAACTACGAATGCCCGGCGTCCGTGACCTTGCTCGCGGCCCATCGGGCGCTGGAGGCTTTGGTTCTGACTCGCGATGAGCTCCGGTTCAAGCGCTTGATCGACCAGGAATGGGCGCAGCTCGCTTACCAGGGGCTCTGGTGGGATCCTCTGAAGGACGATCTCGAAGCGTTCATCGGAAAGACCCAACGTCGAGTCACCGGTACGGTCGAAATGCGTCTTTATAAGGGCAATCTGTCGATCATCGGTCGCCAAAGCCCATGGGCGCTCTATTCCGAGGAGCTGGCGTCTTTCGACACCACCACCTTCGATCAGCGCGAGAGCGAGGGGACGGTCAAGAATTTCGGCCTCCAGTCGCGGATGTATCAGCATCTCGTCGCTCAGCTCGAGAAATAAGCCGTGAGCAAGCTTTGGGGTGGACGTTTCGAGAAAGGGACCCATCACGACGTCGAGGTTTTCACGGCCTCGATCGGAGTGGACGCTCGTCTTTGGTCCGCGGATCTTCGCGGCAGCATGGCTCATGCCCGGATGCTCGGAGAAGTTGGCGTCTTGACGTCCGCCGAAGCGGATCAGATCGTTTTCGGATTGAAGCGAGTCCATGCGCGTTTCGAGTCCGGCAAGGTCGAGCTCAATCCCAACGCCGAGGATATTCATTCCGAAATCGAAAAGGCGCTGGGTGAAGAGATCGGTCCGCTCGCGGGAAAATTGCACACGGGCCGCAGCCGCAACGATCAGGTCGCGACCGCGACCCGGCTTTATTTGCGGGAAGAAATCGACGGTTATGCTCAGGACTTGAAGTCGTTGGGCGCCGAGCTGATTCGGATCGCCGAAGCTCATGTCGAAACTCTCATGCCGGGCCTGACTCATACGCAGCATGCGCAGCCCGTGAGCCTTGCTCATCATCTGATGGCCTATTTTTGGATGTTCAGCCGCGATCAGGAGCGTCTTGGCGAACTTCGAAAAAGAGTAAATCAGCTGCCGCTCGGCTCGGCCGCTTTGGCTGGCACCTCGTATCCGTTGGATCGGCAAAAAGTGGCAAAAGAGCTGGGCTTTGACGGCGTGATTCCGAATAGCCTGGATGCGGTCTCGGACCGGGATTTCGTGATTGAGTTCCTGTCCCAAGCCGCCCTGACGATGACCCATCTTTCGCGCTTGTCGGAAGAGCTGATTTTATGGAGCGCTCCCGAATTCGCTTTTGTCGAGCTGGATGATCAGGTCACCACCGGCAGCAGCATCATGCCGCAAAAGAAAAACCCGGATGTCGCCGAGCTCATCCGCGGCCGTGCGGGCAAAGTCAGTGGGGCGCTGGTCGCGGCCCTGATGATGATGAAGGGATTGCCTTTGTCTTACAACCGCGACATGCAGGAAGACAAAGAGCAGCTTTTTATCGGGTTGGATACGGCCCGCACGAGCGTTCGCCTGATGAAACTCATGCTCGAGAGCGCCAAATTCAATAGCGCGAGAATGGCTGCCGCTGTTCGCGGCGATTTCTCAAACGCGACGGATTTGGCCGATCATCTGGTCCGGAAGGGCCTGCCGTTTCGTGAGGCCCATGAAGTCGTGGGGCGCGTGGTGCGTGGATGTCTCGAGAGCAAAACCGCGATCGAGGATCTGACTCTGGCCGATCTCAAAAAGCACAGCCCGCTCTTTGATGAGTCGGTTTTGCAGGAAGTGCAGCCCTTAAGTGTAATGCGCGCTCGCGCCACCGAAGGCGGCACTGGCCCCGCGGCCGTGCGGGCTCAGATCGAAAAGGCGCGACGGAAGTAAAGATTCGAGCTCTTGCGCGATTAACTCTAGTAATTTTTTCATGTGACAGTGGTTATAGCCGCGTGCGTCAACACTGTCAACCGAAAGTGAACGCGATCCCGACTCCGTTGATCACCCCGAGGGCAAGAAAGGTTTCGGGGATGGTGAGTCCGATGCGCTTGAGTCCGATGACGAAAAACGCGGAAAGGACCATGAATAAGGCGTTCAGGATGTTGTTAGCCGCGACGATCCTCGAGAGGTGCGAGGGTTCGGAGTGGGTTTGCATCCGGGTATAAAGCGGGACGATGAATACGCCGCCCGATATCGAGAGCAGGGCGAGATCAAAAAAGATTCTGCCTTGATGGACGCCGCTCAGAAACAGGTCGGCGCAAAATAGGCTCATGCCGATGGCTCCGGCCGAAACGAGATAGTTTTCTTTCCAATACCGGGACAAGGCACTGCATAGGATCGAGCCGACCCCGATGCCGATCGAGAAGGTCGTCAAAAAGAGGGTGACCCGCTTCGCGTCCGTTTTGAGGAAATCGCGGCAGAATGCGGGCAGCAGCGCGAGCAGTACGGCGCCGAAAAACCAAAACCATGAAATCAAGAGAATCGAGCGAATGATTTTCCGATTTGAAAGCGCGTCGCGAAGGATTCTGAAGGTCGGGGCGACCGGGTTCCATTCCGGTTCGAGAGACGGATCGGCCGGGGGAGTGGAGGGGATCAGTCGGCTCGCTCCATATCCCAAGGCGGCGAAGGACAGCAGGCCTCGGCTGATCCAAGAGACGCCCGCGTCTCCCCAGGCGACGAAGATCCCTCCCGTGATGGTTCCCAAAAGGATTGCCAAAAAAGTTCCGGCCTCGATCAAGCCGTTGCCCGCCATGAGATCTTCGGGCCCCAGTAGCTGCGGCAGGATGCTGTATTTGACCGGCCCGAAGAAGGTGGAGTGAACCCCCATGCAAAAAAGCGCGACCAAGAGGAGTTCGTAGCGAAGCGCGAAGAAACCGTAGCCGGCCAGAAGCATGATCAGGATCTCGGCGAGTTTGACCCCGTGGATGATTTTCGTTTTGTCATACTTGTCGGCGAGCTGGCCGGCGGTGGCCGAGAATAAAAAAAATGGCGAAATGAAGATCGCGCCCGCGGCGGCGACGAGCGCCACGCTGCCGAGGCCGAACACGCGGGCCGCTTTGAAGGTGATGAGGAGGACGAGCGCGTTCTTCAGGAAATTGTCGTTGAAGGCGCCGAAAAATTGGGTCCAGAAGAGCGGAAAAAACCGCCTTTCAAACATGAGGCGCAATTGAGCCGGCGCGCGCGTCATAGCTCGCAGCGCAGGCCGAAGAAAAAGGAGGCGCCCCCGATCGAAAGAGTGGAATCGCTCCCGGCCAGATGGTTCCCTTCGATGAAGAAGTAGCTCCTTGAGATGTTCGTGCTCTTATAAAGAGCGAGCGCTTGCTGGGGGTCAAAACGGTTCAGAAGCAGCGACAAGCCCAGGCTGCCGCCGGTGAGAGTCAGGCGGTTCGTCGGTCCGTTGATCAGGCTGTAATTCAAAAGCTGCATTTCATAAGCGACAAAGGGAACCACGATCTGGTCGGGCCAGTACTTTGCCTGATAGCGAATTTGGCCCCCGGCTTCCCAGAGCGAGAAGTAGCCCGTGGTCGGGCTCATTCCGGTGCCGGAAAAGGTGCCAGTGGTGGGGTAGACACCCACGGAGGGGCCGATGCCGATGACGCCGATATTCTGGAGCGCTGCCGGTTGGAATTCCGCCTCGAGGACCGCGGCCTGACTATGAACTCCTTGGGTGTAAGCCGAACTGATTCCCGAGCCGAATGCGCTCATCGATCCGCGAAGCTGGATTCCGAAATTCGGCAGCGCTTTGAGCTCGTCCATGGCGATTTCCTCGAGCGAGCGATCGTCCTCAATTGAAAAATCTTGCGTGGAGTTCGCGTTCTCCGCCCGAGCGGAGCCGGCGAGGCCGATGAGTGCGATGAAGGCGATGAGGATTTGGCTTGTTCGGGTCAGCATGGATTCCATATAAATTACTACACTTCGGGGCCAAAGTGGCCTCATAAAAAGCTTCCCGGCTTTGAGAAGCCGGCACTTCACTGGAAAAACATCAATACTTTCAATATTTCGAGCGATCGTATTTTATTGGTACGCCTCCTGCTATGCGGGGTTTTCGCAGCTTTAGCTTAACTTAAAAGTCTGAAATATTTTGGGGGTAAATTCAAAATGAAGAATTGGAAACGCGTCGCGATGTCGCCTACGGCGGTCGCGGCGTCTCTTTGGTCTCTGGGACTGACCGCGGGGCTGGGCTGCGCGGCATCCGCATACGCGGACAGCTCGCAAATTACGTCGGTTAACGGGGATTACAATCCCAATCATGTAACGACCCTTTCGGTTCGGCCGGGCGACATGGTCACTTTGTCCGCCGATCTTTTCAATCAGCAAAACGGCGATTCGGCCGACGGAGCTTCGGTTGAAGACTTTATTTGGCAGGCTGACGATAGTTCGTCGGATGTTTGCGACGCTTCGTCCACCGAAGACTGCCTGGACCATTCCAATTTCCAGGTCACCGATTACGGCGTGAGCTTTTATGTGCCGTACAATATCGGGCAGCAGATGACGATCTCGGTGTCGAGCAATGATTCAAGCAGCGACGGCTCCGTCGATTCGATCGTCTTGGTGAACGCGGATTATGTGCCGAGCGCGCCGCCTGCCGTCGCGATCACCGATCCCGCCGATTACAATCGCCCGGACTTCGATCCTGAATATGCGGTCGTGAGTTTCGGAAATTGGGTTTACATCAACGGGTTCCGTTACTGGGTTCCAAATACCTACTTTCTCGCCGCCGGCGTGGAGTGGGAGCCCTATCAAAACGGTTACTGGACGTTTTCGGAAGGCTACGGCTGGACTTGGGTCTCTTACGATCCGTGGGGCTGGGCGACCGATCACTACGGGATCTGGCGATTCCACGAAACGTACGGCTGGGTTTGGAGCCCGTTCGAAGATCGCCATTACGAGCCGAATTGCGTGACCTTCTTTAACGACGGCGATCACTTTGGTTGGTATCCGTACCGCCGGGCATCCGCTTATCGCGATGGTTATGAAAACGGGTTCCGCGACGGTTACGACCAAGGCGATCGCCTGGCGGAGGGCTATGGACGCCCCGATTACCGCTATCACCCTGGATTCTCGGTGATCAATAACCGGGATTTCAATCGCGAGAATATTCGTGATGTTTTGTTGAACCGCACATTGAATGAAAACGGCCGTCGATTCACCGAGAACGACGCAATCGTTTCTCAGATGGTGGGCCGCGCTTACCAGTCGCATGGCTTCAACGGTCTTCCTGGCGGCGAGAGGGATGTCAATTCTTCGCGTGCTTGGATGCAAGGCCGCGTGGGTGGAGCGATTACCGAAACGCGAACCGATATGATTCGCGCAAGCGGTGGCGCTCAAATCATTCGCCCCGAAGGAGTGCATCCCATTCCTCCGGCCTATCAGGAAATCGCCAAGGCCCAACAACCGAATCGCCCTCATCCGGTCGGATCGGTTGTGAATGCTGCGGAAAATGGACGGCCTGTTTTCATGCCTCCTACTACGAATGGCCGCGGTATCGTGTCGGCACCGGTTGCGAAGAATCCCGCGACTGGAGCGCCGATCGCCCTTCCGCCTCGGTCCGGTCGTCCCGCGGATCCTCAATCCGGAAATCCGGTGACAGCTGGCCATCCGGTGGCACCAAGACCGGTTGGACAACCTCGGCCCATCAGCGGCTTGCCAGGTTTGAATCCAAACCGGCCTCGTCCGTCGCAGCCTGCGCCATGGCAGCCTGCGCCGTGGCAGCCTCCGGTGTACAATAATCCACCGGCGCCCCGGCCAGAGCCGGCACCGATGCCTCGCCCTGCGCCGGTCGCTCCTGCTCCAGCGCCGTGGCAACCTCCGGTGTACAATAATCCACC
>JARLHE010000025.1 GCA_031292385.1 Oligoflexia bacterium
GACCTGAGCGGAAACACGACCGGAGTTTTCCATCAGGATCACGGTATCGAGCCCGTATTCGGCCTCCGCGATCCGGTCGATTTCGCGCATTTCGGAATTGCTGCAAACCCTGACATCGAACATGGGCATGAATCGATCCTCTCTGAAGCCCCTAAGGCGCTTGAATGCTTGAAATCATTTCACGGACCGCTCGCTCAAGCCCGACAATCGCGGCACGGCAAACGATCGAATGGCCGATATTGTACTCCTCGATCAAACCCAGAGCCGCAACCCGCCGAACATTCTCGTAATCGAATCCGTGGCCTGCGTGAGGGACGATCTTCAGCCGGATCGCGAGCTCCGCGGCCTTCCGAATTCTTTCGAGCTCGGCTTTCGAGCCTTTGAGGCAGAAGCGCCCGGTGTGGAACTCAACGGCGTCCGCGCCCAGCTCGGCGGAAAGTTTCACCGCCGCGAGGCTCGGCTCGATAAACAAGCTGACCCGGATTCCGGCCTTTTTCAGACGCGTGATGCAGGAGCTGATGCGTTTAGCGTTCTTCTCGACATTCAGGCCGCCCTCGGTCGTCAGCTCCTGGCGCTTTTCCGGAACGATGCAAGACCAGTCCGGGCGAACCCGGGTCGCGAAGCGAACCATGGCGTCGGTGGCCGCCATCTCGAGATTCAGCGGGATTTTGAGCTTCGCGCGAAGGATTTTGACGTCTTCGTCCTGAATGTGACGACGATCCTCGCGCAGATGCACCGTGATCTGATCTCCTCCGGCGACTTCGACGATTTGCGCGGCTTCGAGAATTCCAGGATAAGGCGTGCCCCGCAGCTGGCGCAGGGTCGCGATATGATCAATATTGACTCCGAGTTTAGGTAAGGACATGCGTCCTTAGCCTAACGCACGTTGGATGCTTGAAGCAATATCCTCTGAGAGGCGGGAGATCACGACCTCATTTTCTCCCTCGACCATGACGCGGGCCAGAGCCTCGGTTCCGGAATACCGCACAAACACGCGCCCCTTTCCGGAAAGCGCGTCCTCGGCGGAACGAATCGCCTTTTGAATTTCCACGAATTTCTCGAAAGGTTCCTTTCGGGAGACCCTGATGTCGTGACGGACCTGAGGAAAAAGGCGAATGGCCTTACGAAGCTCGGAGAGCGGTTTTCCGGTGCGCTTCATCGCCTCCAGCACCTTGAGGCCAGCGACGATCCCGTCACCCGTCGTCGAATGATCCAGGAAAACCACGTGACCGGATTGCTCGCCGCCCAAATTGTAGCCGTTTTGACGCATCGACTCGACCACGTATCGGTCTCCTACTTTGGCGCGGACCATGGAAATTCCCTTTTCGCGGAGCGTAAGCTCAAGACCGTAATTGGACATCGGCGTCGTCACGACCGTATTTTTATTCAGCAGATTCTGGGACGCCATTTCCATCGCGCAAAGACCGATGATCTGATCGCCATCCACGATTTCGCCGTTCTCATCGGAGAGAATGCAACGGTCCCCGTCCCCGTCGAGCGCGATGCCGATATCCGCGCGATACTGAACCGTCGCACCGGAAACTTTCTCAGGATACAAAGCTCCGCACTTATCGTTGATATTCAGACCGTTCGGGGCATCGCCCAGGCGGATCACTTCGGCTCCGAGCTCCTCGAACACCAAAGGCGCGACTTTGTAGGCCGCGCCGTTCGCCGTATCCAGCGCGATACGGATCCCCAAAAGATCAAGATCCTTCGGAAACAGGCTTTTCAGGAAAACCACGTATCGGCCATGAACGTCTTCGATGCGGAAGGCCTTGCCGACCAGCTCGGCGGTGGGGCGAAAGTCCACGATTTCGTCCCCGGTGACCAGCTTCTCGACTTCCACTTCCAGCTCGTCCGGCAGCTTGTAGCCATCGGCCGAGAAGATCTTGATCCCGTTGTCGTAATACGGGTTATGCGAGGCCGAGATCATGATTCCGGCATCCGCCCGCATGCTTTGAGTGATGAACGCCACCCCTGGAGTCGAAAGAGGCCCGATCAAAATCGCATCGGCCCCCATGGAGCAGATGCCCGAGGCGATCGCTTGTTCGATCATGTAACCCGAAATACGCGTGTCCTTTCCGATCACGATCTTCGCCCGGCGCGGCGTTTTCGAAGTTGAAGCGAACTTCACCCCGATCCGTTTATGGTGAGTGCGCAGAACATGCGCGATCGCGCGTCCTACGGCCATCGCGACCTCTCCCGTCATCGGATACTCGTTCGCGAGCCCGCGAATCCCGTCCGTACCGAAAAGCCGAGAGGCGGATTCGCCTTTTACTGCAACTGATTTAACCGGTTTCTTCGACATGAAACTCTCCTACTAATACAGCGTCACCTTCACCTGATCGGGGATCACTTTCACCAAACCCACGCTCTCAGGCAAGACGACCTTAACGTCCCGAACATAAGTGCCCTTGGGCTTCCCGCTCATGTCCACGACCGCGTAGACGCTCTTGCGATCGAGCGACCGGATCGTCTGCGCATCCGCGCGAACGAGCACGGTGACCGTCTTTTCGCTCAGACGCGCTTTATAAGGGGTTAAGACGCGAATATCCACGTTCTTGATCCGGAAATTCGCGGTGAGCGGGACCACCTCGACGAAAGCCTTGGGAAGAGCGCCATCCAGCTGAATTTTATAACGACTCAAATCGAGCGCCGCGTCCCGCTCCACCGACTGTCGGAAATTCGAGATATCGATCGGAAGGGTCGAAACTTCGGAAATCGAATCCACCACGCTTTCCGCTCCCTTAATTTTGACCGATTGCGGGCGCACTTCGACCTTGGATACGCGGAAACCATCGGGAGATGCGCCCTGAAGCGAAACGCGGACCGGGACTTCTCGTCGCTTGATGTATTCGAGCTTGATCAAAATGGCGGTTGGATTGATCGACAGGACCTTCACGCCGATCGGCACCCGGATATTGTCGGAAAAAAACCGGTAGGTCACGAGCCCTGGTTTCGCCCCCGCGAGATTCACGCGAATCGGCTCTTCATGGCGATCCAAAATAGTCCGCAAAAAAGCCTTCGGTCCCGAAAGCCGGAAGGCGATGCGGTCCGGGATCTCGTTGCTCGGCACCACGTCGGCCGGAGTGATGACCTCGAGCGGAATCTCTTTGGTCACTTCCACGTTGCGCGAGCCCAAGACGACCACCCAAAGGACCATGGCGATTCCGATCGAAACAAGCTTGGTTCCGATATTCACCGTGAGCAGCGACCAAATCGTCGTCCAAATGCGTTCAATCAGCCTTTCCACGATCAGTCCTCATCCTTTGAGCTTGAGCCGGGAGAATCCGGATGCAGCTGAGAATCCCTGCGGGAGGAGTAAAGCCAGCCGCGCATGCGCCTTGGCAAGGTCACGTGATTCTTCGAAATATCCAAAAGTACCGCGAGGCTTTGACGGATCTCGGGCTCGGATAAATTGGTGGTGATTTTTCCGTTTTTGACCAGATGGGCTTCGCCGGCCTCTTCGGATACCAAAATCACGATCGCGTCCGTATCCTCGGTCAAACCATAAGCCGCGCGATGGCGCGTGCCGTAGCGCTTATCTATGTTCGGGTCCTTTGAAAGCGGCAAAAAACAGCCGGCGGCCGCGATTCTTCCGTCGCGGATGATCACCGCGCCGTCATGAATCGGCGACGATGGAAGAAAAATCGCGTACAACAGCTCGCTTTTCACGCGCGACTCGAGCTTGGAACCCGTATCGATGAAGTTCTTAAGCCCGGTTTCGCGCTCGATCACGATCAAGGCGCCGATCCGCTCGGTGGCCATTCGAGTGGCGGCACGAGCGATTTCATCGACCATCTCGCGCTCTTCCTCGGCGGAAGCGCCGGAGAAAAACGGGTTTTTCCCGACATGAGTCAACGCCCGACGAAGATCATCCTGAAACAAGACGATCACGATCAAAATCAAATAATCGAAGAAATAAGAGAGAACCCAGTGCGTGGTGAAAAGCTCGAGCGTCGAAGAAAGAAAAAAACCGATACCCAAGATGCCCAGGCCGGTCAGCATCTGCATCGCGCGCGTGCCTTTGATCAACAAGAGCAGGCGGTAGACGATAAAGGCCACGATCCCTACATCAAGCAGGTCGGTTAACTTCAGACTCGACTGAAGATTACTGAGCAGGTCTCCCACTGGTTCCCGTCAAGCAGGCAGAGGCGCCGGCGTCGGACTTCCGCTTCCACTGGTCACCGGAGCGGAACCCGTTCCGGAATTGGTCGGAGTCTCGGCCGTTACCACCGGGCGCTCGATTTTCAAGCCCTGAACGATTCTTTCCACTTCTTCCCCGCTGATGGTCTCGTATTCAAGAAGGGCTTGCGCCAGATTGTGCAGGATCCCGATATTCTGACTCAAAATCTCGCGAGCACGGCGATAATTGCGCTCGACGATGTCGCGAACTTCGCGGTCAATCGTCTGCGCCGTTTGCTCGGAATAATCCCGGTTCTGCCCGATATCGCGCCCCAGGAAAATCTGCTCTTCCTTCTTGCCGAAGGTCAACGGCCCGAGCACATCGCTCATGCCCCACTCGCAAACCATGCGGCGAGCCAGATCGGAGGCGCGCTCGATGTCATTGCCCGCGCCAGTCGTCTTCTGGTTAAAGATGAGCTCCTCGGCGATTCGCCCCCCCATCAAAAAGGCGATGCTGTTTTCAGCCTTATCCTTGGAAAGACTCATCCGATCTTCATTCGGAAGGGTTTGAGTCACGCCCAAAGCCATCCCGCGCGGAATAATCGTTACTTTATGAATCGGATCCGTTCCTGGAAGATTCTTGCCGACAAGCGTGTGCCCGGCCTCGTGGTAAGCCGTCGTGCGCTTTTCAGCGTCCGAAAGGACCAAACTCTTTCGCTCAACGCCCATGAGCACTTTGTCTTTGGCGTGCTCGAAATCAGCCATTTCCAGGAACTTCTTGTTGGAGCGAGCCGCAAGAAGGGCGGCCTCGTTCACCAGGTTCTCGAGATCTGCACCCGAAAAACCTGGAGTGCCGCGAGCAATGACCTGAAGATTTACACTTGCCGACATGGGGGTCTTGCGCGTGTGAACCTTAAGAATCTCTTCGCGTCCTTTGACGTCCGGAGCGGAAACCACGACCCGGCGATCGAAGCGACCCGGACGCAGAAGCGCCGGATCCAAAACGTCAGGACGGTTGGTCGCCGCGATCAGGATCACGCCTTCATTGCTTTCAAAGCCGTCCATCTCGACCAGAAGCTGATTGAGGGTTTGTTCACGCTCGTCATGGCCACCGCCCAAGCCGGCGCCGCGATGCCGGCCGACCGCATCGATTTCATCGATGAAGATGATGCAAGGCGCATGCTTTTTGCCCTGCTCGAAAAGATCGCGAACGCGCGAAGCGCCGACGCCCACGAACATTTCGACGAAATCAGAGCCCGAAATCGAGAAAAACGGAGCGCCAGCCTCGCCCGCCACCGCGCGAGCGAGCAAAGTCTTGCCGGTTCCCGGAGGCCCCATCAACAAGACGCCTTTGGGAATCCGTCCACCCAGGCGCGTAAATTTTTTCGGATCTTTCAGGAACGCGATGATCTCTTCCAATTCCTGTTTGGCTTCATCCGCGCCCGCGACGTCCTTGAAAGTGATTCGATTATTCGACTCGGTCAGCAGACGGGCTTTGCTCTTGCCGAAAGACATCGCCTTGCCGCCGCCCACCTGAATCTGCCGCATGAACAGAAAGAAAAACACGAAAAGCAGCAACATCGGGAACCACGAGATCAGCACCTGCTGCCAGATCGGGGTTTTTTCCGAGCGCTCGTAGTTCGGAATAATGTTGTTTTTCTCGAGAATTTCGAAAATTTTTCCGTTTTGAGTGTCCCCCACGGTTTCAAAATACTTACGACCGTCCGGTCCGGGGTCTTTGAAGGTTCCGACGATGAGGTCATCCGATTTGAACGTGACTTCGGCGACATGGCCGTCTTTCACGTCCTGGATGAACTCGCTGAATTTGATTTCGCGACGATGTTTATTCCCCGGATCGAAAATCTTAAACAGACTTGCGAAAAGAAGAATCAAAACGAGCCACAAAGCTACGGTCTTATGCGATGGTTTCATTTTAATAGTTAGTGACGGGTCACCCTCTCTTTACTCAGAGTAGCATGACCATTTCAAAAAAAGCAATTTACCGACCAAGACCAGAGAGCTTATTTCTTTTTACTTCCGAAGCGTTAGCTTCGCCTTAAGCCTGACGCACCCAGTAGAGCCCTTGAGACGAAAGCTTCGCCTTCTTGGAACTGTGCATCAAACCCGAGTTGCGCGAGATTCTCAACCGCCCGCGGAAAAAGGGCCTCGATCTCGGGAAACACTCGCCTTCTCATCTTGGCCCGCAAAAACCGCTCTTCGTCGTTCGTTGCGTCAGACCGGAAGGAGCGCCCTTCTTCTTTAAGGTATTCAAGAAGTTCAGACTTGCGAACCCCGAGAAGCGGACGAATTTCCGGGCCGTGTCGAAAGGCAATCCCCCCACCGTGGGTCTCAGCCGCCCCCGTCAGAATCCTCCAAAGCACGGTTTCAGCCAGGTCGTCCATCTGATGAGCGGTCATGATCCAGGCTCCTTTTTGAGCGGCCTCCGTCCGAAAAACTTCCTTTCTCAAGGACCTGGCCGCTTCTTCCCAGGATCGGCCAGGCTCATAGCTTGTAGGAGGCTCTACCCGAAATGCCGAGAACGGAACCCCGAACTCTTCCGCGAAGCCTCGAACGAATTCCTCGTCCTGAGAGGAAGCCTCCCCTCGCCAGCCATGATTGACGTGCAAGATTCCGATATTTTCGGGCGCGACCAGCCTTCGGCCGTATTTAAGGAGGAGATGAGCGAGCGCGGTGGAATCTGATCCGCCGGAATGCGCGATGAGGATATGCGAAGCTATTGGCAGATCAACCGAGCGTTCCCGAAGAAACGCGATCACGCGTCGAATGAGCCGCCCGCCCATTTCCCCTGGTTTGGGGTACTGCGCGGCGCGCTTTTTAAATCCCCTGAATTGCGTTTCCGACTTGCCCACAGCCAACTCTTACCGCAACGAAAAAGTGAATGAAAGCTTACATGAACTCGTTCAAAAAGACAGTTGATCCCCTCCCTCTTCAGAGGTACAAGACAGAACTTCTTCATTCGTATGGCTGGGTAGCTCAGTTGGTAGAGCATTGCATTCATCACGCAAAGGTCGCGGGATCGTGCCCCGCCTCAGCCACCATTTTACAAAGGTAGGCCGTACCTTTTGGTTGAGACCTGCGTCAAAGTGAAATGCCACCCGCAAGCGGGCCCCAAGTAGCATATTCGCAATAAAACCCGAGCAAAAGAATCACCTGGCACGTGCTGGGTGGATTGCGCAGTGAGCGGAGCTTCTCGCGACTCTCGGGCGCCAGCCCGCGCGAGAGAGCCGAGCGAACACAGTGAGCGGAGCTTCTCGCGGCTCTAAAGAACTCTTGCCGTGATCACGGCGCCGACAGCTGTCGTATCCGCGGTCAACCGGTTATTGGTGAAAAACTGGAGATACGGATTCACGAGGATCTTTTTCGTGACGTTGAAAAGGACGCCCGGCTGGAAATCGCTTTCGTAAAGAGAAAGCCCGGAGGTTCCGTGAAAATGGTCGGCCTCCATCTCGTAGCTGAGATTCAAGGAGATGCCCGAGGTCAATTGATAGTTCACGTACGGGTCCACATAAACCTTGTACATCTTGCCGCTACCCGCGCCTGCGTAATCCTTGAGCTCGCTCCAGCTACCGACGGAAAAGCGGCTACGCGGGAAATCATAGCGAACGAAAGGCGTCGTCTTGACCGCACCGAAAACACCGCGATTGATATCGTAGGTATTGGTCGGGGCTTCGAGAATCAAATTGCTGTACATCGTGAAATGATCGACCGCGATCGTCTTCTTATCGAAGGTTTTCACGCCGAGATAATCCACGCCCACGCCCTGTCCCATGACCGGAGTAATATGAAACTGCATGTAAGGACCGACGCCGATATCGGGCGTGACCATGTAGGCGGTCGTCAGCTCGCTGTCGAAATCCATCGGATTTCTCGACTTATTGCCGTTTTGGTCGGCTTGATAGGGTTTGCCGATCTGACTCAAATCGCTTCCATGATAAGTGCCGAAATAGCTGACATAAAAGCGATCGAGATTCAGATAATCGTTATGGTCGGATTCCATCACCGCCGAGTTCTGCCCCAGAGAGCTGCTCTCCGTCGCCGGATCCACCCAAGCCAGCGCGGACTTAGGGGATCCTTGAGTGCTGCCCGAGCTCGAACTTTCAGCGAAGGCCATGGCGCCAGAGCAGAGACAGATCAAAGACAAACAGAGCACGCTAAGCTGTTTCACTAGACACTCCCCACACATTTTTAACCACACCATCAGAGGTAACGAGGCGAGCATTTAGCATCTATTTATTAAATAAAAAAGACCTTTTTGCCGCTTAACCCAAACCATAAAATGGGGGTTTCAACTCGAGGGGCCCCGGGTATATTGCTTGAATCACTATGATTATCCTGCGAACGATGGCGCTGCTCATTCTATCAAACTGCTTCATGACCATGGCCTGGTACGGTCACCTGCGGTATAAAACCGCCCCGCTTTACGCCGCGATCCTGGCTAGCTGGGGCTTTGGCCTTTTTCGAATATCTGCTTCAGGTGCCCGCCAATCGCTGGGGCTACGGAACCCTGAGCGCGTATCAACTCAAAATCCTGCAGGAATGCATCACCCTGACCGTCTTCATAGCCTTCGCGGCACTCTACCTAGGCGAGGGAATCAACCTAAGATACGGAATTTCTTTCGCCTTGGTGCTCGCCGCGGTCGGGGTGGCCTTCTACAAATAGCAGCTAGATTATTCCCGAGGCGTTCAGCAGGGCCACGACCACACCCACCATGGACTCTCCGGCGATCACGCCTGAGCTCACGGGAACGACGTATTTTTCGGCGATCTCGGGCTTTTTCTTTTCCAAGTAAAGCGCGATCGCGGCTCCGATGAACATCGAAAGCGAGTTGAAAAACGGGATCACCATCGCCAAGCCCACGCCGGTCGCCGAAGGCACCCAGTGGGCTTTCTTGGGAAATGCCCGTTCGAGAAGCGGTAGAATCATGCCGACCAGAATGCCCACGGCCAGACCCATTTGCGCGGTTGGATGCAGGGAATGGATTCCGTTCGCGAGAAGCTTTGCGACCGCGGCCCAGACCTGAGCGGAGGGCGCGGGCCATTGCGCGGTTCCCAGGACCGAAGCATTCGGCACGATGACGTAAAACGCCGGAACGACGATCAATACGCCAGCGAAAACCCCCAGGAATTGCGCGATAAATTGCTTACGCGGATTTGCTCCCAGAAGATATCCGCTTTTGAGATCGGTCAGAAGATCGGCCGAGGCGCCAGCCGCGCCCGCGGTCACGCTCGCCGTCATCAAGTTCGTCGTAATATTGGAAGGAGCCAGCGCGCCGAAGGCAAGCTGCGTGATCTTACCCATGGCGCCGATCGGAGTGATGTCCGACTCGCCGGTTGCGCGACAGGCCACGATGGAAAGAAAAAAGCTCATGATGATCGAAACGATCCCCATCCAAATCGAAGTGCCGAAGGCGAAATACAAAACCGCGATGCATCCCAACCCGGAAATCAGAGTCCCGCCCAGGAACCAAGACGCGGGAACTTCGATCGCTTCCATCGGATCATTATGATGATGCGGATCCGTGCGCTTCAGAATTTTCGTCATACCGCCCAGGGCGCGGGCAATCGTCTTCCAGTTAAAAGCGAATTGCAGCAGGCCCGAGCTCACGAGAATCGAAGCGCCTGTCCAGGTGCTCCACGAAACGATCGCGCGGTAACCGATTTTCGAAAGATCAATGGCGCCGAGACTCGCCATCCAAGGCGCCAGAACGGCGTAATTCACCACCCCGCCCAAGAGCATGGACCAGGCGATCTTCCAACCCATGATGGCGCCGGCGGCGATCATGATCGAACTCATTTCAAAGGAAAGCGTCCACTTCACCAATGGCACGCCCAAGATTGAGCCCGGAAACTGAAGCATCCCGGGAATCGCGAAGGGCTTTCCGCCATCGCGAAACCAAGCGATCAAACCGCCGAAAACGCCGGCGATACCCAGCGAGCGCGCCTTGGCCACGGCACCGGCCCCTTCGGAATGAAGGCTTTTCAGGGTTTCCGCGGCGGCAACCCCGCTCGGAAACCGAAGCTGCTCGACATTGATCATCTGGCGCTTCATCGGAATCGCCATGAAAACGCCCAAACAGGCCAGAAAGAAAGTCCACCAAGCCAAAATCGGCCAAGGGATGTGATGCCCGGTCACGATCAAATAGGCCGCGATCGCCGAGGTCATCGTCCCGCCTGTGGAATAACCCGCGCTCGAGGCCGTGGATTGCATGCAGTTGTTTTCAAGCAGCGTCATCTCGGTCTTAAAAATACGGGGAAACGCGGCCATGAGCGTCTTATGGATCGCGAAAGAAAGAATGCATGCGGTGATCGCGACACCCAAGCCCCAGCCGGTTTTGAGACCGACATAGAGGTTCGAGAGGGACATAAAGCCGCCTAAAATCGCGCCCATGAGCACGGCCCGCAGGGTCAACTGAGGCATCGTATCGCCCTGATAAACGGTTTTAAACCAAACCAGCTCAGGGTTCTCGGCAACGGCCTTTTTCGCGTCATCCAAAGTCAAAGTCGTCATAGTTCTGTTGGGCATACCGGCAAAGTGTCGAAAGATCAAACACCCGTATGCGATTGCGACCCCCGGGTGGGTCCGAAACGACCCTCAAACTCCAATTAGAGCGGAATCAGCCCTGGCACGTCGATTGTAATTCCCGCCCCTGAGGAGAGTTATTTATGCGGCATAATTTCGTTTTTAAGGCGCTTCTTGGAATCTCGGCGATTTTGCTGGCGAGCACCCAGGCTCAGGCGGTCGGAATCGCCCCCAGAACCCTGGAGTGCAGCCTGAAATCCATGAGCCCCACCGGACAAAGCCAGCCCATGGAGACCAAGCAAATCCCGATCTCCGGCAGTGGCACCGAGATCGATCTGGCCCACGGCAATTACTCCGCGAGCGCTTACACGGATGGCAATTCCAACTCTGACGCCTTTGTCATCGACCTGAAAGACAATAGCTCGGGCCGCGAATCCGGGCTTAAAACCACCGTAGCCGCCCTCAGTAACACGAAAATCAACGCCAACCTCCGGATCACGGACGCGGGCGACTGGGTTTTCTTGGAATGCTCCATTTCAAACTGATCTTTAATCCCTGATTCTCCTCTGATATTGTAGGGCCGCGCTATGGCAAATCAATCCGCGGCCCCATCCCCCTTGTTCTCGTCCGTTAAACCTGACGTCAATCTTCCCGAACAGGAAGAGAGCATCCTGAATTTTTGGGATCAAACCCGAATTTTTGAAAAGTCGCTCAGCGCGGCCACGCACTCCAAAACCTACAGTTTTTACGACGGCCCTCCGTTTGCGACGGGTCTTCCGCACTACGGTCATCTGTTGGCCGGCGTTCTCAAAGACGTTGTCCCCCGCTATTGGACGATGAAAGGGTACCGGGTTCCCCGCCGTTTCGGCTGGGATTGCCACGGCCTTCCGGTCGAATACGAGATCAATAAGGCGCACAAAATCGAAAGCCGCAAAGACATCCTGAAGATGGGCGTGGCCAATTATAACGCCGCCTGCCGATCCATCGTGAAGCGCTACTCGGAAGAATGGAAAAAAACCGTTCGCCGGGTCGGCCGCTGGGTGGACATGGAAAAGCCTTACTTCACGATGGATGTCAGCTTCATGCAGAGCGTGTGGTGGGTTTTCAAGCAGCTCCACGAGCAGGGCCTCATTTATGAAGGCTATAAGGTCGTCCCCTATTCGGTCGGCATCTCCACCCCTCTTTCCAATTTCGAAGCCAATCTGAACTACAAGATGGTTCAGGATCCGGCCATCACCATCAGTTTTCCGGTCGCTGGCCAGCCTCAGGTTTCTCTTCTCGCCTGGACGACCACTCCTTGGACCCTGCCGAGCAATCTGGCGCTCGCCGTCGGAAACGACATCGACTACGTCAAGGCGCGGGAAATCTCTTCAGGACGCGTATTCATCTTGGCAAACGCGCTTTTGGGCTCGGTTTTCAAAGATCCCGCAAAAGAGCTCGAGATTCTGGAAACCGTCAAGGGGCGCGCACTGGTGGGACTCAAGTACGAGCCGCTGTTTTCATTTTTCGGCGACAAGGCCAAAGAGGGCGCCTTTCGGGTCATTCATTCGGATCACGTGACGACCGAATCCGGCACCGGCATCGTTCATATGGCACCCGCCTTCGGCGAAGACGACTACTTTGCGTGCGCGCGGGAAGGAATCCCGATCGTCAACCCGGTCGACGACGACGGGATGTTCACCTCGGAAGTCCCGCCTTACCAGGGAAAGCGCGTCAAAGACGCGGATAAAGACATCATCGCGGATTTGAAAAAGACGGGCCGGCTTTTCAAGCAGGAGACCATCAACCACAGCTATCCCTACTGCTACCGCTCGGATACGCCGCTGATCTATCGCGCGGTTTCGAGCTGGTTTGTCGCGGTCGAGAAAATCAAAGAGCGTCTCATCGCCTGCAACAAAACCACGAACTGGGTCCCGGATCACCTTCGGGACGGGCGATTCGGCAATTGGCTCGAGAACGCCCGCGACTGGGCGATCTCGCGCAATCGCTTTTGGGGCACCCCGCTGCCGATCTGGCGCAATAGCGAAGGCGAGCTGATCTGCATCGGCTCGCGCGAGGAGCTTGAGAAACTTTCGGGCGTCAAAGTGGATGATCTCCACATAGATGTCATCGATCACGTCACGATCCCTTCGCCGACCGGAAAATCGCCGCTCAAACGCGTCGAAGGCGTGCTCGATTGCTGGTTCGAATCGGGCTCGATGCCCTACGCTCAATGGGGTTACCCGGAAACGAACGTCGATGCCTTCAAAGCCGCTTTTCCAGCGGATTTCATCGCCGAAGGTCTCGATCAGACGCGCGGCTGGTTTTACACCTTGATGGTCATCGGCACCGCGCTTTTCGACCAGGCGCCCTTTCGCAACGTGATCGTCAACGGCCTGGTCTTGGCCGAAGACGGCCGCAAAATGTCGAAAAGCCTCCGCAACTATCCGGACCCGATGGAAGTGCTTCATCGCCACGGCGCGGATGCGCTGCGCCTGTACATGATCGACTCGCCGGTGGTGAAAGCCCAGGAATTGAAATTCTCCGAAAACGGCGTGCGCGACATCGTCCGAAAAATCCTTTTGCGCTGGTGGAATTCGTATTCTTTCTTCGTGAACTACGCCAACATCGACGGGTTCCGCCCGCGGGGCGACGCGAAGCGGTCTCCGAATATTTTAGACCAGTGGGTGCTCTCGCGCCTGCACGCCCTGATCGCCAACACCCAGACGGAGATGTCGGCCTATCGGCTCTACAACGTCGTCCCCGAGCTTCTGCAATTCATCGAAGACCTTACGAACACCTACATCCGATTCAATCGCAGCCACTTTTGGCAAGACGGAATGCCCGAAGACAAGCGCCTCGCCTATGAGACCTTATACGAAGTCCTGACGACCCTCTCGCGGCTCATGGCGCCGTTCGCGCCGTTTTTAGCGGAAACGACGTATCAAAACCTCGCTCAAGGTCTCCCGAACCGAAAAGAAAGCGTTCATCTCGAGGAATTCCCCGAATCCGACTCCTCGCTCGGAAAGCCCGAGCTCGAGCAGGCCGTGCGCGCGATGGAAGCGCTGGTCGCCATGGGACGAAATCACCGCGAAAAAATTTCGGTGAAGGCCAAAATTCCGCTTTTGGAGATGAAGGTCATTCACCGGGACCCGAAGGTTCTGGAAACCCTGAAAAAGTTCGAGCCCTATTTCAAAGATGAGCTGAATGTCCGCCAGGTGATCTACGACAGCAACGAAGACCACTATATTCAGATCACGGCCAAGGCCAATTTTCCGGTCCTTGGAAAGCGACTGGGAGCCAAGATGAAAGCCGTGGGATCTGCGATTCAAAAGCTTGAGCTCCCGCAGCTTTTAGAGCTCGAAGCGGGCCGAACGCTCACCCTTGAAGGTGAAGCCATTCAACAATCGGATGTCGAGATCCGCCGCGCGCCGCGCGGGGAAAATCCCAATCTCGAGACCCATCAACTGGTCTCGATCGAAATGGATCATACGGTGACGGAAGAGCAGATTCGCGAAGGCCTGGCGCGCGAGATCACGCGAAAAATCCAAGCCGCGAGAAAGAGCGCCGATTTCAATCTCGCCGACCGGATTTCGCTGGAGCTCGGCTGCGGGGGCGCGCTCAAACAAGCGGCCGAAACCCATCAACAGATGATTTGCGGCGAGACGCTTGCGACCCGCTTCAGCTTTTCTGAAAAGCCGACCGGAAAGTATGTCGAGGAAGCCGAGATTGACGGAAATACTCTCTGGATCGGCATCACTCCGCTGTGATTCCCTCATGAGTTCCGAGCAGTTTCAGTTTGAAGCGATTGGCCATGTGGAGAGCTGTTTCAAGGAGAAGTTCGGGATTCCCCGGCAGCCTGGACTTGTCCCCGAAGCCAAAGGCATCATTCAGCTCAAAAACGACCCGAACCTCCGAACCGCCATTCGCGACTTGGAAGGATTCAGTCATCTTTGGCTGATTTTCGTTTTCCATAAACATGGAAGCCGAAATTGGAAACCCAGCATCCGCCCGCCCCGCTTGGGTGGCGCACGCAAGGTAGGCGTTCTCTCCTCCCGCTCCCCTCATCGACCGAACCCCATAGGTTTATCGGCGGTAGGGCTCGAAAAAATCGTCTTGGACGCACCCCAAGGCCCGCAGCTTCATGTGAGCGGCATCGACCTGCTCGATGGCACGCCGATCCTGGACATCAAGCCTTATCTGCCTTTCGCGGATTCTTTGCCGCAAGCGACGGCGGGATGGGCTCATGAAGAGATTCGGCGAGTTCCGGTGGAATTCACCCCGGAAGCCCTGGCATTGGTCAGCGAGATCGAAAGTCGCGGAGGATATCCGAACTTAAGACAGCTCATCACGGAGATGCTCTCGCTCGACCCAAGGCCTGCTTTTCAGCAGCGGCAGCTGCCGCATAACTCGCCGCTCGCTCAAAACACCGAACACGGCTTCCGCCTATTTGAATACGATGTTCACTGGAAGATTCACGACGAGAAGTTCTTGGTCCTGAGAGTCGTCGACTTCATCGAATTCACGGTCAAAACCTCACCCGTCACGCCGTAACTCACCTCGCGAAAGGTGAGATTTCCCTTTTGATCGACCAGAAGCACGCTCGATGCCCGCGTTCCGTAGCGGGAGATCTCGCCATTTTTTTCCGGAACCCGCACGAAGATCGAAGAAAGCTCCCGCTCGCGAGCAAGTCCAACCCCGGTATCGGGAAGAACCTCGTCAGGCGCCCGAGCCTCATCCCGAAGCAGCGCGATCAGCTCGTCGATCACCACATCGGCACGGGGCGCTTCAGTGGCCCCTGAATAAGAGCGCAAAATTTCACTTATTTTCTCACGGCCTCGACGAACCTTGGGCCAGTCCGCATTTCGCGGACCGTTACTAAAGCCATGAATGCCGCGAGAAATCTCGACCGGTACGGGCTCGCGATAGCCCACCCAATGAGGCGATGCGGAAAACCCGAGATCCCCCACCAAGAGATTGAAAGGACGATAGCGATCCATACGAGGAGAGAGCTCTTCAAGCCACGCTCGATCGGTTTTTTGCGAGAACACGAAATCGGTGACCAAGCTCCCCCGAGAGAGCGCCTCCGGATTTTCGGGCAAGCCGACCAAGCGAAAATTCATCACAAGCGCCCAGCGCCCTGCCTGAGTCACGCCAAACCACGTCCCGCCGGCTTGAAGATCCTGGCCTGCGAAAAAATCGGGATGCGCGGGCCAAAAATGAGCCGGCCGCGCGGGCCGGTCAAAAAATTCGTCCCGATTCGCGGCAAGTATCAGTGGAAATTCCGGATTGATTCCAATGGCCAAGAAACAAACGCACATGGCCGCCTCCTCGGCCAAATTCTAACATATCACTAGCCAACCCGCGCGCTTTCCTGCTAAAAACCAACCCGAACGCATTGACCCAAAACTTTTTGGGCAGTGACTTCGGACACGGATCGGGCAGTTAATTGATCGCTAAAATGACGCTTCCATCAGCTGAACCCTCAGCTCATGATTCCCCTTTCGGGGCCGCTTACGGAATTGTAGGCGACGGGCGAGTGGCTCGTCATTTTCTATTCTACTTAAAAAGCCTGGGCCTTACGGTTCACTCCTGGTCCCGCCGATCCGCCACCGCGCCGTTACCGTTACCGTTAAAAGAAGCGCTGCGCGACTGCTCCGTTATCTTGATTCTGGTTTCCGACCCCGCGATCGAAGAAATCGCCCAAGAGTTTCCCGATCGGCTTTGCTTCCATTTCTCCGGATCGCTCGTCACGCCCTTTGCTCACGGCGCGCATCCGCTCATGAGCTTCGGTCCGGAGCTCTATCCTCTGGCCGAGTACGAAAAGATCCCGTTCATTCTCGAAATGGATGCCGAGCGTGTTTTCAAGCAGGCATTCCCAGCCTTGAAGAACCCGACTCACCTCATTCGCAAGGAAGACAAAACCCGCTACCACGCGCTTTGCGCCATGGCCGGGGGACTCTCTTCGCTTCTTTGGGCCAAGCTTTTCTCCGAACTCGAATCCTCCTTCGGCATTCCGCCGGAAGCAGCGGTTCCCTTCTTGGAGCGCGTCTCCCGCAATCTGGCGACGCACCCGCAAACACCGGAGCGTTTTTTCACCGGGCCGATCATCCGCGGCGACCATGCAGCCGTCGCCCGGCATCTCGAAGCCTTAAGCAACGACCCCTATCGCGCCGTTTATCAATCGTTCGAATCCGCCTATCTGGCCAATGAACGGGAGGTTCAATCACCATGAGCACGCACACGTCCACACCGAGAAAACTATCGGCTCTCGATTTCAACCGGATGAAAAAGGAGAAGCGCAAAATCTCCATGGTGACCTGCTATGACTTCGCCTACGCGCGGGTTCTGGCCGACACCGAAATCGATATGCTTTTGGTCGGCGATTCCTGCGCGATGGTCATGCATGGCCATCCCTCAACGCTGCTCGCGACCCCGGAAATGATGGCAACGCATACCGCTGCCGTTTCACGCGGAGCGCCCAACAAATTTCTCGTCACGGACATGCCCTTTCTGTCTTTCCGCAAAGGAATCGCTCCGGCCCTGGAGTGCGTCGATCTCTTGATGAAGGCGGGCGCCGAAGCGCTAAAAATCGAGGGCGTTCGCGGCCACGAAGAGACCATCCGCGCGATCGTCGAAAGCGGAGTACCCGTGCAAGGGCACTTGGGCCTCACCCCCCAATCCATTCACCAAATGGGAGGATTCAAAGTCCAAGGACGCGGGGCAGAGCAGGCGCAGGCGCTCCTCGAAGACGCCCTGACACTCGAGCGTTTAGGCTGCTTCTCGGTCGTGCTCGAGTGCGTTCCGAGCGAGATTGGCCGCCAAATCTCGGAAAAATTAACGATCCCCACCATCGGGATCGGCGCCGGGCCCTCAACCGACGGCCAGGTATTAGTCCTGCAAGACATGCTGGGAATGAATCCCGATTTCCAGCCGAAGTTTCTGCGCCATTACTTCACGGGAAAATCAGCGGTTCGAGATGCCGTCAATCGCTACCACGAGGACGTATTGAAAGAGCGCTTCCCCTCCGCCTCGGAAAGTTACTTATGAAAGTTTTCGAGACGATTGCCGATTGGAGAAAATTTCGAGAAGCCCTCGAGCCGGGCACTATCGGGTTCGTGCCGACAATGGGAGCGCTTCACGCCGGGCATGCTTCGCTGCTCAAAAAAAGCGCGTCGGAGAACGCCTGGACGGTGGCAAGCATTTTCGTGAACCCCACTCAATTCAACGACCCGAAGGATCTCGAAAACTATCCGCGGACGCTCGAGCCCGATCTCGCGCTCGCGGAATCCTGCGGCGTCGATTTTGTTTTGTCTCCTAGCTCGCGCGAGGAGCTCTATCCGGACGGGTATCGCTACCGCGTTTCGGAAAACGACTTCTCGAATCGCCTCTGCGGCGCGCACCGCCCCGGCCACTTCGAGGGCATGCTGACCGTTGTTTTAAAGCTTTTGAATCTCGTCGCGCCCACGCGCGCCTATTTCGGTGAAAAGGATTTTCAGCAGCTGGCCTTAATTCAAGGCATGGCCAAAGCCTTTTTCCTGCCGATTGAAATCATCGGTTGCCCGACCGCAAGAGAAGCCGACGGACTTGCCATGAGCTCGCGCAACACCCGCCTTGCGCCGGGAGAGCGGGAGCTTGCCGCGCGATTCCCCCGCATTTTATCGAATCGAGAACTGAGCGCGTCGCAGGCCGCCGAAGAACTCGCTCGAAGCGGATTCGAGGTCGATTACGTGGAAGATCGCGACGGGCGGCGCTTCGGCGCCGTGCGCCTTGGGAATGTCCGACTCATTGATAATTTCGGGAATTTCGGAGCCTCAAAATGATCCTCGCTCTCGATGTCGGAAACAGCCAGATCCATGGCGGGGTCTATCAACAAGACACGCTGCTCATGCAATTTCGAAAGAACACCCGGCCCGGAAATTCCTCCGATGAAATCGGGCTGTTTCTGCGCTCGGTGCTCCGGGAAAACGATGTTGATCCCGCCCTCGTCCGCCATGTGGCGATCTGCTCAGTCGTGCCGGACGTAATTCATTCGCTGAGGGGTGCCTGCCAGAAGTATTTCAAGATCACACCGTTCATCCTCGCTGCCGGCGCGCGCACCGGGCTCAACGTCAAATACCGGAATCCGCTCGAAGTCGGCACCGACCGCATCGCGAACGCGATCGCGGGCGCCCATCTTTATCCGGGCTCGAACCTCATCATCGCGGATTTCGGAACGGCAACCACCCTGGATGTCGTCACCGCCGAGAAGGACTACCTGGGAGGCTTGATTTTACCCGGCCTCAAAATCTCCATGGAAGCGCTTGAATCGAAAACGGCGCGCCTCCCTTCGGTTGAGATCATCCGCCCGGCTTCAATCATCGGAAAATCCACGACCGAAAGCATCCAGGCCGGCCTTTATTTCCAAAATCTTTACGCGCTCAAGGGAATCTGCGCGCAAATCTGCACGGAAACCTTCGGCGGCAAAAACACCCTGATTTTGGGAACCGGCGGATTTTCACGCATGTTCGAAAACGAGGGAGTTTTCGACGCCATGATTCCGGAACTCGTTTTAACCGGGCTGAACCTAGCGCTCCGCCTCAATATTTAAAGGAACGAAAATGAGAAGAACCCTTTTGAAATCGAAAATTCACCGCGCCACGATCACCGAAGCCGATCTCAACTACGAGGGCTCCATCAGCATCGATGCCACGCTTTGCGAGCAGGCCAATCTCCTGGAATACGAACGCGTGGAGATTTACGACTGCAATAACGGAAACCGCTTCGCCACCTACGTGATCCACGGCAAGCCGGGCGAGATTTGCGTCAACGGCGCCGCCGCAAGGCTCGTGCACCGAGGCGATATCGTGATCATCACCTCGTTTGCCGAGTTCGAAGAAGACGAAGCGCGGAACTTTCACCCCATCAAGGTCTTCGTCGACGGACAGAACCGAAAACGGGAGCTCTGATTAGGGTTTCAAAAAAACCTTAAAGTTACTTGGCGACGCCGCAGGAATTCAGAGCCTGCTCGAACTTGGCCTCGACCTGACTGGGCGGGATCGGATGAACCGGATCGTGCTCGGCGGAGTACTCGAGCTTCACGATATCGGGATTATGCGAAAGCCCTTGAAGATCCGGACGCTTGGCAAGCTCCGCGGGATTTCCGCCCACGGCATGAAGAATCGCCGTGTCGTTGTCGTGAACGATCTGCTCAGCTTCCGGCTGAACCTCTTTCAAAGCCGCCGTCAAATGCGCGCTCTGCTCCGGAGCCAAACCCTTGGTTTGCTTTACGGCCTCAATGATGTCGTTCGTGCTATGCGCGCTGGCGAGAGCCGCGGCAAGCTCAGGCTTCGTTTCCGCGGTGGCTTCAGCGACGGCGGCCTTGGCAAAGGCGTTTTTCGCGGCGATAAACGCTTCTGAATCAGCGGTCACCGCCCCTCCGGCCCCGCCGCCGCCAATGAACATCGTTGGCGCGAGCGCGATATTGGTATCCAGCGCCTGCCGGGCGCTGGCGATCTTCGCCGGATCAACCAGGGTCGCGTCTTTTGAGTTCGCGCCCGTGCTGGTCAAAGCCTGCTGCTTCACTTGATTGTAATTTTGAACCGCATTGCCCATGTAGTAGGTCGTCGCACCGAGGCCCATGCCCAAGGTCGCAGCACCCGCGATAGCCACGCTGCCGACCGCAGCGTCGCCGATAAGACCGACGCCCGTGAAGCCCGCGGCGATCATGACCGCGCCCGCACCTAGGTTTTCTCGGGTGTTTTCGGCATCGACGTATTTCTCGACACCCGTCGCCATGCCGCAAAGATCCGGATGCTCTTTCAATACTTGCTCAACGACGGGCTGAACCGCCATGTAACTCATAAGATCGCGATTGCCGCCCATGAAGTTATGAAAGAGCTGCTGAGCATTGCCGAACTCGACATCCGACTTCGCGATCGCGTGCTGAGTGATTTTTTCTTCGTTCTGGGCATTTTCGAGAAGCTTCTGAAGCCCGTCATGAATCTGGGCGTCCGTCCAGGTGGGAACGCCGTTATTCCAGGTCGGTTTGCCGAGGGTGGCGAAAATCCGGTACTTGCCGTAAAGCAATGCCTGAAACTGGGCGCGATGCGCATCATTGATTTTCTGCCAAAGCTGAGGATTCATCAGCTTTCTCTTCGATGAACCCGTGGAGCCCGCGGCCGCCTGAGACTCCTGAGTCATCGTCTTGGTTGCTTGCGCCAATTCTGCCGAGGACAAGGACTGCCCCGCAAGCGAGGATCCGATCGCGTTTTGGATGCCGAGCATCGAGGAGAGATCCCCGAGCGCGGCGCCGCCGACGTTCAAGTGATCGCTCACCTTCGAGCTCACCATGCCCGCGCGATTGATTGCATTCGCGCCCGGCTGGCTTTGAGCAAGCGCGAGCTGCGTGCGAAGCGCTGGCGCGCCTTGAGCGATATTACCCTGAAGCTCAGCACGCATCTTGGCGTCGCAACCGGAGGACTGAGGAAAACACTTCAAATAGGCATTCAAAACGGATTCATTTTGCTTCACGTTATCCAAGTATTTCTTGGCAACGAGCTGGGTCAGATCCAAAGCGCCGGTGGCTTGGCTCAAATGCGAGAACATGCCCGTTTCCGGCATCTCTTCCACCTGATCGCAGCCGCCGGGAAGCTTGATCTTGCTTTCCTTGATTTGGTCAGCGGCGTCTTTGTTCACGATCAAGACATTTCGACATGCCTGGTAGGGGGAGTGAACGCCCTGACTCAAAGGAGACGCGTTTGCGGAAGATGACTGCTGTTTCAGCCTCTGGATCTCTTGCGCGTTGATCACCGCCGCCGCGTGAGCGGAGCTTGCGACCAAAGAAGTAAACGTCAAAGTCAACAATAGATTATTTTTCATATCGAGTGACAGTCTCCACGAATTTCTAAGGCCTCTATCGGCATTATCTTGAAACGACTTAATAATGTTACGAGCCAAGCAATCCCGTTGGCAAGCGAGGATTCCGCAAAAAAGGAAGCATGAGACATGGATTCCGCCCGACACAGCTTCAAATTGATTGGATTGTTAAGCGATTAACGCATAAAGTCATGTCGTCCGAAACGAATACATGAACCGAGAATCCTTTATCGATACGCTTCGAAGCAAATACTCTGACGATGTTCTAGCTGCCCTGAGCGAATGCAGCCATAAAGACCGAGAAGTCGACCTGGAAGAACTCCGGGCAAAACTTGCCCATCTTGCGAAAGTCGCCACCTTGGAAGGACTCGGTCTCGATGAATTCCGAATGATCGTTTCGTCCCGGCTTCCGCAAAAGGTCGTGGCCGCCCTAACCGTGGCGCCTGCGATCAAAGAGGCCGCTTAAGCGGCCCGGGATTCGCCCTCGCCTTTGCCGGGCCTTTCGATTTCGCGCCGACCCTGTTTTTTCAGCAGCCGATGTCGACGGCCCAAAACGGCGTAATATGCGGCAAGCACGATCACGGCTCCCGCGGTCGCGGAAATGAAACCCGCGCCTTCGTCGAAGCCGTACCAGCCCATTGCCTGCCCGAACCATCCGGCGGTAAGCGCGCCCACGACACCCAAAATCGTGGTGCCGATAAATCCCATGGGCTCCCGCCCGGGAACGATCGCGCGCGCGATGAGACCGACGACAAATCCGAAGAGGATCCAGCCTACGATTGTCATAAGATTCTCCCGCGATAAAGCGATGCAAAGGACATACGCGGCGGGGCCCGCTCAGTCTCCGCAACGCATCGAGAGAAAGCGCTGAATCCGATCAGAAGCAGGCGAGCGAGAGGCCTCGCTGGCTTGCTGCCGCTTGCGCATGTTCTCGCAGGCGATCCGGTTGAGGGCCGAAAATTCGTTCATGAGCGCGACCGGATAAGGCGCATGCCCGGTGGAAGAATACAGGACCACTGCCTTGGATGAAAGCTCGGGGAAAAGCTTCGCGTCTTCACCCAGCTGCTTTGCGATTTGAGATCTCCAGCGCCCGACGCGGTAAAAATCCCGTTTAATTCGCTCGCGCTTCGAAGCTTCGTCGGCCGAACTTGAAAGATAGCCCCCGCAGCGGCGCTCGGCGGCGCGAAGCGAAAGCTCGAGCCCCACTTGGCATTCGCGGCGCACGGCTTCGACCTCTCCCCCCGGTCCCTCGATCGCGTTTTCGATATAACGTCCGGCCGTGAGCTGCGGATCATACGGATCCCAATCCGGCCGCGTGGTCGCATGAACCAGCTCATGGGCGATATCGAGAAGCAAATCCTCTTGCGGCTGATTTTCGCGAACATAAACGACCACGTCCCGACGACGCGACTCCTGGTCGGTGGCCGGGTCGAACTCCCGAATCAGCACCGCATCGGTGCGAGAAACGCTTCCCCAGCGGAAATGAGCGGCTAACGGCTGCTTCGGGTCATCGTCAGACCAGAACTTCCGCGCATCCGCCAAAAGGGCCGCTCCGGCCTTGGACTCGCCAAGACGCGCGAGAAGCCCGGACAGATCGGGCTTGCCCGCATCCGCTCCCCACGCAAGCCCTCCCGAAAGCAGGCCATAAATTACATAAATAAGAAATAATCGGCACGACCTGAGCACGGAATCCTATCGGCGCTTCCCCGGTAAAACCCAAGGCCGAGAATCGGATCGAGAGGGTGTGTCGCCATTGCCACATGTGTCTAAAACCTGGACAGGTCCCGACACCTCTCGTTGAACCAACCTCTTGATTTGCCTAGGCGGAATTCAGGCACGTCGCTTGCTCCTAGGCCTGTGTTGTCAGAGGCGCGAAGCAAAGCCTCTGTGGATAAAGCGGATAAAGAAGAGACGTGCAAAATGCGAAAAACGAGTCCTAAAATTTCTATTCTGTTGTTAACGCTGGGAAGTTTTACCCTTTTCGGTTTCGTATCGCCCGAGGCCGCGGGCGTTCACCAGCGCTTCGCTTTCGCAAGCCAGCTGAAGAACTGGGGCCTGATCAACGACTCTAGCGAGAAATCGGATATCCGCGCCGTTGACGCCTGGCGCCTCCAAGAAGGCAGCGCGAAAATCGTCGTCGCGGTCATCGACACCGGCCTTGATGCGACACACCGGGATTTAACTAAAAACGTTTGGCATGACCCGAACTCGCCTTCCATTTACGGCTGGAACTTCGTCGTCGATCACGCGAATCCGATCGATGACCACGGCCACGGAACCCATATCGCCGGCATCATCGGAGCCGTTGCCGACCCGCAAAACGGAGTGAGCGGAGTCGCGCATCATGTTTCGATCATGCCCGTAAAATATTATTCCGATGCCAATCCAGGGTCGGTCAACCTCCGCAACACGGTCGCCGCGATCAATTACGCGGTCGAGCACGGCGCGCGGATCATCAATTACAGCGGCGGCGGCCCTGAGTTTTCCGAGGACGAATACCTGGCGATCAAAAAAGCCGAAGCGCGCGGAGTCTTGTTCGTCGCGGCCGCCGGCAATGAGCACCAGGACACGGATCTGAGCGAGAATTACTACTACCCGGCCGCTTACCGTCTTTCGAACATCATCTCGGTCGCGGCGACCGACATTCGCAACACGATCCTCCCGAGCTCCAACTGGGGCCACAAACGAGTGGACATCGCGGCGCCCGGAGAAAATATTTACAGCACCCTTCCCGGGGGGCGCTACGGCTACATGACCGGAACTTCGCAGGCGACCGCGTTCGTAACCGGCGTCGCCGCCCTGCTTCTGTCCCAGGATCCGACCCTGACTCCACAGGAAATCCGGGAAATCATTACTGCATCCGCCGATTCGATCGACAGCCTCCGCGACAAGGTCGCCTCCGGCGGCAAGGTGAATGCCTATCAAGCCCTTTTGCTCTTGGCCGATAGCCACCATAACAGCAACCGCCATTCGGTCCGCAATCTGATCGCATCCCGAGCCAGCGCCTCCAAGCCTCGGATTCCGGATCCCTCGAGCGAAGAGGCCTCCAGCTCGCTGTTTCACTTGTGGGAATAAAATAAATAGCTAAACTCAACCCCGATGCATCTTGTCGTGCTTGCGGGAATCCTGATCGTCGCCTCGTTCCCTCCCTGGAACTTTCGTGGCCTGATTTTTATCGCCCTAATACCCTGGCTTTACCGCCTGAGAACCACCACGACCTGGCGGCGCGCCGCGATCTGGGGTCTTTTCCTCAGCATGGCCATGAGCCTGCTCGGGTTTTACTGGGTCGCCTACGTTCTCCACGAGTTCGGTGGCTTGCCTTGGGCAATCGCAGGCCTTGGGCTCCTTATTTTTTCGACCTTTGGCCAGCCTCAGTTCACGATTTTCGCGCCCATTTATTTCGTTCTTTCGAAAAAACGCGCGGCCGCCCGCGGTAGCGAACGCTGCGTCTGGAGCCTGGCGATCGCTCTCCTTTACGCGGGCATCGACTGGAGCATTCCCAAGCTCTTTCACGATACCTTAGGGCACTCGCAATATTCGGCGCCCTGGCTCAGGCAATCGGCCGACCTTTTCGGCGCGCATGGGCTGACGTTTCTCATCTTCTGGATCAACGACTCGCTTCTGGATCTGATCTTCACCTTACGCCAAAGAAAAGAGCCTTCTTTCTGGCCATCCATCGGCTTAACTGGGCCGTCGGTGCTTTTAAGCCTGCTTGCGCTGGGAGCGACCGCCACCTATGGAAAGACGCAGGAAAAGGCGATCCAGGATCTGATCGCGCATGCTCCGCAAAAAACGCGGGCCGCCGTCATTCAGGCCAATATCGGCGATATCGACAAGCTCGCGGCGCACCGAGGCCTGCGCGCCGCCTCCGAGCAGGTCATGGACCAGTACTTCTCGTTATCGGATCGTGCGCTGAACGCCCGGCCCCAGCCGGATTTTCTGGTCTGGCCGGAAACCGCCTACCCTTCGACGTTCCGTACGCCCATGACCCCGGACGACCTCGCGCGCGACGAGCAGGTGGAGAATTTCGTCAACGCCCGCCGTTTTCCGCTCCTCTTTGGCGGCTATGACCGAAACAGAAGCAAGGACTTCAATACGTTCTTCCTGCTCACCCCGCATAACCGAGCCAAAGCGGATGACAGCGACCTGCAGATTTACCACAAGAACATCCTGCTGATGTTCGGCGAATACGTTCCGTTCACGGAAAACAACCCGCTCTTTCAAAAATACTTTCCGCAAGTCGCCAATTTCGGGCGAGGCCCCGGCCCCGACATCCTGACAGTCCCCACTCCCGGCGGCCAGAACGTGCGCTTAAGCCCCGTCATCTGTTACGAAGTTCTTTTTCCCGACTACGTGCTCGAAGCGGCAAGGCGCGGTTCTCAGTTCATCATGAACATCACCAACGATTCGTGGTTCGGGCCGTACGGGGAGCCGGAGCTGCATCTTGCCCTTTCCACCTTTCGAAGCATCGAGGCCCGTATCCCTCAGCTTCGGGCCACCAACACGGGGATCTCAGCCCTGATCCTGCCAGACGGCTCTATAAGCGCCCAGACCCAGACCTTCGCCCAGGAGATCCTCTCCGTCGAAATGCCGCTCATAACGCCTCCCTGGACGCTTATGAAGCAATTAGGGGACTGGTTCGGCTACGCGGCCCTGCCCTGCTCCATGGTGTTGATCGGCCTCATGTGGCGAAGGCGACAGCTGTCCAAACTTTAGACAGCGATAACTCCCAGGCTCCCGATAAAATCCGAATCGCGCGCGCAAACGCCCGGCACATGCCTTGCTCTACTCAGGGTCATACACACTGAGCTGATGAGATACGCCGGACCTTGCACCGGAGAAAGAATGGGATTGCCGTGAGACTTTCATTCACGAACAACTTGAGTTTCACCCTGAGTCGGCCGCGCGGGGCGGCCTGGATGATCTTCGCGTTTGCGGCGGCACTTCTTTCTTCCTGCGCCAACAACGCCGGCGGCGGCGCCACCGAAAACGTCGCGCTCGGCGCGAACAGCACCGGGTACTACAACAACAATATCCAAGCCGACGGAAGCACCATCGAAAACGGTTACGATTGCGCCGAAAAACCGAATGTCATGCCGGGCGCCACATCGGATGCGATCTTCACCGACGAGTGGACGGTTTGCACCAACACGCAAAACACGTCGGATATCGAAATCCAGGGCAGAGGGAGCGAAACCCAAGTCTGCATATTTCCGGTCAATGTCCTGAACGGAATCGCCTCCGCCATGACTTCGTACAAATGCGTTGCCCCGCAGAATCAAACCGCTTACGCCAGTTTTCCGGGCATCACCTACAATGCCGCCTACATCGTGGAATATTCCGACGTTCTCCAGATGCAGCAGTGCCTCGCCCTGGGCTCTTACAACGTGACGTGCCCGGCTTACTCGTACGGACAATTCAGGAACTAGTGGACGACCCGAGCCGTCGCTTTGGCGGGAGTGGTTTCGCTTCCCTCCCTGCCGACCTCTTGCACGCCTTGGCGATAGCTTTCCACCAAGAAAGGGTCGCGCGTCGGAAAAGCATCCAAGATCTCGATTTGATCCTGCTCGTCTACCGTCTGCTCGTCGAGTTCGCGGGCAACCACGACGTACCAAACGCCCCGGCTCTCTTCGGCATCGGAGATATGGCGAATGAAGTGATAGAGTTTCGGCCCTTCCGGTCCCCGCGCCTGAATGCTCCAGACTTCATCGGGGGTTTCTAGCGTCGACTCGATATGGGTCTGATAGCGGGCGAAATCGTCGGGCTGAATATCGTCACCGCGGCGCTCTTGATTCATTTTCGCCATCAGGGTCTCATCCGCGGTCCAGGGATCTGCAAGACGATCCGTCGGCTCTGAAGCGCCGAGACCTGCCTCTCCGTTTCCGTCAATCTGAGCTCCCATCGAATCCTTCTCGACAGAGTCCGCCTGATCCCATTCTCCGGATTGCGCTCGCGGCTGAGCGCCTGCGACGTCTTGCGAGGCTTTCGGAGATCGCCCTTGCGCCCATTCCATTCGTTCTCCACGGCGGTAGGTGTTGGCCATGGCCGAGTTTTTCGTCGTGAGGGCCAAATAGAGGAAGCTCGGCTCCCCCCTTAAAAACAAGCAGATGCAAATCGACCAGATCTTTTTGGTGCCCGGCTTGAATTCGGAAATCAAAGTATAGCGGTAATCGCCGCTCAAGGTTTTTTCACGCCAAATCTCGTCGGGCTCCTGAAGCGTGATCCATCGTAAATGAGCTAAAGACTCCCGCTCTTCGGCGGAAAGATCGTTCGGAGCCAAACGGCGGAAATATTCCTTTTCCAGGCGTTCAATCTCCGGAGCGAAGTACGCGGCGATACAAGCTTCCCCGCAGAAGATACGGCCGATTTCCTCTTCCACGAAGAGAGCCCGCTCTTCCTTTCCTGACAGCTTTTTGCCGCAATGATAACAGGCATCGGGCGATGCGCTCTTCTTCGCCGAATCCTGGGTCGCGCGGGCGGACCGTGGTTTCTTTCTTCGCTCGACATTCCGTTTAGTCGGACTCCGCTTCATACTTTAATTGTGAGGGGATTTCCGCAGAGAGTCAAACCCACTCTGCGTCAATTTCCACACACCCCCGACCCAGCTCATCCGCCCCCCCCTTGTCAACAGGTCCGACTCTGCCTAAACTCAATAGAACGGGGCTCCCCTCAGGACGAGAGGCCCCAAGATAGAGACCGTCGTCAAGATCCAAGGAAGGAACACGGATGATCCACGTCGCAAAAAGTCGCGTTCAGCAGATCGAATATCTCATCGAGCAATCAATACAGGGCAACCATGTTCTTTTCGATCACGATGCCATGACGCACGTTCTGAGGGATGGATCGGGTTCGGGTCTTTTAGCCCCGCTTTCCGAAGAAGAAGCCTACGGCGTCGAGCACCATATCGAGCGGCTGATCGGTGAGCCCTCGCTTTTGCGCAAACGCGCCTATCTCGAAAGCCTGGATAGCCGCACCTACGCGTGGGTCGTGCGGACTTATTTCAACATCATCGAAAACAATCTCTGGGAATCGCAAGAGGTTCGGCACTGATGTCGATCGGCTCGATCCCGCCCTCCGGACCGCCGCTCTCCCCCCGACTTTCTCGTCGAGCTAGCGCGCGCCCCGCTGATGAAGGCGGCAACCTGAGCTCGTCGGATGCCATGAGGCTACAAAAGGACGCAAACGATCGCGCCACGGCCGTTCAAAACGAGATCAACCAGATCAACCTCGAGGGCCAGCAGAACGAAGACCAGCTCAAACAGCAGTACGAACAGAACTACATGGCCGAAGGCGTGCGCTCGGAGGCGGCCATCGAAGCCGAAAAGACCAAGGGCTACGAAAAACTTCGCGCGATCCAGCGGCAAAACCAGGCGGAAGAACGGCGCCTGCAAAATCAGGGTGAAAGCGACATCACCGCGATTCAAGAACGCTTCCGAACCGAAATCCCTCGCGCCCGCGCCGCCGGGGAAAACGAGCTGCGGGAAGTCCAGACCTCAAGCACGCAGCAGCAGCAATACGAAAGAGCCCGAAGCGAAGACGACCTTCAAGCGCTGAAAAAAGACCATGAAACCCGGACCACTACGCTTCGGGAAACCAACGAAGAAAGACTCGCGCGCCTTCAGGCGGATTACCAGAAGCGCTACGAGGAGAAAAAAACGACCACCGAGCTCGCGACCCAGACCGCGGCAAAAAAAATCGAGGACCGGCACAATCGGGTGATCGCCGAGCATCTTCAAGCGGAAAACCGGATCGCCAGGGAGTCGAAGCGCCAGCTGGATTCGCTCCGCGCCGACACTTCGAAAAAACTCGCCGCCTACCATGACCGCCAATCCGACCCCTTTTACCGGATGGTCACGCTCAATGCCGATTTCTCCGAGGAACGCGATCAATATGTCCTCATGGCAAAGGTGCCCGAGTTCGAACAGCCCTTGGTGAAAGTCTCGATCTCCGGCAATCAATTGATCCTCTCGGGCCAGCGCCGGAGCGAAGATAAGCTCGAACTCGGCCCGGGACGAAGCCAGTCGACCAGTTCCTACCAGAGTTTCGCGGAAACCTTTCCGATCCCGAGCCCCGTGGACGCGAACCAGCTGACCCGCGAAAGCCACGGAGATATCCTGAAGATCACGATCCCGAAAAAGGCAAACCCGTTCGCGCAGGCGCCGAAGCCGACCCCGGAAGCTCAAGAAGTGCGACGTGCCACGGTCGAAAAACCGCACTTTCCCGAGAATTTGCCGCACGTCGAAAAAGACGAGCCGGCGCCGGTGGCGGCGAACCGCCGGGACGAGCCACCGCCGCCCGAGGGGGCCTCGCCGGGCTCCGGCACTTTGTCATGAATCAAGCTTGGCCGACGACTATTCTTTAGCGAGCTCTTCCAATTCCTTCAGCATGAAACGAAGGCGGGAATGCAGGTCCTGAAGCGCCTTCACATTTTCCTTGAGGCTGGAAAGCGCGGCATTCTGCACGAGCGTTGCCTGCGCAACCGATGGAGCCACCGCGGGAGCGAGCCCTGGTCGCGCGATTTCGACGCGAAGGCCGGGAGCCAAAGCGGGCTCGCGCGCGGCCTCGACTCTTTTACCCAAGAACTCGGGCGGAGAAAAACTTTCGATTTTCACTAACGACTCGGCCTTGAGGTCGCCGGCCTTCAGGACATGGAACGAGTCAGGCCGGCTCGATTCGACCTCGCCCGCTTGCTGGGCAGCCTGCTTGCCTTTGCGGTAGAGCTGATAAAGATTCGAATACACAAAGGTCGTTCTCTGGGACTTATCATGGGTAGCAGACATCGATTGCTCCTTGAACACTGACCTGCGCGAAACCGTCTCCGCTCTTGCCGTCCCCCGCAGGCTCTGGGACGACCGTTACAGGGACTCTAGAGAGCAAGCGCGATGCCACGCGTTGAAAGCGAAATTCCGGAAAACCCGATAATGACCAAGCTTAAAATATCCTTTATTTATATATAGTTAATAAAAACACCCCTACTAGGCCGTCCGCGAGTATGCGAAATGAGCTGTCCAAAGTTTGGACGGGTGTCGCGGATGACCCAGGGCGGCCTCCGCCCCCCTGTCGCGCCCCTGACTCAGGCGATGGAATTGCATGGATCGGCATTATGAAGCTCGGCATGGTGGGATTGGGCCGCATGGGCTCGAACATGGTGAAAAGAATCATGCAGCAAGGCCACGAGCTCGTAATCTACGACCGCAACCCCGAGGCGGTCTCATCGATTGGGCTCGGCGGCGTGCAAGGCACGAAATCGCTCGCCGAGCTGGTCTCGCGCCTTTCCGGCCTCGCCGGACCGCGAATCGTCTGGATCATGCTGCCTGCGGGTAAAGCGACAAACGAAACCCACGCCGAGCTGGAAAAGCTGCTTCAAAAAGACGACATCGTGATCGACGGTGGAAATTCCTATTTCAAAGACGACGTGAAAAACGCCGGGCTGCTGGAAAAAAAGGGAATTCGCCACCTGGATGTCGGCACGAGCGGCGGCATCTGGGGCCTCGAGCGAGGTTACTCGCTGATGATCGGCGGAGACTCCCAGGCGGCCAATACACTTGAGCCGATTTTCAAGGCACTGGCCCCGCCTCCGGACGGAAAGCCAGGCTATCTTTATTGCGGCAGACACGGCGCGGGACATTTCGTGAAGATGATCCATAACGGAATCGAGTACGGGATGATGCAAGCGCTTGCCGAAGGGTTCGATATCCTGCGCGGCGCCGACTCAGAGTCCCTCCCTCCGGAATTCAGGTACCCGATCGATCTGGCGGGCGTCGCCGATGTTTGGAGAAAGGGCAGCGTGGTGTCCTCGTGGTTGCTCGATCTCATCGCTCTATCGCTCAACCGGGACCCGAGCTTATCGCGCTTCGAAGGCCATGTGCCCGACTCCGGCGAGGGGCGCTGGGCCCTCATGGCCGCGATCGAGGAGGCGGTCCCCGCTCACGTCCTCTCGAGCGCCCTTTACGTCCGGTTCAGATCGCGAAGAAAACAGGAGTTCGCCGAAAAACTTCTGTCCGCGATGAGAAACGAATTCGGCGGACACAGTGAATCGAAGGTCGCATGACCGCAGCGTCCTGCATTTTCGTCATCTTCGGAGGCAACGGGGATCTTGCAAGGCGCCTGTTGATCCCGGCTCTTTACAATATGTCCGAGGCGGATCAACTTCCGGAACGCTATGAGGTGATCGGCACCGGGCGCGCTCCGCTCACGGATGAGCAGTATCGGGAGAGCGTGAAAAAAGCGCTGCAACTCAAAAAGTCCCGATCGAGCGCCGCTTTGGACGAATTCACCGCACATTTCCACTATTTCATCGGCGATATGAGCCAGGTCGCCCCCTATGCCGGTCTTAAGCGGCTTCTGGAACAGGCCGCGAAAAACCAAGGATTCTCGGGCTCCGTTGTTTTCTATCTCGCAACCCCGCCGGACCTTTTCTGTCAAATCCCGCCGCTGCTCAAAAGCTCGGGCCTGCTCGAGCAGGCTCCGGGCGCCTGGCGCCGCGTCGTCATTGAAAAGCCGTTCGGCCACGACCTTAATACCGCCCGAGAGCTCAACCGAATTCTACTCGACGCGATGAACGAGGATCAGATTTACCGCATCGATCATTTCCTGGGGAAAAGAATGGTCCAAAGCATTCTCCCCATTCGTTTCGCGAACACGATCTTCGAGCCGCTTTGGAACCGAAATTACATTCGATCCGTTCAAATCACCGCCGCGGAAACTCTTGGCGTGGAAAAGCGCGCGAACTACTACGATCAGGCGGGCGCCCTCCGCGACATGGTGCCGAACCACATGATGCAGGTCACCGCGCTGCTCGGCATGGAGCCCCCGAATTCGCTTCGGGCTAGCGACGTTCAGAGCGAGAAACTCAAACTCATCCGGGCCATCACCCCGTTTGACGAAAGGACGGCGCGCGCGAACGCGGTGCGAGGACAATACACGCAAGGCAAGATCGGCGGCATCACCTACCCCGCTTATCGCTCCGAACCCGGCGTCAAGCCCGACTCAACCACAGAAACCTTCGCCGCCCTCAAGCTCTCGATCGATAACTGGCGCTGGAGCGGCGTGCCCTTTTATCTTCAAACCGGCAAACGGATGGCATTTCCGCTGACGCAAATCGTGATCGAGTTCAATTCCGCGCCCACTCACCCGCTTCCGCAAAATCTTCTCACCTTGAAAATCCAGCCCGACCCGCTCATTTCGCTTACCCTCGCGACCCAAGCCACGGAGGGAGGCCATCAACTGCGACAGGCCCGCATCTGTTTCAACTATGACGAGAACCTGAAACAAAATGACATCGGCCGAACCGGATACGAGAACCTTCTTTCGGACCTGATCAACGGAGACGCCACTCATTTTCAAAGCGCGGAGCAGGCCGAAGCGGCCTGGGGCGTGGTGCAGCCGGCTCTTGATTTCTGGGAAGAAAATCCTAGCGAAAACCTGGAATTTTATCCTGCGGGATCGCTGGGCCCGGTCGGGGCGCGCAGGCTTCCGGAACGCGAAGGCCGACACTGGCTCCTTCTTGAAAGCGCCCCCGCTGCCGCGCCTCCGCTGGGAGAAAGGGCCGCATAAAATGCAAGAGCCGCATCTGCAGATCTTTCCCGATGCCGACACCCTCGCCTTAGGCGCCGCCGAAGCAATCGCTCAAATCACCAGCCAGTCTATCGAATCCCGCGGGGTATGCAGCATCGCGCTCTCCGGCGGGAAAACCCCGGTTCGGCTCTTCGAGCACATCGCCAAAGACTATCAAAACGCGCTCGATTGGGAGAAGGTCCACTTTTTCTGGGTCGACGAGCGAAACGTGAGCCAGGATCATCCCGATAGCAACTACCGATTGGCGCACGAATCCTTGTTGAGGAATTTGCCGATCCCGCTCGAGCATCTGCACCGAATCCCGACGGGCCGCCATTCAACGATCAAAGGCGCCGAGCGCACCGCCAGAAAATACGAAGACGAGCTTGCGCGATACTTCGAAAGCGAGCCGACCGAGGACCAAGCTTTCGACATCGTGCTTCTGGGACTCGGTACCGACGGGCATACCGGCTCGCTCATCACGGACAGCGACCCGAGCCCGTTTTCCGAATACACCGAAACCAAACGCGCCATCCCGGTCTGGGTGCCCCAACTTCAAAGCGCGCGGATCACCTTGACCGCGGACTTCATCAATCTGGCGAGAAATATTATCTTCATGGTTTCAGGCGAAACCAAGGCGAAAATCCTCAAGAGCGTACTCGAAGCGAAAGCCGTGCATTATCCGGCGCAATTGATCCACCCAGTTTCGAACACGGCGACCTTGAGCTGGCTCGTGGATCAGGCCGCCGCTTCCTTGCTCAACCCCGATTTACGCGCCTCCAGATGCGCATAAACCGCCTGAACGATCGCGTGCGCGTCGATCTTGTGGCGCGCCATCAGCTCCTTGCCCTTTCCCGACCCGGGCAGGCTCTTCACCGCCAGACGATCCACGCGAATCCGCTCGAGACTCAACTCGCTTGCGACCGCGTCTCCAAGCCCGCCCTCGAGGTAATGATCCTCGACAGTGATCAAACTTTCCTGGGTTCGCTGCGCCTCTCTTAAGATCAAATCGCGCGCCAAAGGCTTAATGCTATAGGCATCGATGACGCCGACCGAAATTCCTTCCGAAGCCAGCAAATCCGACGCCTTCACGGCCTCGAAAACAACCACGCCGGTGGCAACCACCGTCACGCAATCCCCAGGCGAAAGCGCCGTGTCCAACCTCCGAAGAATTCGCGCGCCGCCGATCTCGAAATCCTCCTCGGGACCGTAAAGAAGCGGCGTTGGAGTGCGCGTGGTTCGCAAGTAACAAAATCCCCGATGCTCGAGCATGATCTCGATCAGCCTCTCGGTTGCCGTCGCATCGGAAGGACTAAGCACCACGCTCCCTGGGACCGCTCGCATGATCGCGATGTCTTCAAGCCCCATCTGCGAGGGACCGTCTTCCCCGATACTGACGCCGGCATGGCTTCCGACCAGTTTGATATTGAGCTGGGAAATTCCGCAGCTCATCCGGATTTGATCATACGCTCTCGAGAAAAAGGCCGCGAACGTCGAAACGAACGGAACGCGCCCCAAAGCGGCGAGCCCGCTCGCGGCCCCGACCATGGTCTGCTCGGCGATGTAGCATTCAAAAAAACGATCGGGAAACCTTTTCAGAAATTCCCGGCTATGAGTGGAATTGCCGACATCCCCATCGAGAGTAACCACTCGCGAATCCGCTTCACCCATACGGACCAAGGCGTTACCGAAAGCTTCCCGCGTCGCCACCAGCGAGCCCGGCTCGTAATTCGTCAGCGGAACCAGATGCGCGTCCCGCCGGATGTTTGGACGCCCCGCCGCTTTTGCTCGAGCGGAATCCAGCAAAGGGATCGTTAGCCCGAGCTCTTGGGCACTTGCCGCCTCCGGACGCAATCGCGCGATGGCCTTTTCGGCCATTTCCGCCGGCAAGGCCCTTCCATGCCAGTTCAGCTGGCCTTCGACATCCGGGATTCCTTTACCCTTGATGGTTTGCGCGATGATCGCCAAAGGGCGAGTGCCTTGCCCCCCGTACGAAAGCACGGACAGGATTTCGCCGAGATCATGGCCGTCAATGACGTACGAGACCCAGCCAAAGGCCTCGAAGCGGGCGCTATAGATTTCGGCGTCCGCCCCGAAGGCCGTTTCCTGGCTTTGCCCCAAGCGGTTCGCGTCGACGATCGCGACGAGATTTGAAAGCCTCCGCACCCCGGCAAGCGATGCGGCCTCCCAAACACTGCCTTCGGCAAGCTCGCCATCGCCCATCAAAACAAAGGTATTGAAATTTCGCCCCGACAATCGCGACTCGAGCGCCATTCCGAGGCCCGCCGCCAGGCCCTGCCCGAGCGAGCCGGTTGCGACATCCACAAAATCAGCCCGAGGAGTGGGGTGTCCCTCGAGCGGCGAATCGATCTTGCGAAGATTCATCAGATCCTCGACCGGAAAATTCCCGGCCTCCGCCCAAGCCGCATACAGCAGCGGAGCGGCATGGCCCTTGGATAAGATAAAGCGGTCGTTATCGGCGCGATGAGGCGCATGCGGATCAAAACGCATGATCTCGCCGAAGAAAAGCGCGGCGACAATATCCGCCGCGGAACAGCAGGAGGTCGGGTGCCCGCTCCCGGCGGCAGTCGTCGCCCGGATGCTTTCGATCCGAAGCTGATTCGCGATTTTCTTCAAATTCTCGAGCTGATTTTCAGAACTTGCCATGCGGAAAAGCGAAGCAAAAGCCTGTCCAATGGCCTGTCCAAGAAAAGGGGCATCGGGGGCAACGACACACCCTAGCGCGAAACGCTCAATTTAAAAGCTACCGGCCATAGCGCTTTCTGCGCTTTCTTTGTTGGCTGCCGTTCAGGGAACCGCTTTGCGTGCGACCAAACGAGTTGCCGCCGGAGATTCCACGCCCCATTCCTGTTTGCTGACGGACGGCGATCGGCTGCCGAAGCATCGAGGCTTGATGCGCCTGCCAATTCGGCCGGCCGCCCGAGAAAGCCTGAGTCGAAACGCGAAGCGAGGGATTGCTCGCGAGATATTGATTGATGCCCTGCTGGGCCGGGATGACGGCGGGAACCGGTCGCGTGAAAACAGGCGCCTGTGGCGGATATTGTGCAGGGGGCGCCAAAATCACGTCCTGCTTGATAAAAGCGACTTGCTGGCTGACCACGTAGTATTGAGGGACGCTGGCGACATACACGCCCGAGCGAAAACCTCCGTTGCCGCTTGGCTCGGGCGAGCCGGACGGATTGGGGCTCGCGCTCGAGGCAACCATCGGATTGGACGATTCCTCGTCCTCGGGCTCATCATAGGCCTCTTGATAATTTTTGATCTCTTCGGTCATCGGGACGCTTGCGAGCGTCCGAATCTGCTCGGGCGTGACGGCGTTTTTCGCGGCCTCGCAGACCTGAAACTCAACCGCCACTTTCGCGTAGGCGCGATGAAGAATTCCGACCGTTTGATCGTAATGATCTTCGATGCGCGCGCCTTTCGGGGCCATCGAACACTCATTGGCCAGATCCTGGAGCGCCATCGCGGTGGCCTTGAACTGCGCTTTATCGAAGGAGCGGTCTTCGCCGACTCCGACGTAGATGACGTAGCCGCCGTCCACGGTCCGGGTCGAGCCGGTCGCCCAGGATGGCGGATGTTCGTTATCCGGAGCCGATGGCGCCAAGCTGCAAGCGGCCAAAAATAGCAGAAGCAGGGCAAAAACGCTGAAGTTCATTCTCCGATTTTATCAGAGCCTGGCTTCCTCTGCTTAACGCTAATATTGATTTTCAGCTCGACCTCGTTCCGGGAAAGAAACTCCTGCAGAAACGAAACGGGATCCATCTTTTCCGAAACCCGGTTGATGATATCCTGGGAAAGCCCCTGTAAGAACTCGTTCTTGGTTTTGTTCGCGGAATCCAAGATGCCGCCTAGAAGCTCCTTGGGGAGCTTGATATCGGACATCAGCCCGCGCAGGCCCTCATCCGACAGAAAAACCGAGCCCAAGCCGACGGTCAGGACTTTTTTCATCATCTCGCCCGCGCCGGCAGCGGCTTGAGCGGCAGGATGAGCTTTAGCGTCGCCCTTTTTCTTCACTGGGACGATCTTTCGACGAAGCTTTTGACCATCGGACCCAAGCTTCCTTTGACGACACGATTCAAGATCAAACCGGGAACCGGAAAACTGAAATCGATTTCAACCGAATACGACACATCGGTCTTTCCCTTGCCCAAGGATTTGAGTGTCCACTTGCCGGTATTTGATTTCATGAAATCGCTCGAAACGAGCTTCCACTCCACCGTCAGCTTTTCCGGGTTTTCAATGTGATCGAGCGTGTAACTCAGCTCCTTGATCATATTGACCTGATAGCTGGCTCTCACCTGGCCGGGCTTGGCCGGATCCCGCTTGACCGACACGGACGAGCACCCGGTCACGAACTCCGGATAGTCTTCGTATTTGACGATCGTATCGAAAAGCTTCTTCGCGTCGACCGGAAACGTTTCGTGAAACTCAGCTTTCGCCATTTTTCAGTACCTCGGCTTGCGATCGAAATGATGCTCGGCTTCGATGTAGCGGATCGTGCCCGATTGAGAACGCATCACGACCGAGTGCGTGTGGGCGCCGCCCTTGAAGAAACGGACGCCGTTCAAAAACGTTCCTTGCGTGACACCGGTCGCGCAAAACAAGACGTTGCCCGAAGCGAGCTCATCGATTCGATAAATCTTGCCGTGATCCACGACGCCCATCTTCGTGGCGCGGGCCTTTTCATCGTCGTTGCGGAAAACGAGCTTTCCTTGGAAATCACCGCCCATGCAGCGCAAGGCGGCCGCGGCGATCACGCCTTCGGGCGCGCCACCGGTGCCCATCAGAACATCGACGCCGGAGTCGGGCTTGCAAGTCGAGATCGCGGCCGAAACATCGCCGTCTCCGATCATCCAGATTCGCGCTCCCGCGGCGCGGACTTCGGCGATCAAATCGGCGTGACGAGGACGATCCAGAATGACCACCGTCAGATCCTGCACGTCGCAGTTTTTGGCCTGGGCGATCCGCCGCAGGTTTTGCGTCGGGGTCGCGCTCAAATCGATCGCGCCTTTTGCCGAAGGGCCCACCGCGATTTTTTGCATGTAAGTGTCCGGGGCGTGAAGGAACTTGCCCTCTTCGGCGATCGCGATCACGGAAAGCGAGTTGTTGCCGCCGCGCGCGCAGATGGTCGTGCCTTCCAGCGGATCGAGAGCCAGATCGAGTCTCGGACCCTTGCCCTGGCCGACCTTTTCGCCGATGTAAAGCATCGGAGCTTCATCGCGCTCGCCTTCGCCGATCACGACGGTGCCGTCGAACTCGATTGAGTTCAGCATTTTTCTCATCGCTTCGACCGCGGCCTGATCCGCGGCTTTCTCATCGCCGCGGCCCATCAGGCGCGCGCTCTCCAAAGCGGCAGCTTCAGTGACGCGAACAAATTCCATCGCAAAATTTCGATTCATGGCGACCTCCCGGGGTCCTGTAAAATTTAATTCGAAATGAACTTATGCAAGCACCATTTCTTCAAATCTTCAGGCAATTTAGACCCCAGGATCATAGCTTTTGCAATGCTCAACTTTTCAGTATCCGGCTGAGCATCCGCATCCATCAGCAAGGTCTCAAATTGCACGATACCCCAACCCTCGCTCCGGCCCGGTCGAGACGCATCAGCCAGCCGCGAAACGCCGGTTGAAAGCCCCTCTTGCTTTTGCCATTGAATGAAAACCCCTTGGGTATAAAGGGTGACCTTATCGCAATCGACCGTTTCGGATACGTTCAGGCCCGAAAACAAAAGATCCGTGCCCGATTGACCATGATACCAAAGCGTGCCCGGATCCGAACCGGCCGGAATCAGCCTTAGAGCGCTCCCCTGGGAAGCCGGGGAAAGAAACGCCTCCAAATGACGCTGAACCGCCGAACTCAAGCTCCCGAAGCGACAACCTACGACCTGGGGGCTCAGGTGCATCACTTGAGCGGCCACCGCCAGCTTATGCCCCGCCAGATTCAAAGTTCCTTCAATCTGCGCCCCGAGCGTCAGCAGGATAAAATCATCGGCATCCAGGATGCGCAGCGCCATCCCTTCCGAAGACAGATCGGCGAGCGAGAAAACCTTACCCTGCGGGGAAATCTTAAACAGCTCCGAAGAAAGCCCCAAGCGCAAGCGTCTACGGCGCTCCTGCTCATTCCCTGAGCCCGTAAATCCTCTACGGTCTTGATGAATATCCAATTCTTTAGGGCCCTCTTTACTCCTTGGGCCAGCATCAGGCGACTTAGTCGTCATGTTTTCTCCCCACATTTTCTCTAATGTTTTAAGAATCGCATGCCGCATGCTATGAACTCAAAGGATTTTCTTCTTTCGCGGATAGCTTGAAGAGAATACCCGAAGGGAATAAAAGAAGGTATGTCCGACGAACAGTCTCAAGAACGCCTCAACCCGCAGCCGTCAGCTCAGCCCCCGGCGCAAATCGCTCAGGCGCCTGCGCCGCATGTACATGACGAGCTTACGTTCAACACCACCCCTAATCATTTAAGCCTGCTGAGAATGGCGTTCGTCCCCGTTGTCGTTGGCTTGCTTTACGTCCAAAAGCCGACCTGGGACATCATCGCGGCCCTGGCGTTCGGCGTCGCCAGCATTACCGACTGGTATGACGGATATTTGGCGCGAAAGTTCAAAGTCGTCACCGTTTACGGAAAGCTGCTCGACCCGTTGGCCGACAAATTTCTGGTCGTATCGACCATCATCATGCTTCAGCACCTGCACCGGATTCATCCTATCCTGGTCATGCTGCTCATTAACCGCGAACTTGCAATCACCGGCCTTCGAGCGCTTGCCAGCGCCGAGGGCGTGATCATCAGCGCTTCCGATTCAGCGAAGTGGAAAACCGGCACCCAAATGGTCGCCATTCCCTTTCTCATGGTGCAATCGGCGCTTTTCGGCCTCCCGCTCGGCATCCTGGGCTCGGTCCTGATCTATTTCTCGCTTGCGATCAGCCTGTGGTCAGCGAAGGATTATGTCGTGGGCTTCTTCAAGGGAGTGAAAGAGAAGCATAAACTCCGCTCCCACGAAAGAAGGCTCGCCCGGGAAGCGCACAAAGCCTCCCGCACCGCCCGCTTGATGGCAAGGCTTGCCAGACACGCCAAGCAACAACCTGAATAAGAGGCTGTTTAAAAGGCGGCTTTTGACAAAACTTCCTAGGCTCGAGTCAAAATCCCCTCTTTTAAACAGCCTCTGCGGGATTTATTTTTTAGGCGGCGCAACCCAAGCGATATCGGGCTGTTTTTCGGCGTGATTCGCGAAGCGCGCGGTCACGAAAAGATAATCACTGAGCCGATTCATGTAGGCGAGCGCCTCTTTTCGGCACGGCTCTTTGTGATGAAGCGAAATCAGCTCGCGCTCCGCGCGCCGGCTGATGGTGCGCGCGAGATGCAAATAAGCCGAGACCTTCCCCCCGCCGGGCAGAATGAAGGTTTTGAGGGGCTCTAGAGCGGATTCCATCTCGTCGATCTCCTGCTCAAGACGCGCGGTATCGGCATCCGCCAAAAGAGCGGTAGGCACCTCGCGACCTTTCGGGGTCGCGAGCTCCGCGCCCAGCTGAAATAATTCACCCTGGACCCGAAGCAAGCGTTCCAGAATCGGGGTGACCCTCACCGCCCCCCCATTCAGCTCGGCAAGCACCACCCCAAGTGAGGCATTCAGCTCGTCGATCGTACCGTAAGTTCCGATTCTCAGGTCGTCTTTCGGGACCCGGACATTTCCGAAAAGACCGGTCTCTCCCTGGTCGCCTTTTTTCGTATAAATCTTCATGTGTTGATTTGAATGTAATCTCATCTTGACCCAAGAGCCAAGGCATGTTTAAAACGGGCCTCTATCCTCACTCGGATGCGGGCTTAGCTCAGTTGGCTAGAGCGCCACGTTGCCAACGTGGAGGTCGAGGGTTCGAACCCCTTAGCCCGCTCCATTTTTCGTGAGAAAAATGGAGACTATTTCAAAAGTAAAAAATGCGAAGCATTTTGTAACTCAAAAAGGGGTGAGAATGCCGGACTGAGCGGGGTGCCCACGCAAAGCGTGGGCCGCGAAGGAGGCCGGGCTGCAGGTTGAGCGCGGCAGCGCGAAAACCGGAAGCCGAACCCCTTAGCCCGCTCCATTTTTCACCAGAATTTTTTCACGCATGCTCTGCAAGAAAAGCTTCTGTCGTTAAAACCGCCCCGCGCTTTTTGTACACGTTTTGCGTGAGAATGCGATGCACTTCCTGATCGGGGATCGAAGCAGGCGTCTTCGATAACGGTGAGCTTAAAATCGAGATCGATGCTAAAAATAAAAATCAAGAGGCCCGCCAAGGAACAGTTTTGTATGGACCTCGTGATGTGCGGTTTGAAGAAGTCCCGGAGTGCTCGCGGCTAAGCAGAAGGGAGCGACGCGGGCGTGGCGCAAATCAAGAAACTGACCAAGAACATCGGTGCGGATGCCGTACTGGAATGCGTAGGCACCCTGGAGTCGATGACCCAGGCGATACAATGCGCGCGGCAAGGTTTTCGACCTGCAACTGCCGATCGCGGATGTCGCCGAAGGCTACCGCGCCATGGATGAACGCCGCGCGATCAAGGCGTTGCTTCGTCTATAAGGATGACAGAGCCGGTGTCGGGCAAAATCCCGACATCCGAGAGCTCCGACAAGATCTTTATCTACCGCCCGTACAAAAACCCCGGCGCCGGGTGCGCTGCGCGTTACGCACTCAGGCGACCCAAACGTCACTCCGCCACAGCTCTCGAATGTCGGATTCAATTCCGACAAAACCCTACTCGTACCCGAGATCGACCATCAGGTACTCGGGATACTGCGTATCGTTTTTATGGCGAGCGCCTGCAGATACAAGCGCTCGCTCGAGGTGATTTCTGTAGCCATTCAAGCGTCATTTCTCTGTCAGTGTCGAAAATCTTTACGATATTCAATCAAGCATCATGCATAAAATCATGTGTTTTCCGCAAGTTAAACTCATTACGACGCGGCACATCTGTTGCTTGTTATGGAAAGTATGAAAAGCCCGCTCTTGTTTCTAGCCGCGATTCTCGCTCTGCCGACCTATGGGTTCGCGATCGACGCGACGGACGCACCGATTCCCTACAACGTCGCTGCCCAGATCAAGCAAGTCAGCGGGAGTCGGCTCAAAGCGAATCTCGAAGACAACATCAAATTCTTCAAAGCAATGAAGCGGGATATCTCGCGAAACAATCTGCAGAGCATCTGCTCCGCGATCGATAACGTCGGCGAGGCGGACGCCGCCCCTCTCATGGAGTTCGGAAACGCGCTTCCCTCTGACGTCATCGCGCTGAGCCGCCAACTTCGCTTCCCGAGCGGCACCGTCATGAGCGGCGGAAGATTCGAACAGCTTTTTATGAGCGCCTCTCTGGCGAGCATCGACCAATGGAGCGATTTCAACTGCGATCACAACGAGAACGCCACTTCGGCCCCCAAAATGAGCGAAACGAGCAAACGTGTCGCCATGAGAGAGCTCAATGACTCGATCGCGGCGTCAGAAGCGCTCTTAAGAGAGATCGCGGGACCTTCGGAAACTCACTTGACTCAATAAAAAAAGGGAGCCGTTTCCGGCTCCCCTTCAAGTACGCAATACGCGCGAAATACGATCTTAGAAGAAGTACTCGGCGGTCAACATGTACTGATTGCCGTCGAGAACGCCATCGGCCGCCCCGGTGTTGTTCGACGAGGTTCCGTTCAGCTGTTTACCGACGACATGGTAGAATTCAGGGCCCATCGCGAAAGCGCCGACCTTGTATTCCACCATTCCGCCGTACACGCTGCTCTGATAGCGATTCCCGCCTGCCGCCTGCACATCGGAAACGCTCGAGCGGGAAGTTCCATAAAGGACGTGTGCGCTATACTCCGGGCAAATCTGGTAGCTGAGCTGGGCCCAGCCGCCGGACTCATGAACGTCGCTAGCGGTCAAAAACTGGCCCTGCTCACCATACAACGGAGCCAGATTCTTGCCGGTATACAACTCGCCCTTGAGGGTGAAATTAGCTAGCTGATACTGACCGCCGACTTTGCCGACCACGACCGAAAAATCGCGGCTCGGGGTTTGCGCAACCGGAAGGCCGCCGGCATGGGAGGCGTCGACCTTGTTCCAATGGCCGGCGATGTAAGCATCGTTTTTCGCTTCATCCGTCCACTTCACGCGGGCTTCAACGCCAGGAACCCCGGACAGTTGACCCAAGTCAGCGTTCGGGTAATTAGCGACCGCGCCGCCGTTGGTCGGGCTCTCCCAATCAGACTTCAGCACCTGGCCAGATACCTCCAACTTCGAAGAGCCGGTTTCGATCGTGTGGAACACGCTGACGCCGGGTTCACGCCAGAAAACGGAGCCACTGTAGAAAGTGACGGGATAAGCCATATGACCGAGCGAGGCCGGTTGATCAACAAAGAGCAATTCCCAGTCTTGGCCCACGTGGACCACCGTATCGCCCCAGTTGAATTCGCCGTAAGCGAGGCGCAGACGCGGCACCGCCGAGACTTCGCCGTAACCTCCCGGACCTTGCAGGTTGAAAAAATCGATCTCAACAACGCCCTTAGGAGTCGCGCCGTTCAAGATAGTCGGTCCCGCCACGGAGAAATTCAAACGGGTCTGGCGGACATCGAAACCGGTCGTGGTTCCGCTGCTGGACGGCTCATTGGTCAAAAGCAATGGACCTTGCCCGTTCAGATAAAAACCAGGGGTGTCCTGCACGTAGCCGGATGCCCCGACAAAACCATGCAATTCGAATTTAAAATCAGACCGCGAATCATCTGCGTGCGCGGCGCCAGCGGCGCCGAACAATAATGCAACAACGGCAACTTCGGTGATGAATAGCTTCATACTACTCCTCTACTCCTCTTGTTGATACTGCGTTGATACTGCGCTGTATCGCCTACTGAACCACGAAACCCAAGCGGGCGGCAATCAGAAACTAACTGACCCCTTTAACTGCTGATGGGTGGAGTGAGCACCCGGTTGTGATACGAGACATACATACTTAGGTGGTCAATCAGGCCTTGCTTGGTTTTCGTCGTGCACCACGTTCTCCGAAAAAGCCGATTAAGATTGGCCCTGAGCATCGCACATGTGTGATTGAGAGAAAAAAGCGGATCAAACCGAAGCTTTTTTAACTCCCCTTGGCCCGTAATCGCCCCTCGTCCCCCTTTCACGCGCGTGTGAGTTGCGGACGGGTGATGGCGCTTTAGATGAAATGGGTAGTGAGGGTTTTCATCGGACGTCCAGTGACAATCCTCTCTCACGTAAGGAGTGAGCTCCTTCATGAGCTTATCCCAAGCCGCGGGCCTTTCGTCAGTTCTCAGTCCATACTTTCGCCGTGAGATTTCAGCCAAATGCCCTTTAGCGGGCATGGAAGAGACCTGAAACTTCAATATCTTGCGTGTTTTCGGATCTACCGCAAGAGTGACGCTTAAGGGTTTACACTTCGTGTGCTCGCTCGTTTCAAGATCGTCAAACTGGACCTGAGCAAGCGGTCGGGATCTGTAGTGAGCGTCTAAGAAGGCGTCCTGCTCTTTTCGCTTCTCTTCAGCCAGGAAC
>JARLHE010000026.1 GCA_031292385.1 Oligoflexia bacterium
CCAATTGCTCCATCAGCTCCCGTTGCTCCGGTAGCACCTGTCACACCAGTGACTCCGGCTGCTCCGCTTGCTCCGGTCGCGCCAGTGGCTCCTACTGCCCCACTTGCTCCGGTCGCTCCAATTGCTCCATCAGCTCCCGTTGCTCCGGTAGCACCTGTCACACCAGTGACTCCGGCTGCTCCGCTTGCTCCGGTCGCGCCAGTGGCTCCTGCTGCCCCACTTGCTCCGGTCGCGCCAATTGCTCCATCAGCTCCCGTTGCTCCGGTAGCACCTGTCACACCAGTGACTCCGGCTGCTCCGCTAGCTCCGGTCGCGCCAGTGGCTCCTGCTGCCCCACTTGCTCCGGTCGCGCCCGTTGCACCAGCAGCTCCGCTTGCACCCGTCGCTCCGCTTGCTCCATTAGCACCAGTTGCTCCGGTCACGCCCGTTGCACCAGCAGCTCCACTTGCACCCGTCGCTCCGTTTGCTCCATTAGCACCAGTTGCACCGGTGGCTCCCGTTACACCCGTAACTGCAGACGCAGGTCCCGTAGCGCCCGTCGCACCGGTCGCACCTGTAGCCCCGGTAGGACCGTGGTGGTGGTGGTCGCAACCGTCACAGTCATTATCGAATGGGTCACTGGGATCGCAGCAACGATCATGGCCGCGCCCGTTTCCAGTCGCGCCGGTAACCCCGCTGAGCGCCTGTGCAGCAAGCAAAGCGTCATCCGCAACCAGTTCCGCCTCGGCATGCATGGAATTGGAGTCCATGATCCAGGCCGATTGAGATATGGAAAGTTCTGGATTGAGAGAAATCTGAGGAAGGAAGGCCTCAAAGCCGTTTCCATCATCGACTTCGACTTGAAAGGTCAGAGCCGTACGCGGATCGAGATTTGCCTCCGTCAACGAACTTTCATCGACAGCGACGGAAAAACGCCCATGGTCGATGTCGACTCGGGAAAGATTCGAGGAGCCGACGAGCTCTGAGCCCGCATAGAAGCTGAGTCGATAGAAATGCATCCCCTGGAGAGGTTTTCCATTCCTATCTGCAATGGTTCCTTGAAAACTAAACTTGCGAGAAGTATCCCCCATCGCCTGTACCGCAAAGCAAAAGGAAGATATGAGACATAAGGAACTCACCCATTTTTTGACATATAACGACCTATTCGCTCGTTGCCCTGAAATTGATTTCTTTCTGCTTTTTCTCATCATGACTTTATTTTTCCTTGTTCGAAACTTTCATTTTGTCGCAATCAAAACCTTTCAAACCGGAGACCGCCTAAGCAAGTTACAGGCCACCTATTCCTCCCGTCATAACAAGGCAAGGTTCTTGCTATGTGTCCCGAACTTGAGAACGGGGGAAAAATTCATGCGAGACGAGTTGATTTCGGAAACAAAAGAGAGCGAAGCGATGCAGCTCTACCGCCCACTAAAGATCGCGGTGTTAATTCCCGCCTATAATGAAGAGAAAAACATCGAGACCGTCCTCGAAGAGATTCAGAAGCTTCGCACGATGCGGCCTCGCTGGAACATTCTTCCGATCGTCGTCAACGACGGATCGAAAGACAGGACTGAACAGGTTCTCGGGCGGATTGCGCCGCAGTATGGAGCTTACGCGATTCATCTGCCACTCAATCTCGGGATCGGGCGCGCGGTTCAAACAGGGTTCAAATATGCCGTGCGCTGGGGAGCCGACGTGGCTCTTCAGCTCGATGGAGATGGACAACATCCGCCAGATCAGATCCCCGCGATCGTCGACCCCGTCCTGCAGCGAAAAGCCGACGTCGTCGTGGGTTCTCGCTACGTGACCGGCGCCGGTGGAAATGTCTCGAGCCTTTTCAGACAAGCGGGAACAATGTTTTTCTCGGTTCTTCTGAAGCTTCTTGTCGGCGTCGAGATCAAGGACACTACCAGCGGATATCGCGCATTTAATCGAGACGCGATCGAGTATCTTTCACGATGCTATCCCGACGATTATCCCGAGGTCGAAGCGTATGTCCTGCTCGCGCGCAAAAGATTCACGATGCTTGAAGTTCCGGTCAGGATGCGCCACAGGATGCGGGGATCTTCCAGTATCACGCCGCTGAAAAGCGCTTACTATATGATCAAGGTCGCATTTTCGGCCGCAATAGGCATGATCAGACCGCTCCCAGACCGGGAGATCACGGTGACCGGAGTAATCGGGGGATTGGATTCGCTGGAGTCCAAAGTTGGATAACGTCACCTCTCCATTCGAACAGCTCGCCGCGCTTTCCGAATACCGGTTTCGCACCGAAATCTGGGCTGTCCTGGGGTGCGTCGTTCTTTTTGCCTCGATCATCGAATTGGTGCGTCGCGACCGCCTGAAGGAACGTTATTCGTTTCTCTGGTTAATCACCACGGGGGTTCTCATCACTTTCATTCTCAGGCGAGACTGGCTCGAGGATTTTTCCCGCATGCTTGGGGTTTATTATCCACCCACGGCCCTTTTCCTGCTTCTCGTTTTTTTCATGCTCCTGATCCTGGTTCAATTCTCGACCGCGATCTCTAAGCTTCTCACAGACAAGCAATCGCTCGTGCAAAGCCTGGGAGCATTAGAAGCGCGCGTCCGGGAGCTAGAGACTGATTCTGACCCCAGCCCTAACTCCTCCCCTAACCTCAGCGAAGATACTTCCAGTACTTCGGATTGAACGCGTAAGCCGCGGTACAAAGGACAACTGCGAAAAATCCGCGCAGATCGCGCAAGTCCCATTCCTCGGCGGAAGCCGGAAGACCGCGAACGAACCGCACTAGGCTCTCGCGCTTGCCGCGCGACTGCGAAACGTATCGGAGCAGCTCCCCGGGAATCATCCAGCGGCAACGAACTCCCGCCGGGTATTGAACACGAGGCTCGAGTTTCTCTTCAGCGGCGGCCCGCGCGTATAGCGCGGGAAAATCAATTCCCGCGCGCACGGCAAGTTCCAGGCTACCCCAGAAGCGCGGATTGATTTCCATCAGTCTCGGAGTGCCATCTCGCGGATCCAGCTTCCATTCGACCATGCCGATCCCCTTCCACTTCAACTTCTTCAGCAGCGCGATGCTCCACTCGGTGATCTCCTGGGCGTGAATGCTCATGCGATCGGTGCTCGGCCCACCTGAGTTAGGATACTGCTCGATCCGCTCATGCGCGAATGCCGCGATGCACTCCGCTCGCGAGTCGAAGAGAAGACTAACACCTTGTCCTCGTCCCTCGGCTGGGATCCGCTCCTGGACCAGCATCGGTCCGAAGCGATCCCAGTGTTCGATCCAATATTGTGGCAAAAGCTGGCGCCAAAACTGCGATTGAGCTGCCGGCCCTGTCTCATTTCCGTATACAACACCAGCCGACCCACAGCCGCTGCGAGGCTTGACGACAAAATTCAGGTCTTTTGATGCCGCGAGCTGAGTCGCTAGATCCGCAAATTGCTGCGCATTTTCAGGACGCCAGGTGCGTGGACAAGGAAGATTCAGGCCCTCGGCCACAGCAAGCGTTTGCGCCTTGTCCTGAGCGATATTCAAGGACTCTTCTGGTGGGACAAGAAAACGCGAACCCATTTTCTCGAGAGCGCCTCTATTCTTCGAAACCCATCCCAAAGTGGCGTCCTCCATCGGTAAAATAATCACTCCTGGATTTTTTTCCAGGAAGTTTAAAAGAGATCTCCCAAATTCCTCGGGTGAATGAGATGCCAGAGGCGCGAGAAGCCTTCTCTTCGCGTAGCGGGACCAGAATCCCGTGGTGAACCAAGAATCCCCCATCACCGTGACATCGAACCCGGATTTTCCGAGAGAGCGGACTGCGCTCAGGCTCTTTCGCCAAAGTCCGTCTGTAACAAGGGCTTGAGGTCTGTGAGTGTGCATCATTTTTCTTCACCGCCTTTTCGCGCACGGCGTTTGCAAGAACGCGGCCCGTGACTGCTGTGATAGAGAAACTGGAAGGAATGCTGACTTTAGACGTCGAAGATTGGGAACACGCCAATTTCGCTCAACTCGATCCTCACAAGGAACACATCATGACCGAAGTACGCGCGCGCCGGTACGCGATGGACGCGAACACGGATACATGGATCCACCTTCTGAATGAGAACGGGGCCACCAGTACCTGCTTCATCTTAGGAGAATTCGCCCAGCGATACCCCAATGCAGTCAGGCGACTCGCGCAAGCCGGACATGAGATCGCCTCCCACGGCGCGACTCACGACTTGATTTATCGGATGAATCGCGATCAATTCCGCGAATTCCTGAAAAGAGGTCTTGGGACGGTGGGTGACTTAACGGGCCGAGTTCCTTATGGATTTCGGGCTCCCAGCTGGTCAGTCGATCCAATCCGCACACCCTGGTTCGTCGAAGAACTCGCGCTTCAAAACATTCGTTACGATTCCAGTGTGTTTCCGGTGAGGACTCCGCTTTTCGGGCATCGAAGCGCCCCGACCGCTCCGTTCTGGGAAGGGGGTTTGCTTCGTATTCCGGTAAGCGTTCTCTGCTTTGGAAGCCTACGGCTTCCTTTCGCAAGCGGCGCCTTTTTTCGCCTTTGCCCCCGCTGGCTGATCGAGGGCGGCTTGATCCGGGCCTTCCGTCAAGGTTTGCCGCTAATGATCGTTCTACATCCCCGCGAGCTTGATCCGAGCCATCCTCGTTTGCCACTTGCAGGGTGGGAGAAAGCTATGCATTACGCACGTCTCGGCACGACTATTCCGAAATTGCGTACGCTGCTCTCACGGTTTCGCTGGCGGTCAATTAATGAAATCCATGGTCTTAAGCATTTTAAAAAAGAAAACCACGAAATTCAAATGGCACTATGACTCAAGTTCATTTCAAAAAACTGCTTCTCGGGTTGGGTCTGCTGATCGCCCTCGTTTATGCCGGGAGCATGAACGGGAGTTTCCACTTCGACGACTCTCACAGTATTGAAGGCAATATCGCAATCCGGTCGCTGCGCAACATCCCGAGTTTCTGGAGCGACCCCAGGACCTCGTCTTTCATCCCGGAAAATCGCGTTTATCGTCCGTTGGTCTACACGTTCTATTCTTTCTGTTGGTGGATCGGCGGAGGCAAAACCTGGCCGTTTCATGCCATGAAACTCTCTATGCACTGGATGGTGACGTTTTTCCTTTTTCTAATATGGCAGCGTCTATGGTCGGAGCCCGGATGGTTTCCGGCCCTCTCGTCGGCCCAAGCAAAAGAGAAGTGCCTCACAGTAAGGTTTCCATTTTTAAAAAAGGATCACACGATTACGCCCACGTGGGCGGCGTTCTTATTGGCGATACTTTTTGCGATCCATCCTGCCGCGTCGGAGTGCGTGGATTATATTTCAGCGACGACTTCGCTTCAGTCCGCGATGTTTTATGTCTGGGCCTTTTACTCGTATCTTCAATTCCGGGACTCGGGTGACCGACGAAAACTCGCGCTCTCGCTCTTCCTGTACTTCTTTTCCGTTGCCTCCAAAGAGGAGGGCATCACCCTGCCGGCAATGATCCTGATCACGGAGATCTTTCTCGCCACGGGGGCTTTCGAAACTCTTTCCAAAAGCTTGTCAAAGACGGTTCTCAAAAACGCCCTCAAGATGGCATTGCCTTACGCGATTTTCGGGACGGTGCTCGGAGCCTGGATCTATTGGATGAGGCCTGAGTCCGGGAACGAGTCGCGGGGCTACGCGACTTCTTGGGAGTACTTCATGACCCAGTGGCGCGCCTATCTTTTCTATATGCGGATCTGGTTCTGGCCATGGGGATTAAATGCGGACAACGCTACGATCGAGTTCAGTAAATCCATCTCCGATCCGCTCGCAATCCAGGCTTTGATTGGCAATCTCCTGATCCTTGCGATAGCGTGGTTCAACCGCAAGCGCGTCCCCGCTCTTCTCTTCGGAGTGCTTTGGTTTTATGTCACGATCTCTCCCGCCTCGAGCGTCGTGACACTCGCGGAGGCGATTAACGAGCACCGAATGTATCTTTCTTATATCGGATTTGTCGGTGGGACGTTCACCCTTCTTCTCACCTCTGCAGCCTTCCTTTTTCCGGACGAAAACCGAGAAAAGAAGCTAGGTTGGCTCTATGCTGCAATCGTCATCGGCCTCGTAATCGGCACTCAGGAACGAAATCGGGTTTGGGCCAACGATGAAAATCTCTGGTTGGATACAGTCGAGAAAAACCCGACCTCGGGGCGCGCGTTCAACAACCTCGCTCTGGTTTACATGGCTCGAGGAGAATACGAGAAAGCAAACCATTATTTCGAAAAGTGCGAGCAAGTCTGGCCAACCTATTCATATTGCCCCTTGAACCGCGGAATCGATTTTCAATCGCTTGCGGAAGCGGCCGAGAGAGCAGGCAAAAGAGAAGAAGCCGCTTCAAAGTATGCCCAGGCGGGAAAGTCGTTTCGTCGCGCTTACGAGCTAAACCCCGGCAACGTCCACGTTAACTATCATCTCGCTCAATACAGCGAGCACATCCGGGATTACGCCAAAGCCGCCGAACTCTACCGCGCCGCCATTGATCTCACGGGCGGGCGGTATCCGGCCGCCGACCTGAAACTCGGAAGCTGTCTGATCAAGCTCGGAAAATTTAATGATGCACAATTCGCCTTCAAACGAGCTCTGTCCGTCGAATCCAAGAACGACGATTTGCTCTTTGAGATCGGAAAAACGGAACTCGAAAACGGAGATCTCGCCGATGCGGCGACGTCCTATCGTACCCTCCTAGAGCGCAATCCCGCGCATCTTCAGGCTTGGTATAATTATGGGGTGGCACAGGTGGGCCTTCGCAGATTCGAAGAAGCACGGAAGGCCTTTGAAAAGACTGTTGCTCTGGACCCGGTCAGCGAACAAGGCTGGTACAATCTTGCTTTTGTCGCCGAGCGCTCTGGTGACCAAAGGACAGCGATCCGCGCGGTCAATGAGATGCTGAAGATCAGCCCGAAAAGAGTTGACTATCAGGCACGACTCGAAAGGCTTCAACGTTCCGCGCGATTCAATTGAGCGGTAAACACCAGCGACCAACATCGCTCTGGCAAGAGACGATCCAGAGCAGGAATCATATCCGCTCCCACAGGGGGACTCGCGATTGCGAAGCCCGCCTCGTGAAGGATCGCTTTCCACCCTTCGAAGCTGCGGTGCCACTCCGTTTCGGTATCTTTTTGAATCCATGTACGAACGAGATGTTTCAGGCGAAATAGCGGCGAACGGGGATTTTCCTCGTTCACGAGCAGAAGCGAGTCCGGACCCAACCACCAGCTCAGACGCTCGATCACGGACTCCACTTCTGGCAAATGGTGTAGAGCATAAGCGAGAGTCACCAGATCAGGTTTTCCACCCAGGACTTCTTCCGATTGCTTTTCCCAGTCCGGATCTTTGAGCAAGTCCGCACGAAGAAACTTCCCGGACAATGTCTCCTCCGTCGCAAAAAGTTTGGCCATTCGGACTTCGTCTCGACTCAAGTCGAGCCCGAGCGTTTGATGGCCAAGCGCCGCGATCGTGCAGGTGATCACCCCCCCTCCGCAACCGAGATCGAGCACTCGAAGAGGACGCCCCAAAGATTGACTCCGCTCTTGAGCGGAGTCCGCGAGCATACGCAGCCTTCTCTGATTCAACGGAGCGACAGGGTGCCGCGTGAAATACCCGAACGTGCTCCTGGCGGCGCGATCAGTTCCGTGCCGCCGATGGAACGACTTCGCTTTTCCCAGCACGGTTTTGACGACAGACTCGGCATTTTCTTCGATGACGTTTTGGATCTTCATATTTTTCTCCGCTCGGGCACAAGCAATCGACATGCCACCCAAAAGCCCCGCCGAAAGGTTCGATTCTAACCATGTGCGTCCGATATTTATCTCGTATTTCTTTTGGCGATTTTTCTTGCTGATTCGGCCAATCAACCGGCAAAAGGATGGGGCGCGGCCTGACATAATTCAAACTTTAAGGAAAAAAATGTTCATCCAAAAAAAGGCCTTTTTTATGAGCTTTTCGGTCGTTTCGTTGCTTTGCGGATCGGTTCTGGCGGATACAAATCCTTTCGATCCAAACCTGAACGGGAGTGCCCATCCGAGTCCGCGCGTCAGCCCAAGCCCGTGCCCGGACATGAATTTCGAGTGTAAGTTCGAAGGTGACGGCAGCGGCAAAGATGGCGGTTGGCTCCAAAAGTGCCGTGCTGAAGGCTCGTACCAAACGGACCGAGACGGTCTCGCCATTCTCGATAACAATGAAGATGGCAGGCTCAGAGTGATCTGCGGTGATGACGAAGGCGACCGTGACGACCATCTGATCTATGATGACGGTTTGCGGACACACTTCGAGCACGACCACCGGACTCTGATACTCAAAGGTCTCGGTGATCGCGCTCCTGTCATCACCGTCCATTCCAATCGCAATTACGACCGCACGTTCCCGTCCGATCTTCTCTTCGGTCGCGACGGCTACAGCTACGAGATCTCCGGCGATTGCAGGTTTTTCAGGGACGACCGAACCCGGTGAAAATCCGGATTTCGTCGCCGTTGAAATGTCGTCCCTAAACCCTCACTCCCACCTCGTCGATGTGTCGCAGCAGATCGGCGGGGTCTTGATAAACCCGATAGGCGCCGGCGCGCTCGAGCTCGTCCTGCCCGTAGCCACCGGAAAGAAACCCGACGCCGAGCGCTCGGGCGCGTCTTGCGGCGAGGAGGTCCCAGACGCTGTCGCCCACGACGACGGATTGTTCGATCGAGACATTGAGTTTCGCGGCGGCCGCGAGAAAGAGATCGGGATCCGGCTTAGCGTGCGCCACCTGGTCGCGGGTGATCACGGGCACGTGTGCCGGGACCCCAAGGGCCTCGATCGTATAGCGGGCGTATTCCAACCTTCCACTGGTGGCGATCGCCCAGGGCACTTGAGCTTCGGTTAAATATCGCAGAAGATCCCGGGCGCCGGGCAGAGGCCTGACCTGAGGAATGAGGCGCTGATAGGCCTCGGAGTGAAACTGCAAAAGGCGCGCGGCCTCATCGCCCGAAACCGCGTGGCCGGTTTCGCGTAAAATTGCGTTCGCCATGAGTCCCCCGCTCATTCCGATGCGGCGATGAATGGTCCAAACGGCCATCTCGACTCCCACCTTTTCCAAAGCGTCTCTCCAGGCCAGCACGTGCTGATAAACGCTATCGACGAGCGTGCCGTCGAGATCGAAGAGAAAGGCGGTACGATGAGAGGATTGCTTCTCTTTCATTTCAAGCTCCTTTGCGTTACGTCAAACGAAACACGCATCTATTCTCAAATACCGCGGAACCTGCGCAAGGTGAAAAGAACATTCACCGACCCTAAACCCGCGATCGCCAAACAGCTCGGCCAAATAATAGATAGGCCCGCTCCTTTAAATAGAATCGCATAGCTTGCGTTAATATAGTGATGGAGCGGGAACGCTAAGGTCCCCACTCGGAGCCAAGCCGGCATCGCCTCAGGAGGCGTCCATGCCCCCGAAAGAAAGATCATGGGCGCGACCAGAAATATCGTCAGCATCCCGATCTGCGCCATATTGCGTGCGATGGTCGCGGCAAGAAGGCCCAGCGACGTGCTCGTGACGACGTACAAAACCGTCACGGCGACAAAAAGCGGAAAGCCGCCGCGGCTCGGAACGTGAAAAACCGGCCTCAGCACGAAAAACCAGCTCAGAAACGTTCCCAGCAGCACGATCGAGGTCATCGCGAAAACCTTGGGAAGCAGGATCTGGAACGGGGAAAGCGGGGAAACCGTCAGCTGCTCGATGGTGCCTCTTTCCCGCTCACGGACCAACGCGGCTCCGGGTAAAAGAATCGCAAAGACCGTGATCACGTTCAAGAGCTGCGAAACCGACATAAACCAGCCTTCGTCCTGATTCGGGTTGAATAAGGTGCGATACTCGTCGCGAAGCGGCGGGAAAAAGTCCGTGACCGAAGGCGGCAACTGGCTCAAGAGCGGGCTGCTGCGCATCGCGAAGTCGTTCACGATCCGCGCGGAATACATCGATGCCAAATAACCCGGAATCGAATGTGTCGTGTCCACTCTCATCTGCAGCGATTGCGATTCGTCGCGCAAAAGACGACGCTCGAATCCATGCGGGATTGCCAAAGAAATCATCGCATCGCCCCGCGCAAGTTCGGAATCGCCTCCCCGCGAAGGATCTCCGGATACCGGAAAAGATGGCATCGATATCGCATCTTCAACCGAAAAATACGGCGGTCGAAACTGCCTCACGAGGTCGCGCGACGCCTGGCTGCGATCGGCATCGTACACGATCGTCGCGGCATTCCTCAATTGAAGCGTCACGCCGCTTCCAGCGAAGTAGACATCACCGGTAAACGCGTAAACCATGAAGACCATCAGGGTGATATCCCTGAAGATCTGAAGATACTCCTTGATCGCGAGCGCGTACACTTGAGTGAGCCATCGACGCTTGTTTTCGCTGATCATCGGCTGGGCCTCTTGCTAAAAAGAGAATAGCCGGCGAAAAAAAGCACGGCCAGATAGACACCGAGAATCGCGGATCCTCTTGCCGCGGCCGCCCAACCCTCTCCCTTAAGAAAAATATTGTCGACGATACTCGTGTAATACATCGCGGGAAGAAGATGCGCGATCACCCGTGCCGCGGGAGTGGACGAGGAGATCGGGAACAAAAGCCCTGAATAGAGAACCGCGGGCAACAACGTGATGATGATCGTGATGATCATGGCGGCGATCTGCGTCCGGACCAGGACCGAAACCAGAAGACCGATCGCGGTGGTGCAGATCACATAGATCGCGGTTGCGAAGAAGAACGCCGGCACGCTTCCTTTGAACGCAACTTGAAATACGAGCGTGGCGATCAGAAAAAGAACGATGGAGTTGCAAAATGAGATCCCGACATAGGGCGCGAGCTTGCCAATTAGGAATTCGGACTTCGTGACGTCGGAGGAATAAATATTGTAAATCGAGCCGCTTTCCTTTTCGCGCACCACGCCGATGACCGTGAGAAACGGCGGGCTCATCAGGAGAATCGCCATGATCAACTTGGGCACGATCGACCACCGGCTCTGGATGTTCTCGTTGTAGAGATACCGGGCCTCGATGCGGATCGGCTGGAGCTTTTCGCGAGCGACGACCTCGGGAATCCCGATGAGGGAAGAGATCTCGCGGGCGGTGAGATCGAGGTTCGCCGCTCCGTTTATGGCGATAATGTAACCCTTGGTGATCTGAGCGCGCGAGGGGAACGTCCCATCGATCACGCTCCGTACCTGGACCGGATTTCGACGGATCAGGTTTTTCTCGAAATCGGGCGGGATCTCGATCACCGCCCGGATCCGATCGGATTTGATCGGCCGATCGAGCTCGTCAATGCTGGAAGCGTAGCCCATGAAGCGGAAATAGCGGGCCGAAATGAACCGATAAGCATACTCCCGGCTCAGCGCCGAGTGGTCCCGATCGACGATGACCAAGGGGATGTTCTCGACGTCGAGGGAAAGCCCGTATCCGACGACGATCATCAGAGCCGAGGGCACGAGGAATGCGAGCGCGAAGAAAAGCCGGTCGCGGACGATCTCCCGCCACTCTTTTACGGCGATCGCGGCGATTCTCGCCGGCTGAATCCTGCGGAAACTCACGCCGCCCCCTCCTGCTCCAGGCCCGTGATCCGGTGAACAAAGACGTCTTCCATCGTAAACGGTCGCTCCCGCACCTCTCCATGCGAAATCCCGGCCAGGGCCAGGACTCGCGCGATACCGACAAGGTCGGCATCGGGGGATTTCGAAAAAATCCGTACGCGGCTTCCGAGCAGTGCAGGGCCGGAGAAGCCATTCGTGCCCAAGAGTTCGACAGCTCGGTAGGGATCCGCGCACGAGAACTCGAGAATCCGACCGACCTCCTTTTCAAGCCTCGCTTTCAGTTCCGCCGGAGAGGCGTCTTCCACGGCTCGGCCGGCGTACATCAGCGCGATATGATCGCAATGTTCGGCCTCGCTCATGTAATGAGTCGTGACGAGAATTCCGACGCCTTTTTCCCGCGCCAGCCGGTAGATGACTTCCCAAAACGATCTGCGCCCAAGCGGATCGACACCCGATGTCGGCTCGTCCAGAAAAAGAACCTGCGGCTCGTGAATCAACGCGCAACCCAAGGCCAGGCGCTGCCGCACTCCCATGGGAAGCCGGCCCGAAAGCTGGTTCAGGAAAACATGGAGATCCGCCATGTCCAGGATCTCATCCACCCTGCGCTTGGCTCGAGCGCCCGAAATCCCATAAATACCCGCATAAAGCCGCAGATTCTCCAAAACCGTCAGATCCTGATACAGGGAAAACGCCTGCGACATATAACCCAGCCGCGTTTTCACGCTCCCGCCCGCGGCCGCGACATCGATTCCTCCGACGCGCGCGCTTCCGGAAGACGGGGGAATGATTCCCGTGAGCATCTTGATCACCGTGGTCTTACCCGCTCCATTGGCCCCGAGCAGCCCGAAGATCTCTCCGGACCGAACCTGAAAGCTCACGCTGTCCACGGCGCGAAAGCTATCAAAGACCCGGCTCAGATCCCGTGCCTCAATCGCAAGCGCGGCGCTCGCAACGGAACGCTCGCGGGAAATGAGAGACGGGGCCGCCGGCTTTGCTTCGTCTCGCCGCAGCAGGGCAATGAATGTATCCTCAAGATCGGGATCGGTCGCTTCCGCGGATTCGATCCGAAAACTTGAGAGCTTTTCGGTGACTTCGCTGATCGCCTCTTGGCCAAATCGCTCACCCACGAAGACCCGAAGGGAATCTCCACGGCGCTCGATCTGCGGAGTCCAAGCCCGGAGCCTTTCGAATGCCTCATCCGAGGGTTCGGCGCGCACGGAGACAATGGATCCGCGGGCGGACCGGCGCATTTCCTCGGGCGTTCCTTGAAGCAAAACTTTTCCCCGATGCAAGAGCGCGACCCGAGTGAACCGATCAGCCTCGTCCAAGTAAGCGGTCGAGACGAGCGCCGTAATGCCGCGATCCTGAATCAGAGAATGAAGGATCGACCAAAAATCCCGCCGCGAAACCGGATCAACGCCCGTGGTGGGCTCGTCAAGGATCAGAAGCTCTGGCTCGTGGATAATGCTGCAGATCAGGCCGAGTTTCTGCTTCATCCCCCCGGACAGGTGCTTCATCGGACGATCTTTGAAATGCTTCAGACGCGTCATCGAAAGCAACTCCGCTTTCCTCTGTTTGAGCGCCGCGGAGGGCACGAGCCGGAGCTTCGCGAAAAAATCGATATTTTCCTCCACCGAGAGGTCCGCGTAGAGATTCAGCCCCAAGCCCTGAGGCATGAAACCGAGACGGCTCTTCACGGCTTCTGCGCTGGCTTCGGAATCGATGCTCGTTCCGAACACGCGAACATCCCCGGCATCCTGCGCGAGCACGCCCGCGATGATCTTCATGATGCTGCTTTTTCCGGCGCCATCCGGCCCGATCAGACCGTATAGCTCGCCTTTGCTCACTTGAAGATCGACGCCGCGAACGGCCTCTGTCGAGCCGTAAACTTTGACGATACCTTTCGCGTCCGTCACCATTTGGGGCGTCGCCACGACACGTCGTCCTTCCAGCGGATCATCGCGTCTGCGGGAAGCCCCGGGGAAAGCTCATGCTCCGGATTCGAGGTTAGCGAAAGTTTCACGGCGTACACCAGCTTGACGCGCTCGTCTTGGGTTTGCACTTCTTTTGGAGTGAATTCCGCGCGGGGAGCGATGGACGTCACGGTCGCCTCGAACGCTTGTCCCGGAAAAGCATCCGTATAGATTCGCGCGGGAAGTCCGAGCCGGACTTTTCCGATGTCCACTTCCGGAACATAGACTTTGAGATACAGGCGATCCAGGTTGACGATCGTATAAAGAGGCGCTCCGGCAGGCACAACTTCTCCTTCTTCTCGCACTTTAGTAGTGACCGTCCCGTCAGTTGGAGAATTAACCGTCAGATCATTCACGACGCTTTGGGCCTCGACGACGGTCGCACTCGCCTGCGCTTGATTCGCGGCCGCGACACGCATCTCGATCGACGCCTCCTCGCCTTTATGCCGATCAATCGCGCCTTCGCGGGCCAGGCGCCCATAGCGACGCGCGTCTCGGGCGGCCTGCTCTTCCGCGGCCGCGGCTTTTTCGAGGGAAGCCTTGGCCTCTTCGAGTTTCGCGAGCGCTTGTTGCGACTCGAAACGCACGAGAAGGTCTCCCTTCTTGACCGACGCTCCTTCGGCTACCGTCATTTGCAGGATCTTGCCCGGTTGCTTTCCGGCGATCGCGACCTCATCCCCTTCGATCCGGCCGTTCACCTGCACGAGTCCCTCCGGAATCCGATGAAGCAGGACCCACGCGCTCCATCCTCCCAGTAGCAGGGCGATGGCCACTAACAGGAGCACCGCTTTCGAATTCCCGGTGACGAGCTTTTTCAGACCGCCTCTGACTTCGTTCACTGATCCTGTCATAACGCGCCGATCGCTCTCCGGAGGCGAATGCCGCCAATCACCGAGTCGTAAACCGCATTGTTGTAATTCCCCAGCGTGAGAACCCGAAGCGACTCGGCATCAAGAACTTCGGTATTGGTCGCCAAGTTCGCGGCATATCTGGATTTTGTTTCCTTGAGATTTTCATCCGCCTGCGCGACGGCCTGGCGAGTCACCTGCAAACGCCGTCTCGCCTCGTCCGCGTCAAGATACGATTTTCTCACCTGAAGCTCGATCAACGACCTCAACTCCTCTCGCCGTTCGGCGGCGGCGCTCGCCTTCTCGTCGACGGCCGCGGCGCGCTTCAGGGTCTGCCCGAAATCAAACACATCCCAAGAAACGCCGACCGTCGCCGCGACGAACGTATTTCTCGTCAGATAGGAGTCATCGATATAAGTGACCGATCCGGTGAGCGCGACTTGAGGCCAAGCCTCGCCTCGCACGCTTGCGGCCTGATTCCTGAGGGAATTTTCCTGCATCTGTGTCGCTTCAATTTCAACGCGGGCTTGCAGCGCGCGTTCAGTCAACGTGTCGAGCGAGTCCTTCACCACGGCCGAAAGCTCCATTTCGGCAAGCTCGACGGGCCGGCCGAGCGGCCGTCCCAGGAGCCTATTATAAGATGCGGTCGCAAGATCCAGGGCGTTGCTCGCCTGCAAAGCTTTTTGCTCGGCATCGGCCGACGCGGTCTGGGCGCTCAAAAGATCGGCCTTGGAAACCAGGTCGTGATCGTACATCCGGGCTACCTGAGCGCTATGAGAATGCAAGCTCTCGACATGGCTTTCGGCGACGGAGACCGCTTTTCGTGCCCGCAGAATATTTACATAAGCGTCGGCGACTTCCATTTTGACGTCCTGTTGCACCTGCTGATGCTCAAGTCGGGAGGCATCGTATCCGTTTTCCGCGGCGGCAATCCCATGACTGATTTTTCCCGAAGTGAATACCGGGACACTCAAGGCTCCCTGGACCGCTAAAAAATCCTTATTGAGGAAGGATGCTTCTACGGGAGGCAATAGCGGAATCCCCGGAAAGGAGAACTGAAACGCGGGCTGATCGGCGAGCCAGGTATACCCCCCCAGCGCGGTCAACCGCGGAAGCCGGGTTCTGCGCGCCGCCGAGAGCGTCGCCTCGGCCGACTCACCGGAGTGTTCCGAGGCGGCAATTCGATGATCCTTGGCTAGAGCTTCCTTCCAAGCGCTCTCCAAGGTATCCGCTTGTCCTGCGGTCATCGCTATTGAGAAGACAGTGCCGAACGTCAAGAGGGCATTAGCGCCCGAATTCAAAAGGTGTCTCAGACTCAGCCGCCCGCCATGGATCATAAAGCTTCTTTAATGTCCGGCCGAAGCATTGTCCATAGACTGCTCCGCGAAATTGGTTGATTTTCAGAGACAAGCTGGCAGCCACCTTGCTAAATAAAAATAATGCAATCTGTTCGCGCCATTTTTAGAGCTTTTTCGCTTCTTTGCCTCAGCGCGCCTCTATTCCTGGACTCGTGCGCAACCTCTCCTACTGGCCGCAAACAATTGATGATCGTACCGGATAGCGAAGTCAATCAGCTGGGGATTCAGTCCTTTGATCAGATGAAACAGCAGGTCAAGATCAGCCATAATGCGAAGCAAATCAAATTCGTCCAATGCGTCGCCGATGCGGTGATTGCGGCAGCGCACGGAAAGCCGAACATTCCGGACCAATGGGAAGTGACGCTCTTTAATACGCCCGATGTCAACGCGTTCGCCTTGCCGGGCGGAAGGATCGGGGTATACTCCGGGATTCTGAAGGTCACGAAGACCGATGGGCAGCTTGCGGCGGTGCTTGCACACGAAGTGGGCCATGTGATTTCGCGACATGGCGCGGAGCGAATGTCGCAATCGGTGGCCGAGCAAGGCGGCCTGATCGCGGTGGGAGCGGCTACGAACAATAGTCCTTATATCGGCGCGGCACTTGGGCTCGGCACCCAGTACGGAATCATCCTCCCCTTCAGTCGCACCCAAGAACGGGAAGCCGATGAAGTCGGGTTGCAGCTCATGGCCGAAGCCGGATTCGACCCTCACCAGGCGATCGAGCTTTGGAAAAACATGGAAGAAGCCTCAGGCGGGAATCGGCCGCCCGAGCTTTTGTCTGATCATCCGTCGGATCCGAACCGGATTCAAGATCTCGAAAGTCACATGAACGATGCGGTGGCCCGGTATGAGCAAGCAAACGCTGCCGGCAAGGCGCCACACTGTCCGCATCCTTAGATTGCGGTAACGACATGACTGAATCGGAGATAAGGCAACAGCAAAACCGAATGGCGACCGCGGAGCGGCTGGCGCATTACGGATCTTGGGAATGGGATCTCGACAAGAATGAATTGCGCGCCTCGGATAACTGGTATCGTATCCATGGGCTTAATCCGCAACCCATTACCATGGAAAAATTAATGCCGCTCGCGCATCCCGATGATCGTGCGGCGATTGAGCTCGCCTTCGACGAGGCCCTTCGCGAGCAGAGAAGCTATGACATTCAACATCGGATCATCAAACAAGATACGGGTGAAGTCAGATGGTTACAGGCCTACGGCGAACTATCGGAAGACAAGGACGGGACTCACCGAAAATTGATCGGCGCATCCCAGGACATCACCCGATACAAACAAGTGGAAGAGGCGCTGCATGCGGCGGCGGCCTTCAGCCAAAGCCTGATTGATTCAATGTTGGACGGATTTTCCGTTTTGGACGCGCAAGGCGTTCAGGCGGATGTCAATCCGTCGCTCTGCCAAATGACTGGCTTCTCAAAAGAGGAGCTCATCGGGACCAAACCCCCGTTTCCCTATTGGCCACCCGAAGAATATGAGCGGATTCAAGCCGCGCTCGATAAAGCCTTGAAGAGAGATTTCGGTGACTTCGAGCTGATCTTCATGCGTAAAAGCGGCGAACGCTTCCCGGTCATTGTCAGCCCTTCCGTGGTTAACGACAAGAACGGCAACCCCACCGGCTACTTGGCGACCGTAAAGGACATCACCGAGCGAAAAGCCCTGGAAAACGACCTTCGCGCCGCAGTTGAGATTCGGGACGAATTCATGTCGGTTGCTTCGCATGAGCTGAGAACTCCGCTGACGGCTTTGCACCTCCAGCTCCAACTGCTAGCTCGTCTCTCTTCGGTGACCGGCGCAGTAACGGACCGCAATATCGGGGACCTGAGCAAAGGTGCGCTCGCCTCCGCGCAGTCCCTTGTCCATCTTTTGGATGACCTGCTCGATGTCACGCGGATTCGAGTCGGGAGGCTGAAACTCAAAGCGGAAAAAATGGACCTTCGATCCGCCGTCGCGAACGCGATCGCTCTTGTGCAAGAATTCGCCAAGCAAAGAGGCAGCGTCATTACCCTCAATGCTGATCAGCCTCTTGTCGGGAGCTGGGATCCCGTCCGGATCAGCCAGATTCTCTCGAATCTGCTTTCAAACGCCATCAAATACGGGGACGGCAAGCCGATTGAGGTGACGTTGATCGAGGATCCGAGCGCCGGCGTGGCTCGCATCCTGGTACGAGACCAAGGGATCGGGATCTCGCCCGAAATGCAGAGCAAGATTTTCGAGCGATTCCATCGGGCGGTTTCCGGCGACAAGATCACGGGCCTGGGACTGGGACTCTATATCGCCCGGCAGATCATCGAAGCCCACCGCGGCAATATCCGCGTCGAAAGCGGGCCGAACGAGGGATCGCTGTTCAGTGTCGAGCTGCCCCTCCACCCTGCGCCGGAAGAGGCGTCATAAATCCGTCACCTGCCCGAACGCAAATTTGATGGATGAACCATTGCGTCTTTGAAACGACCACCTTAATCTTTTATTGTAGGTTTGAAAACATTTGGTTGGCCCATATTTCATGGATGAGTTTGGCCCGAGACCTCAATCACATCATAAGCCATTTCTCGTTCGTAAAATCGGTTCCAACTGGCAACGCAAGGAGTCGATCCGATGAATGGGATAGGCGAGTTCATTCAAGAAAATTTCATGCACGTCGCGCCGATTTTGATCGCCGGGGCCATAGCGCTCGTGATCGCCCTTGAACGCTTGGCGGCCCTCATTTGGTCCTACCCGCTGAATCGCCCGAGCGCTTTTTACGAAAAGATCCGAAATCTCATTTTGAACGAAAAAATCAGCGAAGCGATCGCCTACTGCGAGCGATATCGCCAAAAGCCGGCCGCGAACGTCGTTCGCGAAGGATTGCTCCGCGCGCATCAGCCCGAAAGCGTGATCGCGCACGGCCTTGAGATCGCCGTGGGCGAAGCCCAGGAAAGAATCGGCGCGCGAACCGCGTTTCTCGCGACGATCGCTAACGTCGCAACCCTTCTCGGCTTGTTCGGAACCATCCTGGGCCTGATCCAGTCATTTGAAGCCGTCGGGGGCGCGAACGCCCAACAGCGCTCGGCGTTGCTTGCCAAAGGCATTTCGACCGCCATGAACGCCACTATGCTGGGCTTGGCGGTTGCGATTCCTTGCATGATCCTCTTCAGCTTTCTTACTAATCGTACGAACAGGCTGAACGCGGAGGCTGAGCGCGCAGCGATCCGCGTGATGGACTTCATCAAGCAACTTTACTTCTCCGATAGCCACCATGAACCTCACGGCGGAAGCCCGATCCAAGGCTCAGCCCAAGGCATTCGTCCCGCGAGTACGAGGGTCGGATGAGCGGAGGCAGCAGCGGTACAGACGGCGATTTTGAGCTCAACATCGCGCCCATCGTCGATTGTTTCACCGTACTGATCGCCTATCTTCTGGTTTCGATGTCATTCATTTCGCTCGGCATGTTCGAAGTCGGGGTTGCCGCGAGCGGAGATCCCGCACAGGCGGTCGCGCAACCCGAAACACCGCCGGCGGTTCCTCTTACCCTTTCGCTGACTCTCAATTCCAGCAACGCGATCAGCATCCATCTCACCGGAGGCCCCACCCATCTCGACCAAACGACGATGATCGACCCCAAATCGAGCGGTTACGATCTTGACCTTTTGAAGACCGATCTCCAGAAGCTGAGAAGCTCCTATCCCGAGCTCAAAGAGGTGAACATCACCGCCGAACCCGCCGTGAAATACAAAGCGATCGTAAAAGCGATCGAAGCCGCGAAGACCGAGATACCGAAGGCCTTTTTGGCCAGCAGCTGAAGGCGATCAAGCGATGCAAAAAATGTTCAAAAAATCGAAAAAACCGGCCACTGGGGAAATGGCGCTTCAGATCACGTCGATGGCCGACATTTTCACGATCATTCTGGTGTTTCTGCTCAAGACCACCGCCGCCGGGATTTCCAGCGTGTCTCCGAACGGCGGCATGACCCTTCCGGTGGCGACCGGTAAAATTATCGAGAAAGACACCCTCACTCTCGAGGTGAACAAGGACTCCGTCCTGGTGGACTCCAAGAACGTCCTGAGCCTTTCGAATTTCGAATTTCCGCTGACAGAAATCCAGGCGAACGGGATTTCCCAGTCCTTGTACACGCGGCTGATCGAACAAAGAAAGCATCGGCCCGACGCGGACCGAAGCTCCGAACTTCTTGTATTGGCCGACGAGTCAACGCCCTATTCAACCCTTAAGACCGTTTTGGCGTCAGCCGCGAACACGGGGTTCGTGGACTTGCAATTGGTTGTAGTGCAAACCGATTAATACGACGAAAAAAATGAGTGGAACCGAATGAACGGCCTTAAGAACAACGACGAATTCCTAGTCACCACATACGTCGACGGAAAGTCATGGCAGGCCGTTTGGGATCCCGACAGCCATAAGGGCGAGGACCCTAAAGAGCCATTCGGTCTCGATCACCCCGTCTTTTGGGAACTGACCAAAACGCCCAAGGGAATTTTCATCCGCCACAAAATCGACGGCCGGAAAATCCCGCTCGGAGACGATGTCATCGACAAGAATGAAGTCATCGCGTTGCCCGTCGAGCCGAACGAACCGCGGCACCTTTCACTTCAAGTCAGGCGCCTTCCGCCGATCCGCCCGGCCTACATTCCGGATCTTGAGGCCTACAAAAATATCGGTCCGGCCGAGCACTACGCTTCCGCCGGCATCCGGAACTTCCTCATCAGTTTCAACAAGGTCGATACAAAATTTAAAGCGCGCGTCGAAAGAACCCGTGTTTTCAGTCTCGTTTCCGGAATCGACGGTTTTCAGGTCACGGCTTATCAAAACAACGTTCGATTCAAGCTCGGACCGAAATCCCGCGTGCTCGCGCCGGGAACAGTCACTCACCTTTCTTTCGCCGACGTGCACGTGGGCGCATTTGTCTGGGGCAGCTACTGGTGGAGAATCAGCAAAGTTGGCGTGCCTGAAATTTGGGACCAGCAGGATTTTGAAGACGAGGAAAAGGTCCAAGACGCGATCCCCATCAAGACCCTCGGCAAAATCGTTGCCGGTCTTTTTCTCGCTTTCGTCTTACTGTCCCGCAGCCAATATTACCTTCAAATGTTTCAAGACTCGCACAACCCCCCGGTCCTTCAGACCGAGGTCGAGCTCAAAAAGCCTAAAATCATCCCGATGGAGATCGTGAAGCGACCCGAGCCGCCCAAGCCGACACCGACGCCGACCCCCACTCCCAAAAAAGAAATCGCGAAAAAGGAACCCAGAAAACGCGAAGCTCCCAAGAAGGTAGCGAAAAAAGAACCCCCGAAAAAAAGACCAGTCGTAGCGAAAGCGCCACAGCCGGCGGCCCGGACGCCGCATCCCAAACACGTCGAGCCCCCTAAAGCCGTCGCACGAGCTCCCCATCCAAAGCCTGCGCCGCGTCCGAAGGCTGTCGCGCAAGCTCCGCATCCAAAAGCGGCCCCCAAAGCCGTCGCGCCAGCGCCGGTCTTCGCCAAAGCCCCCGATCCCGCGATCGCGAGAGCCAAACAGCTCGCACAACAAAGGGCGCAAGAAAAGACCCAAGAAAAAGCAAGCCTAGCGAAGTCTCTCAATTTCCTGTCGAGCGGCTCCAAAAAGAATGTTGCCGCCTTTCCCGCCGCTTCAGGCTCGACCGCGAGCGCAAAATACCAGGACCTGGGTACAGGCGCCGTTTCGGGAACTACTCGCGGCAAATCATCGGCCTTGAACCGAATGGCCGAGAGCGACGGGGGCGATGGCCCCATCGCCACGCGGGGCTCAAGAAACGTAGCGAGCACGGGACTTTCAGGAAAACATGGCAAAGGCTTGAATGAGGTTCAAGGCAAGGTTTCCCTCTCCGCCCTCTACGGAAACGGCTCCGGGGATGAGCTTGCCTCGGCGGCCGGCGGCGCGAGCGTGAGTGTTTCCGGCCCGGGCAAGATCTCGGATGCGGCGATCGAGAAGACCCTCGCCAAATACCTGCAGAAATTCCAGTACTGCTACGAAAAAGCCCTGCTCACGGACTCGACTCTGGCGGGCACGATCCAGATGCAATGGACGATCGCGGTGGGCGGCTCCGTTTCGAACGTGCACGTGGTCCGCTCCGCCCTGAACAACGCGGGGCTGCACTCCTGCCTGACGCGCGAGCTGTCCAAAATCACGTTTCCGAGCCCGAGCGGCGGCTCGGTGGTCGTGAAGAAACCGTTCACGTTCCAAAGCACGACGATCTAAAAGTTGACCTTTTTCTCTGAAACCTTATCTTTGTAATTAGTACGAGGCGTACCGAAGGAAAGCTTGTCCTTGTCCTTCTGAAAAAGCAGCCCCATCGAAAGATTACGGGATTGCCCCATGATCTTCAGCTCCTCGCTGATATCCTTGCTGCCGCCCGACCGGTTCGCACGAGGATTGCCTATCGAGGCGCCTAGAACCGAAGCCGGCGCCCGGCTCGCGGCCCGCGCCTTTTGGGCGGCGTAAGCCGAATCGGCCGCAAAGCATATAAATAACAATAAAACAGAAATGTTTCTCATTTTATCCGGCCAAGCCCTAGGGCAATTTCCATGATATCCGAATAACAAGGTCTGAATACTTGTGTCGGAAGCGACACTGGCGACACACCCGACGGAGCGTCGGGCCGCTAGAGCTCAATAGAGCAGAGAAATATTCAGCATAAACACGGTACTGGGCTTGATGGGGCTTGGATCGGTATTGAGGCTGGGCTGGTTGTTAAAATAATAAGTCCAGCCGTTGTTGGTGCCCAAATACGAATAAGTCTCCTGATAAACGAATTCATTGATCTTGATGAGATTGGATTTGCCGAGCTCGAGCGTTTCGCTGATCGCCCCCCCGTAGATCAAGCCAGTCGAGGTGAAGGTAAACGGCTGAGCGAAAAGATCGTTGTTGAGTGTGACGTATTTATTGAGCTGCTCCGTGACGTTCGCGTAGCTGACGAATTCGACCCCGATCAGAGGCCCGATACTGACGTTCTTCAAGATCCTGAACTTCGGCACCGTCCGCAGCAGGAAAAACTGCTCGCTGCCCACCGACGATCCGAACGCGGAACCGAAGGTCGCGCTCAAAATCTCGAAGTCATACGCTCCCTTGATATAATGAACCTGAAAAAGATCGATCGAAAGCCCGAGTTTGTTTCCGACTACGGCGATTGGGCTGAGGCCGAAGCCGAAATAAATCTTCGAAGCCTTCTCGCTGTACGTGAATTTTTCAAGATCCGGATACGTCGTGGTGATGCTGTCGGCGTGCGCCGAAGCTGCCGCGAAAACCGACGCTGTCAATGCAAGAAGCCATCGTGCCTTCATCGCGTCCTGACCTCCCGGAGCTGCCGATCGCACTGCGTTTTCAAGGCAAGGTAATCGGTCGCGTTTTTCAAATGATAGCCAGCCTCGTTAAGGAAACCCAGTCGCAGCACCGAGCACCCCAAAACGGCTTCGAAATCGTGTTCGCGGCTTTTATAGGTCGATGCTCCGACCTCGGCAAGCGCAGCGGCTTGATAATATCGATCGGCGCTGTAAAAGGTGTACGCGAGATTGATCATGGGATCGGCATCTGCACCGCCCGCGAAAACGCCTCGCTGCAAATCCGTGACCTGGGCGTTCGAGAGATCCGATCGAGCGGGAGAAACGGGGCTGAAGCCGGTCCATTGAAGCATCGATCTTAAAGACGCGTTTTGCGAGCCGCCGCAAAACTTCATCGCCGGATTCATCAGCGATGCCTTGGTCACGATCATAGAACACTTCTGACGATAGGTTTCGGCCGTGGCCTGGGCCTCGCGCGCTTTTTGAATGATGTCGCTCCGGTATTCGGGATTCGCGCCCGCGACCCGATTCAAGTAGGAGGCAAAATAGGAATAAAGCGCTTTTTCTCGAAGGCTCAGGACCACCTGCAAATGCGAGTCCGAGCTCGCCTCCAAGGCCTGATACCTGCTGACCGTCGCCATGAAGCGGGAAGCCACGCCCTCGAGCGCCTTCAAATCGGTCGGCGCGCCCTCCAGAAACTCCGCGGCTCGCCCGAACTCGGGTTCGAGGCCCTCGAACGCAAGCCATCGGCAGGCGGACTGATGACTATCGCCCGTGCAGCGTTCGCGAAGCTCATTCTTCACCCGCACCGCGGACTGCGAGGGCATTCTGTAATGGGCCTTGTAAAGCGCCAAAAGCGTGTCCTCCGTCAAGCCCACATGGAACACGAAATTGACTTGCTCGACCGTTGGCTCAATCGGGGAATCCAGCGCGTCTCCGAGAAGCTCACGGACCCGGTTTTTAGTCGAGCTTGAGACATGATCGAAAGCAGGATCCTGAGAGGTCGAAAGCAGCGATTCCAAATCGTGAAGCAGAAGCTCCGTATTCACGGCTTCCTCGATGGCATCGGTCCTGCTCTTCAGAGCGTAACCCGGGTCCCTGAAAATCTTCCGATACTGGGATAAGGCGGTGTAATAGCGTCCCACCTTCGCGTTCTGCTGGGCAATCGAAAGAAGAATCTCGGCCTTCTTGTCGCGATTCGGCTCTTTCTCGGCAAGCAAACCGGCAGCCGCGAGAAAAGTCTCGATATCGCGTTCTCTTTTGCTTTTGGCGAGCGCTTCCTGGAGAACGGCGTTCTTTGTGGCCGCGTCACCCATACCCATGGCTGCCGTGAGATAGCCCTTACCTTCGGCGAATTCATCGTAGCCGGCTATGGCTTTGACCTTGTCTTGCAATGCCTTGCTCTTGGCCTGCGCCTTGACTTGCGCTAGTTTCGAGTTGAAGCCGGGCTGCGGAAGCTTCAGCGAAATCAGGCGATCCGCCCAATAAGCAAGCCCGGAAAAATCGTTCCTGGTGTTGAAGTAATCCAGGATCATCTCGCCCGCGTCGACGGCCTGGCGATCGCGCGAATGGGCCTTCATGAAAGCGTAGAGCTCATCCAAGGTCTCAGGGAAGAAGCCCTGCTCGTATTCGGCTTTGAGCAAAAGCAAGCCTAAGCGAGGATCGTTTTTCAACGCAGGAACCATCGACTGATAGCTCGTGATCGCCTTGATCAGCAGCCCCTTCGCTCGCACCTTTTCATAGAATGTATTGCTGTTGTCTTTTTGGAGCGCCAGGATCGCGTTCTCGATGACCGCGCGCTGCTGGACGGCTTTTCCGTACTCGCCTTGAAAAACCCGGAGATAATAGTCGCCGCTCTCGTAATAATCGCCCTGAAGATAGCAGACATCGGCCAAATCCATCGCGATTTTGACGGCGTTTTTGGTGTTGTCGAAGTAATTCAAATACAACAGGTAGTAATCGCGGGCTCTCCCGAGATAAAAACCCCGCTTGCGCGGGTCACGCTCCGACTTGGCCGATTCGTGAGCCCGCGTACCAAGGTCGCGAACCTGCTTCTCGAGAAACCAGTAAGCGTCCGATTGCTGCTTGACCGGGACCTCGTAGTAGCTTTGCCAGACGCTGAATTTTTGGAGCACAAACCGCATCTCTTCGGCGGGAATCGAAAGGCGCTGCCGAAGCGGGATCATCAGAAGCACTTCCCTGTACACGTTGATGACCTTTTGCGGATCGGCGACGCGTTCGCTGGTAGTCCTCAAAAGCCGAACCGCCTCGGTGTAGCGCTTCAGGAAAATATAGCGCAAGGCCAGCTTTTCCATCGTCTCCTGGAAGTAAGCCTCGGTCGGGCAAAGCTTAGAATAGTAGCCGACCGGATCGGGATTCTTTTCGTAAACGATCGTGTAGGCGCGAATCGAGTCAATGAGGGCTTCGCGCTTGAGGTCGTTTTTGCCGGGCCCGGTTTTCTTGAGCTCGTAGGGGTTCTCCTGCTCCTTCAAATCGGGATCGTTGACGACCGACTCGAATTCATGAAGGGCGTCGGCGTATCGCTCTTTGCCCAGGTCGATCAAACCGATCCAATAGCGGGCGAGATTCTTCTCGTAGGTATAACCGCTTCCCGCGATCGGCCTTAAAAATGCGTAAGCTTGATCGAATTCATGCCCATCCAGAAAGTGGCGCCCCAAAAGAAGGCTCGCTCTCATCGCGTCCTGGCTGCCGGGATAATCTTTGATGAGCTTGGTCGCGACACGCAGAAAACTGGGGATCTCGTCGATGGCTTTCAGCGAGAGTGCGAGCTTGTATGTCACCTCGCTTCGCTTGCCGTAGGTCGGAAAGTCATGCAGGACGAGCTTATAGGTTTCGATCGCCTCTTTCTGCGCGGCAACCACCGGGCCGAATTCCTTGATGTTGCCGGAACCGGCCTGCGGCGCATGATCGCGCTCCATCTTGATATAATAGAGAGTGATCGATTTTTGGGAGAGCAAATCGCCGAGCTGTACAAAGAGGTCCGGTAAAAACGGGGCGTTCTGGCTTTCGGTGATTTGCTGCCGAATGATCTTGATCGACTTATCGGTCTTTTGAACCGCGTCGGAAAGCTTTCGCCGGAATTCATCATCGCTGTCGGCGGACACGGTCCCCGGTGCCGGCAGGTCCTGCGGGTGCGGGCTTGCCTTGGGGATCGCGCCGGCCGAAAGCGGCGTGGACGGCGCGGCGTTCGTGATTCGAGCGAGGATGAGGAAAAGCAAAATCACTCTAAGCATTGATTGGGCAAAACCGCCTTGTACTTCGTTCTCTCGTCCAGCCAATAGTCTCCGGGCTGGATCCAGCGAATTTCGAAGGCCTGCGCGTCCGCGTCGCCGACAACCGCTTCGCGCTTGCCTTCTTCGGAAACGGGCTTGAAAACCATATCCGGATTGTACTTGGTACGCTCGATATCAAAGCGCGCGAACCGCATCTGCTCCGACAGGGTGAGCAACTGGTTTGCCGAGACGGAAAGCGCTTGATCGGTATAGCTTTTGATCTTGCGGGCAAGAAATCGGAGCTCGGACGAGTAAACATAAGTCGCGAGCGGGATTTCCGCCTTCGGAAGATCGTCGATGCGGTTTTTCTCCGCCCTTAAGTTGTTCCAAGCGAGCAAAATCTGGTTGTAGTCGGCGTTCTCAGGCAAATCAAGCGACCTCAAAAGCGGAAACCGGTCGAGGCGCTCGCCCCTTTTTATGCCGTTCAACGCTGGTCCGAACACTTCGTTGAAGCGGCTGATGAGATCGTCCATGTGGGAAGTGGAGCACTGAGAGCGATAAATCAGGGCGCGGATATTGTACTTTTCGAGACTGATCTGGGTACCGGAAGCCTTCGATTCCAGATTGTACAGAACGCCGAGCGCCTCTTCATAGCGCTTGAGGTGGAAATAATCCCAAGCCGCATCGAGCCAATCGCCGGGCTCGATCGGATTCAATTTCATCAAAAATGATGTGTAAATATCCAGCGATTTTTCGTACTCTCCCTCTTCGAAGTACACTCGCGCCAAAGTCCGAGTCACTCGGGAAACGAACGCCGGCGACTGCTGGGCCAGGTCTTTCGACAGGGCTTTATTCAGAAGATCCTGCGCGGATTTCAAGTCGCCTTTGGCGTAAGCTTGAAGCGCGGAAAAATACATGTACTTGGGAAACCCCTCTTTATCGACTCTGGAGAGATAATAGTCGGACCATCTTTCCAGCTTTTTCTCTTTGCTCAGGATCGCCTTATAAAGGTAATAACTGTTGGCGAAGCGATAGGTTTCCGGATCAGCTTTTTCCGGCACATCGGGCTCCAGATCCGCCGGAATGAAGATGTCGCGAACCAGGATGGGATAGCCGTCATCGATGACCTTGACGACGGCGCGATAAGCGGCCTCCTTGGCGGCAATGTCGGGGAAAAAGGCCACCATGTGATAAGCGGAAGCCATCGCTCCGTAATACATCCGGTTTTTCTGAAGATCTTCAAGAAGCTTGGCCCAGGCAACGGAGTCGGCGGCGACGCTCGGCGGGCTGGCGCTCCACTTCCCGTCGGCATGAGCGAAGGAAGGCATCGCGACCAGCAGAGCGGAAAGGATGATCAGCGTAAGTTTCAAAAGCTCAGCCCCGTCCCTAAAATAAACGTAAGATAGTTGCTCAACCCGCTGACCGCCACGTTATCCCGCGCTTCGAACTTCCACGAAAACCGCCCCGATGTGAACATCTCGAATTTCAGTCCGAAATTCCCCGATGCCGAGTTGAGGTCGGTTCGCTTCACCACTCCGATTCCGAACAAAGCAGAGGTGCGGAAATAGCGGATGAAACTTTCGAAAAGAACCGACTTGCCATAAGAAAACGAGTACTCGCCTCCCGTCGAAACGATGTAAGTCAACGTGGGGATAGTCTGCGGCCCCACGCTGTATTTGTCGGCAAGCTCGGTCGTGAGGTTCTTCTGGAAGCTGTAAAAATACTGGGCGTTAATGACTTCCCACGCGAAATTTCGATTGATGTGAAACGTGTAGCCGCCATTCACGCTCAGGCCATAGTAATAGGCATCAAAGGGATAGATACCGACGCCCAGGCCGATTTCATTGGTCCGCGGCTCGGCATAAGTTTCGACCGCCTCGAGCGTGACCCCATCCATCGGTTTGGGCTTGGTGAAGTCGTCGCTTCCGCTCGCGCTCGCGCCCGACTCCGCACGAGCAGGGACCGCCAAAGCGGTTGCGATCAGTAAGGCAGCGAAAGCTCTAGCAATATGGCTCATTCGCCAACGGTAACGACGCCCCTTGACCCTGTCAACGGTACGTTGCGCGAGCCTTGAAAAAATGCAAGACGTGTCTGCTCGAACTCATGTTTAAGGTCTCATCACCGGCCAAGAAATCGACAACTGTCGAAGGTCTGATCTTCTGTAGATTCAACAACTAGACTACGGCGTGAAATTTGCTTTGTTCTCGATATTTAGGGGATTTTGTGGGGACGTTCAACGAAGCAAGCGCGAAGACTCGCCGTTTGCGCGGCATTTTTCATAATGCCGCGACGATCGCGCTCGTTCTCGCCACTCAAAGCTGTAGCAAAACCAATGCGCTCACCGGACTGAACCGGCTGCAAATGATCCAGGCCTCCCCGGAAGGCGTTACCGTAAACTTTTGCACCGATCCGGCTGTTCAGCAGCAAAATGTCGTCAAGATGCTCGTGATTTTGGATCACTCTGGGAGCAACCACATCAACTACCAAATGGATCCCAGCGGCTCCGGCGCCCCCTATGTCAGCAACCCGGTGACGGATTCAAACGGAGCCCTGATCGGGGGCAGCCTCAATGTCGGCACGGCCTTCGCGACCGATCCGACCGGCCTTTTCCGTTACGGGAGTCAAAATACTACCGGCACCCTGCTCAACTACCTTTACAGCCTGCCCGCGACCGATCCCCTGCATTACTTCGCCTTGATCGACTTCAATTCGGGCATCAGCAACACGATCCCGGCCGTCCCGGGCGGATCGCCCGCGGGCACCGCACCTTTGTTTACCAACAACATCGACTCGTTCAGAACGTCAGTCACCGCTGATCTAGGCGGCGTCAACGCGGCATCCACCTCCGACACGGGAGCAACCAACTACGATCTTGCCTTGCAAACGGCCGCGAACGCGATTCAAGCCGATATCAGTGCCGCCGCGGCCTGCGCCGGAATGGCGACGACAGCCGCACCGACCGCAAGCTGCCCAAATCCCGGAGTTCAGGTCGCCTCATCGTATGTGATCGTCTTCGCAAGCGATGGCTCGCCGATTATGGACATATTCGGCGTCGATCCAACGACCTATACCATCAACCCCGCGACCACCGGCCGCGCCTATAGCGTGCAAAGACAAAGCAATGAGCTCATCATCAGCGACGTTCAATCAATTATGGCCAAAGCCAGCGGAGATAACGCCCGCTATGTCACCGGAATCAACCTCTTTACTGTCTATTATTACAACCCCACCAACGCGCTCGACGACACCGGCTTGAATTTGCTGCAGCAAATGGCCAAAGCGGGCAACGGACTTTTCTACAAAGCGAGTTCGACCGGCACCTCGCTCGATTTCAGCCAATTTCTCCCGCTCTCGAAAACCATCAAATACACGCTGGCCGACGTCTTCGTGACCAATTCATCGGTGGTCTATTGGAGCGACGGCGCGCTCCATGCCGATACGGATATGGACGGGCTTCCCGATGACGTGGAGCTTGCGTTCGGATCCGACCCCAATAGCCGGGACACTTGGGGCTACGGGGTCGCCGACTCGGTCGAATACGCGGTCGCGCAGCAAAACAACCTAGCCCCTTGCAGTAAAAACGCGAACGGAATCTGCAAAACACCGCCCCCGAACTACGCCACCACCGGCGGCGCGGTTTGCACCAAAAACAATATCCTGAAGGTAAACGGCGCTTGGCACCAATCCGACCCGGACGGGTTGAATGACTGCGAAAAATTGCTTTTGAGCGACACCGTCACCGATGTCCCGGACTCGAACAATGACATGATTCCGGATTGGCTTGAATTCATCAACGGAGTGCCCTTTCAGCTCGGCTCGCCCTCGGCATCGACGGTTACCTCGACCGACGGCATTTCAGCCTATCAAAAAATCAAGGAATCGTTGCCGGCGAATTATCCGATGAATCAGATTTTGAACGCAACGCCGACTGTGTACACTCTCACGCAGCTCAGCACCTCGAGCGTGCAGGACTGTTACAATCTCGTGGTTACCGGCTTGCCGGTCATCGGCAATCAAAATACGGTCCGGGTCGATCTGATCGAAACCAGCGAGCTCATACCGGGCTCCATCATCTATCACGTCGGGAAAAAGCAATTCCCGGCCGGCTCCCAAATCATCGAATTCAGCGACTGGAACAACGCGGCCGAGCAGACGGCGGGAACTTGGAAAGCGTGGGAAACCCCATGAAAAAATCCAAGCGTCTCATCCGCTTTTTTGCCATCGCCTGGGTCGCCGCAACCGGTTGCACGCCCGCCCACAAAACGCTGACGCCCTTGCAGGCGCTGCAAGTAGCGTTGCCTCCGCAGACGGTGACGATCAAACTGACGGGCTATAAGCCGGCGGCAGAGCGCAGCTTTTCAAATATTTTCGTGAACAATTTCTCCGTGAAAGCCTCGCAAGGGCAACTCACGTACTCCAGCGCGCGCGATGGAATGCCGGACACTCTCAAGCTCGCTCACATCGCGGATTACAACTTCGGCACGGGCAGCGCGGAATCGGCGGTACCCTACTTTCCGGATCTCGTCCTCTATCTGGCCGGCATCACGAGCAGCTCCCAAAGCCTGCTCTACTGCCCGCCAAGCCAGACCCTCAGCTCAACCAATGACCTTTTCAGCTACATCGACACGAGAACCAGTCCGCCCACGACCCAATACTTGGGGCTCAGAGATTGCGATAAACTCTACATTGGGCTGAACAACAACCTGTTTGACAACGACGGCGACGGAATTCCGGATTATCTGGAACTGCGCTGCGGCCTTAACCCCGCCAATCCAAATGATGCGAATTTAAGCATCGCAGGCGACGGCGTCTCCAATATCCAAAAATGCAAGCAAGGCATCCCCGTGGACGAGAACGCGAATTCGCAGCCGAACCAACTGTTCGCCTCGAAATACCGAACAACCGTTCAATCGGACGGGACCACCGCTTTCTCCGTGTCCAATCTTCCGGTCCTCAACGGAGGCCAGGATAACTTCATCGCCTTCCATCTCACGGAGCTCGACAACACCACACAGAAAAGCTTTCTGTTCACCGCCTTTTATATCCTGCCCGCGGGATCCGCCGGCCAGACTTTCAGTTTCGCCTACTGGGCCAACCAGCAAGGCATGACTCCGCAAAACCAGGGACTGACGCCGTTATGAAGACGCATCGGGTTTCTTCGAAAATCAGCGCGACCCTGGCGTGCGTATCGCTCGTCTCGCTGAGCTGCAACGAGAACACCTTGACTCCGCTCACGCAAAACGAATTCGCCAACCTCCATTATGTCAATGTGGACGCGCAATTCTGCACCTCGGAGCCGGAAAATTCCCAACAAAAAATAAAATACCTGTTTTTGATCGACCATTCGGCTTCAAACCAGCCTCTCTTCGGGAGCCCTTTAGTCGCTGGCGACGACAACAATACCGATCCGGTCGGTGCGCGCCGCTACGGCCCGCTCGTCCAGTTCGTGAACGGGGTCATCCAGAACCCGAACCCCAGCAATTTGACATCGTTCGCGCTCATCGACTTCAACAGCAACGCTTACGCCCCCGGCTATCCCGGAGCCTACGTCAACATCAGCGCGGCCAATCCGACCGCAACCGCCACGACGCAAACGTTCGATACCGACCCTAACGACTTCCTGAATACGTACGTCATTCCCGACTGGGAGGGCTGCTTCAATAACTCAGGACAATCTCAAAATTGCCTAGGAACCGCGACCAACCCGCAGCCGTTTGACGTAGGTTTCACAAACTACCAGTCCGCGCTCGCCGCGGCCCAAGACCTCATCTACAACGACCTCGAGGCGGAAGCGACGAGCCTAGTCACCCCGCCGGTGAAAATTGACTATGTCATCATTATGGTGACGGACGGATTCCCTAACGTCGCAAGCCCGAACCCGCCCGGCTACACTCCTCAAAGCTTCTCAGTCGACCTCCAGGGCGTGATCCAAAACATCATCAATTACAAATCCAACCCGACTTTCGGACCGCTCATCTCGAACATCTCCCTGAACACGGCCTACTATTACCCGAGCGCGGCGACGCCGGACCAAAACGACGAAAACCTTCTGCAACAAATGTCGGCGCTTGGTCTTGGCAAATCACAGGTTTTCGGCAATGGGTCAAGCGTGGTCTACCAAAGCTACGCGCCGGTGAGTCGACAGGTGAAATATAATCTCGCCGACGTCTGGATTGAGAACGAAAACGCGGTTTGGTGGGATAACGGGCAACTGATGCTCGACTCTGACGGCGACGGCCTCCCGGATCTGATCGAATCCCAACTCGGGTCCAATCCTTTCGTACAAGATTCGGATGGAAACGGCGTGAGCGATCTCGTCGAATACCGCGCGATGGGAAAACCCTGCAAAGACGCTTCCTGCAGCCCGGCCAATCGCAACCCCTATGCGGTATGCGACGGCCTTTCGCCGAGCACGGACGCAAGCGGCAACGTGACGTTCCCATACTCAGCCAAAGACGGCCTGAACGATTGCGAAAAACTGGTGCTCAACGGAACCCAGGCGAATTTCGACAGCAACGGCGACTTCCTTCCCGACCTCATGGAATTCAAGGCCAATCTGCCTTTCGTCCTGGGCGCTTCCGGGGCGTTTCTCAATCCTTACGGCGACCCGTTAAACAACTATCAAAAACTTAAAGCCGGGCTTCCCGTTTCGATTTCGCAAGCGAAGGTTCTTAACTTTAACACGCGGCAAATCACCCTCGAGCATGTTCAAAGCACGACGCCGGACAACCAGTGTTACCACCTGATCGCTGGCAGCGTCGCCGCGCTGAATGGAGGAAACAGCATCAAAATATCGGTCATTCAAAACACAGCTGTCATCGACAATGTTCCGATCCTGCAAACCGCGGTACGCGCGCTGAACGGTATGAGCGATTCCGTCTACTTCGTTCCAACGGACTTTAAATAAGGGAAAAGGGAAAAACGGGGGATACCATGAAAACGAACTCAATAAGAAAAACGAATATCTTGGGGGTCACGACTGTCGCGCTCATGATAGTCGCGGCCGGGTGCAAATCGAGCGATTTCGGTTCCGATCCGAGTTCGGGCACCATTTCGTCAAGCGCCGCGCTTGCCAATAACAAGGCGCTTGCCAGCGCAATTTCGATGAGTGTTTACAATTCGGGCGGAGGCGCGGCGATCTACTCCGATAGCCAGGGCGCGGGCCAAACCTTGCAAATGACGGTCGGACAAAATTACGTCTACGAGGTCGACGCAACGAACCTGGCCGCCGGCGCGACCGCGACAATCAGCTTTCTGGATACGGACGTCATCGGGGCAACCGCGACCAGCTACTCGATCACTCCGGGCGTTCAAAAAGCGATCGCCGCCCCCTCTCCCGGAGGAGACTATCTGCTCACGCTGCAAGTCAACTCGGGCGGAAACGTCGCCCAAAAGAGCTATCAAGCCGCGATCGGCTGCGTGAACCCGAACTTCACGCAGGCTTCCTTGATTCCTACCGGCATCTCAGTAACCGCGGGCTCCGCCACGAATCTCTATAACTATTCGGCGGCGGGCGTGATCTCAAATCCCGCGAATTATCTTTGCGGGTTCGATCTCGCCGGCACCGGGATCCTGTCGACCAAGTACGTGACCTGCGATACGCCTCTCACGAATGTCTACGTCAGCGACGTCGGATACCGAAAAGTCGCGGTCATGGTGAAAGATCAGTGCAATAACAGTCTTTCGGTGACCGCTCCGGGCAGCGGGATCGACTTGGCTTACAACGTTCCCGCGATGGGAACGGAAGTGCCCTATATCTACGGCGTCGTTTCAACGACCAACATCAATGACCCTCGGGTCAATGGTGTGACCTATCTCTCCACGAACAACAACGTTGCAAGTCCGGTTCAATCGAACTACGGCGGGGGCGCATTTTCGATCACTTCGGAATACAGCTACAGCACCATGAAAAACGGGCAGCCCTCATCGGTTCCGTTCGGCATGACACTCACCCTTCGAGGCATCACCGGGTCCGTGAACTTGGCAGCAAAATCGAATAACGTGAGCTTCACCGGAATGTACCTCGATGCCGCGACTTTCAGCACGGATCAATCCGCGGATGTGAGCGGTCAAATCACCCTGCAGAGCGCCTCAGGCACGAATAACTGCACGGCCACTCACTTAGGCGGGAAGGTCCTTAATTCCCCCGGCACGCCTTGTTATCCCGGCACGACCGGCGACAACAATGCCGCAACCGTTGAAGTCTGGGGCGATTACACGTGTAAGATGAGCGGCTCTTACGGAACCGCGACCGTCACCGGAAGTTTTGACGGCATCTACCACATGGCCGATAGCTGTATCGGCGGTGGCGGCGGTGGTGGCGGTGGCGTGACGCCGATCGCCTTCTAAGCGAGAGCCCCGGTTTCGAACCCTTTCCCAAGCCGGCTCGGAGGGCCTGACGGATCAGGTCTTCCGAGCCGCATTTGAACGCGCGGCGAGTGGCCGGATCCTTGCTTCCATCTCGGCATGGCCAATCCCAATATGCGTCGCAAGCAGACGCATCAATTCAAAGAAACCGCTCGTACCGACCCCAACCGCTCCCAGAACAAATCGGCGGGCATGCCCCGTTGCCCGGTCTGTCGCTCCGTTTGCGTCCGGGGACGCTGGCTCCCGTCAGCGCAAGCGAGATCCAAAAAACCCCTGTTTCTCATCAGCGGCGAGCTCACCTGTCCCGCCTGCAAGCAGCTCGAGCAGCGCTTCGCATTAGGTGTTGTCGAGCTGCACGGAGAACATTGGAAAGAGAAAGAGAAGATGGTCAATAATACCATCCGCCGCACGGAAAAAATCGCGCGCGTGCGCAATGACCAGCAGCGCGTGCTTTGGACCCAAGAGCGCGGCGGGGTGACAAAGGTTTATGTTACACTTCCGGAACTTGCCCGGAGAATCGGCCGCGAGCTCGAAAAAAGCTTCCAAGGCATCGCGGAATACGAGCATTCGACGGAAGAGCCCTACCTTCGCGTGCGGTGGTGGTCGGATCTCCCGCATATGGCCCACCAAGAAGGCGCGCCCCTCGGGATGAAAAGGAAATCCAGGGCCGCGACGGGCCTTCGCGTCGAATCGTCGGAGCATAAATCGAGATCCTTCCGCGGCCGCAGCCGCCGAGGATGACCTTCCTGGCGCTATGTCAGAACTCAAGGACGATCTGCAATCACCGCGCGCTTTTCCCTCACCGATTCCGGCGCGGGTCGACCTGGCGGAAACCCATATTTCCTGGGTTTTTCTCGGCGAGCGGGAAGTGTTCAAAGTCAAAAAGCCGGTCAACTTGGGATTCCTCGACTTCAGCACGATCGATCGTAGAAAGGGAGCCTGCGAAGCCGAAGTCGCCCTGAACGCGCGTATGGCTCCCGGCATTTATCTGGGCGTCGTACCCGTCCGAAAATCTCCCGCGGGAGCGTACTTTATCGACGCCGCCGGGAGCGGCGCCGGAGAGATCGTCGATTGGGCGGTTCGCATGCGACGTCTTCCCGAAGCGAACCGGGCTGACGTCTTATTGAGCGAGGGCAAGCTTGATTTTCCTCAAGTCGCCCGCCTTGCCTCGAAAATCGCCGAATTCCACGCTCATGCTCGCGCTGACGCTGAAATCAGCCGCTTCGGCGATCCGCAACTCATCGAATTCAATATCCGCGAGAATTTCGATCAAACGCGTAGCTTCATCCAAACTTATCTTTCCGCCGAGGAGGCCGAGGAACTAGAGAACTGGCAACTTTCTTTCTTGCGGCAGAACTCGGAGGTTTTTCAGGCCCGGGTCCGGGACGGGCACATCCGGGATGGACACGGGGATCTTCGACTGCAGCAAATTTATATCGGTCCCGAAGGTCAGATCGTCGTCCTTGATTGCATCGAGTTCAACGACCGGTTTCGTTACGGTGACGTCGCGTCCGATCTCGCGTTCTTGTCCATGGATCTTGCCTTTCACGGGCGCGCGGATCTCGCTGAGCATCTCTTGGCCCGGTATGCGCGCGAAATGAACGACTTCAATTTGTTTTCGGTCGTGGATTTCTACGAAAGCTATCGCGCCCACGTCCGCGCTAAAGTCGCGGGACTGATCACGCACGATTCCGGAATTCCTTACCCCATCCGGAGCCAAGTCCGGCACGAAGCGAGACATTATTTCCTTCTCGCCCTCGCTTTTTGCCGCCGGAGTTTGATCCATCCCGCTGTTATCGCCATAGGCGGCACGCTCGCATCCGGCAAAAGCACGATCGCCGACTGGATGGGAGAGCGGCTCAGCGCGCCCATCATCGACGCGGACCGCACGCGGAAGCATCTCTTGGGTGTTGCGCCCACCCGTTTTGTCGGAGGACCGAAATGGAAAGGAGCCTACAGCTTGGCGATGACGAAAAAAGTCTACGACGAGCTTTTTCGCCGTGCGGAGGTCATCCTCGATTCCGGCCGGTCGGTCATCCTCGACGCGTCCTTCCGATCGGCTAAACTCAGAAAGCTCGCCCGTGAACTCGCGCGCGCTCATCAAGCCCCCTTTCGTTTTATTGAGTGCACCGCCCCGACTTCAATCTGCCACGAAAGACTCTTAAAGAGAGAGCACCAGTCATCCATATCCGACGCCCGCGCCGGGCTCCTCGACTCCTTCTCGAAGAACTTCGAACCGATCAACGAGTTGCCGCCCGACGAACATGTTGTGCTCGACACATCGCAATCGATCGAAGCGTCCACCCGCCCCCTGAACGAACGCCTGCCGCTTTGGCCCCCGGGCTTCGCGGCCTGATCTAATCAAGCCCGATCACGAACGAATCGTTCCGCAACTGGGATTTGTTATATTGCAACGGGCTTTTCCGGGAAGCCGCTCGACCTGAATATCTGAAAATACAATCTCCGGCGGCGACGTCCCATTCCATGGTCGGCCCGAAGCGCGGATAAACGTCCGCGCTCCCCTCGGCGACGAGACAGAACTTCAGCGAGCTCCCTATCTTGATTCGCTCGCCGACGTTCAAAGGCCGTAAAAACGCATCCAGCTCGGAACTCGGATGCGACCGACTTTCAACGATGCCCAAAGCCTTTCCGGCCGAGGGCGGCGAGGAGAAAATCCGCACAGGCGCGTTAACAGCGTCGCCTGATATTTTCCAACTGCCGGCGCTCTCTTGCGCATAATAAAGTAAGCGTAGAGCTGGCGCGTAGACAACACCAAGCCGCGGGACCCCGTCCCGAATCAGTGCCACATTCACGGTGTATTCATCTCGCCCCGCTATGTATTCCTTGGTGCCGTCCAAAGCATCGACGAGCCAAAACTCTTTCCAGGAGCTTCGGACCGAAAAAGCAGGCACTGGGCTTTCTTCGGAGATGATCGGGATGTTCCCTGCGATCCGTTGAAGCCCGGCTCGCACATAGGCATCCGCCTTCAGGTCGGCTCCGGTCACCGGAGAGCCATCACTCTTGGTTTGAACCCCGCCGACGCCTCGCGCCCGATCAGACAGCAGTATCGCCCCTGCCTCCCGAGCGAGCCTCAGAAGTTCTGACAGACGTTCTGGCAAAGTTTCGTCATACATGGAAATCATCCCGGAATTTGCATATCAAAGAATTCGCGAAGAGAGAACGACCCATGAAAAAAGCGCAACGACCGCCCGGACATCCCGACAAACCGGAGTTACCCACCAAGAAGCCCGGAGAGGAGATTGGCCCGCCGAAATCTCCGGAAATCATTCCTCGACGCACCTCTCCCGAAGTCATGCCGGGCTCACCCCCGGGGGAGATCACGCCGGAAGAGCCGCCGGAAATCATGCCGCAGGAAGATCCGAGCGAAGCACCTGATTAAGACGCTTGAAATGGTTAGGAGGCAGCCCTTCGCAGCGCCCTTTGCTGGGCGTGAGGCTGGACGACCTCAACCGTACTGGCTTGTGGCCCTTCTTCGCCGCTTTCCTCGACAAACCTGACTTCACAGCCGACTTGGATTTGATCGTACTTCTCATTGAGCACGCTATGGCTGTGAAAGTAGATCTCGCGGCCGTCCTCGGTCCGGATGAATCCGAAACCGCCATCATCGCGCACCAGACGGACAATCTCTCCGCGCGCCGGCTCGGTCAACGTCTTCACGTCGTAGCGGCGTTGGCGTGTGTAATCCTCAAGCTCACGTTTGGCTTCGTCGAACGCATCATGGATCGTCACTAGGAGATCTTTGTGCGCGCCGTGGAGCCCCGGGCCGCGCCTGACGACCAGCTCTTTTCCCGGTACCCGCAGGTCGATCCGCACATGATAGAGGTTCCCTCGGCGACGGTGCTTATGCGGCACCTCAACCGCGACTCGGCAGCTAATGATCCGTCCGAAGAATTCCTCGAGCCCGGCCACTCGCTCCCGTATCCGGGCCGCAATCGTTCGGGAGGAGTCGAGATTATGAAACACGATTTGAAGTGGAACTTGCATGCTTGCTAGATCTTGCAACCTTCGGTCCTCGCTAAATTCAGGCTTCCGTCACCCTCGAGACGAAACCGCGTGCCTAGCCCTTCGCCTTCCCGGTTCAGGATCCCGCAAAGCCAGCGAGCGTCCCGTTGCGACGCCCGGTTGAGTCGAAACCGGCTCAGTTGCATCGGCACCATCCGCAAAGACAGAAGTTTTCCGGACCCTGCCTGGACTTGCGGAAAGTACATGAGCACCAGATCATCCCGGAAATTCTCGTAGCCGCGGATTCCTTCGTAGTCGTTCAAAAAGTCGCCGCAGCCGTAAAGAACGAGTTTCTCCCGGTAAACTTCGATCCCTTTCGCATGATGCGAAGAGTGACCATGCAGCACGTCCACCGCCGCCTCATCGATCAGCGCATGAGCGAAATCTTTCTGTTCGGAAGGAATATCGTATCCCCAGTTATCCCCCCAATGAACGGAGAAGATCACGATATCTTGGGGCTCTTTCAGGGCCAAGACCCTTGCGCGGATTTTATGAACGCTTGCCATCGAGAGATCTCCGAGAAAATCGACTCCCGGATGCCGCGAAGTCGCCGCCCAATCCGAAGGGATGCCGCTTGTCCAAAGCCCCATGGAGAAGAGGAGTATGCGTCCCGTCTCGTTCGGGATCCCGATCATCGCGGGCGCTTCAGCCTCCGCCAAAGTCCTTCCCGCCCCGGCGAATTTCACCCCGTAAGCCCCGAGGCATTCAAGGGTTTCGATCAGCCCCGCTCGTCCCCAATCGAGTACGTGATTGTTCGCAAGCGCGCAGGCATCGATTCGCGCGGCCTGAAGCACCTCAATGTTCCGCGGATGCATTCGGTAGTTGATGCCCTTTCGCTCCCAAGATTCGGAGGTGGTCACGCTGGTTTCGAGGTTGATGATCCTGGCGGCCGGTTTCGCTTTTTCAAGCTCCTCCAGCGCGTCACCCCAAACATAAGAAGGAAGAGCCGATCGGGGGATCGGCCCGTTCGCCTGTTCGGCAAGCTCCACGTATCCTTGCGCGTCCTTCACGAATTCTTCGTGAAGCTCCGGCTTCGACGGCCGCCTCAGGATTTGATCGATCCCTCGCCCGGTCATGACATCGCCGCAAAGAAAGAAGGTCAGTCGATCATCCATCGCAGTTTTATCGAGCACAAATCGATCCCTTTGCGCGAGGCTTGATTTTTGCTTCCGTTCAGCTCAAATGCTTCCACTCACTACCTTTACTCATCGTAAATTCGTCGTCCTCAACCAAAGCACTTCGGTCATTCAAGCGGCTCGCGCGATGTGCGAAAACCAAATCGGCTGTTTGCTCGTCGGCGATCAGGACGGAAACGCGGCCGGCATCGTGACCGATCGCGATTTCGTCTGCCGCTGGTCCACCAACTTCGGCGGAAAGGACGTTCCGATCTCGGAGATCATGTCGCGGGACCTCGTAACCGCCGATGAATCGAGCAGTCTCTCGGATGTCGTCAATTTAATGGAACGCTACGGGATTCGACGCGTTCCGATCGTGCACAAGCCGAACGGAAGAAGCGTATTCCTGGGAATCGTCACTTTGGATGATCTGCTGGCATCACATCAGCTCGAGGCCAATCAGCTCTCCAGGGTCATTCGAAGACAGGTAGGCCGGAGAATGGCCTTCATCACCGAGCACGTGCCGGTGACGGCCCGCACGAAAATCCGTTCGGAGGCGCACCAACAGCAGGCGGTCGACCAATTTTACACTTTTCTTGCAAAAGCGACGGGATTGAACCCTGTCTTGCTGCCCGTGGTGACCCGTTTTATCATCGGCTCGCTCTTGATGAGGGTGACATTCACCACCGCGTCCCATCTTTTGTCCCAGCTCCCCCAACTCGTCCGAGAGCCTCTGTCCAAGCTGCCACCTGGCCCCGACCGGAGTTACACCGTTGAGCGGATCCTGCAGGAGCTGTCCTCGCGCTTTCACTTCGACGAGGAGCAGGCACGCGCGACGTTCCACCGAGTGCTTTTCTCCCTGAAAGTCCCCATGGCGCTCAAAGCAATGGAGCATGTGGAGGCCCAGCTGCCTCAGGATTTCAGGCCGTTTTTCGAGCCGATCAGCCTCGACACGATTCCTCCCCGCACGGAGCCGGAAGTTCCCACCGCGAAAAAAACGCAGCCCCAGTCCAAGGCGGCCAGCACCTTTTCGGATCGGACTCAAGCTGCCGAGAACCTCGCCAAGCACCTTGAGCACTATAAAGGCCAGAACGCGCTTGTATTGGGGATTCCGCGAGGCTCGGTGCCCATGGCCAGAATCATCGCGAACAAACTTCAGGGCGAGCTTGATGTCGTTTTGGTCCACAAGATCGGCGCTCCGGGCAATCCGGAATTCGCGGTCGGCTCGGTCAGCGAGTTCGGGACCAGCTACCAATCACCTGCGATCGAGTTTTACGAGATATCCTCGGAATATTTTAATCACGCCACCCAAGAGGAGATCACCAAGCTCCAAAAGCGGCGCAAGGCCTATTCTCCGATCCGGCCGCCGATCGACCCGAAGAACCGGGTGGTCATCATCGTCGATGACGGAATCGCCACCGGTGCCACGATGCTTGCCGCCATACGGGCCATTCGCTCACAGGGCGCGAAAAAAATCGTCGTGGCCGCCCCGGTCGCCGCGCCGAGCGCCGCCGAATCCCTGACGAACGAGGCGGACGAAGTCGTCGTTCTGGAAACGCCGGAGGATTTTTTCTCCATCAGCCAATTCTATGATGATTTCCCGCAAGTCTCCGACGAAGAGGTTCTTCACGCCCTTTCCGCGGCAGAAAAGCCGAAGAGCTCCCAGGTCGCGTAATGGGACCTGAGTCACAGCATTTTTGAAGGCAACCGGATCGATTTGCCCGCGACCATAAACACACCCTTGCCTCGGTGGTGGAGCGTTTCGGGGTTCTTCACCGAAGGATCCATCCAGGCTTTCACGACTTCGACGACGAAGAATCCGTATTTTGCCGCGAGTTTCGTGTCAACGACCCGGCACTCGAAACTTGCGAAGCATTCCTGAATCAGCGGCGCTTGCACCATGGAAGCGTCCTCTCGCGTCAGGTGGAATCGTTTGAACTTATCGACCTTTTGCCCCGATAAATTCCCGCAACCCACGACCTCTTTGGCGATATCAGCCGTCGGAATATTGATCACGCATTCTTTGGTCGATTTCAGCGCGGCATAGGAATAATTGCGGTCGGAAACGACAAGCCCCACCAAGGGCGGCTCGAAGTCAATCATCGTATGCCAGGATTGCGTCATCACATTGGCTCGGCCCCGGCTGGCCGTCGTGAGAAGAATAACCGGCCCCGGCTCCAGAAGTCCGTAAACTTTTCCTAAAGAAAGCGATTTTTTCTGCATTGTTTTACTTTACCCGATATTCGTTTATTGATGAAACCCTGACTTTGGACGACAATGGCATTGCGTCAATAAAGCGGGGAAAATGCCATGAATAAATTGATCAGTCCGGTATCATTTTTCAGCGCGATGCTTCTTTTTGGTTGCTCGCACGCGGCTTTCGATCGCGGGCCCGCGTCGGATCCTTCATTAGTTACCTGGATCGCCATCGGCCCGGGCGGAGAGAAAATCGCTCGCGCGATCTCTTTGAGCGGAGATACTTGCCCGTCCCTCACCGCTGGAACCGAAGCGGTTTCAATGCAAACCCGTGCCATGCCCACCGCGGATGGCCGCTTTCCCGGCATGGTTTGCGAAGCGCCGATCACACCGGCCATGAGCGCACAGCCACTTTCAATCAACGGCAAAACCCTCGCCCCTATTTCGGCTCATCCCGAAAAAATCCTGATCCTAGGGGACACAGGTTGCCGCGTTAAAGATCAGGCAAGCGGCAAAGTGCAGGTCCAGAACTGCAATGACCCGAAGAAGGGCTGGCCTTTCGCCGAACTCGCCGCTGCCGCGGCACGGCTACATCCGGATCTCGTGATTCATGTCGGCGATTATCATTATCGCGAAGCCGCTTGCCCCGCCGGAAACGGCAAATGCGCGGGATCCCCTTACGGAGACGCCTGGGATTCGTGGAACGCGGATTTCTTCACCCCGGCCCTACCTCTCCTTGCCGCCGCACCCTGGATCTTCGTGCGGGGCAACCACGAGATCTGCTCTCGCGCGCAGGAAGGATTTTTCCGCTTTCTTGATCCGCGCCCCCTCCCCGCGGCTTGCGAAGCGGTGACGCCTCCGTACTCGGTGCCGTTTCCGGATTTCACAATCGCCGTCCTGGATTCCGCTGCCGCCAACCCGACCGCCGCGAGCGTGGCCTCGCTCAGCCAACTTTCTCTCAAAAACGCCTGGCTTGCCACTCATCGACCGCTTTGGGTGAGCGCCAAAGAAGCCACCACGGGCGATGATGACGGCGACGACGACGATACCGATCTCGAAGACGCCAAACAGCTGAAGCCGGTAGGCCCCGTCCCCAATGTATCGCTGGTCCTGACCGGGCATCGTCATCTTTTCCGGGCGCTCAGCTTCGCCGACCACCGAGCCCAGCAAATCACGGCGGGCAACGGCGGCACGGCGCTCGAAGGGCATCCATCAATGGATTCAGAGGGCACCCTGGTCGATTCGGGCAGCACCACTTTGACGTCGGTTGATATCCGCGTGGATTTCGGCTTCATCATGATCAAGCGAACCGGAACCTCGTGGCTGATGGAGATTTTCGACAAGAAAGCCCATTGGGTTGGCTCCCGCACCCTTGATCTGAACCCACAAAAGTAGTCTAATTGCGTTCGATGATTGAACGCATCCTCGAGCCCCATGTCGTCCCCCTCGTTCATGACTTGAGCGTCCGGCGCGCCCTCCCGCGCGGCGGTCGGGGCGTCGGGCCATTTATCTTTCTCGATCACATGGGGGTTTGGAACTACGAGCCAGGCAAATCCATCGACATCGCGCCTCATCCTCACATCGGACTGTCGACGCTCACTTATCTTTTTGAGGGAGAGCTCTTGCACCGCGATAGCTTGCAAACCAAACAACTGATCCAGCCAGGCGACGTGAATTGGATGACCGCAGGAGGCGGCGTCGCTCACTCAGAGCGAATGTCTCCGCGCCTTGCCAACACGCCTCACCGGATTCACGGACTGCAAGCTTGGGTGGCACTTCCAGCTGAGCAGGAGGATCGCCCCGCCTCCTTCACCCATCATCCGAGAGCGTCATTACCTGAATTTTCAATCGGAGCCATTCAATACAAACTCATCGCCGGCGAAGCTTTCGGCAGAAAATCGCCCGTTGAAACTTTCTCGCCGCTTTTTTACTTGGATGTCCGCCTCGGCGCCGACTCGAAATTAGTTTTCGATCCGGCACGGCAAGAGTGCGCCTTTTACTTGATATCCGGAAGCATTTCTGTCGGCGGAAACGAGATCGCGTCACCGCAGCTGATTATTTTCAAAACCGGGGCAAAGGTTGAATTCGATGCGAAATCGGGCACGCACGGGGTTTTGCTCGGAGGCGAATCGGTGGGCCCGAGGAAAATCTGGTGGAACTTCGTAGCCACCACCCAAGACCGCATTGAAAACGCCAAAGCGCTTTGGAGAGAGCAGAAATTTCCACGCATTCCAGAAGAGACCGAATTTATTCCGCTTCCGCCCGAAACCCCGATAACCCCGAAAGGTGACTCCCCTCATGCCAAATCCTAGCCGCCGACTTCCCGTTCTTTTTATCGGCCATGGCAACCCCATGAACGCGATCGAGGAAAACGCCTTCACCCGGCGGCTCGCGGATCTTGGAAAGCGGATCGCGCGCCCGCAGGCGATTCTCTGCATTTCCGCCCACTGGATGACGGAAGGCACCTGGGTCACGCATATGCGGAAGCCCAAAACCATTCACGATTTCTACGGATTCCCGAAGCCGCTTTTCGACGTCCAATACCCCGCTCCCGGCAGCCCTGAAATCGCGGACCGGATCCGGGCCGACATCAAGGATCCGAAAATCAACGCCGACGACGAGATGTGGGGGCTCGATCACGGCACGTGGTCCGTCCTCACGCATATGTACCCCAAGGCCGATATCCCGGTTCTGCAGATGAGCGTCTATCTGGAACAGCCGTCCGAATATCATTACCGCGTGGGCCAGCAGTTGAAGGCCCTGCGCGAGCAGGGAATCTTGATCGTCGGCAGCGGAAACATCGTCCACAACCTGCGGCAGATTGACTTCGGCCCAAACGCCAAGCCTTTTGACTGGGCGATCGAATTCGACGAGTGGGTCAAGGATCGCCTCACTCGCCGGGACTACGCCTCACTGATCAATGACGCGATGAGCTTCCGGGCGGGAAAGCTCAGCATTCCGTCGCCCGACCACTGGTACCCCCTGTTTTACGCGCTCGGCGCATCGGATGAACAGGATCAGCTTCGCTTCGAGCACGAGGGCATCGATAACGCGTCGATCTCCATGCGGTGCTTGAGCCTTGGCCTTGAAACATAGGCCCGCGGCCCTTCCTCAGGCGGCTTGATTAAGCGCGCGCTCCTCTTTCGACGATTTGGAAAACTTCGCGTATTTCATGTCGACGCCGAGGATGTGCTGAATCAACCAATCATTCAGGAACGCGACGAGCTTATTGCCGTCAAACTGGCCGTTTCTCAGCTGGGCGCCGAAATCGTCGACCCCGGCGAGAAGCTTTTTATGGATCGCCTGATGTCCGGCGAACCCTGGGTACCCGATAGACACCAGATACGCCTCTTCGTCCGAGAAATGTTCGCGGGTATACGCGGCCAGATCTTCGAACGGAGCGATGAGGCGCGACGAGACTCCAGCGCTATTTTCAATCGCCGTCGCCAGAGCATTGATCTTCTCGATGAGAATCTTATGTTCCTTATCCATCGCGTTCACGCCGAGCGCATAACGGTCGCTCCAGATGAACCGCGACACCATCCTCGACTTCCCGCCCCCCAGCACGACGCTCCGGAGCTGCTCCGTGGCCGATTTCAAGGTATCGACCTGCGCAGAGAGCGTCGACGAGGAAGACGCAGTCAATTGAGCCGCGGAAGCGTTCGTCTGGGTAGCTCGATCGAGCTCCTGGATCGCTTTCGCGATCTCATTGACGCCGCTCGATTGCTCCTGACTCGCATGCGAAATCTCACTGACCATATCCGAAACGTGCCGTGCGTTGGTCACGATCTCAGCCAGAACCTCGCCGCACTGCCGGGCGATTCCCGCACCGCGGTCCACGGTCGCCTTAGCATCCCGCATCAGCGTATCTACACGGCCTTTGGTATCCCTCACGATTTCCTCGACCTTCGTCACGCTCGCTTTGAGCATATCGGAAATCTCGCGGGCGGCGTTTCCGGACATGTTCGCGAGATTGCCGACTTCCTCGGCCACCACCGCGAAGCCCTTGCCGTGCTCGCCCGCGCGCGCGGCCTCGACCGAGGCGTTAAACGAAAGGAGCTTGGTCTGAAAGACGATGTCGTTGATCACCTGCGTTTTGGTGCCGATTTCCTGGATGACTTGTACGATCTCGGAGATCCGGCGATTGCTTTCGGTAATTTCCTTCATGATCGTCTGGTTGCTGTCTTCGATCTGGGACATGGACCCGATCATTTCTTCAACGACCTTCTGGCCCTTTTCGGCCTGGCCCTTGGACAGTTCGGAGCTTGTCGAGGAGGCCGAAGCGTTCTGGCTGTTTTTCTCGACCATGGCGCGAATCTCTTCGATAGCGACGGAAGTCTCCTGAATCGCCGCAGCTTGCTGAGTGGCCGCGGACGCGAGCTCGCCCGAGGAATACGAGAGCTGACTGACCTCCGCGTTCACCTGTGAAGATCCCGCGCTCAAGAGATCAACCACTCTCCGAAGAACCGCGGAAATGCTGCGGGCAAAAGTCAACGCGACGGCCAGGCTCAAGATGATCCCGGCGAAAATGATCGATATCATGATCACCCGGGCCGTCGAGGCCTCGGAATTCGCGGCTACGGTCCGGGTTTTCCCGATCTGCCGGTGAAACTCGACCAGATCTTTAATGGCCGTGGTGAAAACTTTCGCCTTCGCCGGGCACTCACCGAAGAAAATCGCGACGACCTTTTGACGATCCTCCGGCTTTCCCGTTCGATAAAGCGCCACGGTTTTGTCGCCCGTCAGCTTGAAATCCTTCCATGCGGCGTCAACGCGGTCGTAAAGGTCTTTTTGGCCGGGAATGAACTTCAGGTCGATATACGCCTTGTTGGCGGCCTCGTATTGCTCGACAGCCTCCTGAACATCGTGAATCGCCTGATCACCGTCCGAAGCCGAGAGCCCCGGCAGCCCCAAAGTCCTGAGAGCGACCCGGACTTGGCGATAGTTAAGAAACATCTGATCGGAAAGCTCGATCTTGGGCGCACTGTTATTGGCCACCCAGCTATAGCCCTCGGTGACGTTTTTAAGCGCGAAATAGCCCACAAGCCCGACGGCGACGCTCACCGCCGACAATAGTCCGCAAACCGAGAGCAGTTTCGCTTTTATGCCCGAATCCTGAATCATAGTTGCTCCTTCTTGATGCCTCTTAAAGCTAAAGTTCGGCAGAAGTGAGGAAAAGCTTGAGATCTTACCGACTAGCGTCATAGCCGCCCGCCGATAAATAAACTCATTCAATTTAAGTGCTTCGAAGATGGGTTTCCGCGCTCACTTGGTTCGGCAAACCGCGTCCCTGCTCGAAGTCGAGAATGTTCCGGAACGTGATCTCGGCGATCTTTGCCAGCGCCTCGCGGGTCAGGAACGCCTGATGCGACGTGATCAAGACGTTCGGAAAAGTTAGCAGGCGCGCCAACAGGTCGTCCTGGAGAATCTGGTCCGAAAGGTCCTTGAAGAAGATCCCCTCCTCTTCCTCGTACACATCGAGCGCGGCTCCGGCCAACTGACCGCTTTTCAGCGCCTCGATCAGGTCGCTCGCGTTGATCAGCGCGCCTCGGCTCGTATTCACGAGCAGCGCCCCCCGCCTCATCTGGGCGACGGATGCTTTATTAATCATGTGGTTTGTTTGAGGAAGAAGCGGAACATGCAATGAAATGATATCGGATTGGCCATAAAGCTCGGAAAGCCCCACGTACTTCGCCACGCTGTCGCGGATCAATCCTTCATCCTGGATCGGGTCGTATGCCAAGACCGCGCAGCCGTAACCTTTCATGATGCGCGCGAACACCGAACCGATCCGACCGGTGCCGATGACCCCGACCGTTTTCCCGTAAAGATCGAACCCCACGAGCCCCTCGAGCGAAAAATTCAAATCCCGAACGCGCATGAACGCACGGTGGATCTTCCGGTTCAACGACAGCAGCAGGGCGCTTGCGTGTTCCGCCACCGCGTGCGGGGAATACGCCGGAACGCGGACAACCGGGATCTTGAATCGATCCGCCGCCGCCAAATCGACGTTGTTGTAGCCCGCGGATCGAAGGGCGATCAAACGGATCTTGTTTCGATGCAGAATCTCGATCGTGGCGGAATCAAGCTGATCACTCACGAAGCAGCAAACGCAATCGAACCCTTGCGTGAGCGGCGCGGTTTGGCGGTTCAGAGCTGCGTCGAAAAACGAGATCGAAAGGCCCGGCGGATTCTCCGCGAAAAAACTTTTCTCGAAGCGATGAGTGCTGAAAAACGCGATTTTCATGATCTTTTTATGTCCTTTATGGCAGAAAATCGTGAGAGACTGAGATATGCAGGGAGAGCCTTATGACCAAATCGTTTCAATCCCCAGCCTACCATAACGATGCTTTTCTTGACAGCGATGACGGGAGACCCCTGCGAATCCTGGCCGAATATCTCGAGCCGCTTCACCGGCTGCGGCATGAACGGGTCCACGACACGATCGTATTTTTCGGTTCGGCTCGCCTTCGGCCCGAGGACGAGCTGGGTCGCTACTACGACGACGCCCGCGAGCTAGCGCGCGAGCTCACGCTCTGGTCGCAAACGCTTCACGGCGATCGTCGCTTTGTCATCTGCTCCGGCGGCGGAGGCGGCATCATGGAGGCGGCGAACCGCGGCGCGGCCGACGCAGGCGGCCGCACGATCGGCTTCAACATCGGCCTTCCCCACGAGCAGCGCCCAAATCCGTACATCACGCCTTCTTTGCTCTTTGAGTTTCACTACTTTTTCATGCGAAAGCTCTGGTTCTCGCACCTCGCCCGCGCCTTGGTCGTCTTCCCGGGCGGTTTCGGCACCCTGGACGAGTTCACCGAGATCCTGACGCTCGCGCAAACCCGTAAAATCGACCGGGACATCACCATCCTTCTCTACGGCTCAAGCTACTGGAAAGAGATCATCAATCTTGAAGCCCTAGTCCGTCACGGCATGATCAACTCGAAGGATCTGAACCTTTTTCAATATGTCGATGACGTGCAATCCGCTTTGGACGTTCTCAAATGCACGCTCCCGCTCGGAACCGCCGCGACCAGCCCCGCTTTCGCCAAATGCCGCGTTTCCAGCAAGGAGCCCGCATGAGAGATTTGATTCCGGCCGATGCCCAAAAAATCGTCCTGGTTCTGCTGCTTTCCTTCCTGATCGGGCTAGAGCACGAAGAGCACCGGCCTGCCGTTCGAGCCCATTACTTATTCGGCGGAGTGCGCACTTTCCCGCTTTTAGGAATTCTCGGCTACACCGCCGCGTTGATTTCACCGAGTTATCCGGCGATTTTGTCGGTCGGACTGGGTGCCGTCGGCGCCCTGATGTTCCTTTCGTTCCAGCACAAGCTGAAGGAGACGCCGACCGCCGGGATCACCTCCGAGGCGTCCGGAATGCTGACGTTTCTGCTCGGCGCCGTGATCTATGAGGAGCACTTCTGGATCGCGACAACCCTGGTGGTCATCGGAGTGCTCCTGCTCGAGCTCAAAACTGGCCTCGAGGGACTAGCAAAAAGAATCGCCGCCGCGGAAATCCTCACCTTCACCAAGTTTCTTCTCCTGTCGGCGGTCATCCTTCCGATTCTTCCCGACTTGCCGCTCACCCGCTTTCAGTTCAACCCGCAAAAGGCCTGGCTGGTTGTCGTCGCGATCAGTGGCATTTCCTACGCCGGCTATACCCTGGAAAGGCTTGTCGGCGATCGGGGAATCATTCTTTCGGCGGTGCTGGGGAGCGCCTACTCCTCGACCGCCACGACGATCGCGCTGTCCAAACGCTCCCGGGAGCAGCGGCTGCCTCGCCTCTATTCGGGCTCGATCCTTGTCGGCTCCGGCGTCATGTACATCCGACTTGCCATCCTGGTCAGCATCTTCAGCACCACACTGAGAACGCAGCTCGCCTTGCTGCTTTGCCTGCTCGGGGGCGCGGCGATTCTGTTCGGATTTCTTTGGGCCAAGCCTTATGCGAAAGGGCCGCATCACGCGCCGGCGGCGGTTGCCGAGAAAAATCCGCTCGAGGTGCATTCGGCGCTGCTCTTTGCCGCGCTCTTTCTCGGGCTTTTCATGCTCACACACCTGATCCTCGAGCGAATGGGATCCAGCGGTCTCTACGGACTTTCCTTTTTGACCGGCATTACCGATGTCGACCCGTTCATCTTGGGGCTCACTCAATCGGCCGGCCAATACACTCCCGTCAACACGGCCATCATCGGCATCCTGATCGCCGCGGCAAGCAATAACCTCGCAAAAGGAGCCTATGCGCTGGGCTTCTCGGATCGAGAGACCGGAAAACTCAGCTTCACGCTGCTTGCAATCCTCGCGGCGGTGGGCATCATTCCCATTTTCTATTTTGGAAGGTAAATTATGAATCGATCCCGCATGATCTTATCCCTTGCCCTCCTTGCCGCCCCCTGTGTTGGGTGGATTCAAGGATGCAGCACTCCTCCCATCCAACTCACTCAACCCGGACTTAACGAAGGCCCGTGGACAGGAACGGCGGCGCTCCTCAACTATACGATCGTGACCGATTGCACGCTCTTTCTCAAAAATGCCGCTGCCACTGCCGGCGGCCGGCGACTCTACGCGCTTGAACTGAACCCGAGAAGACATTTCGCGTTTTTTGAAGCCCCCGTCGCCCAATATCAAGCCGATTCCTTGAAATGCGCCGACGGCACGAAATGGGAAGTGACTGATTTCCTGAAAGGCGGCTTTTCCCTGACCGCGGGCCAGATCAATTACCTGGGCCTGATCGAGTTCCGCACCGAGATCGGAGACCGGGGGCTTTCGGTCGTGCAAGCGGGCCAGAAAGAAACCACTCTGGCGCTGATGGAAGACTTGAAAACCCTTCCTGCGCGCTGGCACTCCAAGATCTTCAACCCGTTTACGAACAAGCCCATCACGGCAAAGATGCTCGAGGTTAAGAATTCGTATCAGCTGAGCGTTCAAACGAAGATCACCCGCAAAAAGGGCGAAAAGCCTTCGATCCAGACCGCATCGCTCGTCAGCGCGCTCCAAGCTTGCGATAATGACGAGCAGCGCCGGTTCCCTTATCGGATCGGAACGCTGCGAATGACCGCGACTTATCAAGACGGAAAATACATGGGACTCCGCGACGAAAGCAGCAACTCGTTCTCCGACGAGTTCATCCAATGCCTCGAGAAAAGCCTGAAGGACTACAAAGCCGCCCCGAACTCGCGGATCGAAGTCACGCTCACTCTTTAACCGACTTTCTTAGACGGCTCCTGGGCCGGCTTCTCGCTTTCACCCAGGAGATCCGCCTTGATCTGATTGTAATCGTCGCGCGTCAACTCGCCCTTGGCGTATCTCTCGTTCAGGATATCCATCGCGTTTTTCGGAGCGGAGCTCAAATCTTCGTATTTCTTGTGGGCGCGGTAGGTGTAATGCCAATTACCCGCGCTTACGATCAGAAGAAACAATACCAGATACCAAAGCACCCAGCCCAAGTGCCAATGATTTGAATAATAGACTCCCATCGCATCCCTCCTTGTGGGCGGCCTCAGCTCTGATGAACCGCACTGCAAATCAGGCGCCGCGTGAGCGAGGGCCGGCCGCCATTAGAAAAGATGACGGCGGGAGAATTCCGACATTCTGCGCATGATTTGGCGGATACGCTCGCGCCCATCCGGCCCCACGCGTTGCTCGCCGGCATGAGCCGGCCCGTAAAGGCCCAGCACCTTCTGCGCACAGCTCAGATCGCGGCAAACCTGCACGCCGACGCGCCGACGCGAGCTCGCCCAGGCGGTCAGCAAAGTAACCCCGTCACCGCCGCTCGTCGTATGGCACCATTCGCACATCTGCGCGACGGCCCCGCCGGAGGAGGCTTCGCGCTTGAAGACCACCCCGAGAGGCTTGCGCGGGTCCGCATCGGCGAAAAGCAGAAAAACGCGGCTACCGGACGTTTCCGTCCAGGCAAGATAGTCCCGAACCACCAAAGGAAAGCGGATATCCTCCGGTAGCTCCACCGCGGCGCGCTCTTCGGGACGAAACGACGAAAGCAATTCAGCGGGCGTGTTTATTTTAAACATAGATCGAAAATATCATGTTTTGTAAGGATGCGTCCATGCCGCAGCGCGAATTGCCAACGCGGTATTTTTCTTATAGCTGCTCCTTTTATGAAAACTCTTTATCTGCCTCTATGGGTGGTTCTGTCGGCATCGTTAATCGCGGGTTGCGCTCAAGCGACCGTGAACGCGAAAGAGAACCCGACCTCCGCGATTTCGACATCCCCCCTACTTGAGCAGCTGAAGCAAGGCAATGAACGCTTCGTCCAGGGGGCGATGATTCATCCGAGACAAGACCCGCCCCGTCGCCAGGAGCTGGCGACCGCCCAATCCCCCCGCGCCATCGTTCTCTCGTGCAGCGATTCGCGCCTACCGCCCGAGATGATTTTCGACGCGGGCCTGGGCGATCTGTTCGTCGCGCGAGTCGCGGGCAACATCGCCGAACCCGCCACGCTGGCCAGCATAGAATACGCCGTCGCCCACTTTACGCCCGAGCTTCTCATCGTCCTCGGACATGACTCGTGCGGAGCCGTGGATGCCGCCTTGCACGCCAAACCCGGGCAATCGTCGGGCTCCAGGGATCTCGACTTTCTTGTTTCCACCCTACAATCCAACCTCCAGCGCGAGCATGTATCGCTGAAGCCGGAAAACTCCCTTCTCCGAAAACAAGTCGCGGGAAACGTGGATGCCGTCGCCGAGGAGCTCATCGAGCGGTCTTCCATCGTGCGTGACCGCGTTCACCAGGGTAAATTGCGCATTCTCCGCGCGATTTACGAATTAAAGAGCGGGCAGGTGGAATTTCTGGATTAAATCCGGATCTACCGGGGTCCTTTGAAGTCCATGGCTTCCCAGCAGTTCACGCTGCTATCGGGAATGACCGCGATCCCTTCGTCGGTGAAGATCGGCGCGTAGCCGACTTGAGTGTCGAATTCGAGATAAGGGAAAGGCACTTGATCGGTTTGACTCTCGTCTTGGGCGACTTGATTGAACCATCGCTTGCAGTTCTCGGCATGACCGGCCGCGCCCGCCTCGATGTAATTATAAACCCAGAGACCGATCGGCTCGAACGCGCCCGGATTGTTCATGGGGTGAAACGAGTAAACGATTTCATAAACGGAGAGAGGGGTGCCCTTGATATGAAGCTCCAGCTCACGAAAATGAATCGTCGTACCGGCGGCAAGATGCCATCCTGATGGGACGCTGGTTGCTTCAGCCCGCAACGAAAAACTACCTAAGAGAGCCCCTAGAAGAGCAACGACAAGCAAGACTCGCGTTCCCATGTCTTAAGAATCGACAGGAATCCATCGGTACTTGACTATTTTTATCTAAATTATAGATCATAATACCCGGTCGAAAAAGACACAGCCCGCGGCTCTATTGGGCTTCGTCCGCCTTATCCCAGATTACGTTGAATCTTTGCTGATAACGCGCAACGATTTCGGGCGCGCCGAGATAAATCTGATTCTCGTTATTCGAGCTCCGCGCATGATGAGTGTAGTTGAAAGAGCCGGTCTCGACTCTGTTTCCATCCACGATCGCGAACTTGTTATGCATGATACCGCGCTGATGACCGTAGCGAATCTGCGCGCCGGCCTTAATCAAAAGCGGAACCAAGCTATGCTTTCCTTTCGCCTGCTTGCGATCCACGAGAATACGGACCCTGATCTTCTTCGACGCGACCAGAAGCTCATGAACCAGCTGCTCCAAATTCAAATCGTAAATCGCCACATCGATCGATTGCCGGGCGGATTGAATGAACTTCACGAGCTTCACGTCGCAAGGCTCGTCGGGCGAAAAACAGATTTCGTTATCCCGGGGCGGTTTCACCAGCGCATCGCTGATGCTTTGCGCGGCGGCGCTGACGATTGACTCCGACTTGGAGCGCGCCTCGGCCGAGGATGTGATTGCCGGGGGCGTGATCAGCAAGAACATGAAAACTGAAATCAAGACGCTCATGAGCTCATAATTGACGCGAATCCGCTAAAAAAGACAATTCTTTTCCAAGCCGGTTTCCGCACTTCAGCGCGCGCTTAAGAAACTCTTTCCGCACCTCCCGCAGCTGCCGTGAAAGGCGGTCACGTTCAGGCGGAATCAGGCGGGCATCCCCTTCAAGCAATTCGATCGCCGCATCCAAGTCGTGCAACCTTCCGAACTGGGTCTGATTCAAGACGGCCAGGCGCCTCAATTGCCGGATCTCGGTCGGCAAGACCGGCTTCATCAAATCCAGGACATAGCCCAAGCGCTTGGAACGCACCCGATACTTGTGCAAAAAACGCTCATCTCTCTTGTTTTTTTCGAGTTTCGAAGACATCGACTTCAAGCGCCTGCAATCCTTTCTGATCATCGCTTTCGCGCGCTTGGCGAGCGCCTTGCCCTTGATTCGCGAAAAGGGCGCCAGGATCGCTCGCTGGGAGGATAGAACGAAACCGCGGGGCAGGTATCGATCCAGCGTAGCGGAGAGGCGCGCCTCGCGCTCCAAAAGAACACGTCCCCTTCGATGCACCCAGTCCCGAAATTCGGGGCTGCTCAATTCCGGAGGCAAGACCTCGGGCAGAACCTCTTCGTCGCGGATGCCGCCAGTCGAGCCCAATAACTTTTTGATCGTGACCAAGGTCGGCTCCACGCGAGCCTTTTTATCGACGGAGCGAAGAATGCGCGCCGAGGCCTCGATTCTTCGAAGGCCGATCCGAAAGACATGCAGGGCTTCCGCGTCCACAGGCCGGCTCTTCCGACCGCGACGAAGCGTTCTGACCGCCTTTTCCGCGTCATCGATTCTTTTCTCGATCCGTTTAAAAACTTTCTTCCTCATGAAAGCCAAAACTCATCGCACAAAAAGTGCCACCGCTGAGCGCGCCCGATGCGCATCGTTATAACGCGAGGCGAAGACGAAACCCTCCCTACCTCGTCATCGGGAACTGTGATATTCATCGAAGTCATGAAGCTCGCTCGAGTCCAATTTGGCCCCGGAAAAGTCAGTCAAAAGATCCAGATCGGGTCATTTACGCTCGCCGCCGACGTCACCCAGGCGGAAGGCGGCGAGGATACCGCGCCGTCCCCTCATGATTATCTGGGCGCCGCCCTGGGCGCCTGCACCTCAATGACTCTCAGGATGTACGCCGCCCGCAAAGCATGGCCGGTCGAGGACGTCATCACGGAGATCACGCTCAATCAAGAAGACGGCGTCTCGAAATTCGAGCGTAAAATCCGGCTCATCGGTCCTTTAAACGAGGAGCAGAGAAAAAGGCTCCTCGAAATTGCTGAACATTGTCCGGTGCATAAGACGCTTAAAGGCAAAATCGAGATCCAGACCGCGCTCGAGCCCTAAATAATCACGATTTCTGAAGTTCTTGCTGGTACTTATGCTGCGCTGCATATATAGTCCCGCTATGACCGGATTTAGCAAACTGAACTTATTGCCGCCCATCTTAAAGGCGGTTCACGCCGAAGGTTACGAAAACCCCACCCCGATCCAGCAGCAAGCGATCCCGAAGATCTTGGAGCGAAGGGATATTTTGGGTTGCGCGCAAACCGGCACCGGAAAAACGGCGGCCTTCGCGTTGCCGATTCTCCACATCCTGACCGAAAACGATGCCCGGGCGCTTTATAAGACGCAGGGCCCCTCGCCGCGAGATATTCGCGTGCTCGTACTCACCCCCACGCGCGAGCTTGCTTCGCAAATCGGGGAAAGCTTCGACCGCTATGGCAATGGCTTGGGCCTTCGCAACACCGTTATCTTCGGAGGAGTAGGTCAAAACCCGCAAGTCGCGACCCTGCGTCGCGGCGTCGACATCGTGGTCGCCACGCCAGGACGCCTTCTGGATCTGATTCAGCAACGCCTGGTGCGCCTGAATGGCCTCGAGATTTTCGTTCTCGATGAAGCCGATCGCATGCTCGACATGGGGTTCATTCACGACGTCCGGAAAATCATCGGGCACCTCCCGAAGCGCCGTCAGACCCTCTTTTTCTCGGCCACGATGCCGCCCGAGATCAGCAAGCTCGCACATCAGATCCTGCACGAGCCCCATCGCATCGAAATCACTCCGGTCGCCACGACGGCCGAGCGGATCGAGCAATCCGTTTACCATGTGCCGAGCAACCAGAAGACTGCCCTGCTCATCCAGTTATTGAAAAGCCCCGCAATCGAGCGCGCGATCGTTTTCACGCGGACCAAACGTGATGCGAACCGCGTGGCGGAAAAACTCACCGCGGCCTCGATCGGCGCGGCCGCGATTCACGGAAACAAATCGCAAGGCGCGCGCGAGCGCGCGCTCGAGGACATCAAAACCGGGCGTCTTCGAGTCCTGGTCGCGACCGATATCGCCGCCCGCGGCATCGACATCGACCGGGTGACCCATGTTTTCAATTACGACGTGCACAACGTCCCGGAAAGCTACGTTCATCGGATCGGCCGAACGGCGCGCGCGGGCAATAAAGGCCTGGCCATTTCGTTTTGCGCCCCGGAAGAGCGCTCGTTTCTTTCGAGCATCGAGCGCCTGATCCGCAAACGCCCGGTGGTAATGCAAACTCCCGAGCAACTCCCGGTCGAAAAGCGCGGAGGTGGCGGAGGTGGCGGAGGAGGCGGAGGCAGAAGCCAGCAACCGAGACGCCAGGGCCGGTGGCAGACAGCCCCGCGCTCGGGAAGAGGTCCGGGAGAGAAGAGATTCTGATGCACGCCTCGACTCCGACTAACAGCGCGATCATCAAAAAAATCGTCGAGGTCAACCCAGAGCTCAGCGTCTTCGAAGTGATGCAAATCGTGCGTCAGTCGGTGCAAGCGCTGGGGCCTTCGGCGGGCGAGGATTTCGCCCATATTGAAGTGATCGACGAACAAATGGCGCTCTCGCTCGCGCGACAGACTTTGTACTCTTAAGGCGCAATGGACGGCGCGGAGGTGAGCGCATGCGCCAGATTTCTCTCCACGCAGGGCACGCTCACGTGAACGGAGCCCTTGCGGGTCACCACGATGGCCACTTCACGGCCATTGGAACTTAAGTTCACTTTGCCATCCCCCTCGATCGGCAACGCCCGTCCCCAGGGAGTCGCCGAAACATACACGCCTTTGGGATCCACCGCCGAGATCATCCGGATATCGACGATTTTTCCGTCCATCACCGATAAATGAGTGAATTTCTGAACGATGTAACGATCGGGCTCCGCTAATATCTTAGCGCGCACGGCGGCGAATTCCTCTTTCGGGATTTTCGCGCCGACCCAAACCGAATCGCCCCCGCGCCCATCGACCGCCTTGATGACGTACTGCTCGGGATTCTTGAACACTTGAGCCAGAAGTCGCTGATCAACCGCTCCGTCGGGTTTCAGAAATTTTTCCGTGGGGATGTTTTTGATGACCGGTTCCTCTTTTAGATAATGGCGAACCAGGTCGTCGACATACACATAGAACTCTTTGTCGCCGATGAAATCCACTCCCGGAGAATAATTCGCGGCCACTTTTCCGGAAAAAATCGCATCCAATAATCCGGGCGCCTGGAAACGCATGTCATCCACGTCGTTGCTCATAGTCGAGCGATCCAGCGCCGCTTTCAGCTTCTTGAGATTCACTTGGCCGCTTGAGGGGTCCGGGACCAACGCGGCTTCGATCCGAGCTCTGGCCGCCGGCTTGATCCCCTTCTCTCGAATATGGGCGACAGCCTCCTCGATGAGCGCGCGCTCGCGTGAGGCGGGGTTATGGCTGTCCATTCCCGCATGTTCGCCATTCAGAATAATGTAGCCCACGGACGAGCGAACCGACATTTTGGAGGCACCGATCTTCTCTTCCAGAAAAAGCCCGTCCCGAGTCGCCACCAGTTTCTTTTTGGTGAACGGCGTCACCACATCGACGCCGCGATTCGCGAAGATCGCCTTGAGGCGATCATCCTCGTGATCCGGATACGGAGGAACCATGTAAAGGACAACCCGGCCGTTCGGCGGCTTCCGCAGGGAGCGAAATCGGGTGACCAGCTCGTCGTAGAATTTCTCGGGTGAATCAACCGCCTCGAGCCGATCTCGGTATTCCGGCATGCGGTCCAGCAGGATCTCACGCGCGCGGATCAAATCACCCGGCCCGCCGATGTAACCCGGATTATCCTCGACCACCCGCCAGTGGCCTTGCTGATCACGAATGATGTCCGGACCATAGGGAAAGGAGATGGACTCCGGATTGACTCGCCCGACATATGAGCTTTCATGCGCCCGCGCGACGATCCGCTCCAGCACGGGCCTGGGTATGACCTGGGTGATACTGGCCCAATTGCCCGCGTAGTAATCCTGCAACAAACGCCGGAGCGCGGTCCCTCTCTGCTCTACGCCGTATTTCAGCTCCTGGTACTCGCTCTCGCTGAGCATCCGAGGCAGCGGATCGAGCGCATTGTCGCCTTGGAAGTCTTTTCTTGAATCCTTAAGGAATTGAGCTTCTTGGCCGGATTTCTTAAAGGATTGATAGATAGGATAGATATCCTCGTAAACTGGGCGTAACTGGCCCTGGGAGTCGAAAATTTCATCGTAGTAAGCATTTGCCTGGGATGGTGCCTGGGATGGTGCCTGGGATGCCGCCTGCGACTGCGACGGCTGCGCGTGAACAGAAAGAGCCGGACTGCCCGCAAGGGCCAGCCCCAAGGCTAACAGCGGTAAAAATTTGACTCTTCCGAGTTTTCTTAAGAGGCCCACTCTCCGCTATCGGAAAATCGGGAACTTACTTCAGGCGAAAATGCGTCGTACCTTATCGGCGATGACGCGCGAGTCGTATTGCGGCTTCATCACCGCGAAGGCCGAAGCCCCAAGCGCCTTAAGCGAGTCAAATGAGGCTTGTTCAAGGACCTTCACCCAATCCTCGACCGACTCGGCTCTCAAGAACGAGGCCCCAGCCACGAGCGGACATCCCTCCACGCCAAGCGAAGTGCTGATGCACGGGACGGCAAACCGCGAAGCCTCGATCGCTTTGACGCGGGTACCGCTGCCAAAGAACAAGGGCACGATCGCCGCATCGATTCCTTCATAAAAAGAATCCACCGATGCGACGGGCCCGAGAATTTCAAGCCTGGGCAGCTGGCGATACCGCTCCAGCCAGCTCGCGTCTCCGCTGCCGGCCACTTTCAGCGTAAGCTCAGGTCGCTTCTCCGCGACCTGAGCCCAAACTTTCGACAAAAACCATTCCAACCCCTGTCGATTCGGAAGCCAATCCAGGCGCCCGACAAACCCCAGGCAATGGCTGCTTTTCCGGGGCGGGAGCGATTCCGGAAAATCCTGGCCGATGCGAATCACTTCGCTGCGGATCGCCGGAGAAAGGGCCTGAAAAAGGCTCGCGTCGTCCGAAGACACGGGAAAGACAAAATCACAAAGGCTCAAAATCGAGCTTTCAATTTTTTTCACCAACGCTGCCTGGTGCTTCAATGCCAGGCGCTTAAAGAAGCCCTGAGCTTCGGCGGTTCTCTCCCAGAGCGAATACTCGGCGTTATGCGCGCGGTACACGAGACGGGCGCTGGTTTTCGCTCCGCTCTTCAAAAAAGGAACGGCCGCATGGGCCCCGTCAAAGACGATCCAATCCCAATCCATGGCGGAAACCGCCGACTTGACCTCATTCCGCAGGCTGGAGGACGCGAACGAAGAAAACGTCACGGGAACCCATGGCCGCACGAGTAACCGAAACGCAAGCGAACCTCGAGGGCGGGGCCGTCTCAAAACCCGTACCGTGCAACGGTCCAAAACGGAGATCGCCGGTGAAGGCTCTTCTTCCGGCAGGATCGCGAGCAGATGGATCTCGAAATCATTTTGAAGATACCGCAGCAGCTGAAAGGTCGCGATCTTCGCGCCATCGTTCGCGGGCTCCGGCCAACGAGGCGAAATCCAGAGTATCTTTTTCGTTTCGGCCTTCATCGCGCGTTCAGGTACTCACCCGCCTGGTCGCGCAACGCTTGATAGGCATCATAGCTCTTGCTCCAATCCTGAGGACTCTTCACCAGGGTATCATACTGAGCCTTCCACCAGCTCGGAGTGGTGTGAAGCTGTTCCATCCAACGAATGTACTCGGCATCAAATGAGGCCTCGCGCCAAAGCTTGACCCGGATCGAATCAATCGGCCGGTGCTCTTTCAACCCATGTTCGCCGGGACGTCCGGGATAAAACAAAGTCCCATCGCCGTTTCCCGAGAAATACCAGAGATCCGTCCAAGGATCCTTCTTCGGATAAAATTGATAGGCATAATCGACGTCGTAATACAGAAAGCCGTTCAAATTCATCCGGCTCAAAACCCAGGGCATCACCCGGATCCAAACGCTGGGCCGATCGAGCACCCAATCCGGCAAGCCCGAATCCACCGGACCCTCGCAACCATGGCTCATGCAGCTGAGATAGGTCCAAAGCTGCTTTCCTTGGTCTTGCAGAAAACGATAGCGCCGCATTTTCGGGTTATTGAAATCAACACCCCAATCGTTCAGGACCGGCACGTAGATATCGATTAACTTCTCAAGCTCCGGCATCCGGGGCGCCCGATCATATCCCGACGTCGTCACCAGAATCTTCAAATCCGGGGCCTGCTTTTTCACTTCCTTCGCAAGCGAAAGAAGCGCACGGTAATCATCGCGCTTCGGCTCATCCCAAAGATAAACAAAAGCCTTGCCCTTAAGCCCCGCGCCTGAAATCGCCTGATCAACGCCCTGCCAATAGCGGGCTTGCTCGGCAGCCGTACCGCCGATCGGCTTCGGAAAATCGATCAAGCACCAGGCGGGCCGGGAATCCAAAATTACTTCACGAAACGAGCTATGGACCTCAGCTAAATCGTCCAGATCGAGCGCGCCGCCCGCGTCACCTCTCGTCTTCGGAACCTTCACCCAGGACTTCACAGGGAAAATCCGATGCTCGCGCATCTCGCGCTGATAGGCTTGCGAGAGCTTCCCTTCCATCGCATGGGCGTGGCCAAAATGGCCCAGTACGCCGTACCAAGAAGAATACTCCGCATAGAGCGGAATCGCCGGCTCTTCGGGAATGATCATCTTCCACACGCGAAGCTGAACCGGAATCTCCCGCTCGCTCTCGACGCTCTTGACCGAGATGACCGCCTCATAATCCCCCGGAGGCAAAGCGGGGTCGATTCTCAGCTCGCCCCAAACCCAACTCCAGGGTTGAGCGGCGCCCCGGGCAAGATCCGGGCAAAACGCTCCGTCGTCCAGGGGCGGCAAGGGATCGTGATGACTGCCGACATAAGCCCCCTGGAAAGACGGATTGGCGGTGCGAACATAAGGCATTTCATAGAATCGCGCGCCGAGTCCGTGAGGAGCGGTCTTGCCCGCTTTCGTCTGAAACGCGAGCTTCACGCAACCCCCCGCCCTGAGCTTGATTTGGAAATTGAGCGTTTCTCCACGCGATCCCTTAAGGATGAGCTTGTCCTGAGCCGAAGGGATGAATCGACCGATCGGCTTATCGCCGCCGCGAACGACCTCCACGGCGATATCGTCACCGGCGCGGGCAACTCCCGCGTGAAAGCCCGCGAGCGCGCAGAGGAGCAATAAAAGCGGTACTGCGGCTCTGAATTTTCTCGAAGCGGCAAACACGATTCCCAGCAAAATATAAAAATAAATCGCGTACGTGTGCGAGAGGAAGCTCATGGCGATACCGTATCCCAGCGTCGAAAAAAAGAGCTCCGGAAATTTCTCGCGAATCTTCCATGACGCCGATAATGCCCAAAGATAAAGCGATACGAACAGGCCGAAACCCACGAAGCCGCTTTCGGCGAGGGCCAGAAACCAGCTCGAATGCGCCGTGCGAACGCCCGATTCGATGAATGCCGGGGCATAGCGTTCGAAATTCTCGGGATAACCGCCGAAACCGACGCCGAAGAGCGGGGACTTCAGCGCCATAATGCCGCTCGTTTTCCAGTAAATCAGGCGACTCTCGCTCGATTCGGCGAGATCCGCCTCGCTGCGATGAAATCCCGCCGAAAGAGGAAGAAAGAGCGCGAGCGCCAGCGCCGCGCCGAGAATCGCCCTTCCCTTGCTTTTGAAGCTTAAGACAAACATCGCGGCCACGGTCACCAAAAGAGCAAGCAGCGCGCCGCGCGATTTGGCGAAATAGAGAAGAATGAGCGAAGAGAGCAATGTCAAAGCGCAGATCAGCCGTAAAAGCGCCGGAGAATCCTTCTTTCGTAGCGAATAAAAGGCAAAAGGAAAAATGAGAATCATCACCGCGGAGATATCGTTCGGATCGGCCAGCAAGCCGAACGATCCGATACGGGCAGCGTGCAGATCCGGCGTACTGAGCGTGCGGTAGATCGAGATCGCGCTGAGCCCCAGGGACGCGAAAATCAGCGCGGACTCCAGGAAGCCCAACCCGATCTCGTCGCGAATGACCTGCGAAATCAGAAGAAAGAGCACGACCGATTTGAAAAGCACGTCAAAATAAACGCCCTGCGCGGAAGCCGCGTCCCCCCGGATGAATGTCGATAAAAACACCCAGAACGCGAAGCCCAGGAGCAAAAAAACCGGGAGCCCCAGCCGAAGATTGAATGCGCGCGAACGATGAAGGTAGAGAATGGAGCTCAAGATGGCGAGAATCGCGTATAAGCGCGGAAGAACGGCCAGAATCGGCATTTGATCCGCGCTGATCTCCCAGGGACGCAAAAAAAGAAAGATGACGAAAAACCCGATCGCCAAAGCCGGGTGGATGATCGAGAGCACGAGCGCGAGGGCGATCTCCAAGGCAAGAAACGATTCATCGACACCGAGCGAGTAGCCGAAAATCGCCCAGACGACGATCAGCCCCGAAAACCAAAGAAGCTCCACGCCGCGCGACCTGGGGATAAGCGCGGCGAAATCGCTCCCGAACCGAAACGCAGCCAGCATCGAAAACGCCAGATAAAGCCCCAGAATTACCGACACTACGCCGAGCAGAACCGGCGCGGCGGCGGCCAATGCCGGATCGGCTAAAGAGCGCTCAATGCCAATCATTCGGCTGAACGGCCTCTTCCAGATTTTCTTCGAGATTCTCTTCGGAGACCGCCTTTTTGAGCTCTCCTCGTCCTGACTGATAGGCTAGTTCCCAATCCAGGCGGGGCAGGACGCCCAGCAGCGGAACTCCCCAGAACTTCGCTTTCTTTTCGATATTCGCCGCATTGAACTCAAGATATTCCTCGAACAACAGCGCGAAAAGCGCGATGAGAATTCCCGCTCCAAGTCCGTAGCCGACCATATTAAAGAGCTTCGGGGCAATCGGCGAAAGCGGAAAGCTCGGCGCTGAAACCACGGCGTAATAATTCACGGAATTAGCCTGCTCCATATCGAGCGCGACGCTGAGGTAATTATACTTCTTCAATAAATCCTGATAGACGTCCTTGGTTCCGGGCTCGACCTCCGCGCCGGCAAGGGCCTCGGGCTGATCCAGATTCCGATTCGCCTGCCCGCTCGCGGGCCGTTTCAGGAATTCCTCCAAGGAGCGTTCACGGGCCCGCAGCTGGACGACCTTGGGATGTTTTTCGGTGTATTGCTCGAGGAGACTTGCGATCTGTGATTGCACCTGGGCCAACTGGGATTCAAGCTGTGCGCGGCTGGCGGCGCTGAGCCCGTTCGGACCGGTGTTCATCACCAACGCCATCGCTTGCATTCGGGCGCGGATCGCATCGCGAACGTTGATCAGCGTCTTTCGGCGCTCGTCGATCAAAGTCTCGATCACCCGTTCCAAGGTTCGCTTGGCGACGGCCTCGGCGATTTCCGGGCGATTCGAAACGAATCCGATCTGGTAGCTGTCGGCGTTGATCCCGAAGATCTCGAAATGCCGCCGAAGATCCTCCCGCTCCCCGCCTCGGCGCGGACTGCCCTCGGGGGTTCTGTACAGATGAAATTCAGATGCGACTTGATCCAGAAAACCATCGTCGACCGCCTGCTGAAGCAAAGCCTCCCGCTGTGTGCGCATCTCGGCGGTGTCGTATTGCTCGGAGATGAAATCACGGATCAGCGGATTCTGGAAATACCGCGAGTAGATGGTGATCTCGGCCGCTGATTTGTATTTTTTCGGCAGGACCGCGTACAGGGCGCAAAACGCCAGCACGGTCACGACGACGATCGAGCCCAAAAGGCGCCCTCTTCTCCGAAGAACCGACGCGAAGTACAATAGGTCAAAATCATTTTGCGGCATCGATCGCCCCTCCCCGATTATAGATCATCCCAATAAGCTTAATGCCCGAGGCTTCCATGCGCTTTCGGTTCTCGAGCGACACGTTCACCGCGAACTCGATTTTCGAGCTGACCAAGACCGCCGCATCGCACTGGCGGGCGATGACCGATGGATCCAGGTTATTCCGGTTCTTCCTCGCCAATGAAGACGTATCGACGAGAACGAGGCCGTACTGCGCGGCGACCTGACTGAACAAGGCTTTCAGCTGGTACTCGGCCGCATCGCCGCCCTTTTTCAAGCCGCTCCAGGCGCGAAGGGAGATCACATCGACCGTTTCGGATCTCTCCAGAAGCTCGTTCAGCAAGTCGGGCGACGGGCGCCCGGGATTCGCGGCCCCCGCCGGCCGCGGCGTCGCGGTGTCGACGACCAGCACCCGCTTTTTCAGGCGCTCCGTGTAAGCCAGCGCCAAAGCGGCGGTCACGAACGTCTTGCCTTCCCCGCTCAACTCGCTCAGCACCACCACCGATTTGAACTTCGCGTTCTCTTGCAGCATCAAAAGGCGGTCCAGCAAATCCTTGGTTTCGGAGTATTGAATGTAATTCAGCAATGCTTCGGCTTTTTTCATGATTTTTCCCTCAAAACGCGATGACCAAAATCCCGATCGCCGACAGGATCGCCGCGAGCCCGGCCGCCGATTGCAAGGTTCTCTCAACCAGAGTCGGCTGATTCGAATGGAGGATAACCAGATCCTGCGGCTGGAGACTCGCCAGCTCATGAGACTCGTTCCAATTGTAGACTTCGCTTTTTCTTTTCCCGTCCACCCAACGGATGACCTCGATCTTGCCGAGATCGGCCACCGAGGTGGGCCCGCCGGCACGGGTCAGGTAATAAAGAAAATCGGCGTTGGAGCGGTACGCCAACTCACCCGGCGTCTTGACCTCTCCGTAAACTTGGACGATCGGATGCGACGCCGACGCCAAAGCGGCGGAAACCTCGTTCTTTCTTTGCACGAAAAAGATCGTCCCGCCTTGCAGCACTGGAAGCAGCGTCGAATTGCCGGTATCGTAGTAATCGGCAAGGCTGACCGCCGCGGCTCCGCCCTTCTGCTGGATTTGAACATACTCGGCCTGCGAGTTCGGAGTCACGCCCCCGGCCTGGGCGAGAACGGCATCGAGACTTTCATCCGGATCAACCAGGAATTTTCCCGGCTTATTGACCAGGCCGCGAACGTCCACCCAGATTTTTCTTTGTCCCAGATAAACCCGCGTGCGATCGGCCGCCTTGAGAAAAGGACGAAAAGCTTCCGCCACCTTCGCCTTCAGTTCCGACTCGCTCAGGTTGTTCGTATCGACCACGATGCCGTAAGCGAGCCGAAGCTTGCCGTCGAAATCAACCCGGTATTTTCCGTTGATTCCCTTGTCCGTCGGATTCGATATTTCCCACAAATATCCCGGCTGCACGGCATCCGGGCGAATGGCCGCGGGCGCGGCTTTACGCGCTTCGATCGAAGCGGACGGCCCCGACGATTGCGCTTGATCGAACTCGGCGGGCGATCCGCCCATGCCGTCGTAGAGCGCGCTATTTCTTTCGCGCACGGTCCGGCCGGCGCAGCCCGAAAGCAAAGCCATGCCCAAGATGAGGAGCGTACTGTAGGTTCCAAGAAGAGATTTCACTGATGCCGCCCAATTTCGCTTTTATGAACTTAGTTTACGATAAGCTTCAATGAGCCCTTTTTTCCAACTTTTTCCTGAAAAGTTTTTCATTACAGCTTGTTGAAAAACAGAACCCGAGAGCTGCCTCGTTTTAACATCGCGCATCATAGCGGTCAACTGGAGAGCGACCGCTTCGGCCGGCGGATTGGGTGCTAACCGGAAGAGCTGTAATTCATTTCCGATTAACAAATCCTTCACGCCATCCACGCATACCGCCAGGACGGGAGTGCCCGACCAGCCGGCCTCGAGCAAATTGATGGGCAGGCCCTCTCCCAACGATAGTGAAATCAGAATATCGAAACCTGCCATCTCGCCGCTCAGGCCCGGGCGGTAGCCCGCCCAATGAACATCCAAGCCAAGCCCTAGCTCCTCAGTCCTTTCTCGAAGCGCCTCCTCGAGCGAGCCGGTGCCAAAACAAAGACAGGTCCAGGCGAAATCGGGTCTTTCGCGTTTCAGATGGCTTAAGGCATCGAGCAGAAGAGCGTGATTCTTCTCCCTCGACAAGCGGGCGGCCATGCCGAAAACCGCTTTGCTTTGGAGATCAATCCCCAAAGACGATTCCCATTCACGGCGAATCTCGGCCGATTTTCTGGGGCGCTCCGCGGAGGTGATCTCCTCGCGATCAATCCCATTCAAATGCACCTGAACGCGACGCGGGTCGAGCCCTCGCCGAAGGAGGATCTCACGATCCGAGCTGCAAACGCAAAGAACGAGATCAAAAAACCGCAGCACCACGTAACAATAGAAAAGCTCGTAAGCCCGGATCTTGGCGCCGTGCCGCGCGTGAACCCCGTGATGCGTCGAAACCATCTTCCAGGGAAGCGGGCCTTTTTTACGAAGCCGAAGACTCAGAGCCGCCAACGCGAGATAAGTCGACGCCTTGACATCATGAGCATGGACGATCGTGGGCCGCAAACGCTCGAGCTGATCCGCAAGCTCGCGTACCGCCTTGAAATCGAGCTGCCGGCGAACCGCGACGCTGAAGGTCCGCAAACCAAAGCGACGCGCGTATTCGACCGGGGATTCCGCCGCGGAGCCCTTCCTTTTTTCAAAAAGAAAGCCGACCCGGATTTCGCCCAGCTCTTGCTCGAGCGATGGAAGAGCCGGAATCACCAGCGTCTCGGGACCGCTCACCAGCGACGAATTGAAAAGATGAATGATCAAGCCCGCGTCCTCTCGTAGAGCTTCAAGTACTTCCCGGCCATCGCCTGAACCCCATGCGCTTCGCGCCAAGCCATCCGCCGCGCGAAGCGTTCGGCGCGCTCAACGAAAGCTTCGCTTGCCGCGCGCTCGATCCGGGCCTCCAGAGCGCGGCTCGCCGCTTCCGTCACCGGCAGATCAACCCAACTCGCGTCATCGGCCGAGATTTCATCCGCAAGAATTTCATGACCGGGGATTTTCGATAAAACCAGCGGCATGCCGGCTCCGTAAGCTTCCATGGGCCCCAAGGGCATCCCTTCAAACTCGGAAAGAGATAAGAACAGATCGCTCGCCTGAATCCAACGCTCGGGCTCGCGAGTCACGCCGGCAAAGACGATATTCGCGGGCGCGGGCACGGAATAACCCAAAAACTGGAGCCTGGCGACCTCTCCCTCAAACGACTCCTGCCCCACAAAAACCAACACGGCATTCGCCCGGGTTTTTTCCGGCAGGAGATTCCAGACGGCGATCGCATGGTTCTGGCCCTTCTTCGGATGGATTCTCGCCAAATACAGAACCCACACCCGATCGGCATGCAAAACCTTAGGAACCTCCGGAATGGTCTTCGACAAGGCCTCGCGAAGCGCCAGCTTCTCCTCCGAACCGGCCAAACTCACTTCCGGGAAAAATACGCCGTTTGGAATCAGGCGGATCCGCCCGATCGGCACACCGAGCGCCGCGTAGGTCTGGCGCGCATCCTCGGACACGACCACGAGTTCGTCGCAGAGCCGGGTGAAAAATCGCTCGTAAATACGATAACGGCTCTTTTTCGAAAGGTGAATGAAGCTGTGCTGAGTGTGGACGATTCGGAGCGCGCCTAACGTCAGCGCTTTCGCGACGCACGCGTAAACCAGCGGCCCCAGGTCATGGGTATGCAAAACCGAGATCTTTTCGCGCTGACAGATTTTCAGAATCGCGAACACCGCCTTAAGCGAAAAGCCGCGCCCCTTCCTCAAGGCGTGAACCGTGATCCCCGCTTTTTCGAACTCTTGCGCGAGGGATCGAGCATCCTGCCTTTGATCGTAGCTGAAAACCGATACCTCGACCGAACCCTTGAGCCCCTGGCAAAGCGAATAAATGACCCGCTCAAGGCCGCCCGTCTCGAGATATTGGGTGACCTGAAGCACGGCGAGACGCTCGCCCTTGAAGCGACGGCGCAAGGTCAAGCCAAGATAAATGAGCGCGAACGCCGGACCACACGCCAAAAACCAGGAAAGACCCTTCCCAAGTAAAGGAGTCATCAGAAAGCTGAAGCCGGTTAAAATTCCGACCAGCATCAGGTCGTAGGCGATCTCGGCTACCGGAAAAAAGTCGCGCAAATTCCAGTTCGTCGTGCGCCGGATATGCCGCCACCCCCCCACTCGCAGCGAAAGCTGCGTAACCAACAATCCCGCAATCGCTCCCACCCCCAAGAACTCGGCTCCAAGCGCGGGAATCACCACCAAAGCCAGGCCGAAAGAAATCGCGAGATTTTTCAGGATCCATCGGCTCTCTCCCCTGGCGCGGGCCCACGCATCATAAGGAAAGGCAAGCAGGAGATAGCTCAAGGCGTAGAGTCTTAGAAAAATCGCGACCCCGGCATAGCGATCCGTGAAAAGAAGCCGCACGATGGGACCCGCGAACACCATGAGCCCCGCCGTCGCCGGAATCAGGAGCCACGCGAGTTCGGCGACCGATTCGCGGAAGATCGCGGCCGAAGACGCCGAATCGCCCTTTCCGTGCGATTGCGCCAAGCCCGGAATCATGACCCGATTCACCGCCTGCTCAAACGAGTTGAGCGGAGGAATGGAAAGACAGCCCAGCGAATATCCGGCGAAGTACGCGGCCGTCCCGAGCTTTGAGACCACTAACTGGTCCGCATAGTGGGTCACCACGGCGATAAGCGAGGCGAATGATACCGGCACCGCGTATCGCAAGACCGCCCGGCACTCATTCCGATACTCCGATGGCGGAAGCGCGAGCTTCTGAATACCCGACTTCCATCCGAAATAAACGCCCACCGCGAGTTTAAGAGCCAAACCCGCGAGATAGGCCGCGATGACGAGCCTGAGCTGACCGGTCTTAAGCGCGGCCCCCACGACCAAGGCGGTACGAAAAACCTCAAAGAAGGCGGTGAAAAAAGCGCCTTTCCACATCCTTCCGAGCGAGACCAAAGCATCGTCATGAAAGCCGGCGAGCAGTACCAAAAAGCTTCCGAAAGCAAGCAGGACGGACTGCTTCTCGATGAAGAGCGCTCCGGCCAGCAGCAAGCTGACCAAGACCGACCAGCCGAGCAGCAGCGTCCAGCTCGATTGGAAATAGCGCGAAGCCCGCTCTTTCGCCGACCAGTGATAAAGCCCGTTGTTGATTCCCGCGCTCAAGGTCAACCAAGGCATCAACCCGAGATAGAGAAAGAAAACTTTGTAATGGCCCATTTCCTCGGGAGATAAAACGCGGACCAAAACCAAGGGCAGCGAAAGGTTGGCCAGCGAAGAAAGGCTCGAAAGAATCGTCAGCGGCCAATGAGAGCTGATTTTCGTTTTCATGTTGCTGCTTGCCTTTGCTCCGGCGGCTTCGCTAAACTGGAAAAAAATGGCCCCGATCGACCCAGTCTCCCGAGTTGCGCGAGTTACCCGAGTTATAAAAGAGCGCCCCCTCTTTCTCTTTCAGTATGTCAGAACTGTCTGGCTTTTCCAGCGAACAAGAACCCTGATTTTCGCGCTGAAGCTCGTCGGACTTTACCCCGAAGGCATTCGAATCGGCGAACGGGCGAGAATACAACGCCTACGCTGCCTCCGCACCGAATTGCCCCATGCGCGAGTCTCCCTGGGAGAAAGAAGCATCGTCTATGAGCACGCCCGGATCGAATCCTACGGTCATGGGCAAATCGAAATCGGCCCTTGCTCCATTCTAGGCGATATCCGGATTTCATGCCGATCCCGAATCAAGATCGGAGCCCGCTTTCTGTCGAGCTGGAATGTCTTCATCCAGGATTTCGATCCGCATCCCATCGATCCCGTGCTACGCAGAGCCCAAGTCGAAAAAATGTGCGGCCATGGGCCGGGGCCGGAAAACTGGGAATTCCCCACCGCGGCCGTCACGATCGGCGATGATGTTTGGCTGGGAGCCAATGTCACTATCCTGAAAGGCGCCCGGATCGGATCGGGCTCGATCGTCGCGGCGGGCTCGGTCGTCGTCTCGGGCGATTGGCCGGAACGCTCGATCTTGGCGGGAAACCCGGCGAAAGTCGTCAAAACTGTATGATCGATTTACTCTTCGTATTGCCAAGCCCCAAGCACCCCCGCTACGCCCGCCCGGGCTTGCACCTTCGCTGGCGCCTCGGCTGGATCAAAGGCTGGGTATTCCGTCCCTACTGGAAGTTTCGGGAATTTTGCGGAGGCAGCCGGATTGAAATCGGCAAACGCTTCTCGCTTCAGGGAGCCCTCGTCACGCGAGGCCCCGGGCGGGTCCGGCTCGGCGACGACTGCATCGTGGCCGATCGCTGCACGCCTTTTACTCACGCCCGAGACGCAAGTATCGAGATCGGATCCCGGGTCTTTCTGAACGGTACCCGCTTCGGATGCTCGCGACGGATCAAGATCGGCGATGATTGCATCCTGGCCGATGCCCGGATCTTCGACACGGATTTTCACTCCGTCCACAAATCGCGAAATCTCGCCAGCTCGCCCGAGCCATTATGCGCGCCGGTTCACATCGGAAACAACGTCTGGATCGCGGCCGGTTCGGCCATTCTCAAAGGCACCGAAATCGGCGACGATTCCGTAGTCGCCTTTGGATCGGTCGTCTCCAAAAAAATTCCGTCTGGAAAAATATTCGCCGGCAACCCGGCTATTGAAATGGCGCCGGTGCCACGCGATTGAACGTCGCGGGATTCGACCGTCCGTATTGAGCGAACTCGAAACCTCTCCAGTAAGGAGCCTTGCCGCTGATGGGGCTCGCGCGATAAGCCAACACGAGCTTCACTTCCTGCCTCGCCTGCGGGAAAGTTCCCACGAGTAACAGCAGGCCTTCCGTGGGGATCCAGCGCCCGACCTGAAAATCGACGCGCAACGAAGGCAAATCGCCGCGAGTGGCGCTCGCCACGAACGACGCCGAAAGTTGCCCTTGGCTCAGGCTTTTGACCACCAAAGAGCCCGGAATACCGGCAAGCGTTCCTTGATATTCCCCGACGATCTGATCAGCCGTCAGGATCGCGGGCGGAATATCGGTCAATTCTTGCCCGATATTTTTGATGACGGTACCGGTGATCAGGAATTTTCCTTCATATTGCGAATCCTCATAAATGCCCTGAAGCTGGCCGGTCACCGGGTCGATGGTGAGTTCGATGTCGCGCGTCGGTCCGATATCTTCATTCACATTGGTCAAAGCAGTGAGCTTCGACTGATCGGCGTCGAAAACCGCATGATCGAAACTGATCGCGGCATCGCCCGACGCATCCGAAACGATGCTGATCCGGACGCCTGGCGAAGCGTTCTGCGAGTCGAGAATCACCAGGCGATGGAAGCCATCCAACATATAGGAAGGGCACTCCGGCTGGGTAGTCACCGCCGAACACTGAATCTGGATTTTGTAGAGCCCCTCAAAATAAGGATGCAATTGGTTGTAACGATCCGTTCCCTGGCTCAAAACCATCTGGGCCTGACGCCCGACATAATCACTGTCCTGATCGGCCGTCACGATCGCGACCGCCTGGTGCGCAAAGGCCATGACTTGTTGGATATCGGCAGGTGAATTCAGTTGCTGAACCTCGGTCGTCCAATAGACCAGCACGTCGAAACGCTGATCTTCATTCGTCAAATCCGCAAAAAGGCTAATCATCCGCGCGGATGAAATCGGGCGCGCGTATTTCAGCAGACCGTCCACGGCGAAAGCATAGAGCTCCGTCGCTTCGCGGATCAGCCAATCGTCTTCGTGAATCGAGACAAACAGATCCTGGGCTTGCTTGGCGAAATCCATGAGGTTTTGCAGCGAAGCCGGATCGACCGTATGCTTATTGCTCTCGCGCAGGGACGAAACCGTTTGATAGCGCTGATTCTGCGTATCGGTTCGAAGCGCCGCTATAGCAGCTGGAATATCGCAAACCGGAACCGAGCAGCTCGCATCGGCCCACGCCGAGCTTTGCAAAACATTCATTGGACTCGGAAGTCCGATCGAACATACCATTTGAAGAAGAATCAAAAGCGCTGCGCGAATTTTCAACATGGATCAGCTCAATAGCACGACGCGTTAACGATGTCGAATTTTAGCATTGAAAATACATCCCCTTTAAAGCCCCGTTTCCCTGACGGCATCCCGATCAAGATCGTCCTATTCGTGATCCTGAACTTATTCTGGTCGGCATCGTTGATGCTGCTCAATCCCGAGCTGCGGGCCCCCGAATACACGATCGAGATTTTCACGTTTTGCCTCTTCAACGCGACCCTGACGATTTGGCTGCTCGACATTCTCGATTATTTTAATCTTTTTCATCCCATCGCCCGGCCGGATTCGATTCTTACCCTTGCCTTGATCGTTCCGCTCGCCGCGTCGGTATCGAAATACATCCTGCTCGCCCTATTCGGCGTGGTCCTGATCCGCTATCGGGCCGCGTTTCTGGTTTCCCTTCCGATCTGCGGCGCGATTTATCTCGTTCAGGTTCTCTTCGGCATCGCGTTTGTCCGCTCCGGCGCGCGCAGGAAACTGGCATTGCTGACCTCCCGCCCGGAAGCGGCCAAGGTTCTGCGCGCTCTGCGCTCGCGAAAACTTTTGAAGTTCTACGAACCGATCTATATCGAAGATTTAGAAAATCTCACGTCGGCTCAAGCCCGAGAGCTCCGCTGGGTGATCATCTCGCGCTCGGAAATGCACTATTTCGAGCGCAACGAACGCGTCATCGAAGCCATGCTCCTCGGAACCGAGATGCTCGATTACCGTGAGATCATCGCGCTACTTAAGGGGCATCTCGAAATAGACTCGCTGGATCTGTGGATGTATCTGACCCAATCGGTGGCCAAGGGCACGATCGCGCGATCCTATTACTCCGGCAAAGCCGTTCTCGAGCGGGTGTTCTCGGCCATTCTTTTGATCGCGCTCTCCCCGCTGCTGCTCATCGCCGCGATCGGAGTCAAGCTCACGAGCCCGGGGCCTGTTTTTTTCGGCCAAACGCGCTTGGGCTACCAAGGCAAACCCTTTACGATCTGGAAGATCCGCAGCATGAGGCAGGACGCGGAGAGCGCCGGCCATGCCTGGTCGAAAAAAGGCGACCAGCGCGTGACGAAATTCGGCGCGTTTTTAAGAAAAACCCGCCTGGACGAGATCCCCCAGCTTTGGAACGTGATTCGCGGCGAGATGAGCTTGATTGGCCCGCGACCCGAGCGCCCCGAGTTCTACGCGCTGCTGGACAAAAAAATCCCGGCGTTTCGCACACGGCTCCTGGTCCGTCCCGGGATCACGGGCTGGGCGCAAGTCATGGGCGGCTACGCCGCAAGCATCGCCCAAACCAAGCGCAAGCTCGAATACGACCTCTTCTACATGCAGCGGATGTCGCCGAAGATCGATGTTTTAATTACGCTGAAAACCGTCGCGGTGGCCTTAAGATCCGTACTTCGCTAGCGCCATTTCGCGGGCTTCTCATCAAACCGGCCCAGCCAGGCGATCGGCGCATAGGCGGATGCGATCGCGGCCGAAGGAAAGATCAGGATCGGCGCGAGAAAAACGAGGCCGATCCGGCTTTCAAGCGAGACTCCCGCGGCGAAGACGATAAGCCCGATCACCCAAAAAGGCCGAAGCATCCGTCGGAGCGCGAGACAAGAAATCAACGGGCCCCGGGGAGTCACTCTCAAAAACCAGCGCGTCCACTGCAGATTGCCCAAAACCATGCGCTTACGCCTTCGGAACCGCGCGTCCAGACTGAGCCTCTCGTGAGACATCCGATCAAAAACGAAAAGATTCTTCAGATAGATATTTCTGAGCTCGGGAAAAAAGATCCGAGCGGCAAGCGGCAACGCGATATCGTCGTTTTGAAACCCGATCGGGTATTTCTCCGAGCCCAGCTCCCGCCAAATTTTCTCGAGCACGTCCCTTCGAAACGCGATCGTGGCCCCATGCAGGCTGATCGGGCCGCCCAAGCGGTTCTCGCAGGCCTTGACGAAACGCTCGTAACCCCAAAAAAGGCGGGTCACAAACGATCCCCCGTGCATCCGATACCCAGGGCCCAAAACACCGGCATCGGGGTTGAAGCGGATCGCCCGGCAGAGGTTCCCTAAAAAGCCCGCCTCCCAAATCGTTCCGGCGTCGAGCAACACAGCCCACGCCGAATCTTGGGACGATTCCCGAAAAAGCCGCTGCAAAGTTTTCCACTTGCTTCCGTAATCGACGCTGATCATCCGAAGCGGAAGCTTCGAAGCCCAGGCCTGAGCCGCTTGCTCCGTCGCGTCCGTGCAACGATCAAGCGCAAGTATGACCTCAACCGTTGCCCCGGAGCCGGGAATCTCGCTCGCCAGGCTCTCGAGCGTCACGCCGATCTTTTTCTCTTCATTATGAGCCGGAATCAGAATCGAGATCTTGAGCGCTTGGGGCTTATCGGCCGGCGAAACGGCCGGCGGGCGGCGCGCCGCGGCCGAAAGAATCAAACTGAGCGCGCCCAAGACGCAAAAAAGAAAAGTCGCGCCAAGAATGATCAAAGCGAACGCAAACACCCTAGATTCCCGTCAAAAGCTCGCGCAAACCGTCCCGGAGAGCGACCTTCGCGGTCCATCCGAGAATCTCGCGAGCCCGCGTAACATCGGCGAGCGAGTGCTGAATATCGCCCGCGCGCGGAGGCGCGACCAAGACCTTCTGCGTTTGCGGATTCAAGCCCACGAGCTCGAAAAGGGTTTCCGCCAGATGACGGATGGTAATGGCCTTGCCGGTGCCCAGATTCACGGGGCTTCCCGAAAGCAGGGAAAGATTATCCGAAGCCAGCGCCGCCTGGCAGGCGCGCACGATATCGTGCACGGAAACGAAATCGCGCGTCTGATTCCCACCGCCGTTCAAGCGCAGCTGCTCCTGGATTTTCACCGCCTTCGAAAAGACCGAGATGACGCCGGAGTAAGGCGAGCTCGCCTTTTGACCGGGACCGTAAACGTTGAAGAAACGGAAGATGACCGAAGGCAGATGATACGTTCGCGCATAAAGACGAATCAGCTGCTCGGAAGCGAGCTTCTGCCCGCCGTAAAACGAAAGGGGGTCCGGGAGAGGGATTCTCTCCGAGATCGGCCCGCTCAAAACGCCTTCATGGCTCTGCGCGCCGTAAACGGCGCTCGAGCTGCTGAAAATCATACGAATCTTCCGGGCCGCGTCCCGGGTCTCGTTTTCAGCCCGGATCAAATCCAAAATTTTCAGGGTCGAATGAGTGTTGGTCTCGTAACTGCCGAGCGGATCATTTTGGCATTCCGGGACGCTGACAATAGCCGCCCAATGAAAAACGACATCCGTGTTCTTGATCAAGGGAACCAGATCCGCTTGACTGCGCACATCGCCCCGGATCGCCTGCACGCCGGGAAGCGGCTGATCGGATGAATTCAAATCGACGATCGTGACTGAATGTCCCGCCTGAGCCAAAGTTTTGGCAAGATGAGATCCGATAAAGCCCGCGCCGCCGGTAATTAAAATCCGCTTCATCAAATGGCCCTTTCAGATAAAGGTTCAATTAGGGTATCGCGAAGATCCACGAATAGTTAATATAACAGAGTGGTACGGACTTCACTCATTTACTGCGCGATCATCCCGGCCGCCCTCAGCCTCGCCGCCCTTTGCGCGATGGCGGGGTTCGCCGATAAACCGCCCGTGATCAGCCCCTATACGGATCGGCTCAAGAAAATCGCCAGCAGTTACGATAGCGAGCAATTCAAAAGGGATTACAAAGCGGACGGCCCGAGCATCCGCTGCTTCTCGACTCCGGACCATCCTTTTTACATCGGTATTGAACAGGCCCTGCGAATTCACGCGCCGCTTGCGCGGGTCGATGCGACCATCGCCGATATTTCGGGATACTCCCGGATTTTCGACGGCATGAAGCACTCCGGGGCCCTGGCGGTTTCCGAAAACCGCTTTTTAACCTCCTTCGAACATTACATCCCGCTTCCCTTCATTCCCAATGTCAAATCCAGCATTCTTTACGAAGTCTTCAGGCCTTCCGCTGATCGCCGGATTTATCGCTATCAACTCTTGGAAAGCAACTCCCTGACGCAAGATGACGGCTTCATCTGGCTCGAGGAAACCACCGGCACGCAGGGAGAAAAAGAGGTTCTCTTTGCCCAATTCGATTTTTTCGACGCGAGTTGGGGAATCGCCAAGGCACTAGCTCCCCGCAAGATCTGGAATGACAGCGTCAGAGGACTCGACCAGTCCGACATCGCGCTCCAGCTCAAATCAGAAAATCCGGATTGGCCGGATGAGAAGGTTCTGGAAGAAAGCAAAAAAGTCGCCGACGAGCACGATTACGAAAAAGAAATCAAAAACCGCGGTCCGCTTCAATTAGAACCTTCGGCCTCGGCGCCGTAAGGACAATGCTTGCAGCCATTTCCGCAACAGTAACCTCGCTTGAGATGATAAGCTTCCGTGAAAACAACGAAGCCATCCTCGTTAATATAGTAATCCTCGCCTTCTTTGAGTTCAGCAGGAAGCATGGTTACAGACGTACCATGAAAGCCGTATCGATGCGGTTTTCGATTTTCGAGAGATCAGGCGTTCCGCCGCCGCTCATCCCGCCGCTAGCCGCGAAATAAGGTACGTCGGCCGCCCGATGGATGTACTCTAAACGCAGCGTCATATACTGACTGGGCATGTAATCGACGGCGATTGAACTATCCCAAGCCTTGAACTGATCCCCCGGGTTCTGCGTGAAATAAGGAGAAGGACTTGCCGCCGTCGCGCCGTTGATCGGCGGCGTGAGAACCAGGTAGCGCCCCGGGTTGGTGATAGCGCCTCCTCCGACGGTCAAGCCAAACTTGTCTTTCGCGAACCAGAACCGGTTATAGGCCATGATGCCCAGGAAATTCTGCGCCGGATCCGCGGGATCGCTCGAAAGGCATTGAACCCCTCCGCCGGCTTCGCAGCCCAAATCGAACGTCAACGCGAAGGCCATTTTGCTGAGCCCGCTATTCGAGGGGTGATTATAATAACGGTATTGAATGCTGTCATCGCTATGAAAACGAACACGGGACGCATTTCCAAGCGTATCGTGTCCCCAGTATTCGTTTGTCACCACCGACCAGTCGCTCGTCGGACGCCAGAGCAGCTGAAATCCAAGCCCCGGAGCATTATTGAACATCCCGTACGACTCCCAGCCGTTGACCAGCCAAAACTCGGCCTTGAAGCGATCCGTGGGGAAAGTCTGGAGACGAACCCCGTTGAAGAACCACGGAGTGTTCGCCGAAATATAAGACATCTGGTAATTCCAGTTCTCGATATTGTAGTAACTTTCAAGCCCGATATAGGACAGGAAAATACCCGCATCCAAATTGATGCCGCTCCAGACATTCCAGTGATACCCCGCCGAAGCCTCGGACAGATAGCGGTACGCATTGGTGAGGCTCCATTGGCCGCGGGTGGCCGTCCCGTCATCACGGGGATTCATAGTGGAATACATCCCGAACTGAGTCATGATCCGAGCACGAACGTTTTGATAATGGAAATCTCCGCCGACGCCGATTTGTTGGACCTGGAATTCGTTCGTGCGTCCGGTGGTGGTCGAACCACTTAAGGTATGGTCTTGCGGTTCGGCGAAGTCGTAAACATAGTTCGAGTCGAAAAGCACTTCCGGCGTGAAGTACGGGGTATCGAGCGGGGAAACGGTCTCGCGGCTGTTGCCGTTGAGCCAAGTGAAATCGCCGAAAGCAAAAGGCTCATCGGCAAAAGCCACGGTTTCAAACGACAACAGAATCGGCACCAAAAAAAATAGAGCATTACCCATCAGGGTAATGCTCTACCTTTTTTCAAACGAGTTTTACAGAGTCGATTACATACGGATCATCATGGCCCCGGTCAGGCGATTCTCCATTTTAGCGAGATCAGGAGTCCATCCGGTAACCGCGGAGCCAACAGCTCCCTGATTTCCGCCCGGAGGCGTCACCCCGTCCGTGCCGGTGAAATAAGGCACGCTCGCCTGGCGATGATTGAACTCAAGCCGGAAGGTGATATTCCGATTCGGCATGTAATCGGCCGTAACCTGCGTATCCCAGGCGATGTACTGGTCTCCCGGGCTTTCCGTGAAATACGGAGTGCCGGAAGCCGCCGTAGCGCCATTGATCGGAGGCAAAAGAACGAGATACCGACCCGGATTGGTGATTCCTCCTCCACCCACCGTTAAAGCGAAACGATCGTGATCAAACCAGAGGCGGTTATAGGCCATGAAGCCGAGGAAATACTGCGTACCACAGCTTACGCCGTCGCCTTCTTCGCAACCGGCATCGAAAGTGAGCGAAGCCGCGGCCTTGCTGATCGTGGCATCGGGTGCATCATGATATTTGACCATGACGCTATCATCGGTGTGAAAGCGCTTGCGCTCCGGATCGCCCAAATCATCCGATCCGTAGTACTGATTGCCCAGGACGGAGAGCCAACCCGTCGGGCGATACAGGATTTGCAAGCCAATACCTGGCTGATTGTTGAACTTCCCGTACGACTGCCAGCCGTTGATCAGCCACGGCTCGATCTTCAGCTTGTCGCTCGGGAAGATTTGCGCCCGCACTCCGTTGAAAAACCAGGGGGTGTTCGAGGAAACGTAAGAAGGCTGATACGTCCAATTGTCGAAATTATAGTAACTCCATAGCCCCACATACGACATGAAAATACCGGCCTGGATATTGATGCCGTTCATGACATCCAAGTGATAGGTGGCGTAGGCTTCCGAGATATAGCGGTAAGCATCGCCCAGATTCCACTGGCCGCGGGAAGGACTTGCATCGTTTCTCGGCGTGGTCTCGGAGTACATCCCGAACTGGGTCATCAACCTGAAACCGATGTTGTTGTAGCTAAAATCGCCGCCTACGCCGATTTGCGTGACCTGGAATTCACCGTGACGAAACACCTCGCTTGACCCCGAGATCGTATCATCAGCGGGGTTATTGAATGAATAATGATACGCCGTATCCAAACGCAACTCGGGCGTGAAGTACTTGGTCTTCATCGGACTGTCGGGTGGAGCATAGCCTCCCGGCACCCATGAAAAATCCGCAAATGAAAAGGGTTCGGCCGCTTTAGTTTCCGCGGCTTCTTTGGCCACCCCATTGGCCTGCGCATCGGTTGCCGCCGGCTCGCCCGCGAAAGCCGAGGCGGCGACAAGCAAGCTCACCACTCCCATCACGGCGAAAATGCCGCGCTTGTTAATTCTCAGGTTCATTCGAATTCTTATCCTTTCGTTCGCTTTCGTTTATTTGGCCGCGACCGGCGCTTGCTGGTCGAGATCCAGATTCAGGAGCAGAACGTTCACGACGCTCTCCCCAAAAACACCCCATTGAGGGCCTTCGATGCGCGCCTCGACCAGGCGCTTCACCTCATCCACGGACATCTTTCGAGCCTGCGCCACCCGATCGATCTGAGCAGCCGCAGCCGCCGGCGAAATATGCGGATCCAAACCGCTGCCCGAGGCGGTCACCAGATCCACCGGTACCTCGCCCGGTTTCAACGCGAGATTCTCTTTCAAAACGGCGTCAATATTCGATTTCAAACCGTCCGCAAACTTCTGATTCGTAGGCCCCAGGTTCGACCCCGAGGAATTCGCGGCATCGTAGCCATTAGGGGCCGACGGAGCGGAGCCCGCAGCGGAAGGGCGACCGTGAAAATATTTGGCCTGCGTGAACGGCTGACCGATGAGCTTCGCGCCCACGATCCGGCCATCCTTGAGATGAATCATCCCTCCGTTCGCTTTTTCGCGAAACAGAAGCTGGCCAACGGCAGTCACCGCGAGCGGGTAAGCTCCGCAGAGAATCGCCGCTAAGAGCAGCGTGGCGATCAGAGACCTGAAAATAAGCTTCAACATCGTCATATGCTCTCCTTACGCCAAGCCCAGGTATGAAATGACCAGATCGATCAACTTGATCCCGATAAAGGGCACGATGACTCCGCCCACTCCGTAGATCAGAATGTTACGGCGCAAAATCCGCGCGGCCGATTTCGGCCGATAAGCGACGCCCCGAAGGGCGAGCGGAATCAAAACCACGATAATCAACGCGTTGAAAATAACCGCCGAGAGAATCGCGCTTTCCGGGCTTTTGAGGTGCATGATGTTCAGCGTTCCCAGCGCGGGCATGGTGCTCGCGAAGATCGCCGGAATGATCGCGAAATATTTGGCCACATCGTTCGAGATGCTGAACGTCGTCAGGGAGCCGCGGGTGATCAGAAGCTGTTTGCCGATCTCGACGATTTCGATCACCTTCGTCGGGTCGGAATCGAGATCGATCATGTTTCCGGCTTCGCGCGCGGCCTGGGTGCCCGTATTCATCACAAGCCCCACGTCGGCCTGGGCGAGCGCCGGCGCATCGTTCGTCCCGTCGCCCGACATCGCGACCATCCGTCCATCCGCCTGAAAGGTCTTGATGAGCCTGAGCTTGTCCTCCGGCTTGGCTTCCGCGAGAAAATCATCGACCCCCGACTCCTGAGCAATCGCCGCCGCAGTGAGCTTGTTATCGCCCGTGATCATGACAGTCCGGATCCCCATGGCGCGAATCCGTGAGAAACGGTCGCGAATTCCGGGCTTGACGACATCCTTCAGATGAATCACCCCCATCGCTTTTCCATTGTTGGCGACGACCAGCGGAGTGCCTCCGCTGCTGCCGATTCGGTTCACGCTTGCCTCGACTTGCTCCGGAATTCCCCCATGTCCCTTGCCCCTCATCCAGGCGCGAATAGCGTCCATCGAGCCCTTGCGAAGGGAAACATGGTCGAAATCGACACCGCTCATCCGGGTTTCGGCGGAAAACGGAACTACCACTGCGCCCGGAACCGACTGCGGCCTGGCCCCCATCTTCATCGCCAGCGAAACGATCGAACGCCCTTCCGGCGTCAAATCCGCGGCCGATGCCATGAGCGCGGTTTCCGCGATTTCGAGCTCCGAAACCCCTTCGGCCGGGATGAACTCGCTTGCCATGCGATTCCCGATCGTGATCGTCCCCGTCTTATCGAGAAGAAGCACGTCGCAATCCCCGGCCGCCTCGACCGCGCGTCCTGACATCGCAAGCACGTTTCGCTGCACCAGCCGGTCCATGCCGGCAATCCCGATCGCGGAGAGCAAGCCGCCGATCGTCGTTGGAATGAGGCAAACCAGAAGCGCCACCAAAATCACGACCGATACCGGCGTATGGGCGTACATCGCGAAAGGCCGAAGCGTAACCGTCGCAAGCAAGAACACGATCGTAAGACCGGCGAGCAAAATATTGAGCGCGATCTCGTTCGGCGTTTTTTGCCTGACCGCCCCCTCGACCAGCGCGATCATCCGGTCCAGGAATGATTCGCCGGGATTCGTCGTAATCTGAACCGTGATTTGATCCGAAAGCACGGTCGTCCCTCCGGTGACCGCGCTTCGATCGCCTCCCGCTTCACGGATGACCGGAGCGGACTCGCCCGTGATCGCCGACTCGTCGACCGAGGCCACGCCTTCGACCACGGTGCCGTCGGCGGGAATGGTCTGGCCGGCCGCGATCAATACGATATCGCCTTTGCGAAGCACGGACGACGGAACTTGCTCGATTTCGCCATCCTTGCCTTTACGGAAGGCCTGGGTCTCTGTCCGGGCCCTTCTCAGATTCTCGGCCTGAGCCTTTCCGCGGCCTTCGGCCATGGCTTCGGCGAAGTTAGCGAAAAGCACGGTGAACCAAAGCCAAAGGGTGACCTGCCCGCTGAAGAGCGCGGCTTTCGCCTCATGATGACGGACATCGCTCGCGAACGCGATCGTGGTCAAAACGCTGCCGATTTCCACGACAAACATGACCGGGTTTTTGACCAATACGCGCGGATCGAGTTTCTTGAGGGCGTCCTTGATCGCGGGTTGAATGAGCGCCGGATTCCAGATGGATGTGTTCATTTGTAGAATTGTCCTCTCAGCATATCGAAATGCTCAGCGATCGGGCCTAGCGACAGGGCCGGAAAAAAGGTCAAAGCCCCCACCAGGAGAATCACGCCGATGAGCAAACCCACGAACAAAGGGCCATCCACGGGAAAAGTCCCTTCCCCTCCGGGATGCACTCTTTTCTTCCCCATCGAGCCCGCGACCGCGAGCATCGGAATCATCATGAAAAACCGGCCGAAGAACATAGCGAACGCAAGCGTCAGATTCCAAAACGGAGTATTGGTCGAAAGTCCGGCGAAAGCGCTTCCGTTGTTTCCGGTCGCAGAAGTATAGGCATAGAGAATTTCGGAAAAGCCGTGGCCCGTCGGATTTCCCAATGCCGCAAGACCCGCGGAATCGAGCGAACCCCACGCCGTAAAACCCAAGATAGAAAGCGCCATTACGACCATGGCGAGCATGGTGTACTTCACTTCCCGGCCTTCGATTTTCTTGCCCAAGTACTCGGGCGTGCGCCCCACCATCAGACCCGCGATGAAGACCGTCAGAATGATGAACATCACCATTCCGTAGAGGCCGGAGCCGACGCCTCCGAAAATAACTTCCGAAAGCATGATGTTCACCAGCGGCACCAATCCGCCGAGCGGCGTGAAACTGTCGTGCATCGAGTTGACCGCCCCACAGGAGGCGTCCGTGGTCACGGTGGCGAAAAGCGTCGAGCCGAAAATCCCGAAGCGCGCCTCTTTGCCTTCCATATTCGCGGCAGTGGAGCAGCCCAACTTCGTGTAAATCGGGTTTCCTTGGTATTCAGAATGCGTACAAATCATGACGCCAACCAAAAACACCAAAGCCATGGCAACCCAGACTGCCCAGCCGTGCTTCAGGTTCTTCACCTTGCGCCCCAGCAGGTAAACCAATGCGCTGGGGATCAAGAAAATCGACAGCATCTGCACGAAATTGGAAAGCGCGGTCGGATTTTCATAGGGATGCGCGGCATTAGCGTTGAAAAATCCGCCTCCGTTCGTGCCCAGCATCTTGATAGCGACCTGCGAGGCCACCGGCCCAAGCGCGATCGTCTGCTTCGCGCCCTCAAGCGTGAGAACATCTTGATAGGGCAGATAATTTTGAATCACGCCCTGAGAAAGCAAGAAAACCGCGTATATGAAACAGAGCGGCAGCAGAACATAGAGATTACAACGAACCATGTCCGCCCAGAAATTTCCGATCCCCTTGGCCTCTTTACGCGCGAGCGATCGAATCAAGGCGACCGCCACCGCGATACCGACCGCGGCGGATAAGAAATTATGAAGCGCGAGAGCCACCATCTGGGAGAGATAACTCATCGTGCTCTCCCCGCCATAAGACTGCCAATTGGTATTGGTCGTAAAGCTCATTGCCGTATTGAAAGCCAAATGAGGCACGACCGGACCTTGTCCGGCCGGATTAAGCGGGAGCACCTGCTGAAGCCGGAGAACGGCGTAAGTAAAAGCCAGCGAAACCGCGCTGAAAACCAGCAGATGGATCGCGTACTTGCTCCAAGGCTGGTCTTCGCCGGGATCGACGCCGATCAGGCGGTAGATGAGCCGCTCCAAAGGCCCGAATAACGGCGACAAGAACGTTTTGGAGCCGTCGAAGACGTGATCCATGTAAATTCCCAGCGGAGCCGCGCTCACGGCAAGGATCACAAGAAATAGGACCAACTGAAGAGTATCTCGAACCGACATGGTGAAGCTCTTTTCTAAAATCGTTCTGGTTTAATCAGCGCATAGAGCAGGTAGAGAAAAACCAGCCCGGAAACGATCAGAAGCGCCGCATCGGTGATGGACATATACATTCCCCTCCTTGCCCTACTTCATTTTTTCGCACGCGAGGACAAAACCAACGCCGGCGGCGAAGCAAAGAATTAAAAAGCAGAAATTCATCAGATCCGTCATTTTCGGTTTCTCCCCGAAACAGTTTGTAAATGTGCGGCATCAAAGCAAAGGGCGTACCATTCGCGACGCGGGTTGGTCCATGCAAGAAACCAGCTCAAATTGACTAAACTGAGCCGCGAAGCATTACAGATTGTAATCAAGCATTACAAAATGAAAGGCGCACTCCCTAAAGCAAGTGCAAGCTTGCGCGTGACCGCCGCAGTGATAACAAAGAGATCATGCTCAGCCAGTTTGACGAAGTTCTGGAGCGAAGAAAGAAAGGTTCTCTGAAGATCTATCTCGGCTATGCGGCCGGGGTCGGCAAAACCTATTCGATGCTGCAGGAAGCCCAACGGCTGAAAAGCCAGGGCTTCGACGTCGTCATCGGCTATATCGAACCTCATGACCGCGTCGATACCTCAAGACAGATCGGAGATCTGGAAGTCGTCCCAAAGCGCTACTACACTTTAGGAGACCGCTCTTACGAGGAAATGGACGTCGCAGCGGTGATCAAACGGCAGCCGCAGATCGCGCTGGTCGACGAGCTGGCCCATACCAACGCGCCGGGGTCGAAAAACGAAAAAAGATATCAAGATATCCTGGAACTTCTGGACCATGAAATCAGCGTGATTTCGACCATGAACGTCCAGCACCTCGAGGCCGTGGCCGACAAGGTGACCGAGGTCACGGGCGCGGAAGTTCGCGAAAGGGTTCCCGATTACATACTTCAAAGAGCCGATCAGATTGTCACCGTCGACGTTTCGATCGAAGAACTTCGGGAACGCCTTCGGACCGGGAAAATTTACAAAGTGGACCAAGCGGAACGCGCCTTGGCGCGCTTCTTTACCCAGCCCAATTTGTCGATGCTCCGCGAGACCGCCCTGCGCGAAGCGGCGGGCGATCAGAGCCGCCGCATTGACACCCAGCAGCTTCTTTCGCAGGCCGCCTCCAAAGTCTCGCACGAAACCTTGATGATCTGCTTGAGCTCGGACCCGACCAACGCCGAAATCCTCATCCGACGCGGCACCAAGATGGCAACCCAGCTGTCTTCGCGCTGCTTCGTCATCTATGTCCAAAGAAAGCTGGAAAGACCGACGGTGATCGACTCCGGGCTTCAACGGAAGATCCAAAACAACCTGGTTTTGGCCAAGCGCTTGGGCGCCGAGGTGGTGACGCTGCAAGGCGAGAATGTCGCGGAGGTGCTGGTCAATTTCGCGACCGAAAACAGCGTCAGACACGCGGTTTTCGGCAAATCGCGCCTCTCGCCTTTCCGCGAAAGACTGCGCGGATCGATTATCATGGATTTCAGCTATGATGCCGTCGGCGTGGATATCCATATTCTCAGCACCGTCGAGGCGAAAACCGATGAACTCCCCTAATCAGGCCGTCAACAAGGTGCTGATCTCCTTACCCCCGGTCAGAAAAAAGGTCTTTCGTCACTCGCTGCTGATCGTCGGACTTTACGTCGTCGTCGGGATCTTCATGATGATCGCCGTCTTTCTGGCCAGCGGGCTCACTCCGAAAGCGATTCATCTGAATTACGACTCGATCGCCGCCGCGTCGCAAATGGAGCATGCCTGGGATGCGATCCGCAATCCTTCGCAACATCCGCAGAAATCGGTCGCCCAATGGATGGAGGAATTCGAAAAGGCCATTTCGTTCGAGGAGTCGAATATCAGCGAACCCGGAGAAGCCGCCGTTTCCACGAAGATCCGCCGAATCTGGGAAGACACCAAAAAGCACCCCGATAAGATCGAGCAGCCGGTCTCGGAAAAGATGAAAAGCGACCTCGCCACCCTGGTCGACATCAACGAACAAGGCATGTTCCGCTGGGTCGAGCGCAGCAACCGCTTCAGTCAGCACGTTTTCATCGCGACCGTCATTATTTTCATCGTGACCTTGATCATCGCTCTCTTTTTGGCGGACGGGCTCGCGGTCAGAATCGCCACTCCTCTGCGGGAGCTCTCAGCCGCACTTCGCAAAAAGCCGGAACCCGGCTCGAAGCTGAAGCTTCCCGAGCCCACTACCTTGGAGATCCGTATTTTAAGCCACGAGCTTTCGCAGCTCTGGCAACGTGTCTCGGAGCTCCAAAAACTGAACCTCGAGGAGATATCGTCCCATCGGAAAATGCTGGAAACCGTGCTTGCTTCCGTCGACGACGGCATTCTCGTTCTGGACAACGAAGAGAACATCATTCACTGCAACGACGGGATGCTTAACCTTTTGGGATCCGACTTCGCGCTCTCGGATGTGATCGGTCAGCCCTGGCGCGATCTCTCGACCCTGTCGCGAAACTATCTCAAATTGCGTGAGGTTTTACGGCCCGAGATCAGCGGCGACCAGCCGGTGCCGCTCGAGCTCAAGGGCACCGATCGGATTTTCTCCGCCCGGTGCCGACCGATTCTGGACGAAAGAAACATCCAAACCGGAAGTCTCTACCTGCTTCATGACATCACCGAGATCAAACAGAAAGACCGGCTCAAATCCGAGTTCATCGGGGTCCTTTCGCACGAGCTGAAAACCCCTCTTCAATCGCTCGGCACGGCGTCGGAACTCCTTCTCAAACGAAAGGATCTGCTCGACGAGGAAGGCCAGATGCTCCTGGAAACGATTCACCAGGACGTGGGGCGCATCCGCGGCGTCGCCAACGAGTTCGTGCAGGTCGGCCTGATCGATCTGCACTCTCTCCGCCTGCGGATGGAACCGGTCGTGATCAATGCCCTGATCCAGCAATGGATCCAGCCCTTTCAGGTTCTTGCCAAAGATCGCGGAGTCAAAATCGAGTTCATCAAAGAGGGATCCGAGAGCATCACCGCGAGGATCGATACGGTTAAATTTCCCTGGGCGATCACCAATCTGCTCTCGAACGCGATTCGCGTCTCTCCTCCTAACTCGACCGTCACGGTCCATATTTCTGATCGCGAGCGAAGGGTCGATATCGAAGTGCGCGACGAAGGCCCGGGAATTCCGGAAGCCGTTCAGCAAAAGATGTTCGACCCGTTTTTTCAGGGCGGATCTGTCACGGGCGGAAAGACCAGCGGCTTTCTCGGACTGGGACTGACGATTACCCGGGAAGTCGTCGAAGCCCACGACGGCTTGATCGAATATTTTCCCCGCAAGCCTCAGGGCTCGATTTTCCGGATCAGCTTGCCGCTCATCATGTAGGCTCGGAACAAAAACGGCAGAGCAAGTAACTGGCTGCCGACCGATACCGCGACCATCGCCGGAATCGACCGATCGTAAAGAACGCCCATGGCGGCGCTTCCGGCAAACCACGCGGTCCCGTAGATGAAATTGAACCAGCCGTAAGCGGCAGCCCGGCGCTCGGCGGGAATCCAGCTTGCGACCGCCGCGCGCATGACCGAATCATGCGCGCCCATGCCGGCGCCCCAAAGCGCCATGCCGATGAACGCAGCGTGAAGCCCGCCCTGGAAAACAAAGGGCGCGAAAAACGTCGTTCCGAATAAAATCGCGATCAGAGATTTCAAGCCGATCCGATCGTAAAGCCATCCGAAGGCGAGCGCCGCGACCGCCTCCACTCCCATCGCAAAGGCGTAGAGAATCGGAATCCAGCTGACGGAATGCTGCCCGGTCTTTTGAAGATGGAATGCGATCAGCGGGAAATCCACATATCCGACCGCGACCAAGCTCGCGGCGGCGAGATAGACCCAGTAAACCGCAGGATAGCCACGGGTCTCGATCGGCGCGCCCTTTTTCTCCAGCTCCTGCGGATGCGGAAACTCGAAACGCGCGATCGAGATCGAGATGAACGCGAGCAAGGCGGGGATAACGAGAAGCCCGAAAATCGAAGGATAATGCCAGCCCCGGTACAAAGCCCAGGCGACAGCAAGGGGGCCGATCATCGCGCCGGTCTGATCCATCGCCTCGTGGAGGCCGAACCCCCAGCCCAGCCCCGTTTGATGAGCCGCGTGCGAAAGCATGGCATCGCGAACGGGCGAACGGATCGCGCGTCCCGTTCGTTCCAGGATCAAGAGCAAAGCGGCGATTTCCCAACGGCCCGCGAAGGCGAGAAGCGGCACCGCGAAAAGGTTCAGCACATAGCCGAAGATCGTGATCGACCAGTAGCTTCGAGTGCGATCCGCCAAGATACCGGAACCCAAGCGCAGAGTGTAACCTAAAAACTCGCCCAAGCCCGCGACCACGCCGACGGTCGTGGCGCTGGCCCCGAGAAAGCCCAAATAAGGCCCGGCGATGCTTCGAGCGCCTTCATAGGTCGCGTCGGCGAAAAGACTCACCATTCCGAGCAAAACAATAAAGCGGATCGCCAGATTTCGATTCATATCAGTTCGTAATATACCTTGAAAAATCGGGGAATTCATTGAGTATATGTAAGAGATGATTCGCCAACTCCTGAGATGGCTAGCGATCGCGGGTACCGTAGGCGTGCTCGCCGGCTGTGCCTCCGCGTTTTTTCTCATCTCCCTCGACTGGGTCACCCGTTTTCGCGAAGCTCATCTGTTCGTAATCGCGCTTCTGCCCCTCTGCGGTCTCATCATCGGCTTGGTCTATCACCGGTACGGCCGAAAAATCGAAGGCGGTAGTAATCTGATTTTGGATGAGATTCATGAGCCGAGCGAAACCATTCCGCTTCGCATGATGCCGCTGGTCCTTTGGGGCACCCTCATGACCCACCTCTTCGGCGGATCCGCCGGACGCGAAGGTACGGCCATTCAGATGGGCGCTTCACTCGCCGATCAGCTCGCCATTCCGTTTCGCCTGCGCTTCGACACTCAAGATCGTCGCATCCTGCTGCATGCCGGAATGAGCGCGGGCTTCGCGTCGGTTTTCGGCACCCCGCTCGCGGGCACCGTTTTCGGCTTGGAAGTCATCACCACCGGCCGCATGAAATACGACGCATTACTCCCCTGCCTGCTTGCTTCCATCATCGGAAACAAAGTGACTCTCGCCTGGGGCGTCCATCACACAGCCTACGCGATCCATGGTCCGCAGGCGATGACGATCGCCGCGCTCGCCTGGTCGATGCTTGCCGGCGCGCTTTTCGGAATCGTCGGAATGCTCTTCGCCCGAGCAACGCATATGATTTCGTCACTCTTCAAGAAGCACGTCGCCTTTCCCCCGTTCAGGCCCTTTATCGGCGGGATCATCGTGGCCATCGGGGTCTATCTCGTCGGAAGCACCCGTTACATCGGGCTCGGCATACCCACGATCGTGGAATCGTTTCAAAAATCGCTTCCGCCTTGGGATTTTGCCGGAAAATTCGCCTTCACCGCGCTCACTTTGGGCGCGGGATTCAAGGGCGGCGAAGTCACGCCCTTGTTTTACATCGGCGCCGCCCTGGGAAGTACCCTCTCTCACGTCATTCCGCTCGCGCCTGATCTGCTGGCGGGAATGGGACTGGTCGCGGTCTTCGCGGGGGCGGCGAACGTTCCCATCGCTTCCTCGCTCATGGCCGTCGAGCTTTTCGGCGACAAGGCCGCGCCGTTCGCGGCCATCGCCTGCGTGCTCAGTTACTTTTTTTCGGGGCATCCCGGAATTTACCGCTCTCAACGACGAGGCGAAAACAAGCTGAAAATCATCTGAATTCCGTCAAACCGCGGCCGAGAACTGCGACGGAGTGGCCCGGTCCACCGAGCTTTTCAGTTCCAATCCCGCAAGATCGACCGCCTCGCGCGACTCGGGCAAGAGCGCTTTCAAGCCGAAAAACTCGTGAGTGACGCCCAAGAACCTCTTTTTCGTCACCATGACGCCCGCATCGACCAACTTTTGCGCGTAGAGATCGCCGTCGGATGAGAGCGGGTCGATTTCCGCGGTGATGATCGTCGTCGAGGGAAGCCCGCTGACATCCTTCGCCCGGAGCGGAGACGCGAACGGATCTTCGTGATCCAGCTCGTTCGGCAGATAATGCTTTCGAAACCAGATCATCATCTGTTCGTTCAACGGCTGGACATCTCGAAATTCAAGATGGGAACTGGTTCCGAGGCCGACGTCGGTCACGGGATAAATCAACAGTTGGTGGATCGGCTGTCGAATGCCCAACTCCTTCGCCTTCAGACAGACCACCGCGGCGAGATTGCCTCCCGCGCTTTCACCCGCGACGGCCACCAAATCGCGATTGCCGCCGAATGATTGCGCATTTTCCAAAATCCAGCGATACGCAGCGAACGCATCATTCGCGGCTGCCGGAAACGGGTGTTCCGGCGCCTGGCGATAAGCGACGGATACCACGATGAATTGCGACGTATTGCAGAGCGCCCGACACGAGCTATCGTAGGTATCCAAGGTCCCGAGAACCCAGCCTCCTCCGTGAAAATAAAGGAGCACCGGAAGGCTCGGCAAGTTGTCCATGTTCATATCGGGATAATACAATCGGGCAAGCAACGGGCCTGCCGCGCCTGGAATCAAAATATGCTCGACCCGCCCCACTGTTTCCGGAAAGCGCAACGCTCGTTTCGTCAGATGCCGTCCGATCACCGCATGAGCCGCGTCGGTTATGCTCGGCAAATTACGTGCGTTCTCGGGCGACAAAGTATCGAGCGGCGGAGTGTGAAAATCAAAGAGGCAATCGAGGATTTCCTGCATCTGAGGCGTTATTGCATGCATGACCGAAAGTCATTGCAACAACCGATCCCGCCGGCAGAACTTAAATTTGCGCACGAACGGCGGCTTCGAGCTGCTCGAGCATATATTGGATCTTCGCTCCATCCAGCGCCGGATGAACGCCGATCCAAAGCGATTTCCGCATGATGCGATCGGTGTTTTTCAACTCGCCGTGCACACGAAAGTTCGCGCCCTTATAGGCCGGCTGTTTGGTGAGGTTGCCAGCGAAAACCAAGCGGGTTCCGACCTTGTGGTCTTCAAGGAAACTGACGAGCTTCTCGCGGTCGAGCGCTTCCGAGCAATGCAAAGGAAACCCGAACCAGCTGGGCTCGGTCTGGGCGGTCGCGACCACCGGCTCCAGATGCTCTTTCAAAAGCGGAGAGGACATCACGCCGTCATAAAGCGCTTTCCAATTAGCGCGGCGAGCGGCCACAAAGCGCGGGAGTTTTTTGAGCTGGGACAACCCCACCGCGGCCTGCATGTCGGTCGCCTTCAGATTGTAGCCGATGTTGGAATAAGTGTACTTATGATCGTAACCGCAGGGCAAGTCTCCCAAGGTCCAGCCAAAGCGCTTCTTGCAGGTGTTGTCCTGTCCCGGTTCGCACCAGCAATCCCGGCCCCAATCCCGGATGCTTTCGGCCACGCGCTTGAGTTTTCCGTCTTTCGAAATGACCGCCCCGCCTTCGCCCATCGTGATGTGATGAGCGGGGTAAAAACTCAGGGTCGCATAATCCCCGTAAGAGCCAACGGGCTGGCCATTAACCTGCGCGCCAAGCGCGTCGCAAGAATCTTCGATCAGATAAAGGCCTTCGCGAGCGCACCACTCAGCCAAGACATCCGAGCGATAAGGATTGCCTAGGGTATGGGCCAGGATCACGGCGCGGGTTTTCGAAGTTTTGGCCGCCATGACGGCTTCGGGAACCGCGTTCAGCGTCTTCAGGTCGACATCGACGAAAACCGGCACGAATCCGTTTTGAATGATGGGATTGACCGTCGTCGGAAAGCCCGCGGCCGCGGTAATCACTTCGTCTGCCGGGCGCAGGGGTTTCATCTTGAGGCTTTCCATCATCGGCGCGCCCAAGCTGCTCACGGCCACCAAATTGGCGCTCGAGCCGCTATTCACCAAAAGCGCGCCGGTCTTACGATTCATGAACTCAGGAAGCTTTGCCTCGAACTCCCTCGAAAAACGACCGGCTGTCAGCCACATATCGAGCGACGCATCGATCAAATGGGCCATGTCTTCGTCATCCATCACCTTGGTCGTGACCGGAATATAGCTCTGCCCCGCGACGAAGGGTTTGGGGGCATGGGCCTCGTTGAAAAAGCGGCGGCTTGCCTCGATGATGGAAGATCGGTCCGAGGAACTGGGATTCATGAGGGCCACTTTATGATCCCCAGGGCCGATCGCAAAGTGAAAACCGCTAAAAATTAAAACCTGCTTGCCTTGCCTCCCCCTACCGGTCCAAAATGCCGAAAAATGCTCAAATTAGAAGAACTTCGGGGTCAGAAGCTTTTTATCACCGGCGGAACCGGTTTTATCGGCAAATGGCTTCTTGAGAGCTTTGTTTCCGAAAATGACCGACAGGCCCTCGGGGCTGAAGCCTGGGTTCTCACTCGCGACGCTCAAGCGTTCAAGCGAGAAATGCCAGAGCTGGCAGCCCATCCCAGCGTCCATTTTGTGACCGGCGATGTCACCGACTTCCGTTTTCCGGATCAGTCATTTTCCCACGTGATTCACGGCGCCGCCTCGGCAAACGCGGCCGAGAACGAAGCCCAGCCGCTCGAAACCTCCCGCACCATCATCCAGGGCACGGAGCGCGTCTTGGACCTTGCCCGGAAATCAGGCACCAAAAGGCTCCTGCTCCTCAGCTCCGGCGCCATCTACGGAAAAGATCTGCCCGATCTCATCCACGAAGATAGCTTGCTTGGCCCGAATCCGCTGGATCCGAGATCGGCCTACGGAGAGAGCAAGCGGATGGCCGAGCTTCTTTGCGCGATCGCGGCTAAAACCACGGGAATGGAAGTTAAAATCGCGCGAATTTTCGCTCTTGCGGGCCCGCGGTTACCCCTGAACGGCAGCTTCGCGGTCGGTAACTTCATCCGGGACGCGCTCACGGGCGGACCGATCCGGATCGCGGGCGACGGCTCCCCTTTACGCTCCTACCTCTACGCCGGAGACATGACTCGTTGGCTTTGGACCCTCCTCTTTCAAGCGCCCTCTTTGAGGCCTTATAACGTCGGGTCGGATGAAACATTTTCCATTCTCGAAATCGCCCGGCTGGTCGCTCGCGAAACCGAGCGCGCGCTCGGCAAAAAAATCGAGATCGAGGTCAAACAAAAAGCCGATCCATCCAAAACGCCAAGTCGGTACATTCCGTCCATCGAGCGGGCACGCCACGAACTCGGGCTTCAAGCGACGGTCAAATTAACGGAGGCCGTCCAAAGGATGATCGATTGGGAACGGAGACAGAAATGAAAAAAATCAGCGTCGTCACCCCTTGCTACAACGAAGAAGGCAACGTCACCGAATTGTACAACCGGGTGAAGGCCGTCTTTGCCGCGCTCCCGCAATATCAATACGAGCACCTCTTCATCGACAACGCCTCCAAGGACGGCACGGTCGCGATTCTGAAGGGCCTCGCCAAGAGCGATCCGAACGTGAAAATCATCGTGAACGTGCGCAATTTCGGCCATATCCGCTCGCCATTTCATGCTTTGCTTCAGACCCAGGCCGACGCGACCCTTCTGATGGCCGCGGACCTTCAGGATCCGCCCGAGGTTCTGCCCGAGTTCCTGAAAAAATGGGAAGAAGGCTTCAAAGTGGTCCTGGGAGTGAAGAACAAGAGCGAAGAGTCCGCACTCATGTTCGCGATTCGCAAAATGTATTACAACTTCATTTCCCGGGTTTCGGATATCGAGCTGGTCAAAAACGCGACCGGCTTCGGGCTCTACGACCGGGCAGTCATCGATCAACTCAGAGCCGTCAACGACCCCTACCCCTATTTCCGGGGCCTGATCGCCGAGCTGGGCTATCAGCGCGCGATTGTGACTTTTACCCAGCCCACGCGCAAACGGGGCATCAGCAGCAATAATTTCTACACCCTCTACGACATGGCAATGCTGGGGATCACCAATCATTCCAAGGTACCGCTTCGAATCGCGACGATGATGGGCTTTTTGCTCTCGATTTTGAGCCTTTTTATCGCCTTCGGCTACTTGATCGCAAAGCTCATCTTTTGGAATAGCTTTTCCGTGGGGGTCGCCCCCATGGTCATCGGCATTTTCTTTTTCTCTTCAGTTCAGCTCTTTTTTATCGGAATCATCGGGGAATATATCGGCTCGATCCAGACCCAAATCCTGCGCCGGCCGCTCGTGACCGAAAAAGAGCGAGTGAATTTTTAGACCCTTTAAGTTAGACATAAAAGCAATGAACTCAACTTTTAAATCGTTTCAAGATTCTCGAGTTTTCGTCACCGGCGGCACCGGCCTTTTGGGCTCGCACCTCGTGCGGCTTCTTGTCGAAAACGGCGCGGAAGTGGTCGCGTTGGTACGCGACTCGGTCCCACGCTCCATTTTTTATAGCCAGAAGCCGGAATGGAATCTCGAATCCAAGGTCACCGTCGTGCGCGGCGCGGTCGAAGACTATGAGCTGATCGAACGCGTTTTAAACGAATACGAGATCGACACCGTTTTTCACCTCGCGGCGCAAACACTGGTGGGCACGGCCAATCGCAGCCCGATTGCCACCTTCAAGGCCAATATCGAAGGCACTTGGAACGTGCTTGAAGCCGCGCGAGTCCATCAAAAGAGAATTCAGCGAGTTCTGATCGCCTCCTCCGACAAAGCATACGGCAATCTCAGGGGCGATGCCTATAACGAGGAAACGCCTCTTCGGGGCGAACATCCCTATGACGTGTCCAAAAGCTGCGCGGATTTGATTTCGTACACCTACTACGCAAGTTACGGCCTGCCCGTGGCGGTCACCCGCTGCGGAAACTTTTTCGGGCCCGGCGATTTGAATTTCAGCCGGATCATTCCTGGCACGATCCGCGACGCATTACAGGGCAAATCGCCGGTGATCCGAAGCGACGGCAAATACATCCGTGATTATATTTACGCCGAAGACGGCGCCTACGCCTATCTGACCTTGGCTGAAGCCATGAAAAGCGACGCCGGCAAAACCGCCCACGCGGGCGAAGCATTCAACTTCTCTTACGGCTTAAGACTCACCGTGCTCGAAGTCGTGCAAAGCGTCCTCAAAGAGATGGGAAAAGAAAATCTCAAGCCCACGATCTTAAACGAAGCTTCCAATGAGATTCCGGTTCAATGCCTGGATAGCACGAAGGCCAAGCAAATCCTGAACTGGAAACCCCGCCACGGCTTCAACGACGGCCTGAAACAGACGATCGCCTGGTACCGCGAACATCTCGCCCAGGGAGGACGCCGATGAGCCATCCCGCCACGAATCACCCGAATAAAAATGTCCCGATTTTCATTCTGGCCGGCGGCCTGGGCACCCGAATCTCCGAAGAAACCACGCTCAAGCCCAAACCCATGATCGAGATCGGCGACGTGCCGATCCTCGTGCACATCATGCGCTCTTATTACGCGCACGGGTTCAATGATTTCGTGATCTGCGCGGGCTATCGCGCCTGGGAAATCAAAAATTATTTCCTGAGCTACGAGTTTCGCTCGAACGATCTCATGATCGATCACCGCGAATCGGCCAATCAGCCGCCCGCGACCTTCGGAAAAAGCCTCACTCAAGAAAAATGGCGGGTGCGCGTAATCGATACCGGCGCCGATTGCATGACCGGCGGACGCGCGGCCCGCGCTTTCGACCTGGTGGCATCGGAAAGCTTCACGCAATTCGGCCTGACCTACGGCGATGGCGTCTGCGACGTGGATCTGGCCAAGGAACTCGAATTTCACCGCTCGCACGGAAAAATCGGCACGGTTTTGGGCGTGCGCCCCACGGCCCGCTTCGGCGAACTGGATATCGTCAACGGCAATGAGGTCGCCGGGTTCCTGGAAAAGCCCGAATCCAAACAAGGCTTGATCAACGGCGGCTTTTTCTTCTTCAACCGCGACTTCCGGAAGTACTTAGGCCCTGAAAGCGAATGCGTCTTGGAGCGCTCGCCGCTCGAGCGCCTGGCTACCGATGGCCAGCTTCGGCTCTATCGGCACGACGGCTTCTGGCAGCCGATGGATACGCTGCGCGATAAAAACTACCTTCAAGGGCTTTGGGATTCGAAAAAGGCGCCTTGGGCGAAACGCTAAAGCCCCAAAAGCTGCGAGATGCGGCCTTTGATCTGATGATCGGCCATCTCGTGCTCGGAGAGCGCGTACTGATAGGTTCCGCACTTTTCGGCGAACTTTTCTTTCAAAGTAATTGCGCGTAAACGCGGGGCGCGCCCGTGCGGAAGCTCGCAAAGCAGCTCCGCGAGCGCCGACGCGAGCCCGCCATGCCGGCTATGCTCTTCCAAAACAATGATTTCCTGAAAACGCGAAAGCTCGGCCACGATCCGGTCGCTCAGGGGCTTGAGCTTCGGCACCGATAAAACCGAAAGGCCAAGCTCCCTGCCCATCTGCGTACTGATACTGACCATGGAGCCGGTCGCGACCAGGCACGCACCGGCCTTGCCGGCCACCGTGTAATGCGGCTCCACCCCGCTCTCGAGCGGCGCGGCATTCACGACCGGGCGATCGCCTTTGCCGATCCGAATATAACTAGGCCCGGAAAACCCGCGCATATCGCGATATACCGCGCGAAGCTCCTCGGCATCACAAGGCGAATAGATGCGCAAATTCGGCAACGCGCGCAGAGCCGCGACGTCTTCCGCGCACTGATGCGAAACTCCGAGCGTCGAATAAACCAATCCCGCCCCATCGCCGATGAAGGTCACCGGCAAGCAGGGATAACAGACATCGAGCTTGATCTGCTCGAGCACGCGGATCGGAACGAACGCCGACAAGCCGTAAACCGTGGGACGAAAACCTTGTTTGCAAAGACCGGCGGCGATGCCGATCATCGCCTGCTCCATCACGCCGACGTTCAGAAACTGGTTCGGATGTTTTTTGCGAATCGCGTCGAAAAGCGCGTAACCATGATCGCCCGACAAAACGATGGAGTTCGGGTCATTGGATGCCGACTCGGTAATCAAATCGGAAAGAGCGTTACGCACCGACTTCGCCCCCCAATTCGTTCATCGCCTTCTTGAAAAGATCGGCATCGAGCCGCAGGTAGTGCCAGGTGTTGTTGCCTTCCATGAAGCTCACGCCCTTGCCCTTCACCGTGCGCGCGACGAGGGCCTTCGGCTTCTCCGCCGGGTCGGTTTCCGTCAGCTCGCGCAAATTCGCTTCGAGCGCGGCCAGATCATGACCGTTACATTCACGGGCGGTAAATCCAAAATCATTGAATTTAGCGGCCAAAGGCTCGAGGTTCATCACCGCCGGGATTTCACCCATGGCCTGAAAGCCGTTGGCATCGACGATCACGATCAAATTATCGAGCTTATGATGGCCGGCGAAAAGGAGCGATTCCCACATCGTCCCTTCGTTCATCTCGCCATCGCCCACGATGCAATAAACCTTTTGCTGAGTGCGGCCCTTGAGCTTCAAGCCCAGCGCGATCCCAACCGCGACCGGAAGCCCATGCCCCAAGGAGCCTGTCGCCACTTCGCAGCCCGGGATTTTCCATTCGCAAAGCCCGTGCAGCAAAGAACCGTCCGAGAAATACCGATCGAGTGCCGATTGCTCCAGCCAGCCAATCTCGCGAAAACAGGCGTAGGTCGCCATGATTCCGTGCCCTTTGGACAAAATCAGGTAATCGCGATCCTCGTCGGCCGCGTTTTTCGGGTTATAGCGGATGAACTTGGAGTAGAGCGTCGCCATCAGCTCGACGATCGAAAACGCGCATCCGAGATGCACTGATCCCCCGCTGTACGCCATATGCACGATGTGGCGCCGCAACCGAGTCGAGTCAAGCTGAAGATGGTTTCTGGTTACGCTCAACGGGACCAGCCTATCATGAAATCCAGTTAGGGGATACAGTGAGGCGCAAACCACTGAATGCGAGTTAAATTAGCGCCCTGCCCGCCCCGAGTGGGAGCAGTCAACGCGCTCGCTTCGCCCAATGGCCCGCCTAAATGGCGACGAAACTCGGCCTGACAATCGGGGCTGGCGGCACCAAACCAAATTTCGGGGTAAAGAAGGATCGCCGAAAGCTCGGTATGCTGATTCAAATAGGAACAAAACTGCTCCCAATCAGCCGAATTAAAGCAGCGCTGCGCCCTCCAGGCATTGAACCAGCTCCAGTAAGGAGACCGGTTATAGTTCTCGCAATTGGCGGGTACCATGCGCGCGGAATAAAGCCCGTACACATCCTTGTCATGCCAGTTACGCATGCAGACGCCGATCGTCGCCGCCGGGTAATTCGGGCATTGCTGATCGGTACAGACCCCGTTTCCGCCTGCCACGCAAAAAGGCAAATCCAGCACGGCGGTGCCGGGGGTCTGGCGAATCTTCTCGAGCATCTGAACCGTCTCGCCGGGCAGCGCCGGCATCATATTCACCGGAGTCAGGAGCTTGGAGGCCTCGGCAACCGACATGACCGCGAAGACGAAGACCCCCGCGATGACAAAAGGCCGCTTTTTCGGGGCGCTCCAAACGCTTACCCAAGCGCGGCTCAGCTCCGGCCAAGCCAGAACGATGATGACCGTCACAATCTGAGGCAAGAAAAGGCCCCAGCGGCTGGCCACCCGGAAAAACTTCATAAACGGGATCAAGGCCCGAACGAGCTGCTGAACGATGAGAGGATGATTCAAGCAGGCATAAAGCAGCGCGATCGCCAGATAAATCAGAAACGGCGCGGCGACGCCAATTCCAGGACCGCGCTTCTTCTTCCGCAAAAACCAGATCGCGGCGATAAACGGAATCCAATAGAACCATCCGATCGTGACCACTGTTTCGGGCGTATCAAGGGGATGCGCCGGCGTATAAAAGAACTCGAGCCAAAGAGGGCGGATGACGAACGCGAAATTCGCGAACCAGGAAAGTCCTTGTGAAACCTCTCCGCCGCTTTTGACTTCCGCGAAAAGCGGAAGATACCACCTCGCCCAAAGAACGCAGAACACCGCGATGAGCCCCAAAGGGAGGGCCGCTTGCAGCCCTGAGATGGGTTCCAATTTCGTTTCGATCCCCGCCTTGCGCCTGCGAACCGCTAAAATCACGATCGACGCGCGCACAACGACCCACTCCAAGATCAGCGCGCCCCAAAAATAGCCGGCCGAGCCCAGCGTTCCGAGCCCCAAAACCACGCGCCAAAGCTCGAGCTTTCGTGACCATACGCGATCGCGATAAAATCGCTGCCAAAGCCAGGCGTCGAGAAATAGGCAGAAATAGATCCAGTGCTCGGGCAAATGCTCGTAGTGATGCCAAATCTTAAAATGTCGCGGCACATGAAAAATCACGACCGCGGTCGTGATCGCCCAAACCCAAGCGGCAGGCAGCCCCATTCGGAGCAAAATAAAACCGACGCCCAAAAACGTCGCCAAAAGCGAAAAACCGAAAAAGGCCCATTGAAAGGGAAACTCCCGGCTCCAATCCCAGAACTTCGCCCCGATCCAATGGCTCTCGGGCGACCAGGATAGATAGGGGACACTCATCCCTTCGGGGGCCATAAAGTGCTGGGTATTGAATTTGGGATGTCCGGAGGCTTGAATTTCCTGGGCCATCATATGCCGGCCCATATCGATAAAGCACATGTCCTCGGCATAGCCAGGATAACCGCCGACAGGCTTGACCGAGTACCAGTAGGTCGCGGTCAAAAGCAGACCCAAAACAAACAAGATTTTTGCTTTCACTCTCTCCGGCCTACCTTATCTACCCGTGGCGGGCAAGCAATGAGCGGCATATTCCATCACGCGAGTGGGCAGGAGCAAAAGTCCGACCCCTACCCATGCCCGTCTCGTGATGAACCCCAGCCTTCGCGTGGAAAAGTGAGTCATTCCAACCAAATTAGCGGAATGAAGACCCGTTGTTAAGCGGCAGTTTTCGTTATAGGTTTTGTCGATGCAAAGTCCAGGGCAACGCATAGGGATCACCGGCGCGAACGGTTTCATCGGCAGTCACCTTCTCAGGTCCGCGATCGCTCGGGGGCACCGCCCCATCGCTTTCGTTCAAAAGGGCTCCTCGCTGAAACCCATTGAAGATCTCGAAGGCCGCTACGAGCGGATCGAAGGCGATCTTTTAGACGACGAAAGCCTGGATCGTTTCGTCAGTCAATGCGACGAGCTCTTCCACCTGGCTGGCTTCAACCGTTACTGGGCCACGAACCCAAAAGTTTTTCACGAAGTGAACTTTGTCGCGGTCCAGAAAGTCGCGGATGAGTGCGTTAAACACGGAATCAAGAAAATCGTCCATGCCAGCAGCTGCATCACGCTCGGCGCATCGGACGGCCCGACTCCCCGGACGGAAGAAGCCGAGTACAACCTCAAAAAACTACGGTTTCTTTACGGCGAAACGAAAAGCGCGGGTGAGCGCGAGATGCAAAGACGCGCCAAAGAGGAAGGGCTCCCGGTCGTCATCGTCAATCCAACCTCCGCGATCGGCGAGATGGATTACGGCCCTACGCCGATCGGCAAACCCATTCGGGACATCGCGCGCGGAATGTGGCCGGTTTACGTCGCGGGCGGCGCCTGCTTCATCGACGTACACGACGTCGTGCGTGGGCTTTGGCTTGCTCTCGAGCGTGGCCGCGTCGGCGAACGCTACGTGCTCGCGGGCGACAATCTCTCCAATCGCGAATTCATGACTTTGATCACCGAATGCGCGGGGGTCGGCAGGCCCCGCTTCCGCGTTCCCTCCCCGATTCTCACGATCGCGGCCCATATCTGCGAGGCGATGGCCGACCACATCACTCGCGAGCATCCGCCGCTGACCAAGGGGATGAACGGCTTGATTGGAAAATACCTTTATTTCGACGGCAAAAAGGCGGAGCAAGAGCTGGGCTTTAAAGCCGGGCCCGCGCGCCCTGCCATCGAACGATGCGTTCAGTGGTTTCGCGCCAACCCGAACATCAGCCTATGAGCGAACAGCACTCAAACGGTTCAACTGATCTTGTCACCGGCGCCAGCGGTTTTATCGGCCGACACCTCGCGCGCCGGCTCCTGCGCGAAGGCCGAAGCGTCAAACTCCTTTGCCGCAAGGGCAGCGAAAAAAAGCTTCCGCCCGATTTGCGCGAAAACAGTCAAATCGAGATCGCGCCCGGCGACCTGCGGGACCGGGAAAGCCTGAAACAAGCCGTGCACGGAGTCGCCCACGTCTATCATTGCGCCGGCAACGTTTCGGATTGGGGCACGGAAGACGATTTTCAAGCCATCAATGTCCGGGGCACCGATTGGCTGCTCCAGGCCGCGCTCAAAAACCAAGTCTCGCGCTTCATTCATTTGAGTTCCATCGCGGCCTTCGGAACACCGTCGCCCGGCTACTTCGACGACGCCTCGTCTTACGGCAAAAGCCGCGACCCCTACTCCCGGACGAAAGCCCAAGCCGAGCAGCTTGTTTTTGATTTTCACAAGACGACCGGCCTTCCCGTCACCGTCTTGAGGCCGGCGGTTGTTTACGGACTCGATGGAACCTGGTTTGAAGAACCCATGCGCATGATCGAGAAAGGCAAAATGTTTCTTCTCGGCGGCGGCAGCGGCACCTGTCATCCCTGCTACATCGAGAATCTGGTCGACGCGATGTGGCTGGTCGCACGCGACGAACGCGCGATCGGCCGGGGCTACATCATCGCCGACGACGACCCGATCAGCTTCCGGGAATACTTCAACTCGCTCGCTTGGATCGCCGGCAAACCGCCCATCCGCCGCTCGATCCCGCTTCCCATGGCCCATGCCATTGCGAGCGCCTGCGAGCTGGGCGCCAAAACCCTGCGCTCCAAGAACCGCCCGCTTCTCACCCATACGGCCGTCCAAATGGTCACGACACGCAGCCGGATGTCCATGCATCGAATCCAAGAAGACTTGGGTTGGAAGCCCCGCTACTCGTTCAAGGCGGCAATCGAAGAGCTGCGTGGCCAATACCATGCGCGCTCCCAAGGTCAAGGGACGGCCTCACCATGAAAATCGTAACGATCGACTGTGACTACCTTCGACCGCGCTTCGCCGCTTCCTATTTGGTGCATGATCAAGAGCAAGCGCTTTTCGTCGACAATAATACGGCGCACTCCGTGCCGCTCCTTTTGGAAGCCTTGAAAAAGGAGGGCATGAGGCCGGAGCAGGTCAAATATCTCATCATTACCCATGTTCACCTGGACCATGCAGGCGGCTCGTCCGCCCTCATGAGAGCTTGCCCCAACGCCATTCTTCTCGGTCACCCGCGCGCGATTCCGCACATGATCGATCCCAGTCGCTTGGTGGCCAGCGCCAGAAGAGTGTATGGGGAGGCCGCGTTCGAAAAGCTTTACGGCACGATTGAGCCTATCGCCGCCGCGAGAACGCGCATCGTGGAGGATGGCGAACGGCTTGCGTTCGGCAAAGACCACCTTCGTTTTATTTTCACGCGCGGGCACGCCAATCACCATATGTGCACCGTACTGGAAGACGAGCGCGCGATCTTCACCGGCGACAGTTTCGGACTGGCCTATCCGGATCTCCAGAAAAACGGGCTTTATATTTTCCCCTCCACCAGCCCGACGGATTTTGACGCAAAAGAGGCAAAAAAAGCGATTCAAGCCATTCTGACTTCGGGAGCGAAAACGGCGTATCCCACCCACTACGGCGCGGTGAGCGACATGGCCGGCGCCGCGAAACAACTCAATTCAATGATCGATTTCAGCGACGATTTGCTCGCGCAGTCGGCAACGATTCCGCCCGAGCAATGGCCGCGTTTTTTTGAGACTCAGTTGCGAAGCCGCATGGGTGCGGATCTCGCTCTACACGGAATGACCCTGACCGGGGACACCGCCGAGCTCCTGAAGCTCGATATCGAGCTCAACGCGGCGGGACTCGCGCATATCGCCGCCAAGCGGAAGCCGTAAACGGCATGGACCTCACCTCTCAACGAGCGCTTCCGCTTCTCTTAGCGTTTCTCTCGACTCTGTCCACTTTTGCCGGAGGCATCTTCGTCCTGCGCTCGAAACTTCCGTTACGCCTGATTTTAAGCTTCAGCGCGGGCGCGATTCTAGGAGTTGTCCTATTTGACCTTTTTCCTGAAGCCTTCGAGCTCACGCGCCAGGAGCATTTCGAAATCTGGGCCGCCCCGGCGGCTGCCGCCGGCTTCGCCTTTTATTTTCTGCTCAGCCGATTGCAAAAACGCATTGTAAAAGCCGATTCAGGCGACCTAGGCGCGGCCTCCTTGGTGCTCCACAGCGTCTTGGATGGGATTACCATCGGCATCGGCTTCAAAGCCGGTCGGGCGATCGGCATCGCGGTGGCATTGGCCGTCATCACTCACGATTTCTCGGATGGAATCAATACCGTCAGCATCATCATGAGAGCCCGTTCCCAGAGGAAAAACAGAGCCGTTCGCGCGGTTCGCTGGCTCGCGCTCGATGCCGTCGCCCCTTTTATCGGGGCGCTGCTGGCTTCCTTTCTGGACATTTCCCGCCTCACGCTCGGAATCGCGCTCGCGGCGGTCGGAGGCTCGCTTTTCTACATCGCGACAATCGAACTTCTGCCGGACGTCGTTCGTGCGCCTTCGCGGCTGCTCCCTCTCTCTTTCCTCTTCATGGGGATGCTGACGCTCTACGCGGTGATCCGGCTCGGGGCCGTTTAAGCCGAAGGCTTGTGCCCTTTGGTACGTCACTCGCAAACGACAATGGCAGGACAACCCCAAACAAGGAGCTTATCGAAAATGAAAACTATCACTCGATCCTGCATATCTATCCCGCTTTTCGCTGCGGCCCTCGCCGGCATATCCCCGATGCTGGCGAGCGCCGATACGATCAGCTTGGGACAGACCAAAAGCGGCGGCTTGAACCAATATCAGTACCAGGGATTTCTGCCGGCCCCCACTCCCTCGATCACCACGCTTCCGACCAGCCTGCCGACCGTATTGCCAAGCGTTTTACCAAGCGCTTCGCCAATCCCTGCGGCGGTCACCATTCGATCCAATGTCGCGGGAACCTTTTTGACCGACGGCTTGGGCAAAAGCCTGTATGTGTTTTCGCTCGATACCAATGGAAACAGCAATTGCACCGGCAACTGCTCGCAGGTCTGGCCGCCCGTCACGGTGGCAGCCGGCCAGACGCCCAACGCAGGCGCGAACGTTCAGGCTTCGTTACTCGGTACGATCACCCTGGCCGACGGCAGCACCCAGGTGACCTATAACTCCCTGCCGCTGTACTATTACACGGGCGATGCATCGCCTGGACAGAGCAACGGCGAAGGGCTGAATCAGTTCGGCGGATTATGGTACGTGATCGCGCCGGACGGGACCCCGTTGACTTCTCTCCCGTCGCCAAGCCCAAGCCCGTCGACGAGCCCATCGGCGACTCCTTCGAGTACTCCGACTACGGCTCCTACTCCGGGCACCATCTACGGACGCTAAGACGAATAAAGCGTGCAGCATCCAAAGCGGGAGGGACAACCGTCTCTCCCGCTTAAAACGCGTTAGCTAAGTAGGTGTTGAATAGATATCGAATATCGGCATCGTCAAAGGTGATGCCGACCCCGTAAAGCCAGGGCACCGTACCTCCCACCCTGCGCACGCCATCTACCCCGCCGACACCGTAGACCACGGGCCACGGACGAAGGATGAGGGTGATCCGCTCATTCAACGGCTCCCCGATCGAATGAGAATAAAAATCCACCCGAAGCTTGAGACGATCTTCCAAATCGCGCGGCCCGAGATTGCCGGCGGCACTCATATCCAAGTCGCCGTACAGAAACCCCGCCGAGAGATCAAGTCGCTTCCGAAAAAACTGCTTACCGACCATTCCCGTGAAAACGAAGCCGGTCTCATCCACTTTATAGGTATCGGTTGAGGTCGCGTTTCCGCTCGGCCCGATCACCGTCGTGTGCACAATCGTCACCTTGCCTCGAGGGTCATCGGCAAAACCGAATAAATAGTAGTAATCCTCGGTCGGCCAAATGCCTAAATTGAAATAAGCGCGGCTCGTCCCTTCCGAATAACCAACCACTTCTTCCGCGCCGATATCGATGACAAATCGAAGCTCATGTTTATGACTCATGAGTTTTTGAAACTTCGTGGCGACCTCTTTGAGCTCTTGGCCGAGTTCAGGATCTTTCAACATCATCCCGATGGAGCCCTGGCCCTGCTCAATCCGAGCGGACGCATCCTTCAACTGCTCCATGGCGTCAGCAAGCTTGGCGGCGACTCTTTGTTCGGTTTCGTTAATTCCGGATCGCGGCGAAAGCATCTTCGATGCATTCGTCAGTGCCTGATTGATCTTCTGCACCGTTTCATGCAGCTGATCAGGAGGCAAACCGCTTTTCAGCTGGGTTCCCAGCCCGGTCAGTTGATTGGTCAGGCTGTTGACGCGATTCATGACGTCTTGAGCTTCCTTGGCCTCGCTGGAAACCGGAACCTCGCGACTTGACGGCTGGCTTGTGGGATCAGCCTCCTGAGCAATGGCAAAGGGCACCCGAAGAAAAACGCAAAGATATGCCGCTAAGCATGCGCGAAGTAGTCGTCCCATATTTTGAATACGGCCACGCTAACACGGATGCTTCAATATAACAAAGCCCGGACACCATCGGTGACCGGGCTTTGTCAAATATTCGCTGACAGCAACGAGAGCTTAGTTGGAGGACAGGATTGCCAAGAGCTGGTCAGCCTGCATGCTGCCCAAACCCGTCACCGCGTCGAAGCCAGGACCCGCGGAGTACAAACCATTGCTTCCCGAAGTCACGTCATGGAAAACAGCGGCACGCTGTGCATCCGTCAAAGCATAGATATGCGGATTCAAGAACCCAAGCGGGGCCAGGTTCTTCACGCTCGCGCGGGATTCGCCCACGAGAGCCAAGAAGCCAGACCACTGCGGAGCCGCCATGCTGGTTCCGCCGATGACGATCCAACCCGCGGTTCCTTGGTTGTGAGCATAGACCGCTTGGCCACTGCTCGGATCAGCGTTGAATGCCACATCCGGATAAGAACGCTTCGTGTTGTAAGGAGCCGTAAGCTTAGCCTGGTAAGCCGGAGAAGCCCAAAGAGCGCTGATACCGCCGCCGCTGCCGCTCCAAGCCGCTTCAGATCCATATCCGTCGCCGTTGGCGGTGAAGGTCGTACCACCGACCGCGACGACATCCGGATGCGCAGCAGGCCAGTCAGCCGCGTTCGTTCCGTCACCGCAGCTGTCCGAACCGCTGTCGCCAGAGGCGACCACGATGTTCACGCCCTGCGCGACCGCACGAGCGAAAACCTTGTCCATTTCAGCCGCATGAGCCGGAGTCAGATTGGTTTCGCAAGCACCCCAGCTGTAGTTCACGACTTTCGCGCGGTTGTCGTCCAGGATCGCGGTGAACATCTGAAGTTCGCCCGCGTCGCTGTTCGCAGCCGACGGGAAAACGTGAACGTTCGCGCCGGGCGCGATCATTCCGCTGAACTCGGCGTCCAGTTGGGTTTCCATCGCGGACCCTTCGACATAATCCGCCTTTCCATTGAAATCGACTTCGTCAATGCCTGGCGATAGGTTGGCCTGGGTGTAGAAATACTTCACGTCGTCGATATTGAAGCCGTCGTAAGTCGCGATCGCGATATCCTGGCCTTTACCCGTCACGCCCGAGGCGTAAATCGCGTTAAAGCCATAAGCACTCTTGATCGTCGCCTGAGGAACGCCGCCCGGAGCGTCCATCGCGCCCGACATCTGATGGTACAGAGGATGGCGCTTATGCGTATTATCCAAGCCGATCACCGAAGCGACAAGCGAGAGATGGGAAGGAACCGAGGCGACATCAAGGTTATGATGAATGCCAGGACGAGGAGAAACGATACGAGTGCTGAACACGCGCTCGAAGTTGCTCGAATCCGCCTGAACGCTCAACCAAAGATGAGTAGGCGACTCTTGAGTGACCTTAAAACCTTCGCCTTTAAGCTTCGCGATCAAAGCATCATAATCGGATTGCGATGGACCGGAAATCTTCTTGATCTCTTCCGGTTCATAATGGGTCGAAATCCCCATTGCCCGCGCGTTCCGTACATTCTGAGCCAATGTTTCAACCGGAACCTTTTCCTGAAGCCTGAGAACAGCAGCCATTTGAGCCGCCGACGCAAGTGCGGGAGAAAGTAAAGTAAATGCCGACATTGCAGAAACAGTAACGATTGAACTTACATGTAGACTTGGTTTCATCCGATCCCTCCATGTGAAACCCATTAAAAAACACGGTAAAAACTCTAACCAGCATTCACTCATGGGCGAATATTTCTTACAAGCCGTCCGGCCAAATTTTCTTGCGTCATATAAATTTTATCTGGAAATCAGAGCGGATTTGTCGACCGAACTTACAGCGTCTTGATCCCTAACGCCGACTATAAATTACAAAAAATGCCGATTTTTTCGGCAAAAATATCCAGTTTTTAAAACTTAGCAAACCTTAGATATTTGCCGTGTGATTTTATAAACTGAGTGCGACAGAGTTAAATTTACTCGCCTTGCCATTAACGCTCTATGTTAAACCAGTTAGAATCCTGCCAAGATTTCGAAAAGATTTCTTCTCGACGCTATCCGCTTAGAAAGGTAATCAAATTCAACGATGAATTTTTCGCCAAAGACGGCCCGAAATACCTTGGCATCCCCTCTCTCGGGAGTGATTATTCCGCTGGAATCCGTACCGGACCCAGTTTTCGCTCAAAAACTCGTCGGAATCGGCGTTTCGATCGATCCCACCAGCCAAGAGCTGCTCGCGCCCTGTGACGGTAAAATCTCGCAACTCCATCCCGCGCACCACGCGGTCGCCATCACGACGGCGGAAGGGGTCGAAATTTTGATTCACATCGGGCTCGATACCGTCAAACTGCGGGGCGAAGGCTTCAAAGCCCTGGCCCCACTCGGCCGCGATGTTCGCACGGGAGACCCGCTGATCCGCTTCGATGCCGATCTGATCGGACGAAAGGCGAAAAGCCTGCTCACCGAGATTGTCGTCGCGAATCCGGATAAAATCGAAGGCCTTTCGGTCGCGAAACAAAACGGAACCCTGATTCAGGCCGGTGAACCGCTTCTGAGCTTCAGCATCTGTAAACCGAGCGAATCCGCGGAAATCAAGCCCACGGCGATGGCCACGACCGCGAAGTCGGACCTCATTCGCGTCGAGAACCCCGCCGGGCTGCACGCGCGCCCCTCCGCGGTACTGAGCAACCTGGCTAAACAATTCGAGTCGGATCTTCTCGTCATCAAAGGATATCGAACCGCCAATCTGCGCAGCCTGGTCTCGGTGATCGGCCTGGAAGTGATCCAAGGCGATAGCGTCCAAATCCAAGGAATCGGACCGGATGCCCGCGCTGCGGTCGATGCCATCGTTGCCGCCATTCGCGGCGGGTTTGGCGAAGGGACCCTGCCGCAACCGGCGCCCAAGGCAGAGGCGCCGCAAGCCGCCCCCCCACCGATTCAAGCCATCAGGGAGGCAGGGCCGCTTCCGGAGCGCTTCACGGGCGTGATTGCATCGCCGGGAGTTACGATCGGCAATGTTTTACAGCTCAAATCAAGCGAAATTCAGGTGACCGAGGCCGGCACCGCGCCTCACCAAGAGGAGGCTCGTCTTGCCACCGCCCTCCGAGAAGCGAGAATTCAGCTCGAAAATCTGATCAGCAAGCTCGAAAAAACGTCCGATCCGAAAAAAGCACTGATTTTTTCCGCTCACCAGGAGTTATTGGAAGACCCCACCCTGCTGGAAATCGCCCATAAGGAAATCGCGCAAAACAAAAGCGCTCCTTTCGCGTGGAAAAAAGCCTTCACGGAGACCGCGGCGAAGCTCGCTTCCTTAAATAACCAGCTGCTTGCCGCGCGCGCGGGCGACGTCCGCGACGTCGGCAACCGCGTGCTGCATTTGATGCAAGCCACAGACGGCGCGGAAGTCCACTACCCTCCGAACAGTATTCTCGTAGCCGAAGACCTCACCCCTTCGGATGTCGCCACGCTCGATCGCGATCGCGTGCTGGGCTTGATCACGACGACCGGCGGAGCCACCTCGCACGTCGCGATTCTGGCGCGCTCGCTCGATCTCCCGGCGCTCGCGGGAGTGGACCCCCGGGTCCTGGAGATCCCGAACGGCACGCCGGTCCTGCTCGACGCGAACCACGGTTTTTTGCGGCTTCACCCTTCGGAAAAGCACCTCAAAGCACTGGAATCGACCCGCGGCGCGCGCGAGGTCCGCAAAAAGGAGGAGCTGAAAAGCGCGCACGCGCCGGCAACGACCTTGGATGGAAAACGGATCGAGATCGTGGCCAATATCAAGGCCGAAAAAGAAGCTCAAGGCGCGCTGGATCTGGGCGCCGAGGGCGTCGGCCTGCTTCGCACCGAGTTTTTGTTCATGAACCGCGAAAGCGCCCCCACGGAGGCCGAGCAACTCGCGGCGTATTCCCATATCTCCCGCTTGTTCGGGCAACACCTCGGCAAAAAGGCGCCGCTCATCATCAGAACCCTTGACGTGGGCGGAGATAAGCCGCTTCGCTACCTGCCCATCCCGCACGAGGAAAATCCGTTTTTGGGCGAGCGGGGAATTCGCGTTTCGTTGAACAGCCCGGATGTCTTCCGCGAACAACTGCGCGCGATTCTCCGGACCGCCAACACCACGGACGCGGAGATTCGAATCATGTTCCCCATGATCTCGACTTTGGACGAGCTCCGCAAAGCCAAGGCGATTCTCGAGGAAGAGCGCGCCAAGCTCGGCGTCCCGGCGATCCAGACCGGTATCATGGTGGAAGTCCCGTCGGCGGCGCTGCTGGCCGACAGCTTCGCGCGCGAAGCGGATTTCTTTTCCATCGGCAGCAACGACCTCACCCAATATACACTGGCAATCGATCGCGGCCATCCGAAGCTCGCCGCGCAGGTGGACGGATTGGACCCCAGCATCCTCAAGCTCATTGACCTGTCGGTTCGCGCTGCCCACAAGCACGGCAAATGGGTCGGCGTTTGCGGCGGAATCGCCTCCGATCAACAAGCGGTCCCGGTCCTGCTCGGCCTGGGCGTGGACGAGCTCAGCGTGAGCGTGCCCGCGATCCCGGCGATCAAAGCGCAGATCCGGCAACTGAAGCTCAGCGATTGCGAAAGCCTGGCGAAACGGGCGCTCGAGGCGGAATCCGCTCAGGAAATTCGCTCATGGATTCCGCTCGCCGACGCCGATCGAGGAGAAACGTTTAATGACTAAGCTCAACGCGGCCTTTACCTCGCTCCAGAAAATCGGCAAATCGCTGATGCTCCCGGTTTCCGTGCTTCCCGTGGCGGGAATCCTCTTGGGCGTGGGCAGCGCGCACTTCGGCTGGATGCCGGCCAGCGTCTCGACCATCATCGCGCAATCGGGAGGCGCGATCTTCACCAACCTCCCGCTGATCTTTGCTCTGTCGGTCGCAGTGGGGCTGACCGAAAACGACGGAGTGGCCGCGCTGGCCGGCACCGTCGGATTCGTGGTGCTCGTAGCCACTCTCGGCGTCATGGCTCAGCTCATGGGCCATGAAACGACGGACATCCTGGGAATGAAGTCGATCGATACGGGCGTCTTCGGCGGCATCCTGATCGGCGCGCTGTCGGCGACGATCTTCAAGAAGTACTACCGTATCGAACTGCCGACGTACCTCGGCTTTTTCGCGGGCAAGCGCTCGGTCCCGATCATCACCGCGTTCGCGGCGATCGGAGTCGGCATTGTCCTCAGCGTGATCTGGCCGCCGGTTCAAACGGCCATCAATCATCTTTCGATGGCGGCCGCGTACAAAAACCCCACCCTTGCGGCCGCTCTTTACGGCGTTGTCGAGCGGCTCCTGATTCCGTTCGGCCTTCACCATATCTGGAATGTGCCCTTCTTTTTCGAGATCGGCGCGTACACCGACGCCGCCGGAAAGGTGGTCCACGGCGATATCACCCGATTTTTCTCCGGTGATCCGACCGCCGGCATCTTGGGCGGCGCTTACTTGTTCAAGATGTTCGGATTGCCGGGCGCGGCGCTTGCCATTTGGCACTGCGCGAAGCCCGAGCAAAAAAACAAAATCGGCTCAATCATGATGTCGGCCGCGCTGACTTCTTTTTTGACCGGCATCACCGAGCCGCTCGAGTTCTCGTTCCTGTTCGTGGCCCCGTTCCTGTATCTGGTCCATGCCCTGATCGCGGGCGGATGCCAGGCGCTTTTCGGGTGGCTCGGCGCGAAGCTCGGCTTCACTTTTTCGCAAGGATTCATCGACTACGCCCTGTACTTCTCGATCGACACGAAGCCGTGGCTGGTTTTGGTCTTCGGACCGGTCGTGGGCTTGATCTATTACGGACTTTTCCGCACGATGATCCTCCGTTTTGATTTCAAAACGCCGGGCCGGGAAGCGGCTCCAGCGCAAGAAGCGTCCGCCGTCGCAGGCGCCGCCACGCAACCGGAAATGGCCATTGCCCTGGTCCGCGCCTTTGGCGGCAGAAAGAACATCAAATCGCTCGACGCCTGCATTACCCGGCTGCGCATCGAATTGAACGACACCAATCTGCTGAACTCTTCGAGACTCAAAGAGCTCGGCGCAAGCGGAGTAGTGAACGTGGGCTCGAACGTTCAAGCTATTTTCGGGCCGCGTTCGGAGAATTTGAAATCCGAGATGGAAGAGGCGCTTCGTCGAAACGCTCCAGGGCTCGATTTTCCGGACTACCCGGCGACGGCCCCGGCGCAAGCCGGCCCGGCTCCAGCGGCTTCAGCGAAGACCGCCCACGCGCCAGAGGCTAATCCCAACACCTGGATCGCTTATTTGGGAGGGGCCCAAAACCTCATTCAAGCATCGGCATGCGCGATTACCCGAATTCGGGCCGTTCTGCGGGATACAAGCCTGGTCAATACAGAGGGGCTTTTAAAAAGCGGCGTTCAGGCAATCATGCCGATTGACGGGGCGACGATCCATTTAATCGTGGGCCCGGAGGCGGAAAAGCTTGCCCCTCAAATTGAAAAACTGATCAAAAATTGACTTTTCAATTTACCCGGATCGGGTAACGACTACGCAATGCACTGCTTTGTCCGACTGCTTGCGGGGTTATCTCTCATCCATGCCATGGTTTCGTCCTTGGCTTTTGGCGGTCCCGGCGATCCGCCGGTTCTACCTCCTCACTTCACCCGAGCTGATCTTATCGCGACTCCGATCTCGATCGAGGATGCGCAAAGCTGGTACGCCGAACTTGCCACCCAGCAGGATATCCCTTATCAATTCGTATTCGATGGCTGTTATGCGCGAGCGGAAAAAATCGCGCAAATCCTCGAACAAAACGGAATCATCGCGCTCAAGCTTTTCATCGAAGCCGATCCCGAAACCACGCAATTCAAAGTCCGGGATCGCTTTGACCCTTCCTGCTACGTCCAATGGATTTATCACGTCACGGTGGCCGTCCTGGTCCAGAACGAGCCCGGCTACCGGGAGCCCCGCCTCATGGTGATCGACCCCTCGCTCTTCGGCGAGGCGGTTGACGCGAATGTCTGGATCAACGAGATCGGCTACACGAATGGCGGAAACTTCAAAGCGACCTACCAGCCGCGTTTCGCTTATAAAAACCGCGAGCCGTTTTATTCCGACTGGCAACCGCAAGATCTGATGGACATGGATCAGGTCAACCACGCGAACGTCGGCAAGCCCAGCCAATGCAATTCGCGCCAATAGCTACGCGGCTTCGGATTTGATTTCCGCGCCGCAGACTTCGCAGTTTTTTTGCTTCGGCTTGCAAACGCTCATGCAGACGCCACACCAGATCTCGCCCATTTTTTTGGGACCGGTCCGGATCTTCGGCGGGCCGCCGGCCGCGCTCGCGATGGGCTTCCAATGCGCGAGAAGCTGCTTGAAGCGCTCTCGCTCCATTTTAGGGTCGAGGACAACGCTGAGATCTTGCGCCGGCTGGACATAGCCCGCCTCGTTCCATATCTCGACTTCCCGCAAGAGGGTCCAGTTTCTCAGCATCTGCTCGAAATCCATTTTCAAAAAGGAGAGCACGCCTCCGTCGTTCGTCGCGACGCGCTTCACGAAAAGGCCCTTTTGCTCGAGCCGGAAAAGCTGGTCGGCCTCGAAACCCGGAATCGCGGACTTCATCGCGTCGATCGCGGCCTTGTACGGAAGGTATACCACTCCGGCTCGATCGACCTTCGCGCCTAACTCGGAGTTATTCGCCAGCTTCACCGCTTCCTCGGTGATCCGGGTCATCTTGGCGTTGGTCTTGAGAAGGTTCGAGTAACCGCCCTTGAAATGATAGCCGCCGTAATAATCGACGAAATCCTCGAGCGTGCGCATCGATCGAACGAAAATCTTCTCGGCGCCGGCAGCGTCCTTGGAGAACGTGGCGTAGCCGAGCCGGATCAAGATCTGCACCGCGGACTCCAGGCGGGCCTCGCTTTCCTGAAAAATATCCCGCGCGAAGCGCAAAAGCTCGCGCCAAGGCGCCGTTGCTGACTCGTTTTCGCCGTTTTTCTCGAGCTGACCGACGGAGCGAAGTGTATGAAAAATGATGGCGAAAACTTTCGCCGTCTCATCGGCCGGGCATGCGGTCGCGCCCTGATCGCCGCGGAAGACGCGAAGCTCCGAAAACAAGGCTTTTGAGCGCTCGTTCAGGGACTTGATGAGGTCGCGGGTGTGGGGCGGAGTCGCCTTGATCTGCTCCGGAATCATGGATGCCGGAATTTCCACCACGACAGTCGGCCGGATGGCGGTCACCTGGAGCGACCAGACCTGCGGGCCGAATGCCACTTCCTCCCCCAAACACTCGGGAGCGGTGAGCTGCGTGATCTCGACCAATTGTTCCCCTCGGTTTTGAAAGACCCCGAGACGACCCGACTGCACAACGTAAACGCTCGTCACGCGATCTCCCGGCTTGAGAAGGACGTCGCCGGTCTGCAAAGTTCGGGTTTCGATTTTTTTCGGCTCGCTCATGTATCGCTGTCCTTAACCGGCCTTCCGGCTTTTGTCCGCCGACGCGTGCGAAGGCATTTCGACTTTTCCCGCCACGTTCCATTTTTCGATCTCAGCGGCGATCGCGACGTAAAGCGGGTCCGCCGCTTCGTTGATCGTTTCGCTGCCCTTGCCCGAGCAAATCTTCTGATTGAGCTCGTAAAATCTGCGGACCTTCTCCAAATCCAGAAAATGCACGAATCCGAGCTCCTCCGGCCCGTCAGGATCGGTTTCGCAAGGAATCATTTCAAGCCGGGCGATTCCCAGGCGCGCGAGGATAAAAACCGCCTGCTCCAGACGCACGGGCGACTCGAGAAACGAACGCTGGCAGTACTTCCTGAACGCGCTCCAGACAACGACCTTGGCCCCGTTTTTTTCGGCGCCGGTGTAGGCGGCAGCGTGGTACAGAACGGCGAAAAGCCGGGTGACCCGGCTCGGGGAGCAAGGCATCGGGTCCTTTTGCCGGACATGCAGGCTCAGCGTTTCGCGCGCGACCTCGAAATTTTTCGCGACCAAAGCGGAAATGAACAACTTCAACAGCGGCGGACTGCATTCGATCCAACTGCGAGCCGCCTTCACATCGATGGGAACCAGTTCGACATCATTGGAAGCAATCGCATCGTAATCCCAGGTCATGGCACTGTGATCATGCAAAACCTCGGCGCCCAGCATTTGACCGGGAGAAACCTTCATCAGCTCGATCATCTTGTCGCCGCGGGTGATACACAGCGAAACAAGGCCGGATCGGAGAATATAAACCTGTGTCGCGGCTTCACCGGCCTTGAAAATCGCGGCGCCCCGGTTCAGGGTGATCAAATCGGCATTGTGATCCATCGGTTGACAAGCGCTCCTGTAGATTACTCATCGGCCAAAGCGCATGAAATCTATAGAAGTTTCCGTTACCAGATGGGGCCCGGGCGACACACTTTGGAAATCTTTAGACTTTCTAACTGCCCCCTTTAACTGCTGATCCGGCAAGGTGGCGGGTTGTGAATATTCCAGTGATTCTGGCCTGATCCTTTCACTGTCCGGGGCATGAAAATCAACTGCCCACGCTCTGATTGTAGCTCTCACTCATTCCCCGGTCTTAATCCCGGACACATCGTCCGAAACGGCACCTACTTAAGACGTTCAGATTCCAGGCGTATCAGCCGCTATTTGTGCCGAAACTGTAAGACTTACTTCTCGCTCGCGACTTTTCGATCCGATCGGTATCAGAAAAAAAGGCGCATCAACTTTAAGCTCGATCAGCTCTATAATTCGGGAATATCCCAACGCAGGCTCGCGCTCGTTTTACGAGTGAACCGAAAGACCGTGGTCAGAAAAATCAGGTTCCTGGCTGAAGAGAAGCGAAAAGAGCAGGACGCCTTCTTAGATGCGCACTACAGATCCCGACCGCTTGCTCAGGTCCAGTTTGATGATCTTGAAACGAGCGAGCACACGAAGTGTAAACCCTTAAGCGTCACTCTTGCGGTAGATCCGAAAACACGCAAGATATTGAAGTTCCGGGTCTCTTCCATGCCCGCTAAAGGGCATTTGGCTGAAATCTCACGGCGAAAGTATGGACCTCGGGCTGACGAGCGGCCCGCGGCTTGGGACAATCTCATGAAGGAGCTCACCCCTTACGTGAGAGCGGATTGTCACTGGACGTCCGATGAAAACCCTCACTACCCATTTCATCTAAAGCGCCATCACCCGTCCGCAACTCACACGCG